>DATALD010000041.1:0-30364 GCA_036261255.1 Bacteroidales bacterium
CTGGATTTATTTGGAAAAAACTGACCATCCAAATCATTTTCTTAATAATGTCAAAGAACTTCAGGAAAGTTGAAAAACTTACTGGATCAAAATAGAAATACCCTAAATGGCAGTCAAGATGTGCCTGGCCGAATGCTTACGTTACAATAGACAACAAAACAATGAATAGTTGTCAAAATACAACAGCAAGTAGCCAATAAGCAACTATAAGTAGCAGTCTTTATTAGTGTTACAGGTATTGGACGAAATAACTTTGTAGCATCAAAGAAATTAAAAATTAAATATTATGATGCTAATTTTTAAATCAGCAGACAATAAAACTGCCGATGCAATTAAAAGTAAAAAACAAGTTCACCAGGCCTGGGATGGGATGGTACCCGTTGATGATACAGCATTGTATGTTACCGACACTGGTGGTAATGGAATTCCTCTGGTATACTTAAATGGTCAGTTCGCCACTCTGAATTACTGGAGTAAAGTCATTGCAGAACTAGGTTCTGACTACAGACACATATTGTATGATGAAAGAGCAAGAGGTAGAAAGTCAGGTACTTCTTCTGACTATTCATTTGCGGCTTGTATTCGTGATGTAGACGCTGTTTTAGCTGCAAGAGGAATAAGAAAATGTATTGTGATTGGTTGGTCTTATGGCGCTTTTATTGCAGCACATTGGGCTAGTTCTAATCCTGACCGTTGCTATGGTGCGGTGCTGGTTGACGGTGCACAACCTTATGACTGGATGACACCAGAAATGGCAACACGAATAAGAAAGCTATTCCGAAGGTTAAATCCTTTAATGTGGATTCTTCGTCCTACAGGTATTACACCACGATTGTCGGCTTCAAAAATGGCAGAGATAAATATAGAACTTGGTCGGATAGCTGGTAAAAAAGAGCTGGATCCTGTTGTAAATAAAATTACAGTGCCAACTCTATATGTGCTTGCTTCAGGATCCTCTTTAGGAAGTAAAGGAGATGAACAAGAGCTTATCCGTTCAGGAGTAGATGCAGTAATAGAAAGAAATCCCAACATCAGGATCAAGACTAAGGTTAAAAGCAACCACGACCATATTCTAAAAAAAGACTTCCGTGCAGTGGCTGATGCTGTAAAAGAAATAGTAACTTCAACTGATTGTGAGATTAAATAGTTTTAAAATGATAAACTCAAATATAATAGGCAGCAAAATTGCCATGGCAAGAAAAAACAAAAACCTGTCTCAGGCAGAGTTGGCAAAACAAATTGCAAAAAGCCCACAGGCAGTAGGAAAATGGGAAAGAGGTGAGTCAATGCCTGACATACCAACATTAAATCGCCTTGCAGAAATTTTAGGTGTAGACCTCAATTATTTTTCTGAAAATTTTCAATCTGCCGAGGCAGAAAAAACACTTAGAGAGAAAACTGATAATAATCCAAACGAGCTATTAGTAACTAAAAATAAAAAGCCAGGCTGGGATTTGTCAAAATTAAACCTTATCAATAGTGACTTTTCAGGACTGAAAAATTTACACGAAAAATTAAGCAGCTCAAATATTCAAAATTGTGTGTTTGTAGGTTCGGAATTGTCGGGACTTTTTCTTAATGGAAATAATGTATATAACTGCGACTTTACAAGCTCCGACATCAGTAACAGCCATATTCAGAATTCAATGTTAAACAAGAATGATTTTAAAAACAGTTCACTAAAAGGCACAAAATTTTCAAAGAGTTTTATTGAAAATTGTGATTTTACGGGAACTGATCTAGCTAATGGGGAATTTATAAACGGGGGCTTCGGTAAGAATACAATTTTAAATACCAGGCTTTTTGGTACAAGTTTTATTAACATGGCTATCCAGGATATTGTTTTTGAAGGTAAAATAGAAGACAGTCATTTTGAAAATTGTTCTTTCTATGGTGTTAAATTTCAAAATATTACACTGCTAAATACATTCTTTAAGAACAATAAAAAATTTAAGCGAGTAAAGTTTATTAACTGTAATGTGGATAAATTGACTTTTGCTTTTTTAAAAAACAACCTCGCTGATCTGACTGGTATTACATTAGTATCGTGAGTCACGCACTGCTCACATTCAATTCCGCTAAGATTACTATCGTGTTCTGAAATTTTTATTATCTTCAAAAACGCATTAGTCAGCCATGAAATTTAACCTGTTCAACATGAATAAACTCCTTTTTGGTTTTGTGTTAATAAGCATAATTTGTACTCAATTTGGTTGCCGGAATAAAACAGAAAAAACCAAGGCATTTTCAATATCTTATTCTGTACTGGACACAAATTCAATACCTATTGGAGAACCAACTATTATCTATGGAACTATTCATAATTTGGATGTGTATCCTGATGTAAGAGAGATTACCCTTGAGATTCCTGATTTTAAGGGTTATGAAAACAAATACACTACTTTAATTGCCCCTGATGGTTCATTTTATTTCAAGATCTATCCGATAATAGCAAGGGAGATTATTTTAAAACCTGTATCAGATATTATTATAGTTCATCCAGGTGACAGTCTTTACATAGAAAAAGACTTCAGGGATATTATACACGCCAGATTCAATGGGAATACTGATAATCTTAATAATAATGTAAATAAATTCTTATCAGACTATTATTTAGGTCGATATGACAGAGGATATAATCTTGCATCCGATGCATATAAAAAGTATTGCGATGATTACAGAAACGAGTCATACACCAAACTTTTCACTTTCATCTCGGAAAACAATCCTTCAGAGGAGTTCCGGAAATGGGCAAAAACGACTATAGATGTCGATTATTATACTGCGTTACTTGGTTTCTTTTCGGAAAGTAAAATATCTCCGGCTGAAACAGCTAAAAGGTACAATAGCTTTTTTTCCTTTTTGGATAGTCTTGAGCAAAATTTTAATAAATCAATAATTTGTTCAGATTACTACCAATTAATCTCAAACTATCAGAATTTCTATATGCGAATGATAGCTACAAAACACAAAAGAGGAGTAAAAGATCATAAACGAGACTCTCTTTTTATTGATGAATTATCAAGTTTCTCTAAAAATGAATTACTTAACCAATTTGTATTAAGTAATCATTATAATCAATTCCTCAACAACCATTTTTTACAAATGTTTGAGGATAATCTTTATTTCGTTGAAAGCAAAATAAAGGAGCCTTTCCTTTTGAAAACGCTTTATGACAGATACAAATATCTCAAGGAGTATACCATAAATCCTTCAAGTTTATCTGACGCTATGTTGGGAGAATCCGATTTGAAAAATGAATCAACTGGTTATAAATTTAACTATCCTGTAAGGAAAGATCTCATAAATAGAATAATAAGAAATAACAAGAATAAAGTAATATACGTTGACTTTTGGGCCCTATGGTGTCCTCCATGCCTACCTGAATTATATACTTCAAAAAAGCTGATGCCCAAATATGAAGGACAAGATATTGAGTTTGTTTTCATCTGCTTATCTGACAGTTCTACTGCAAAACAGAAAATCAATGAAATTGGGATTGGCGGGAAACACTATTTTTTAAATTCAGATGAATTCTACTATTACCAAAACAAATTTGGTTTTCAAGGTATTCCACATTATTTACTTATCGATAAAAATGGAACTATTGTTGATTTTGGTACGATATTAAGACCCAGTTTCCCAGGAACAATTGAAAAAATTGACAATCTTCTAAATAATAAACTTTAAGACTAACTTGGAAATTTTGGCATATGTTTCCCGAGGTTGTGGAAAGAAACGAAATAATTTCATCAAAAGTATAGTTTCCGGCACATTATTTGCCCTAAGTCAATTACCTAATTCACTGACCATGAAATTCTTAATTATACCTTTATTCCTTTGTGTTCTAGTCGCTGGCTATGATTATGTTGATGACTCCTCGCTTCTTTCATCCATTCAAGGTACCTGGTTCAAATCAGATAATCATAATGATACCTTGTATAACAAAAATGACTTGATATTTACTAAGTCAAGTTACGATGGGGTGCCATCAATTTTCCAATATTCCATTCAGAAAGATAGTATCACAATAAGATATATTGGGTCCAAATAAAATTGCAGTTCCTCCTGTAACAAATTACATGACTCTGGGAGATGATAAAATGACTGTTTATTTGGGAAAATGTATATATGGCTTTGATTGTAAAACAATTTACTATATCAAACTTTAAGCCTGATAGTCCCACCCACCCCCATTCCCTCTCTTAGTTTTTTTGTGTTCACCATTTTTTCATTACCTTCAACGTCAATTGTCAATCCGCCAAGGTAATTTATTGATATATCATACTGTGACTGACAGAGCTGTGCCTTGAGAAATACAGCCATTTAGGTATGACATAACCAAAAACAAAAGACAGTACATGAAAGGAATTTTAGTGATAGCATTGTTGATTCTCGATGTGGTATTATTTGGACAACAAAAACAAGTCTGTTTTACATTTGATGATTTGCCAGTTGTAAACTATGGGATTACAGACTCAACATATCAAAAAGATTTATTTAAAAAAATTGCCCTTTCGTTAAAAACTAATAAAATTCCAGCCATTGGATTTGTAAATGAGAAAAAACTTTATGACAATGAAGGTATAATCCAATACCAGGTTGATCTTTTAAAATATTGGATTGCTAGTGGCCTGGAACTGGGAAATCATACTTACTCACATCCCGATTACAATAACGTATCCTTTCATGACTATACCGAAGATATTTTAAAAGGTGAAATCATAATCAGAAGAATACTCAATGAACAAAACAAACAGGTTAAGTACTTCAGGCATCCATTTCTTCATGTTGGCAATACAAAAACCAAAGCAGATTCTTTAAACGAATTCTTAAATAAGCACCGCTACTCAGCAGCTCCGGTTACAATTGATAATGATGATTATTTGTTTGCATTAGCTTACAAAAGGACAAAAGAAAAAAAAGACACTGCTCTTATGCACCAAATTGGAAATGATTATATTGCATATATGGAGGATAAGCTCAAATACTATGAAATGCAATCAAAAAACGTGTTTGGTAGAAATATTCAACAGGTATTATTATTGCATGCAAGTTGGCTCAACTCGGACTATTTGGATTCTCTTATCGAATTATATAAAGCGAACAATTATGATTTTGTAAGCATGGATAAGGCTCTTGAAGACCCTGCTTTTAAGACAGAGGTTACCGTATTTGGGAACAAAGGTTTATCCTGGGTAGACAAGTGCGCTCTTTCAACAGGTAAGCAAAGTGATATTTTTCAGGATGACCCTTCAACTCCGGATTATATAAAGAAGTTGGCAGAGTGACAAACCATAAGGACTTTAGAAAAAACCCAAATAACTCCAACGTTCATGAAAACACTAATCACTATAATATTCATGGAACAAAACTCTCAATAAAATCGAAACGATAATGAAAAAACTAATAATATACCAGATTGATTCCTTCACCAAAGAGAGATTTAAAGGCAATCCAGCAGGAGTTGTAGTTAACGCAGACGGATTGAGCGATAAACAAATGCAATTGATTGCCAGAGAATTAAATAATTCTGAGACTGCTTTTCTTTTATCAGCTGACGACAATGACTGCGATGGTCAAATAAGATACTTTACACCAAGAACTGAAGTTCCAACTTGTGGACATGCCACGATTGCTGCAATGTACGCTAAAGCATTGGAAGATTCTCTGGATTCATGTGTTTTAAGATATAAAACCAAAATAGGCATTCTACCATTTGAGATATTAAAAGAACATGGAGATTATCAAGTTATCATGACACAAGGGAAGTTTGAGTTGAGTCCTACTTTAGATTTTGATACAACAAAAATATTATTTACAGCATTAGGATTAGATGAGAAAGACATCGATAAAAAATGCCCAATTCAGATTGCATCCACAGGGCATTCAAAGGTAATGATTGGTATAAAGGATAGAAAAAAACTCAATGATTTAAAACCTGATTTCAGTCTTTTAGCAAGTTTAAGTAAATTGATTGGATGCAACGGATATTTTGTCTTTACATTTGATTCTGATAATCCACAAATTTTGACATATGGCAGAATGTTTGCTCCAGCAATAGGAATTAACGAAGACCCGGTTACCGGAAATGCCAATGGTCCATTGGGCGGGTATTTAGTAAAAAATAAAATCATTGAGTATTCAGATAATAAGTTCGAATTTAATGGCAGACAAGGAGAGATAATTGGTAGGATTGGTTTCATAAATGTTAGGGTCGAGATTGAAAATGAATTACCTAAATTGATTCAAATAAGAGGAGATGCTGTGGTAATATTTAGAACTGAGATAGAATTATGAGCAAACCGCACACGCCGCAAAACCTTGCAGAGGATATTGTTTATCCGAGGTAGTTATAATAGGTATACTTTTTACGATATTCCTGCGGAGCAATCCCTGTATATTTTTTGAATGATTTACGGAATGATGAAAAATCATTGTACCCAGTTTTCAGGGCAATGTCTGTAAGATGGTCCTGCGAACCATCCATCATTGTCTTGGCTGCTTCAACTTTGGTACGTTGCATATATACAAAAGGGGTATCACCAGTTGCCTGCTTAAAACGTCGTAAGAAGTTTCGTTTACTCATATTGGTTATTTGGGCGAGTTCGTCTATGGTAATAAACTCATTAGTCCGTTTCTCAATAGCTTGTTGTGCTAATAATACCGACTCATCACCATGCGTTTTTTGTCCGTTGAAAATGGTATAAGGACTTTGCAGAAACCGGTTGTTATCAATAAGAAGCAATTTCGTCATAAAGATAGCCAGTTCCCTGCTGATGTATTTTTCAACGAGATAAATCATTAAATTCTGGAATGACGATGCACCCCCGCTCATACAAATGCGATCGTGGTCAATCATCATTCTGTCAATCACCAGTTCGGTTTTTGGAAACCTGTTGGTAAACTCATGCGAATAAAGCCAATGCGTGGTTGCTATTTTATTATCAAGCAGTCCGGTAGCTGCAAGAATAAACGAACCGGTACATACAGTGGCAATATCAGTACCTTCGTTATAGAACTCACGAATCTTTTCAATCATCTCACAATCCGACAAAACTGAATCAAAACCCCTGTCGAATCCCGGTATAACTAAAATATCAGGTCTCTTAATCTCGTAAATTGTTTTATCAGTTCCGAAAAAGTTACCGTAGCTGCCCTGGATTGTTTTCTCCCGGGTTGATGATACTATAAGTAAGTCGCAGCTTTGCCTGACCTGAAATCTGCCTGAATAAATCTCTGCAATTCTGCATGTTTTCTGAAGTATCTCGCAAGAGCCGATTAAACTCCATAATGAGCATTGGGGGTATGCTAAAAATGCTATTGTCATGAACTCGGTTTTTTTTAAAATTAAATAAATAAAATGGCGATATCAACATATATAAATGGCAATAATGCCACAATGAAATTTTTCACCACTACGCTATTTTTACATCATAATAATAAACCATTAAGTTATGACAGACAAAAATAAACAGGTTGCAGCATCGTTAAATCTCGTGAACGATCGTTTGCTATTCGAAGGTATTGTAGAGGGTAATAAAGCCATCGCGATAGATTACATTCCTCCCTTTGGAGATAATCTTGGATACACCTCCCTTGAATTGTTGTTATTGAGCTTATCGTCATGCATAGGGACAGCTTTATTGGTTAGGCTGAGACGACAGGGCAAAAACGTTGAGAATTTTTCAGTAAAAGCAGAAGGAACACGCCGGCAATCCCATCCGACATCACTTGAGGAGATTCATTTGTATATTGATATCAAAGTCTCAGAATTAACCACTGAGGAATTTGATGCAGTGATAGCATCAGTTAAAGGAGTCTGTCCAGTCTGGGACATGATTAAAGAAAGAACAAGTGTAATAATACATCATCAGATAGCTGCCTGAAATGAATAATGTCTTACCGGATAAGAAAACTGCCGCTGTATGCGGATTACTGTGCAAATCGTGTGGAATCTACATGGCGACACAGGAGAATAATACTAACAATTTGAAAGGGATAGCAGAGCGTTTACATATACCTTATGAACAGGTCAGATGTAATGGATGCCGAAGCGATGTGCTTTCAGCCCATTGTAACACATGTTATTTCAGGGAATGCAGTGAAAAAAAAGAAATTGAGTTTTGTTCTGAATGCAAAGAGTATCCCTGTCAACAGTTAAAAGAGTTTCAGACCAAAATGGCGCATAGGGCAGAGTTATTTCAATCGCTGGACCGGATAAAGGAAGTGGGTTGGGAAAGATGGTATACCGAAATAGTTGCCAGGCATTCCTGCATAAGGTGCAATACACTAAATGGCTGGTATAGTTTAGTTTGCAGCAATTGTGGAAATAGTCCGGCAAGTCAGTTTGTCGCTGATAATTTTGAAAAAATAAGAGAATTTAAAAAATAAGAGAGCTTTTGGCAGTTAAAACTACCCTGACGACATTAAATTCTTGTCTGACCGAAGAGGAGATCAGCAATCCGCTACATTAATGAAGTGCCCGTTACATATTTTATGGATACCGGAAAGGCCAGACTCACGTTGGCAGCAAAACAAATTTGCCGGATTACCGGATATTCAAGAATTTAGTAGTATTTAATATTTTTGGAAGTTCAGCCGAAAATATCATATGCAGCATGAAATAATAAAATATCACGTTCAGCATCCTCTGCTTAAGAATTTTATAAAGTTTTTTTGGGAATTCCGTGTTGATCTTATGCAAGTGAACCACAAATTAATTCCTCAGAGAAATATAAATCTTAGATTTAATCTTAGCGATACCCCTCATATTTTCTCAATTAATGGTAATGATCATTTGCTTGATAATGTATATTTTTCTGGTTTACAGGACCATTATATGAATGCTCATTTAAAACTTTCCGGCAAAGTTCATACGCTCGGTATTTGTTTTTTTCCTGAAGGGTTTTATCCATTCATAAAGATTCCCGTCTCAGAATTTAAAAATCAATTGCTGGGAAGTATCGAAGTAGGCCTCAATTGGACAAAAAACATTAGCGAAAGATTAAAAGAGGCGCCCGATGTGAGAGCAAGATTGGATATTATCGAAAAGGAGTTGGTCCTGCTTCTTATTCATAATACCGATAATCCGGAAAGATTTCAAAAAATTTTCAAGGCTCTTAAACATGGTGATAATTCATTGCAAATAACCGACTTTTGCAGGCAAAACAATATAGGTATCCGTAATTTGGAGCGTATGTACAATAAATTTGTCGGTGTTCCTGCAAATACATTTGGTACTTTGAATCGTTTTCATTCGAGTTTGAACCGGCTTCTTTACAACGATTTTTCAAAACTATCAGACCTGGCTTATGATAATGGTTACTTTGACCAAATGCACTTTATCAAAGAATTTAAGCGTTTTGCAGGTAGTACACCAAGAGATTTTGTCAATCAGAACGACTCCATATTACAAATTGGGAAATTAACGTAGTTGTCGTTTTTATACTATTTCTTCAGTTAAGCACACTTTATTTTTGTTTTCATAAACTTTTAAATAGCTTATTATGAAAACAACATTTATTACCGAGTTTGTAAAAATCGAAGTATTGCAAACCACAACTGATGAGCAACTTTTAGAAAAGGCAGATCTTATCAACGATTTTATCCAAAAACAGGATGGTTTTATTGATTGTGAACTTGTGAAAGGAATGCAAGGGAACACCTGGTTTTTTATTTACCACATAGAAAATATGGAGAAACTAAGAGCAGTTGGCGAAAAACTGAGAAGCAACAAATTATTCGATGAACTGATTCCCCTTATTACTACCGGAAGTATGAATTTCTCATTCTTCAATCAGGTAAAAAAATACTAACAACAAAACTTGATGAAGGGGTTTAAAAGTGTTATTAACATAATCAAATGTACCTTGTGTTGTTCTGCATAAAAAATATCCTTCTTAATATCCATTGATGTATGGGGGTTTTAGCAAACCTCTATTAAATAATAAAATATGAGCTTACTTACTTCGTGCGTTCGGTTCGAATGCTCCTTACCCTTCTGTTCCCATCGCTCCTGGTTTGTTATACAGATTGACTTCAAAACAAAAAAGGGAGAATCAACACAATTGTTAATCCTCCCTCTGTGATCCCGGAGCGATTCGAACGCTCAACCAACAGAACCGGAATCTGTCATTCTATCCATTGAACTACGGGACCATTATAAAAATGCAAAAGTATAATCAAATCGCCGTTTTGCCAAATATTTCATCTCAGCCGTTATTCAACGTGCTTGACTTTTTCATATTTTTGCCACCTTATTGCAGTTCTGTAACATAAAAGAAGAAAATGGATTACAATTTTAGCGAAATCGAGAAGAAGTGGCAGAAGTACTGGGAGGAAAATAAAACGTTCAAAATGTCTGACGATATTTCAAATCCTAAAAAATTCTATGTACTTGATATGTTCCCTTATCCTTCAGGCGCGGGATTACATGTAGGACATCCTGAAGGATATTCAGCTACTGATATATTCAGCAGGTATAAAAGAATGAAGGGTTTTAATGTTCTTCATCCGATGGGATGGGATGCCTTTGGTCTTCCCGCAGAACAATATGCAATACAAACAGGAACTCACCCTGCAATCATAACAAACAAAAACTGCGATACTTTCAGAAAACAGATTAAAGGCATTGGCCTTAGCTACGACTGGGACAGGGAGATAAACACAACCGATCCAAAATATTATAAATGGACACAGTGGATATTTATTAGGCTATACAATACATGGTTTGATGAAAAACTGCAGAAAGGAAGACCTGTTTCAGAACTCCCTATACCTGAAGAAATAAAGAAGGAGGGCGACTCTGAAATAAAAAAATATGTCGATTCGAAAAGGCTTGCATATTATGACAATGCCCAGGTATGGTGGTGCCCCAGCTGCAGGATCGTTTGCGCAAACGAAGAGGTTCTTTCAGATGGCTCACACGAAAAATGCGGAAACAAGGTTATAAGGAAAAACCTTAAACAATGGATGCTTCGTATTCCTCTTTATGCTGAAAGACTTCTGAAAGGAATTGATACACTCGACTGGCCCGAAGGCATTAAAGATATGCAGCGTAACTGGATAGGCAGATCGACAGGCGCTGAAGTCGATTTCGAAGTTGAAGGCCTTGATGAAACACTTACTGTTTTCACAACACGTCCCGATACACTATTCGGAGCAACGTATATGGTCATTGCTCCAGAACATCCTTTTGTCGAAAAGCTGACTACAAGCGACAGGAAAAATGCTGTCAAAGAATATATTTACGCCGCCTCAATGAAGTCAGACCTTGACAGAACTGATCTTTCAAAGGAAAAAACAGGGGTGTTTACAGGCAGTTTTGCAACAAACCCGGTGAATGGGAAAAAGATCCCCATCTGGATTGCTGATTATGTATTGACAGGTTATGGAACAGGCGCTATTATGGCTGTACCTGCACACGACACAAGGGACTTCGAATTTGCAAAGAAGTTTGAAATTCCAATAGTTTGTATCCTCGACCCGATGGTAAAAGATCCTGAGCAGAGGGCAAAAATCCTTAAAGGTTATGAATGCTGGACCGAGGATGGTAAATACATAAATTCATCAGATTCATCAACAGGAATCGACCTGAACGGACTCAACAAGCAGGATGGAATAAAAAAGATGACCGACTGGCTCGAATCAACTGCAAGAGGTAAAGCAAAGGTAAATTATAAGATACGCGACTGGCTCTTCAGCAGGCAGAGATACTGGGGAGAACCATTTCCTGTAATTCATTGGGAAGATGGGGAAATCACTATGTTACGCGATAGCGAGCTGCCACTCGAATTGCCACCGCTTGAGAAATATCTCCCTGGTGAATCAGGTGAGTCTCCTCTTGCAAATGCAGGCGACTGGCTTATTGTTACAGATAAAAACGGCCGCAAAGGGAGAAGGGAAACCAACACAATGCCCCAATGGGCAGGATCGTGCTGGTACTATTTACGGTATATCGATCCCATAAACGACAATAAGATATTTGATCCTGCAAAGGAAAAATACTGGATGCCGGTAGATCTGTATATCGGGGGCGCCGAACATGCAGTACTACATCTTCTCTACAGCCGTTTCTGGCATAAGGTTCTTTTTGACCTTGGTATTGTTTCAACCGATGAGCCATACCAGAGACTGTTCAATCAGGGGATGATACTTGCTTTTGCTTATGAATCTGAAACAGGAGCTAAAGTCCCGGCTGACGAGATCGAAGAGCGCGATGGGAAATTCTATCACAAAACATCAGGCAAAGAAGTAAAGCAGATTGTCGCAAAAATGTCGAAGTCGCTTAAAAATGTGGTTAATCCCGATGTTGTAGTCACAAATTATGGAGCTGACACACTTCGCCTCTTTGAGATGTTCCTTGGCCCTCTCGATGCAACAAAACCATGGGACGAAAAGGGCATCAAAGGAGTGCATGGGTTTCTAGGCCGTTCTTTCCGGTTCTTTTCAGAGTCAGGGAATATCTCTGACGGCCAGGAAGATGCAGAAATATTAAAAGGCCTGCACCAGATGATAAAGAAAGTAGGCTCCGATATTGAAGGTATGCATTTCAACACTGCAATATCAGCGATGATGATCTTCCTTAACCAGGCAACAAAAAAAGGCAAGGTAACAAGAAATACTGCTGAGATTTTCGCTCTCGTTCTTGCACCATTTGCGCCTCATACAGCAGAAGAACTGTGGCAATTGCTTGGACACAATAAAACACTTGCTTACGAACCATGGCCGGAATATGAAGAAAAATTTCTCAAAGAAGACAATTTCGATTATCCGGTGTCGTTTAACGGAAAGATGCGGTTCAGTATTCAGCTCCCCGTAAACATGCAGAAGGATGAAATTATTCAGACAGTTCTTGCTGATGAAAGAGCTAAAAAATGGATTGCTGAAGGAAATATTTCAAATGTGATTGTAGTTCCGAACAGAATTATTAATATCGTGATCAAAACCTGACGAACTCTATGAAATACAAAGGCATTGCCCTCTCAATATTATCAGTTATTCTTTTCTTCAACTCGTGCAATATCGGAGTTGATCCTAATCACGATCTCGCCGTAGTGCCGCCTGACTCAGCGGTAGCCCGGGAAATTGAAACCAATGATCTGATGTACGGGATCCCAAGTGATTCATTCACTATTGTGCAGGGCAAGATCAGGAAGAACTCGTTTATTTCAGATATTCTTCTTGATGGCGGAGTTCCGATGCCTGAGATAGACCAGGCTTTAAGAAATTCATCATCGGTATTTGATGTCAGAAAGGTTCAACCAGGTAAGAACTATGCCCTTTTCTGTGAGAAAGAAACGGGAAGAACTCGGTATATGATCTATGAACATAACCCGGTTACAACTTATGTATTCAGCTTTACAGACTCACTTAATATTACTGCATTCAACAAAGAGATTACAACGAAGATCATATATGCGTCAGGAACTATAAACACATCGCTCTGGGAAGCTGTGCTTGATCAGGGGCTTAATACTGAGATTGCTTACTACTTATCCGAAGAGTTGTTTGCCTGGACGATAGATTTTTTTGGTCTTGAAAAAGGCGACAAGTTCAAAGTTGTTTATGAGCAACAATATATTGAAGACAAACCTTATAAAATAAGTAAAGTACTTACCGCACAATTCACAAGTTCGGGACAGACCTATACTGCAATTCCATTCATACAGGACGGCAAAGAATCATATTTCGACATTGACGGCAGCAGTCTTCATCGTGCATTTTTAAAGGCTCCTCTGACTTATTCAAGGATCAGTTCAAAGTATACCACAAGCAGGATGCATCCCGTGTTGAAAATCAGAAGACCTCATCTTGGTGTTGATTATGCTGCGCCAGCAGGCACAGAAGTACATTCGGTTGGTGATGGGAGAGTAATCTCTGTTACTTCCGATGGAACAAATGGAAGAATGGTCAAAATAAAACATAACAGCACTTATTCAACAGCATACCTCCACTTAAGCAGATTTGGTTCTGGCATAAAAACAGGAGCAATGGTAAAACAAGGCCAGGTTATTGGCTATGTAGGCAGCTCGGGACTATCGACAGGCCCTCACCTCGATTTCAGATTCTACAGGAACGGCTTGGCTATTGACCCATTAAAAGTAGTTGCACCACCAGTGGAACCAGTAAGTGAAATAAATAAATCAAGATTTGAGATTATCAGAGAGGTCAACTTGAGCCTGCTTAACACACTCTGATCAGGGTAACTTCTTCACAAGATCTTCTATGATCCCCGGGAAATACATGTATTCCAGGGCATGTATGCGTGATGCCAGGCTTTCTGGTGTATCATCAGGAAAAACCTGGCAACGTGCCTGGAATATTATATCTCCATTATCGTAGATATCATTTACATAATGAATTGTAATTCCAGACTCCTTTTCCCTACCCGAGATAACTGCTTTATGAACTTTATCGCCATACATTCCTTTCCCTCCATATAAAGGCAAAAGAGCAGGATGTATGTTAATAATCCTATTATGGTATGATTTAATGATTTGGGGCGGAACCAGCCACAGGAAGCCGGCTAACGCGATAAAGTCGATTTTATATGATTCAAGATAACCGGCAACCTTCCCGTTTAAGCACAAATCATCGCGGTCGAAAAAAACGGCATCTGTCATAAGAGCCTCTGCCCTTTTCAAAACCAATGCATCGCGCCGATTTGAAAGAACAAGTTTAACCTTTGCCGAATTTCGGGTCGAAAAATATTTTATAATATTCTCGGCATTTGTACCTGATCCGGATGCAAATATTGCTATATTCTTCATTTACAATAATTTAGTCGTTTTTGTTAAAAACAGGCATTAAGTGGTTGTTTTACACTTTATTTAATTTGTTATCAATAAATTATGATGAATGATAGATAAAAAAACATCAAATCATTTGAAAAATAAGGTACAAATATATTTCTTTGCATGGTTTAAAATTAATACTAATTAAAAATTATCATTATGTCTGACATTGCCACAAGAGTAAAGGAAATAATAGTTGATAAACTTGGAGTAGATGAATCAGAAGTAACTCCTGAAGCCAGCTTTACTAACGATCTGGGTGCTGATTCTCTTGACACTGTTGAGCTGATTATGGAGTTTGAAAAAGAATTCAATATCGGAATTCCTGATGATCAGGCTGAATCAATTGCCACCGTTGGGGATGCTATCAAGTATATTGAGGAGAATGCAAAATAGATTGCATTTTTAAAAAGCACTTATGAGAAGAGTTGTAGTTACAGGATTGGGAGCATTGACTCCTCTTGGCAATAATTTGCACGAATATTGGGAAGGGTTGAAAAACGGCGTTAGCGGATCAGTCCTGATAACCCGCTTCAATACAGAGAAATTTAAAACAAAATTCGCATGCGAATTAAAGAACTATGACTCATCCAAATACTTCGACCGGAAAGAGGCCAATAAAATAGACCTGTATTCTCAATATGCCATGGTTTCAACAGCTGAGGCAATAGCTGATTCAGGATTGGATCTTGACGTTGTCGACAAAGACAGAGTTGGCGTGATTTGGGCCTCTGGCGTCGGGGGAATTGAGACTTTCTACCAGGCTATTAAAGGCTATGTTGAAGGTGATGGGACACCCAGGTTCAGTCCTTTTTTCATCCCTAAGATGATTGGAGATATAGCCGCAGGGCAAATCTCAATAAAATACGGTTTCAGAGGTCCGAATTTCGCGACAGTTTCAGCTTGTGCATCATCAACAAATTCAATTATTGATGCTGTAAACTATATCAGGCTTGGCAAAGCAGATGTTTTTGTAAGCGGCGGTTCCGAAGCTGCTGTCAATGAACCTGGCATTGGTGGATTCAATGCGTTACAAGCTCTGTCAACAAACAACGAAAGTTATCAGACGGCATCCCGTCCTTTCGACAAAACACGCGATGGTTTTGTCCTTGGCGAAGGCGCCGGAACTCTTATTCTCGAAGAATATGAGCATGCAAAAGCAAGAGGGGCGAAAATATACGCCGAGATTGTCGGTACAGGCCTCACCGCTGATGCATACCATGTTACTGCTCCTCATCCTGAAGGAACAGGAGCACGTAACGTAATGAAGCTTGCCATTGAAGAGGCAGGCCTCAAACCAGAAGATGTTGATTACATAAACGTCCATGGGACTTCAACACCACTTGGAGACATTGCTGAAACTAAAGCTATCCTCGGTGTATTTGGCGAACATGCTTATAAACTGAATATAAGCTCAACAAAGTCAATGACCGGACATCTGCTCGGCGCTGCGGGGGCTATTGAAGCTATTGCTGCTATTATGTCAGTTATTCACGACATAGTTCCTCCAACAATCAACTTTTCTGTCCCTGATCCCGAAATTGATCAGAACCTGAACCTGACTCTTAATAAAGCTCAGAAAAGGAAAGTGAACGTTGCCTTAAGTAACACCTTCGGCTTTGGGGGTCACAACGCATCTGTTGTAATAAAAAAGTTTGAATCTTAGTGTCATTTTTCTTCAGAAAAACGAATGGCACTCACCTGCTTGACAAACAAGAATTCAGCTCAAGTCTTAAAAAGATTCTTGGTTTCAGGCCAGGTAATCTTCAGCTATATGAAATAGCATTTATCCATCGCTCCGCATCATTTTCACTTCCTGATGGTAAAAAGGTGAATAATGAGAGGCTTGAGTACCTCGGTGATGCGGTACTTGATGCAATACTTTCTGATTACCTCTTTGAAATATTTCCTGAAGCAAATGAAGGTTTCCTCACAAAAATCAGATCAAGGATTGTAAACAGGGACATTCTGAATCAACTTGCCTTTTCAATCGGAATAGATAAGATTCTTGTAAGCCATATTAATATCCTTCATCCCATAAGAAACCTTTATGGAGATGCTCTTGAAGCTCTCATTGGGGCAGTATTTATCGACAAAGGGTTTAATAAAACGAAGAAGCTGGTATTAAAGAATATAGTAAACAAATACCTCGACATTAACGACATTGTCAACACTGATACCGACTACAAGAGTCTCGTTTTCGAATGGGTCCAAAAAAACAAATCAAATCTCATCTTTACATATAAGGAGGAATACGATTTCGACATAAAAAAATCAATTTTTTCTACAACTCTGATTATTGATACGAAAGAATTTGGTGAGGGACACGGCGCTTCTAAAAAAGAAGCCGAACAGGAAGCCTCCAGGGTCGCCCTGAAAAGGATAAAAGAGCTTTCGCTATAGTATAATTCCTTTTTTTCTTTAACTTTAGCCATCATGTCATCGTGAAAAGATGAAGAATGCTAAAAAAATAACAAGGCTCCATCTCGATTCTAGCAGCAGCGAAGAGTTTATTGTGATTGGATTGGTTTCATCTGAGCCTGATTATAAGTTATCACTCGCTATTAACAGGAAATTTGGAATCTCTTTAAAGAATACAACCGCTCTCAAATCACCAGAAGGATCTGATGAATACAGTAGGTTTGCTACTGTTAACTCATCTGGCATAAGTTATTCCCTCGTAGCCAACAAATCAGAAAAGAACTTACTCTTTAAGAAGCTTAAGAACATCGATTTTTTATTTATAGTTCATGATCCTGATAACATGACCAGGCGTGAAGAGATCGTAAGTTCTGTAAGGCAGACTGATTTCATCAACGGGGTTTTTTACATTGATCAGAGTTTGATGAAAGAAAATAAATTCCAATTATTAATTCATTGATCATGGAAAATAAGTATCTCAATCTTTCAGAAGAAGAGTTTTCAAAAAGCAGAAAAATATTATTATGGATTTTTTCAGGCTTGTTCTTTCTCGCAGGAATGTATGTAGTTGTGATGAATGTAGTCTTGGGGAAGGAAAGTATAGCCCTTGTACTTTCAACGGCTCCTTTTTCAATTAGTCTTGTTGTTTCCATTATAGCTATATTTGGCTCAATAAAGCAAGGGGGGCAATACTTTTCAGTCGATAACGAAAAAATAGAATTCAGATACGGAATGTTCAATCCTAAAAAGCATTCATTCAGCTGGGTTGATATCAATGAAATAGTAATGCCACAAAAACAAAAGAAAGTACTATTACACTTCAATGACGGCACATCATATATTCTTGATCTTACATGGGTTCAAAGGAAGAAATCAAGTCTTATCAGAAAACATCTCTATCATGCCGCTTCAGAACGACATTTAACAATAAATAAGGTTAAATACCTTAAAAAGTAGGCCTTTAAAACAATAAAAAAAGAAGAGGCTGCCGGGCGGCAGCCTCCTTTTTTGATAACCCTAAAACTAACCTAACCTATGAAAAAAACCTCTATATCTTTTTAGAACAAATTATGTGCCAGAAAATTTTTGTTCTTGTTCTTAAATCCTTTACAAAGATACAGCGGGTAGTAATATAAAAAAAAAATATTTAGCTAATTAACCTAATATTAACTATTTCTTAATGGAAAGTTAAGGAAAGCCGGTCATTCCAGGATTTTGTTAAAAAGAGTTAAAGTATAAAGGATTAAATAAATACGAGTACTTTTGCCTTATGAAGCGGAAGAACATTATCCTTCTTGCTGTTTTTTTCCTGCTGGTAATATCAGGATTGATTTTCATCCAGTTATACTGGATAAGGAATGCTATTGCTATTACTGATCAGCAGTTCAGATATTCAGCAAATAAGGCTCTGGAGTCGGTAGTGCTTGAACTTGAAAGGAAGGAGCTTATCAGCACAATTGTGGAAGAATTGGACCCCTCCTCCTCCGATTCGATTACAGTTGTTGTGCCTGCCAATTCACCACTTGCTAAGAATTTGCGAAACAACCACCCTCATACCGAGCTTCTTCGTATGTATGGTCTTGATGATCCTGATCAGCCTATTGCAATAACAAGCGATGGTCACCAGATATTCATTTCATCAGGAGATCTCTTCTCGGCAGAGTCTACCGAAACGTCGGCAGAAATACAAAACTCAGGAATAACAAACAGGGTTAGTAACAAAATTGTTTCCCTTGAAAATATTATGGAGAAAATACTCCTTAAAACTACCGATATCAGGGAAAGGATTAATGTCGATGAAATAGATACCCTGATAAGAAATGCATTAGATTATGCCGGCATTCATCTCGATTTTGAGTTTACAATCAGATCAGGTATTTATGGTAATATCGGGAGTTCTCCGGGATACAACGATAAACCCGGTACTAACAGATTCATTAACCAGATGTTCCCTAATGACCCGGTCCCTGGACAGAATCAACTTGTGATGTATTGTCTCCAGGAGCAACAATACAAATTCAACAAAATCGGGATATTAGGGTTCCTTTCAATAATGTTTACTTTACTTCTCATTATACTTTCAACAGGCACTTTTATCGTTATTTTCAGACAAAAGAAAATTTCTGAAATCAGGAATGACTTCATCAACAACATGACGCATGAATTAAAGACTCCGATATCAACAATATCACTCGCATCGCAAATGATTGGTGATAAGAGCATTTCAGCAGAAGATAAGGACTTTGACCATCTTGCAAGAGTCATATCAGATGAGAGTATCAGGCTTAAGGTTCAGGTTGAAAAAGTACTGCAAACAGCGATATTTGAGAAAGTTAAAATCAAGCTTAAGCTTAGTGAGATCGATGTACATTCAATAATCGATAAAGCTATCGATAGTTATATACTTCAGCTGGCAAACAGGTCGGGGATTATTAAGAAAGAGTACGAAGCTGAAGATCCATTTGCAATGATCGATGAGATTCATTTTCTTAGTTCCATTTCGAACCTTATTGATAATGCAATAAAGTATTCAAAAGATAAGCCGGAAATCACTATCATAACGAAAAATAATAAGAAGGGAATCCTTATCTCAGTTGAAGATAAAGGCATTGGGTTAAGTAAAGAAAGTCTGAAAAGAATATTCGAAAAATTCTATAGGGTTCCTTCAGGAAATATCCACAATGTAAAAGGCTTTGGCTTGGGCTTAAGTTACGTTAAGAAGATAGTTGAAGAGTTAGGAGGATACATAAAAGTTGAGAGTCAATTGAATAAAGGCAGTAAATTCATTATTTTTATTCCACAAAACAGAATGAAATGAGTAATAATAAAATTCTTCTGGCTGAAGATGATGTCAACCTGGGTAATTTGCTGAAGAATTATCTTAATGCGAAAGGTTATCCCACAACATTGTGTGTTGATGGCAAGCAGGCGCTTGATGCATTCTCAAAAGGTTCATTCAACCTTTGTATCCTTGATATAATGATGCCAGAAATGGATGGACTGTCAGTTGCAAAAGAAATCCGCAAGTCCGATAAGGAAATGCCAGTAATGTTTCTTACTGCCCGAAACCAGAAAGAAGATATTATTGAAGGCTTCAGATCGGGAGCCGATGATTATATAACAAAACCTTTCTCAATGGAGGAACTCCTTTACCGTATACAGGCTATACTCCGGCGTTCTTTAACTACACCTGCAGGCAAGAAAGAAGATTTTTTTACTATCGGGAGTTACACTTTTGATCCATTGAAACAGATATTACTGCATAACGGGGTTCCTGTTAAACTTACAACAAAGGAATCTGAATTGCTAGAGCTATTATGCAAACATGGCAATGACGTTCTTGAAAGGAATTTTGCCCTTAAAGCTATATGGATCGATGACAATTATTTTAATGCCAGGAGCATGGATGTGTACATCACTCGTTTAAGAAAGTATTTAAGGAGAGATCCGTCTGTAAAGATACTTAACATCCACGGTAAAGGTTATAAACTAATCTGCTAACCATCTTTAATCAAGCTTCAGCACAGCAAGGAAGGCTTGTTGCGGGACTTCTACATTACCTATCTGCCTCATTCTTTTCTTTCCCTTCTTCTGCTTTTCAAGCAACTTCCGTTTACGTGTTATATCACCCCCATAGCATTTTGCAGTAACATCTTTTCTGACTGCCTTAACAGTCTCCCTCGCAATAATCTTTGCACCTATAGCTGCCTGGATTGCAATTTCAAATTGTTGCCGGGGAATAAGCTCTTTGAGCTTAATACACATTTTTCTTCCGAAGTCGTAAGCATGTCCCCTGAATATCAGGGTCGATAGTGCATCAACCATTTCTCCATTCAGAAGAATATCAAGCCTAACAAGATCAGCTTTCTGATAATCAGTATAATAATAGTCAAATGAAGCATATCCCTTTGAAATGCTTTTAAGCTTATCGTAAAAGTCGAATACAATCTCCGATAAAGGCATCTCAAATGTAAGCTCAACCCTATCGCGTGTCAGATAAACCTGGTTTCTCTGCACTCCCCTCCTGTCGATACACAGATTCATTATTGCTCCAACATAATCTGTCTGTGTAATTATCTGCGCAATGATATAAGGTTCTTCAATACGTTCAATATGATTTAACGGCGGTAACCCTGATGGATTATGTACATCAATCTCTTCGCCTTTTGTGGAATAAACTTTATAAGAAACGTTGGGGACTGTTGTTATTACATCCATATTAAATTCCCTGTCGAGCCTTTCCTGAATTATCTCCATGTGAAGCAATCCAAGGAAACCACATCTGAATCCGAACCCCAGAGCTGCGGATGACTCAGGGATAAATGTAAGCGAAGCATCATTAAGCTGAAGCTTTTCAATCGATTCGCGAAGGTCCTCGTAATCGTCAGCATCAACAGGGTATATACCTGCAAATACCATTGGTTTTACATCTTCAAAACCGGCAATAGGTTCATCGCAGGGGTTCTGAACAAGTGTTATTGTATCGCCGACCTTAACTTCGGCAGAATTCTTTATTCCTGTAATAATATACCCCACATTACCTGCGCCGATTGCTTCACGAGGTGCCATCTTAAGCTTAAGTACCCCGACTTCTTCAGCGTTATATTCATGGCCTGTTCTCATGAACTTCACTTTATCCCCTTTTTGAATAGTACCGTTGACAATCTTAAAGTAGGCAATTATTCCTCTGAATGAATTGAAGATAGAATCAAAAATAAGAGCCTGGAGAGGGGATTCAGGTCTACCCTTGGGCGATGGAATACGTTCAATAATTTCTTTAAGTACATTGTCAATTCCCATGCCTGTTTTGGCGCTTACCTCAAGTATCTGATCCCTTCCGCATCCGACAAGGTCTACAATCTGATCTTTCACCTCCTCGGGCATTGCTGCCGGCATATCCATCTTATTCAGAACAGGGATTATCTCAAGGTTATGATCAATTGCCATGTAAAGATTTGATATTGTCTGGGCCTGTATACCCTGGGTTGCATCAATAACAAGCAAAGCGCCTTCGCATGCTGCAATAGATCGTGACACTTCATAAGAGAAATCTACATGCCCCGGAGTGTCGATGAGATTCAGAAAATATTTCTGCCCATTGTGAATATGCTCCATCTGGATAGCGTGGCTTTTAATTGTAATACCTCGCTCCCTTTCAAGATCCATGTCGTCGAGGATCTGAGCCTGATACTCTCTTTCGGTTATTGTTTTGGTTTTTTCGAGTAATCTGTCAGCAAGAGTACTCTTACCATGATCTATATGAGCTATAATGCAAAAATTCCGTATCCTGTCCATTAAGAATGGCTGCTTTTTTTATTCAGGTTCAAATATAGAAAAATAAAGGTTATAAAAAAGAACAGCCGGATTTGAAATCCGGCTGTATATCAATATGATGAATGTTATAATCTTACATCATTCCGGGCATTCCGCCGCCCATACCCTGAGGCGCTACAGCAGGGTGATCTTCTTTCTCCTCTATTATAACTGCTTCTGTTGTAAGGAACATTCCTGCAACTGATGCAGCATTCTCAAGAGCAACTCGTGTTACTTTAGCAGGATCGATTACACCAACAGAGTAAAGTTTTTCAAATTTATCTGTCTGTGCATTATAACCATAGTCATCTTTTCCTGCTTTAACATTCTGAACAACAACAGCGCCTTCTTTTCCAGCATTTACTGCAATCTGGCGAAGAGGTTCTTCAATAGCGCGTCTTACGATGTCGATACCAATTGTCTGATCTTCGTTTTCACCTTTCATGTTCTTGAGAGCTGATATAGCGCGGATATAAGCAACGCCACCACCCGGGACAATACCTTCCTCAATAGCTGCACGTGTTGCATGAAGTGAATCATCAACCCTGTCTTTCTTCTCTTTCATTTCAACTTCTGAAGCAGCGCCAATATAAAGAACAGCAACGCCACCTGACAATTTTGCAAGACGCTCCTGTAGTTTCTCTTTGTCATAATCTGATGTTGTTGTGCTCATCTGCTGTTTGATCTGTGCAATACGTGCCTTGATCATCTCTTTCTCACCAGAGCCATTGACAATTGTTGTGTTTTCTTTATTTATAGAAACTTTCTCTGCTGTACCAAGCATATCAAGAGTTGCATGCTCAAGCTTAAGACCTTTTTCCTCTGATATAACAGTTCCACCTGTCAGTATGGCAATATCTTCGAGCATTTCCTTCCTTCTGTCACCAAAGCCCGGAGCTTTAACAGCTGCTACTTTTAATGAACCACGGAGACGGTTGACAACAAGTGTAGCAAGAGCTTCGCCTTCTACATCTTCTGCAATGATGAGTAATGGACGTCCGGTTTGAGCTGTTGCTTCAAGAACAGGCAGCATATCTTTCATTGTAGATATCTTCTTATCGTAAACAAGTATGTATGGGCTGTCGAGGTCTGCCTCCATCTTGTCAGGATTTGTTACAAAATAAGATGATATATATCCGCGATCGAACTGCATACCTTCAACAACTTCAACTGAGGTAGTTGTTCCTTTTGATTCTTCAACAGTAATAACACCTTCCTTGTGAACTTTACCCATTGCCTCAGCGATAAGTCTCCCGATTTCCTGATCGTCGTTTGCTGATATACGGGCTACCTGTTCTATTTTGCTAAGGTCATCGCCAATTACCTGTGCCTGCGCTTTAATATTTGTAACAATAGCTTCAACAGCCTTGTCAATACCTCTTTTTACATCCATTGGGTTTGCACCAGCAGTAATATTCTTGAGACCAACATTGATTATTGATTGTGCAAGAACAGTTGCTGTTGTTGTTCCATCACCGGCAATATCTCCTGTCTTTGAAGCAACTTCTTTAACCATCTGAGCCCCCATATTCTGATATGGATCTTTTAGCTCAATATCTTTTGCTACAGTTACACCATCTTTAGTTATCTGAGGAGCGCCATATTTTTTTTCAAGAACTACATGACGACCCTTTGGTCCGAGTGTTACCTTTACTGCATCAGCCAGCTTATCTACTCCTTCTTTAAGTAATGCGCGTGCGTCGATATTGAATTTAATCTCTTTTGCCATAATGATCTGTTTTTAATGTTGTTAAAAATTTTAAGCTATAAAAAGGATATCGTTCTGTGAAATCAGGAGATATTCATTTCCGTCAATTGTCAGTTCCTGTCCTGCATATTTGCCATAGAGAACAACATCACCTGCTTTTACCTCCATCTCTTCATCTTTCTTTGAGGCTCCAACCAGGATAACCTTACCCTGGCGAGGTTTTTCCTTAGCTGAATCGGGTATAATTATCCCGCTGGTAGTCTTTTCTTCAGCTTCATTAGGTTTCACAAGAACCTTTCCTGCTAAAATTTTGCCTTTTAATTGTGCCATTTTTATCAATTATTTTAAGTTAAACAACATTTCTGATTTGCTCCTTTTGCATAATTTATGCCAAATTCAAAATAATGCCAATTTTTGCCATTTTTGTGTATTATTAATTCTTTGTTCTGACAACATCTTAAAACACAAAGATACATCTTATTGTTTTCCAGATATTTAATTCTATAGCAATAAAATAAAAAAAGTGTCAGATTGTCATAATCTGACACTTTTTTGTCGTTTGTTTTATGTCTTAGAGACTATCAGGTATTGGATTTGGGAGAGTAGGAATTGCGTTAGGATCGGTTGTGTTTTTAATTTCATTCTCAATCCTTGACTTTTCGCCTGTATTTGACCTTGGAATGCTTGCAGTTGCTACAATGCATAATATTAGTATTGTGGCGGCGAGAGTCCAGGTAGATTTTTCGAGGAAATCTGCAGTCTTACGAACTCCCATTGTCTGACCCGCTGAGGTAAAATTGGCAGCAAGACCACCTCCTTTTGAATTCTGGACCAGAACAATAAGTATTTGAAGCACACATGCAATCAGAACCAGAATCGATACAGCTATATAAATTCCCATTTTTTATTTTTTTAGAAACTCTTTTACTTTTTCAATTTGAGTCGCAAAGTAACTGTTTTTTTCCGGATATTTCAAACTTAATTTTTCAAAAATATCTATCGCTTTCGAGTAATAACCCTGACTTAAATAAATATTAGCAAGGGTTTCACTCAGAAAAACACCGTCACCGAACATCGGTTCTGACTTGTCTTCTATTGGTGTGTCAGATCTTGTCCTTATCGGCTCAATCTTTGGATTTGAGATTATGAAGCGGTCTATTAATTCCGATTGAGAAATATGTTTTTTATCATTCTTCCCAGGTACCTCATCATCAGCTGGTACCTTCTCGGAGTCGAGTTCAAGAAGATCTGAAGAGTCAGAGAGATCATCTATATTCAGATTTGTTTCATCAAACCCATTTCTCTCGTCAGTATTAAGAAACACCTCTACAATTTCTAGATTTTCAGGGTCAGGCGACGTTTCTTCTTTTCCTTGATTTACTATTAATTCATCAGTTCCAACATCATCGTTATTGTTAATCGTCACCATTATTGAGACATTCTCTTTCTCGGGTTCAACTATTTCTTTTGCCATTTCTTCGGGAAAAGACTTGTCAATGATTTCTTCATTTTTCTGAAGAAGCCTGTAAAGCACTTCTCTGTCGGCTATCTGTATTGCTGATGATTTGAGCTGGTTTCCGAATTTTACATCTGAATTATCACTCAGGACTTTTATAAGAAGAAGATGAGCGCTCTGAAAATACGGAAACAACAAGGTAAGCTCCTTAAGATCTCCTGCGAGGCGGTGATCAATGGACGCCGGATTTTCCATCATCTTCAGGAAATCAATTTTGTTCATCAGTTACCAGTTGACAAAAGCCTGATTAAAAATGTCTTCGACTATCATATCAACAATTTCCTTACTGAGTTCGCTTTCAACAGCAGACAGGTCAAGGTTGCTGCTATAATCCTTATATCTTGAGATTTGCTTATCAAAACTAAACTCAGGTTGAATTGCATTTGTAAACTTTACATGTACTGTAATAGAGAACCTGTTTGTAGCAGCCTGTGCATCGGCTCCCACTGTGACCGGTTTTGTGTTATAATCAACTATTTCACCTTCAAAATTAACATCGCCTATCTCGGTTGTGAACTTAAGATTCGTCTGGTTTCGGCATTTATCAATCAGCGCATCTGTAAACGTCTGGCTTAATGAAGGTTGCACCAAAGAGGCGCGGTTTTGAAAATACTTTATGCTTACAGTCTTAACCTGGCTTGAGTAGCTGGCTCCCGTAAATTTGTATTTCACAGTACAGCTGGCAAGCGAAAATAAACAGAAAGCGGTGAAGCATATTCCAAAAAACCACCGCATATTAGCTTTACGATTCAATACCATATTCTTTAATCTTCCTGTAAAGGGTTCTCTCAGAAATCCCAAGTTCAGCGGCTGCGAGCTTCCTTTTACCTCTGTATTTATCAAGTGCTTTCTTTATCATTTCTACCTCTTTCCCTGCAAGAGAAAGGGACTCTTCTATTACTTCTTCTGTATCCTGAATGTGCCCTGATGGATGAATGTTTTGTTCTTCCTCCTGCAATTCTTCATTCCTGATTGCCTCCTCATGTTGTACTTCCCTGAAAAGATTTTTAATAATACGCGAGTTGGTCTCTGAGAAATTGAGGTCATTTTCATCTCTTCTCATCAGGTCAAAAACAAGTTGCTTCAGGTCTGTCATATCACTTTTCATGTCGAAAAGTATTTTGTAGAGGATCTCCCTTTCCGATGTGAATGACTTGTCCTGTTCATGATGAATAACTGCAGGTAATTTTGTATTGCCATAATCCGGCAAATAACGGCCTAGCGTTTGTGCAGTAATTTCTCTCTCGCTCTCTATTATTGATATCTGTTCAGTAATATTCTTCAGTTGGCGGACATTTCCTGGCCAGGAATATCTAAGGAGCATAGTTCTTGCCTCATTGTCGAGCCTGATTGCAGGCATCCTGTACTTTTCGGCGAAATCGACTGCAAATTTCCTGAAAAGAAGAATGATGTCTTCATCGCGATCCCTAAGTGGCGGTATTCTGATAGGGACAGTATTAAGCCTGTAGAAAAGATCTTCCCTGAATTTTCCCTGTTCTATTGCTTTTGGTATCTCAACATTGCTTGCTGCAATAACCCTGACATTTGTTTTTTGAACTTTGCTAGAACCTACCCTGATAAATTCACCAGTCTCAAGTACACGGAGCAGGCGAACCTGGGTAGATAAAGGCAGTTCTGCAACCTCATCGAGGAAAATTGTTCCCCCGTTTGCAACTTCAAAATATCCTTTTCTGCTATCAGTGGCGCCTGTAAAAGAGCCTTTTTCATGGCCGAATAATTCTGAATCGATCGTTCCTTCTGGTATTGCTCCACAGTTTACTGCAATATACTGACCATGCTTTCGTGAGCTGAATGTATGGATTACCTGAGGGAAAATTTCCTTTCCTGTACCACTCTCTCCTGTGATGAGAACAGACAAATCTGTAGGGGCTACCTGGACAGCAATATCAATAGCCCGGTTTAGACCATCGTAATTCCCAATAATACCAAATCTTTGTTTTATGCTCTGCAAATCTTTCATTGCCAATTTTAATCCTGCGAATTTAACGTTTTTTTAAATCATGGTCAGCCCAATTTCAGTAAATTCGCATTATGAACAGGCCACTTAACTTCGCAGGTATTATACCTGCCCGGTATGCTTCTTCGCGGTTCCCTGGCAAACCACTTGCCCTGATTGGTAACAAACCAATGGTAAGGCTGGTTTACGAACAAGCATCAAAGGCATTGGATAATGTTTTTGTAGCCACTGATGATGAAAGGATCTACAATGCTGTTGCCGGTTTTAATGGCAGAGTAGTGATGACATCCCCAGATCACAGGAGTGGAACCGACAGATGTGCAGAAGCAGCAGCAAAATTAAATTATAAAGGTGTTAAAGCTGATATAATAATTAATATCCAGGGTGATGAACCTTTTATTAAACCTGAACAGATTAAATTGTTGAAGGAATGCTTCACCGACGAATCTGTCCAGATTGCAACCCTTGTAAGGATTGTTAAACCGGATGAGGACCTGTCAGATATAAACCATCCAAAGGTAGTACTTGACAAGATGGGTAATGCGGTTTATTTCAGCAGATCAGTAATCCCTTTTTTCCGGGGAGACAACTTTAAAAGCTGGTCATTGAGGCATAATTATTTCAAGCACATAGGGCTATATGCTTACAGACTATCAGTGCTTGAAGAAATAACAAAGTTGCCACAGAGCAGCCTTGAAATTGCTGAGTCGCTTGAACAGAACAGGTGGATTGAGAATGGTTATAAAATCAGAACAGCTGTTTCGGAATGGGAAAGTATTGGCATAGACACTCCTGAAGATCTTGAAAAAGCAAGAAATTTAATTGGAGGTATGTGATTTTATTTTTTATCTTTAGCATGTTTTTTGAAGAGAAAGTCTTTGAATTCTAAATGTTTAAAATGGGGAAATTTCTACTCTTTCTTTCAATATTATTTTTGACACTAAATCTTGGCGCACAGAGGGCCGGCAAGGAAGCAAAAGTTGTTCCTGTGAGCCAGAGGTACGTTTCGGGTGAAACCCCGGAGATAAAGTTGACTATATACCCCGTGCCCGTAATAAATAATACATTCAACATTAAATCGGATAAGGATATATCAAATATTAAGGTTACCAATATAATCGGCCAGGATATATTTAAAGAAAAATACAGCACCCCCCCAACAACTTATCAAAGTCACTCTGGATGACCCTCAAAGAGGAATGTACCTGGTGACAATTGTTTTTACTGACGGACTCCGGATAGTAAAAAAAATAATGGTTGAAGAATCAAAATAGATTTTTTCTTTTATTTTCGTATTGTGAATGCTTTCAGGGGGACAGCTTTCACAAATAATCTTGACATATGGAAATCCCATAAACATTCCTGCTTGTAAGATTGTTTAATTGATTGGGTAATTATCTGAATTTGATATTTATAAAAACGACATGGAAGAAGGTCTGAATGTATTTTCTATTAAAGATCTTGAAAACTTTTCAGGGATAAAGGCTCATACTATCAGAATCTGGGAAAAAAGATACAAAATACTCGAACCTGACAGAACTGATTCAAATATAAGAACTTACAATGAATCGGAACTTAAGAAGATATTGAATGTAGCTTACTTGAACAGAAACGGCCTGAAAATTTCAAAGATCGCCAGGCTGGATGAAGACGAACTCACACAGCAGGTAATGACAGTAAGCAGCAGGAATGATGATCTGAATCAGAATTTCCAGCCCGGTAAGATTTTAATGTCTGCAATCCGGTTTAATGAGATCCAGTTCAGGGAGGCTCTCTCTCCTTTTATTCAGAATAAAGGTATCGAGGAAGCATATTCAAAGTACCTGTTCCAGCTTCTTGAAAAATCGAGGATCCTTTGGCAAACAGGAAGCCTCTCGAGAGCCCAGGAACAATTTGTCAGGAATATTATTAAACAGATAATTATTATTGAAGACAGCCAGCTCAAACCTGACTTAAAACAGAAGAGCTCAATAGCAATGATAAATACTTCAGATAATCTTACTGATAATAACTTCCTCTTCTACAAATATGTCCTTAAGAAAAGAGGTTTCGATGTGATCTTTACAGGAGGAATACTCCCTGCTTCCGAAGTCGCTGAAATTCATAAGATCAAACCTTTCGATTATCTTATTGTTAATTCAGGCGCCTTTGACTTTGCAGAGAAAAAGATAGGGTACTTCAACGAGCTGGGAAAATCGCTGATGATCAAAAAAATAATTCTTACTGATTCACCAGTTGAATCCGCCGGCAAGTCATTCGATAAGATAATACTTACAAAAGACCCTTCGCATTTTATCAAAGTAGCTGAATCACTTTGAAGAGTTGCTCATTGAGCGGAGCCGAAATGAGCGATAGACTTTATTGATTTAGCGACTTCATCGTGTGTGATCAGGCACTTGTCAGAACTCAACGATAATACCAATTGTCGGCAGAACGGTGGCAGATTCACTGTTGACATATTTGAGGCTGTATTTCGAAGGATCGTTCTGATCGGTAAGGGGCGCCTTATCCTGCCCGGTTTCCCTTATTAACAGGGATGGCTGATCAGCCTTGTGGTTATATACATTCTGAACATCGGCATAAAGCATCAATGACCATTTATCGAAAAAATATTGTTTGTCGACCCTGAT
>DATALD010000061.1:0-8187 GCA_036261255.1 Bacteroidales bacterium
TTACCGGATTCCGACTCCTTCAATGGAAAAATCACTTCTTGTAGGAGATCATCTTTTTGTAAGCAAAATCGCATATGGTCCCAGGATGCCCAATACCCCAATTGCATTTCCGTTTACAAGTAATACATTACCAATAACAAATGGCAAATCATGGTCTGATCTTGTCACCTGGCCATACAAACGACTTAAAGGTTTTGGAAGGGTAAAAAATAACGAACCTGTAGTATTTAATTTTCCGGCAGGCGACACAGTTGTACTTGAAGAAACAGAAACAAGTTATTACGAGATAGTCCGCAGAAGGGCAAGGGAATTACAAAACAGGGATTTGTACACCGGGGCGATGAAGTCATGGAACGATTATATAAAAGTCGCACGGAATGAGATCAGGGAACGTAATACGGTAATTTACAGACCTGTTGACAGAAGGGATAATTACGTAAAAAGATGTATTGGAATTGGTGGCGACACGATAGTAATCAAAGAAGGTGAAGTATTTGTAAATGGCGTGCAACTTCCTGATAATGGAAAGCAACAAACAACTTATGCAATAAATACAAATGGTACATCAATTAACCCAAAGGCCTTGGAAAAATTGGGCATTTCAGAGTCGGATCAAAGAATGAATTCAGGCACTTCATACCTGATGTTCCTCACAAAGAATAATGCAGATGCAATTAAAAAGTTCTCAAACGTAACTGATTTATACCCTGTATATGAAAAAGCCGGGAGGTTCGCACCTCACATATTCCCTTATAGCGAAACCTACCAATGGAATGAAGATAATTATGGACCAATATGGATCCCTGAAAAGGGAAAGACTGTTAAGCTTGACACATCAAATATTGTTTTCTATGAAAGGATTATCGATGTTTATGAAGATAATGACCTTAAGATTGAAGGTGACAAAATATTTATAAATAATGCTGTTGCTGATAGCTATACATTCAAGATGAATTATTACTGGATGATGGGAGATAACCGTCACAATTCAGCCGATTCCAGATATTGGGGGTTTGTTCCGGAAGATCATATTATAGGTAAACCAAAATTCATCTGGTTGTCAATTAACAAGGAAGCTACAGGCCTGAAGAAGGTGAGATGGAGTAGGATGTTTATGGGAGCGAAGTAATGAAAGGTGCAGGGTGCTAGGTGCTAGGTGCTAGGTAAGGAACCCAGTACCCAGTACCCAGAACCAATAAAAAAGGGTGTCTGTATTGGACACCCTCGTGTATTTCGACTGATTTGTCTTTAGTCTTTAACTTTCTCTACAATTGCCTTGAATGCTTCCGGGTGATTCATTGCAAGGTCGGCGAGAGTTTTTCTGTTGAGCCTGATATCTTTTTTATCAAGTTTACCGATAAATTCAGAGTAGCTCATATCATACTGGCGTACGCCTGCATTAATCCTCTGGATCCAAAGAGCTCTGAACTCACCTTTTTTCTTCTTCCTGTCGCGATAAGCGTACCCTAAACCTTTGTCGAGGGTGTTTTTTGCAACAGTAATCACATTTTTTCTTGAACCAAAGTTACCCCTGGTCTGGCTTAGCACCTTTTTTCTCCTGGCGCGTGAAGCAACTGAATTAACTGATCTTGGCATAATTCATTTTTTTTTGAAAGTCAGCGCTCCGTCCTGACGGAATCTTTAGTGCTGAACAATCTATTAATACTGAAAATAACTAAAACTGATCAAAGAACGACTATTTCATTCCAAGCATAAGCTTCACATTCTTGATGTCGGCTTTGTTAACCTCACCATCGTAACCTAAAAATCTTTTGCGTTTTGTTGATTTCTTTGTCAGAATGTGGCTTTTGAAAGCGTGTTTACGTTTGATCTTACCTGTACCGGTCAAAGCGAATCTTTTCTTTGCACCCGGATTTGTCTTCATTTTTGGCATTTTTCTCTCTATCGATATATTAAAAAACTATTTCTTCTTCTTTGGTGAAAATGACACAATCATTCTTTTACCTTCCAGTTTGGGAAGCTGATCTGGTTTCCCATATTCTTCAAGGTCGTTAGCAAAACGGAGTAAAAGCACTTCGCCCTGCTCTTTGAATAATATTGATCTCCCTTTAAAGAATACGTATGCCTTAACTTTTGCTCCTTCTTCAAGGAATTTCATGGCATGTTTAAGTTTGAAATTGTAATCGTGATCATCAGTATTCGGTCCGAACCTGATCTCTTTAACAACAACTTTTGAAGTCTTTGATTTAATCTCTTTTTGCTTCTTCTTTTGCTGATAAAGAAATTTCTGATAATCAACTATTTTGCATACAGGCGGATCTGCATTCGGAGAAATCTCCACAAGATCGAGCTCCATGCTGTCTGCCAGCTTCAGAGCATCCTGAATGCTCATTACTTTTGCCTCTATCTCTTCACCTACAACTCTGACCACCCTTGCAGTGATCCTCTGATTAATTCTGTGAGCCGGTTGAGTTATCCTTGCCGGACTTCGCTTTATTGGTAAAGCTATAGCTAATTCCTCCTATCTTTTGTTAATACTCTGTTTCTATATTCCTATTGTGCAATTTCTTTTTCTATTTCGGAGTTGATGAAAGCAGCAAATTCGTTCAATTTCATGCTTCCAATATCGCCACCACCCTGTTTTCTCACAGAAATTGTTTGGTTTTCAACCTCTTTTTCACCAATGATGAGAAGGTAGGGAATGCGCTTTAATTCATTATCCCTGATCTTCTTACCAATCTTTTCACTCCTCTCGTCAATTAGTGTGCAAATATCGGAATTATTCAGAAAATTCAAAACTTTTCCTGCATAATCGTTGAATTTTTCGCTGATGGGCAATATCACTGCTTTCTCCGGGGCAAGCCACAATGGGAATTTGCCGGAGGTATTCTCGATCAGAACCGCAACAAATCGTTCCATCGATCCGAAAATTGTTCTGTGAATCATCACAGGCCTGTGCTTCTGATTGTCACTGCCATTATAAGTAAGATCGAACCTGTCGGGCAGGTTATAATCAACCTGAATTGTACCTAACTGCCACTTTCTTCCGAGAGCATCTTTTACCATGAAGTCGAGCTTTGGGCCATAAAAAGCAGCTTCGCCTGTAACAACTGTTGTTATAAGGTTCTTTGCATTTGCGGCTTCAATAATATCTTTTTCGGCACGATCCCAGTTCTCATCTGAACCAATGTATTTCTGCTTGTTAAGAGGATCTCTTAAAGATACCTGGGCTGTAAAGTCATTGAAATTAAGTATCTTGAAAATATACATTATCAGGTCAATTATGCTCTTGAACTCCTCAATAAGCTGATCCTGGCGACAGAAGACATGCGCATCGTCCTGGGTAAAGCTCCTTACCCTTGTAAGACCATGTAATTCGCCACTCTGTTCATACCTGTAAACAGTACCGAATTCGGCCATCCTAAGTGGAAGATCTTTATATGAATGAGGTGTAGCGCTGTATATCTCACAATGGTGAGGGCAGTTCATTGGCTTAAGCATGAACTGTTCTCCTTCCTGTGGTGTTGAGATAGGTTGAAATGAATCTGCTCCGTATTTCTCGAAGTGACCCGATGTCTTGTAAAGATTGACGTTCCCGATGTGAGGTGTTGTTACAATTTTATATCCCCTCTTGCGGATTTCCTTTGTAAGGAAGGTTATTAGATTTTGCCTTACATCTGATCCCTTCGGCATCCATAATGGAAGTCCCATTCCCACCTTAGGAGAAAATGTGAATAGTTCAAGCTCCTTCCCAATACGCCTGTGATCTCTCTTTTTCGCTTCTTCAAGGAAAACAAGGTATTCATCAAGTAATTTTTGTTTAGGATATGTTATGCCGTATATTCTTGTAAGCATTTTCCTTTTCTCATTCCCGCGCCAGTAAGCTCCGGCTACATTGAGCAGTTTTATTGCTTTCAATGGTTCGGTCGAGGGCAGGTGAGGACCTTTACATAAATCAGTGAAATTACCCTGTGAATACAGAGTTATGGTTCCGTCCTGAAGCTCACTTATCAGCTCAGTCTTATATTCATCGCCTTTTGAGTTGAAATAATCGAGAGCTTCTTTTTTTGTAACCTGCCTTCTTGAATATGTTTCATTCTTAGCAGCAAGTTCTTTCATCTTCTGTTCAATAGCTGGCAGATCAGCTTCAGTTATAACCCTGTCACCCGGATCAACATCATAATAGAAACCATTCTCTATTGCTGGTCCGATACCAAATTTCATCCCGGGGTATAGCGTTTCAAGGGCTTCAGCCATAAGATGTGCTGATGAATGCCAGAATGCATGTTTACCTTCAGGATCATCCCACTTGTTCAGCTTCAGTGTTGCATCAGACTCAATAGGCCTTGTAAGATCCCATACCTCGCCGTTAACAGTTGCTGAATATACCTCTTTTGCAAGACGGGGACTTATCTGTTCAGCTATTTCAAGACTGCTGATACCTTCCTTGTATTCTCTTGCCGAACCATCGGGAAATATTATCTTTACCATAATATAAATTATTTTCGGAGTGCAAAGATAGTTATATTTTTATATTGTTGTTTTGAATAGTTTGATTCAAAGCTTTGCTCATTCTGTTTCTCTTTTTTAGTGTAATTAAAAACATGGCCCGTAATTTGTAATATACCTCAGAAAAACCAGTTTTATGAAAAAGATTCTATATTTTGTTTTAGTTGTTTCTCTTGTTCTTTTCTCTTGTAAAAGAAAACCCGATCCGAAAGCACAATTCATTGTTGAATCAGGAAGCTTTACAGTGGGGCAGGAGTTGTATTTTGAAAACCAGTCTACCGATGCTGTAAGTTATGAATGGGATTTTGGTGATGGCTACGGATCTGATGAAGCCAACCCATTCCATATATATGATAGTAATGGTACATTCAGGGTTACATTAACTGCAACAGGTGAAAATGGAGAGGAGAGTGTCGCAGAATTGGACGTGACAATCAAAGTGCCTACATTGCTTGTTATTGACGTTGTGGAATGGTCGGATAATCCTGATGATTACAATACAATACCAGGCGTTGAAGTAAGACTTTACGAGTCATTGCTTGACTGGAGAGCTGCCAATGATAACTGGCTTCTACTGGGCATAACCGATACTTATGGTAGCAGTGTCTTCTCAAACCTTGGGCCTTATGTATATTATGTTGATGCTTATAAAGGCTACAACACTGCCAATGGTTTCGATAATTATACATTAGCAAGTGAGGATGAGGGATTCATTACCACACCTGTAATTGTGCCTAACTATATCAACTTTTTTACAGCCTTTGTTGATCCTGCAGATCATAGCAATAAGGGAACAACAGGCACAAGGGAGAAATACATTATTAAAAAGATTGTTAGAAGGGATGCAATACCTGTTTCAAAAGCTATAACAACAGATGGCTGGAAGGAGCTGTATGAACGAAGCATTAAGATGAAATAGTCTGAAATCAAAAATCCGGGATAACCTCCCGGATTTTTCTTTATGTACTTGTTTGTTAATTATTTCAGATCATCAGAAAAAACTGCTTTTGGAAGATCTCTCATATTGTACCTCGAAGCCATTGCTTCTCCGTAAGCTCCTGCAGATCTTATAGCTATCAGATCGCCTCTCTTTGTTTCAGGAAGCTCAATCATCTTTCCAAAAACATCAGATGACTCACAGATAGGTCCGACAACATCATACTTTGTAAGGTCACCTTTTGATACAATGTTCTCAATCTTGTGTTTTGCCTGGTAAAGTGCCGGTCTTATTAGGTCAGACATACCCGCATCGACAATAGCAAAAGTTGTATTGCTACCTTTCTTAATGAACAACACTTTTGTAATAAGGCTTGAACACTGGCCGATAATTGACCTGCCTGGTTCTGAATGAAGTACCTGTCCTGGCCTTAGCTCAATGAATTCATTGAGTAGAGAAAAATACTCCTGGAATGCAGGCGCTTTCTCGGGATTTTCGTAATCTATACCAAGACCTCCGCCAACGTTGATAACACTAAGATTGAAGTTTCTGTCAGCAAACCACTGCTGAAGCTCTTTAATCCTGGCACAAAGACTTTTAAACACAGACATCTTCGTTATCTGTGACCCAACATGAAAATGAATACCTATGAGCCTGACGTTTGCTAAAGTTGAGAGTTTTGCGGTAACTTCATCTAGTTCCCAGGTGTTAATTCCGAATTTGCTTTCTTCGATAGCAGTTGTAATATACTTGTGAGTATGGGCATCGATATAAGGATTGATCCTTAACGCAATGTCAGCAACTTTATTCTGCTTTGCTGCAAGTTCGTTGATAACTTCAATTTCTGGTATTGATTCACAGTTGAAACAGAAGATATTATTCCTGATTGCCAATTCAATATCCTTGTCAGTTTTACCAACACCGGCAAAGACAATTCCCGAAGGTTTGAAACCAGCCTCGAGTGCGCATGAGATTTCATTTCCACTTACACAATCGGCACCAATGCCGTATGAAGCAATCAGTTTAAGGATCCGGGGATTCGGATTGGCCTTAACTGCATAATGAACCTGGGCGCCTAAAAGATCAGATTCTTTTTTAACCACATCGAGAGTAGAACGAAGGACATCAAGATCATAGAAATAAAATGGAGTCTCAATACCCGAAAACTTTTGTAAGTATTTATTAAATATCATCTTCTTATTTGTCAAATAGGTGTTTGCTAAGGTTCTTAAGTGCCTGGACTTTATTTTTAGTGTCAATGAGCAATGATATACTGTTTGAGCTTCCTCCGTATGAGATCATCTTCAAAGGAATTGTATTAAGCGCTTCAAAGATTTCCGGGGCAGACCCTACAGTAGTTGTTCTGAAATCACCAACAACACATATTATAGATTGATCTGTTTCGATTTCAACCTTACCAAGTTCTTTAAGGTCATGGGCTATCTGGTTGATAAACTCAGAATCATCAATTGTAAGCGAAACTGAAACTTCAGATGTAGTTATCATGTCAATTGGTGTCCTGTATGCTTCAAATATCTCGAATACTTTGCGAAGGAATCCATAAGCCATGAGCATCCTGTCTGATCTTATCCTGATTGCTGTAATATTGTCTTTTGCAGCTACAGCCTTATAATCCATTGATTCAGACTGGGATTTTATAAGAGTACCCTCATCCTCTGGTTCCATTGTGTTTTTTAACCTTACAGGGATCTTTTTCTGACGGGCAGGATTAACGCTTGAAGGGTGCAGTATCTTTGCTCCAAAATACGCCAGTTCAGCAGCTTCATCAAATGATAATTCCCTGATCACACCTGTGTTCTCAACATACCTCGGGTCATTATTATGAAATCCATTGATGTCGGTCCATATCTCTATTTCCTCGGCATTTATTGCTGCTCCGATTATTGATGCTGTAAAATCACTGCCCCCTCTCTTAAGGTTGTCAATTTCACCATAAGCATTGCGACATATGAATCCCTGGGTTATAATAATATTTTCATGGGGGTGATTCTTCATCTCCCTGTTAATATTCTCTTCTATGTAGAAGTAATCGGGTTCTCCGTCTTTGTCAATTCTCATGAAACTAAGAGCCGGCAGTAGGACAGAGCCAATACCTTTTTCTGTCAGGAGAAGATGAAATAAGGCAGTAGAGATTAATTCTCCCTGTGCGACAATTGCCTTTTCCTGTAGTTTGGTAAAAACTCTTGATGTGAAGTTCCTTATATAATCGAAATGTGAATTAATAAGCTCATGACCCGATTTCTTAAAATCTTCCTTTGAATAAAGCTCATTTACAACCCTATGGTATTTTTCTCTAAGCTCTTCATTTTTATTTGAGGCCTCATCTATCTTGTCGGCATATAGCAGACTTGTTATTTCTATGAGGCTGTTTGTTGTACCCGACATAGCAGAAAGGACCACAATCTTTTCTTTCTTGTCATTGATTAAGGGTATCAGGGCATGCATTCTCTCAGGGCTGCCAACTGAGGTCCCTCCGAACTTCATTATTTTCATCGCTTCTTATTAATTAATATAAAAAAACCTGCATCTGTTGCAGGTCATTCTTATTCATAAGGCTGTCAGCGACAGATTTTTGAATGACCTGTTTCACAGATATTTCTTCTGTTTTATAATATTTAACTTAGTCTTTTTCTCAAAGACAATACTGGCTTGAAATATACTTTTTGGGAAATAAAATCAATAGTTTTTCGAAATATCATCGTTTTCATGATAAATTATAAAGGTTATTTATTTGTTTACAAAAAAATTCACATAGAAAG
>DATALD010000065.1:0-3765 GCA_036261255.1 Bacteroidales bacterium
TTTTCTAATTCCCTGATTTTCTTTTTCTTAAAATCATCACTGAAATACCTGTGATACAGTGGTTTCGTTTCATGATTAAAATAACTTACTTTTGTCATAATGTTACCGTTTTTTTCGGTCAACATATTTCAGGCACTGACACACACCTAGCACCTACCACCTAGCACCTAGCACCTCTTTTCTAAAGGAATTAAGGTAATTTCCATATATTTGCGCCAAAATTCTAATATATGAAAGTATTGGCTATAAATTGCAGTCCTCATGTACATGGAAACACAAGGCTGCTACTTGATGAAGTGTTAAAAACAATTGAAAATGAAGGTATAAAGACTGAGGTTTTCCAGCTCGGAGGCGAAAAAGTAAATGGTTGTATAGCCTGTAAAAAATGTCAGAAAGAAAAGGACGGTAAGTGCCATCAGAAAAACAAAGCAATCAATGACTGCATTGAAGAGATGGTGAAGGCCGATGCAATCATCATAGGATCTCCCACATACTATGCAGATCTTTCAACAGAAGCAAAAGCTCTTATTGACGTTTCAGGCTTTGCTTTAAGCAGCATTGGTAATCCTCTCAGACATAAGCCTGGAGCTGCAGTTGTTGCTGCCCGTCGTGGAGGCGCTGTTCATACTTTTGACAGTATTAACCACTATTTCCTTATTAATGAGATGATTATTCCTGGTTCATCTTACTGGAATATAGGAATCGGCGGGAACAAGGGCGAAGTTCTGAATGATGAGGAAGGTTTGGAAACAATGAGGACATTGGGAAAGAACATGGCATGGTTATTAAAAAAAATAAACCCATAATAATTGTTCCTGTTGTAATAAATAAATAGAGACGCAAAATTTTGCGTCTCTATCTTTTCATTACCGTTACTGTTTTATTAGTTTTTATCAATCGTTATTTACAGGAAAAATTAAAAATTATCCCTCACAACATAATGTGTATGAAGAAGTTCATGCGATTTATGGCTATTGGGTGAATCAAGGAATTCCTCGTAAATAGCCACAACTTCGGGATTCTGGTGTGATTTTCTGAGTACCATGTGTTCATCTTCAGAATAGATAGCATCCATCCTTTTTTTCCTGATCTCCATATTTGTAGGTATTGGCTGACCTCCTCCACCTATGCATCCTCCGGGACATCCCATTATTTCGATGAAATGGTATGAAGCCTTGCCTTCTCTTGTGAGCTTCATTATCTTATCAGCATTTGCAAGTCCATGGCCAATAGCAACCTTCAGCTCTGCACCTTCAAGGAATTTCCAGTCGTTAACACAACCTTCGATCTTGATAGTTGCTTCTTTTACACCTTCCATGCCGCGTACCGGTATAATGTTGAGGTTCTTAAATGGCACATCATGTCCCGTGACTATCTCATAAGCTGTTCGCAAAGCTGCCTCCATAACACCACCTGTTGTCCCGAATATTACAGCAGCGCCTGTTGAATCGCCCATTATTGAATCGTACTTTGCTTCTTCGAGATTTCTGAAGTCTATTCCCGCCTGTTTAATCATAACAGCGAGCTCGCGTGTTGTTAGAACAAAATCAACATCTTTATATCCACTTGCACGCATTTCAGGCCTGTTAGCCTCAAACTTCTTCGCAATGCAAGGCATTATTGAGACAGATACAACTTTTGAAGGGTCAAGATTACGTCTCTTTGCATAGAATGTTTTGGCAAGCGCTCCAAACATCTGCTGTGGTGATTTACATGTTGACAGGTTCGGAAGGAACTCCGGATATTTATGCTCAATGAACTTAATCCAGCCCGGAGAACATGAAGTGAACATCGGAAGAGACACAGTCTTGTCCCCATCAACAAGAGCTTTCTTCAACCTGACAAGAAGTTCGGTTCCTTCCTCCAAGATTGTAAGGTCGGCTGTAAAATCTGTATCGAGAACTGAATCGAAGCCTAGCTGCTTTAATGCATTAACCATTTTACCAGTTACTCTTTCGCCCGGATCGTATCCAAGGTCTTCTCCAAGAGCAACCCTTACTGCAGGAGCAGTCTGAACAACAACATGCTTTTCAGGATCATAGATTGCATCCCACACCTGGTCAATATACGTTTTTTCTGTTAAAGCTCCGGTTGGGCAACGGTTAACGCACTGTCCACAGTTAGTGCAAACCACATGACTCATTGGCTTGTCGTGGAAAGAGGAGATTTTCTGATGAGCCCCTTTGTTTGCAACTGAAATAGCAGAAACATACTGGAGCTCAGAACATGTCCTAACACAGCGCTGACACCTGATGCATTTACTGTCATCTTTGATAAAAGAAGGTGATGATCTGTCAATGGCATAGTGCTTATCTTCTACAAGGTCGAGAAGAATATGATCGCCAAATGCATATTCATTAGCAAGTGATTGTAGCTCACAATTCTGGTTCTTATAGCACTTTGTACAATCAGAGCGATGTTCTGATAGCAGTAATTCAACAATATGCTTGCGTGCGTTCCTTACTTTAAGAGTGTTTGTATTAATTTCCATACCCTCCGAAACAGGAGTCGCACAGGAAGCAACAAGGGTGCGCGCGCCTGTCTGTTCAACAACACAGACGCGGCAGTTTCCTGCAACACAGAGATCATCGTGATTACATAAAGTTGGTATATTAATGTTCAGTTTTTTAGCAGCTGCGAGTACGGTCGTTCCTTCCTGAACTGATACCTTCTGATTATTTATTGTAAGATTTATCATAGCTTTAATGTTAAGTTTATTAATAGATGATCTCTTCCCTGAAGTTACCAACTATTGTTTTGAACGCGTTACCAACTGATTGTCCGAGACCACACTTGGCTGATATTTTCATAGTATCAGCAAGCTTAAGCAGCTCGTTCAGGTATAAAGACTGAACTTCGCCTTTTTTCACTTTCTCGACGCCTTTCAGCAATTGCTGACAGCCGACGCGGCAAGGGGTACATTGTCCGCACGATTCCTCTGTAAAGAAATCAAGGTAATTATGAAGAACATTGTACATTGACCTTGAGCTGTTAAAGAGCTTCATTGAGCCACCTGTTGGTACGCCTTCGAATCCAATTATTGTTTCCGCAAACCTTTTTCGTGGCACACAGAAGCCTGATGCACCTCCAACCTGAACAGCTTTTGTATCGCCATCACCAAACTCATCAACAAACTGCTGCACTGTCATCCCAAGCTCGAGTTCAAAAATGCCTGGAGTAGGTGTATCACCTGATATTGAAAATACCTTAGAGCCTCTTGAGTCTTTTGTTCCGAGCTGAACGAATTTTTCAGGCCCATGGACAATTATCATAACTGCAGTAACAAGAGTCTCAACGTTATTAATTGAAGTAGGCTTGCTGAACACGCCAGATACAGTAGGATAAGGAGGTTTGTTCCTGGGTTCACCGCGCTTTCCTTCGATTGACTCAAAAAGTGCACTCTCTTCGCCACAGATATAAGCGCCGCTTCCCATCCTGAATTCAATATTAAAATCGAACCCAATCTCTTTAATGTCTTTGTTAAAAATATCGAGTTCTTTCAGAAGTTGTGGAAGAAGATACCTGTATTCTCCGCGCAGGTAAATGACTCCTGTCTTAGCTCCGATAGCTTTTGCGGCTATTACCATTCCTCCATATACCTTATATGCAACTCTGTCGAGAATTTCCCGATCTTTAAAGGTGCCTGGCTCACCTTCATCTGCATTGCATACTACATACTTTTCTGATTCTTTTTCGGCAGCAGTGAATTTCCATTTCATCCCTGTGGGAAATCCGGCGCCACCACGGCCTTTGAGACCTGAATCC
>DATALD010000067.1:0-63685 GCA_036261255.1 Bacteroidales bacterium
TTTTCTAATTCCCTGATTTTCTTTTTCTTAAAATCATCACTGAAATACCTGTGATACAGTGGTTTCGTTTCATGATTAAAATAACTTACTTTTGTCATAATGTTACCGTTTTTTTCGGTCAACATATTTCAGGCACTGACAAGTACTAGTGAATCTCTACGCTCTATGCTCTATGCTCTATGCTCTGCGCCCTCTGCCCTCTGCCCTGTGCCCTCTGCCCTGCGCCCTGCGCCATCAATCTCCCCATCCTCCCATAAACTGTCCTGTCTTTGCAAATGTGGCTTTGGGGTTAACGCAGCAGACAGGAATTTTTGAGCTGTTGGCAATAATATATTGCTCTGATGCTCCCATTACATAATCGGCAACAGTAATATTCTTTGTTGTCATTATCATAATGATGTCAGCATTTATTGATATGGCGAAATCGATAGTCTGCTGTGCAAAATTACCCTTTGGAACTTCATGTATCTCGTATTCAATGTTATTCTGAATGAGATACTTAATTGCAAAGTTGATATTGATATTTGTTTTCTTAAGAAGGTTAGCATCAGTTGTTTTCGAAACAAGGAATTGTATCTTTGAATCGAAGTATTTGCCGAGAAAGATCGCCATTTTTATCTTTTCCTTGTTTTCATTTCTGAAGTCCACAGGGAAAACTATATTGTGGTATCTCTCCATGTCCACAGGCGGATCCTGAACAACAATGAAGGGGACTTTCGATTTAACAATTACTTTAAGTGCCCAGCTGCCTGTTAGTTTTTGCATCCCTTTCATACCGTGGGTGCCCATTACAACAAGGCTGGCTTCATTATCATTCGCATAATCTGCGATTGCAGAAAATATGCTGCCTTTTACAATCTGGGGAATAATGTTAATGTTATACTTTTTTGCATTCTCCTCCGCAACATGTTTAAGAAGTGCATTTTTTTCACCTTCTGCGGCAGAAGTGATTCCCGAATCAACAATATGAAGCATGCAGATGTCATTCCCAACCATCCTGCTTATTTTAACAGCATGAACAAGCGCCGATTCGGAAACCTTTGTGAAATCCCAGGTTACAATAATTGGCTTTTTTTGATCTTCCATTTTTCTGTCTTTATAGCAAAATATTAACAAAGTTATTCAGAATTTGTCAAATTTCAAACCATTCTTCAAATGCGTTGTAGTTCTTTGAAGGTAAAAACCGTTATTTTATTTATTTTTGCGCAACTTTGTCAGTTTATTTTAATATGATGGAAAGAATTAAAATCAGGAAATTACTCTCACAGCCACCTGTCTCTGAGACAGTCCTTGTAAAAGGTTGGGTAAGAACTAAAAGGGGAAATAAGAATGTTTCATTTATAGCTCTTAATGATGGTTCAACAATAAATAATATTCAGGTTGTTGCTGAAACAAACTCTTTTGATGAAAACCTTCTTAAAGACATAACTACAGGTGCGTGTCTTGCAGTTACCGGAAGGCTTGTTGAATCGCAGGGCAAGGAGCAGAGCGTTGAGATTATTGCATCATCGATTGAGATATATGGCAAATGCGATGCTGAGACATACCCTTTACAGAAGAAAGGTCATTCAATGGAGTTCCTGCGTGACATTGCCCATCTCCGATTCCGGACAAATACATTCAGCGCCGTGTTCAGGATACGGCATTCTATGGCTTTTGCAATCCATAATTTTTTTAACAATAAAGGGTTCTATTATCTTCATACCCCAATAATTACAGGAAGTGATGCAGAAGGTGCAGGAGAGATGTTTCATGTAACTTCTCTCGATCTTGCAAATGTTCCTAAGACAAAGGAAGGAACAATCGATTTCAGCAATGACTTCTTTGGGAAACCAGCAAACCTCACTGTGTCGGGTCAGCTCGAAGGTGAGCTTGGCGCAATGGCTCTAGGCGAGATCTATACTTTTGGTCCTACATTCAGGGCTGAGAATTCAAATACACCAAGACACCTTGCAGAATTCTGGATGATTGAGCCTGAAATGGCTTTCTACGATATAAAAGATAATATGGACCTGGCTGAGGAATTTGTTAAGTACCTCATAAACTATGTCCTCGAAAATTGCAGGGAAGATCTTGATTTTCTTAACAACATGATCGATAAGAACCTGATTGAAAAGCTCAACTTTGTAAAAGACAACGATTTTAAGCGTATTACATATACAGAAGCAGTAAAGATACTTGAAGCCGTAGACAGGAAATGGGAGTACCCTGTTGGATGGGGAAGGGAACTCCAGGCTGAGCATGAACGTTATCTCGTTGAAATGCATTATAAGAAGCCTGTTATAATTACAGACTATCCAAAATCGTTTAAAGCTTTCTATATGAAGCAGAACGAAGATGGAAAAACAGTGAGGGCGATGGACGTTCTTTTCCCGGGGATAGGTGAAATAATTGGCGGATCGCAGAGAGAGGAAGATTATGATAAGCTTTATGCAAGGATTAAAGAACTGAACATCCCCGAGAAAGATCTATGGTGGTATCTTGAAACACGGAAATTCGGAACAGCTCCTCATAGCGGATTTGGACTGGGATTTGAAAGGATGATGTTATTCCTCACAGGAATGTCGAACATAAGGGATGTGATTCCTTTCCCAAGAACTCCTAAAAATGCAGAGTTTTAATTAACATTCTTTTTGACAGAAATGTTAAAGCAAAGGTTACAGCAGAAACTGCTTCAGAAGCTTTCACCGCAGCAGATACAAATGATCAAGCTGCTGGAAGTTCCTACTTTGCAGATAGAACAAAGGATAAAGAAGGAGCTTGAGGAAAACCCTGCTCTTGAAGAAGGTCCTGATAACGATGATGAGATACAGGCTGAGCAGGAGGATGATTATGAAGAATCGGATCGCGACCAGGACGAGTTCAGCCTTGATGATTACATCGACGACGATGATATTCCTGATTATAAGCTCCAGTCAAAAAACTATAGTAAAGATGACGACAAACGGAACGAAGGGTCTTATTCATCAGGCTCCACATTTCAGGAGTACCTCGAATCACAGTTAGGTCTTCGTAACCTTACAGAGAAACAAAAAATACTGGGAGAATACATCCTTGGCAATATTGATGACGATGGATACCTCCGTCGCGACCTATCAAATATTGTTGATGACCTTGCCTTTCTTCAGAATGTGGAGACAAATGAGCAAGAGCTTGAAGAAGTCCTTAAGGTAATACAGGATCTCGAACCTGCCGGAATTGGGGCAAGAGATCTAAGGGAGTGTCTCCTTCTTCAGATAGAAAAAAAGGATGTCTCTGAACCATCTCTTTTACTTGCGCATAAAATCCTCGAGTCACATTTCGATGAATTCACAAAAAGGCATTATGACAGGATTATTACAAGACTTGGTATCACTGAATCTGATCTTAAAGATGCAATAGACGAGATACTAAAACTAAATCCAAAGCCCGGAGGCTTTTATAACGATCCATATAACAGGTCGTCACAGACAATAATACCTGATTTTATCCTTGAGCTTACAGAGGATGGTTTTGATCTTCACCTGAATTCAAGAAACCTTCCAGAACTACGGCTTAATGCTAATTACAGTGAGATGTTGCAGTCTTACTCAAAAGACAAAAGTCAGAAAAAGGATATGAAGGATGCTGTTATGTTTGTAAAGCAGAAGATTGATGCTGCCAAATGGTTCATTGATGCCATCAAACAGCGTCAGAATACCCTTCTGTTAACAATGAATGCAATTCTTGAATACCAGAAAGATTATTTTATCGATGGTGATGAAACAAAACTGAAGCCGATGATCCTAAAGGATGTGGCTGAAATGACAGGTTTAGACATTTCAACAGTTTCGAGAGTTGCCAACAGCAAGTTTATCCAGACACATTTTGGCATATTCCCTCTGAAATACTTCTTTTCCGAGGGTCTTCAGACCGATAGCGGAGAAGAAGTCTCTACACGCGAGATCAAACGGATACTTCAGGACTGTATTGATAATGAGACCAAAAGGCATCCTCTGACTGACGAAAGACTAACCGAGATACTCCAGGAAAAAGGTTACCAGATTGCCCGGAGGACAGTCGCAAAATACAGAGAACAGCTAAATATACCAGTAGCCAGATTAAGGAAAGAAATATGATGCCCGGAGAAAAGAAGAGTTTAGCAGATACATACGCAAAGGTTGTATCCTTTGTGTTTCATCCGCTGTTGATGCCTTTGTATGCAATGGCAATAATAATCTCGCCACTTACACCTATGGGTTTCCTGCCCGACAGGGTAAAACAGTTGCTTCTGCTTGTGATGTTTATTAACAATGTTATCTTACCCTTATCAATGCTCCCATTGCTGATGCAGCTTAAGTTTATCAGCTCGTGGACTTTGGAAGAAAGGGAGGAAAGGGCATTGCCACTGCTTATCATATCAATATTATATGCGACTTCTTCTTATATATTTTACAGGTTCCCTGTTCCTCATTTCCTGAAATCATTCATCTTTGCCACCTTCCTTATTTCATTGATCCTTACTTTTATAAATTTCAGGTGGAAAATATCTCTTCATTCAACAGGAGCAGGATCTCTCATCTCAGTCTTGTTGATATTATCATTCAGGATGTATTTTCCATTGTTTATTTTTATTGTAATATCGTCGGTGGTTTGCGGGATGGTCCTTTCAGCACGTTTGCAGTTGAAATCTCATAGCCCTGGCCAGGTTTGGGGAGGCTTTTTCACAGGTTTTTCTGTTATGTCCTTATTATTCATCTTCCTTCAGCAACTCGTTTAGGGCATTCTCAAATAGCGCTGCACTCTCTGTTTTAATCATTTTGGGAATCGCTGATCCGGGCGTAATTCCTTTAATTAAACCCAGATCCTTCTGTTTTAACATTGAAAACCAGCCTTTGCCTGTAAGATATTCCGCAAGATATTCCTGTTCAGTCTGGCCTGGTGTTGGAATAAGTAATGCAGTGCTTTCAAGGAAAACAAGATCCATAATTGTAGTGTACCCTGATCGGCTTATTACGAGAGAACTGCTTTTAACAAGCTCTCCGAAAAGTGGAGTTGACAGGTGTCCGTAGAATACAAGATTGTCCTTCTTTTCCGGCTGATCTCCTGCCTGAGGTTTTCCCTCAAGAATAACTGTCACCGGTTTTCTATATCTGAAATATTCTGCAAGCTTCATCTGTAAAATGCTTCTCTGAGGTTCTGGACCAGATAAAATAACTGTTTTATGAGGGTATGAGAAATGCAGGTCACCTGGAGAATCTTCTTCAAAGAACCTCGACATTATACCTGAATACATAACATTAGAAGGTAATCTTAATCCGTGTGAAAGTCTCCCTGAAAGGTTGAGTTCACCTGGAAGGTCGGGGATGAGGCATAATGCATATTTTTTAATGATAAACCTGTGTAGAAGAACTCCGATAATCTCAAGCATCTTCAGGGAAGAAGGAAGAGGAATCCGGGGCATGTGAGTTACATAAACACACTTTACTTTTCTATTCCAGAGACCAAAGCGATTATCGCTTATAACTATATCTATATTGTATTCGGCTACCAGTTTTTTTAACAGAAGGTGATCAGAAATGATATAATATAACAGGACAGGTGTTTTGAAGAGCATTGCAAGATACTGCGGAAAGTATTTTGAATAACCCGGGCTGAATCCTTTAAACTTTATATATTTCAAACCGGGTATCTCGGCTTTGAACAGTGCAAGATGTGCATCTCCTGCAGCAACAATCACATTATGATTCATGGCGCTAAGTCTCCTGGCGACAGGAATCATACGTGCTGCATGTCCCAAACCCCATTCGAGAGGGCAAATAAGGATATTCTTTTTCTTTGTCAAGCTTTATCCTGAAACACTTGTTTTAATCCCGAGCCTTTCAACCTGTGCTGCAATCTGCCTGAGCTCTGTAACAGGTATTTTTTTCAGATCGGAGCCTGAAGGGGTATCTCTCGATACTGTGTAGATCATTACTTCGCGCGGCCTTATTTTATCAAGGGCTCGAAGCCATGCCTCAATCTCAGCAGGTGTTGTATTATCGATTAAAGTCCCATTTGTAAAACCTCTGAGAAAAAGAGTCTGAATAATCAGCTTCCCATCGAACAAGGCAAGATTATCAATAAGTTCAGAAATCTTAAAACCTGCAGGTGGCTGATTATGTATTCTTAAAGTGGATTCAACAGCTGAATCAAGCTTAAGAATATTCTTATCTGCCTTTAATAATGCAGCCCTGATATCTTTGTTATGAATTGTTGTTGAGTTTGACAGTACTGCTATCTCAGCCGCAGGGGCATATTTATCACGTAACGCAATGCTGTCGTCGATTATTCCGGGAAATTCAGGATGGAGTGTTGGTTCACCATTACCTGCATAAGTGAGAACATCAGGTTGTTGCCCGGAGTCTTTCATTGCAGATAGCCTCTCCTCTAATGCTTTACTAACCTCAGATCTTGAAGGCAGGTGTGAGGCAAATTTCTTCATTTCACCTGTCCATCCGCATTCACAATAAATGCAGTTGAAGTTGCATATTTTCCTGTTCACCGGAAGAAGGTTGATGCCGAGAGACACTCCTAACCGCCTGCTTTTGACAGGTCCGAATATTATTTCATCAAACAGGAAAGTAGACATAACATTATTTTTCTTTTTTCAGGCAAAAGTAGTTATTATTCAGGCAGGAAGATATCCTTCAGACAAGCCTTGTAACAGAACTATCATCTGTAAGCTTCAATTTCTGAAGATCAACCCCTTCAAGTAATAACAATCCCGGTTTCCTGCCCTTTTCAATAATCCCGAATTCATTTTCAATTCCAAGAGCACGGGCGCCGTTAACTGTAGCCCATTTTATTAAATCCGGAATATTAAGCTCGGGGAATGAGAATTGCAGGGTTTTTAGCTCATCAATAATGCTGAGACTTCTGTTCGAAGCAAGGCTATCGGTACCAATTACAATTTCACAGCCATTATCCAGGAGCAGTTGGAGAGGAGGTAACTTGTTTTCAATGAAAATGTTCGAATTGGGACATAAACAGTAGAATAGCTTGTTCCTCTTCTTTAATATTTCAATGTCGTTGTTACTTACAAATGTATTATGTACAAGAATAAGATTTCCTGACAAAGGCATATAGTTCATCACAGCTTCAACGCTGTTGCTCACTGTTCTGAAGTCTTCGCATATTAAACCTGAACGGATATATGATTCAATTATCGGTCCGGTATGATTCTCAAGGAATTCTCGTTCGTAAGGTGATTCAAGGAAATGAATTGAGCTGATTTTGTTTCCGGCTGTATTTTGTTTCAGAATGTTGAAAAGGTCGGGTGAGACAGAGTAGGCAGAGTGAGGCGTTATCTGGTAAAATAAATTCATTTTTTTCGCCTGTGAGGCTAAACTTAAAGCCTCACCCATTCTTTTTTGAGCTTTGACAGGGTCAATTCCAAATACTTCAATAAGGTTAATATACTTAATAGCGGATGATTGCTTAATGGCGAATGTGCTTGAATTATTACAAATATCGGCACATGCTGAGATACCTCCTTTGAACATGTATGAGTCTTCGGCCCGGGCTGCAGTAATAATCTTCTTTTCTTCGATGATGCGTTTATTACGTATTCCCTCAATGAACCTGTGAAGACCAGTTTTTGGAGGTATAAGATTACGAAGATGTGACAATTCGAGATGACAATGGCAATTGACAAAACCGGGAACTATTATGCCATTATAAAACTCAATCGATTCTGTTTCTTTCAGGTCACCACCTGTATCTTCAATATCAGTTACTCTCCCTTCATTGTCAACTGTAATGATTGCTCTTTTAAGAACATTACCTGCATTTGTTATGGTGTACTGCGAAGAATACCTTTTCATTATTCTGTTGCTTCTGATAATGAAATATCCTCGATAATCACGTGTTTGTTTATTTGCCGGTACATATTATCATGGTAGAAGAAGGATCCTTTAAACTTATACTTAGAAAAACCAGAAGAATAAAAAGTGTAAGCAAATTTATGAGGTTGGCCGTCCTTAATAAAATTTATTGAGTTTAAATATCTTCGTTTGCCGGTCTCCAGACTGTCAGCGTTTATCATATATCCGAAAAACCTTGGATTTATCGATTGGTCATCAGGGTAAAGTGTTATAACAAACTGAGCTGTGTAAGATCCTTGATGCTGAATAAAAACATCAAATGAAGTGGAGTCATCTCCATTCTTACCAGGCCAGGCAAAATAATCACCTCCATGCCATGCATTCCTCAGCTTGTTTTGGGCTCTTTTAACCTCAAGTTGGGTCTTTGACTCCATCTCGCTTAACTTTGCAAGCGCATTTTCATAGATATCCTGGAGTTTTTTTGGCCTTTTAATAAAGTAGTACCTTATTGTCCTGTCAAAGTATTCTTTTGTATATCCATGGTTTTTAAGTACCTGGTCATATTCTGAAAGTGAATCTGTGGCATTATACCATCCTTTAACATTTGGATTTAAAAGTAATCCATCAGTTAAATAAAGATCAACAATCAGATCAGTCATCTTTTTTTCAGGGATGATGTCGGATTTGTCAGCTTCATTTTTCCTGCTTGAACAGGATAATGTAACCATCACAATTGCGAGACTAGCAATTATTTTTATATACCTTCTCATTCCTCGCGTTAGATTAAATAATAATGGCAGGTAAAGATACCAAATGAGATCTAAACATCCTTGTGAAGAAGCTTTTTTGTGAGTGACCTGACTGGATACCATGCTGCCCAATAACCAATAAGCAGCACAGTTGCAGGCACTGCTATGAAATCACGTAATTTCATTACAACAGGATATGCATTCATTATAAGTGACTCACTCTGCAGTTTAATAATGCCGAATCTCTGCTGAAGCCAGCATATAGCGAAACCAAGGATAAGACCCGCAAAAGCGCCAATTATTGAAATAAGCCAACCCTCAAAAATGAATATTTTCCTGATAAGATCATTGTTAGCTCCCAAACTTCGAAGTATTTCAATATCTCGTTGTTTCTCAATGATTAACATTGTCAGAGATCCGATTATATTAAATGAGGCAATTATTAAAATAAGTGTAAGTATCAGGAATATTGCGAGTCTTTCTGATTTCATTACTTTATAGAAAATCTCCTGTTGCTCATACCTGTTTCTTACTTTGTAGTTCTCTGAATAAATGTTTTCAATTTCGTGCTGGGTCCTTTCAGGGTCTGCGGTTGGTTTGAATTTGATTTCGATGCTTGTTACTGAACTATCTGCATCGAGAAGCTCCCTTGCAAATGAAAGTGGAAGATACACATACCTTGAATCATATTCTTTTTCTACCTCGAATATGCCTGAGATATGTATATACCTGTTTTTAAGCGCTGTTTCGGGATTAAAGCTCAATCCTGCTGTTTTTCTCGGAAGAACTATATTCAAAGGTTCAATGAAATTTATTCTCATCCCAAGATAGTTCGCCACACCTATTCCCGGTACTGCAAAAAGCCTGCCTGATTGCCCTTTAAGAATGAACTCCCCCTCCCACATGCTGCTATCGATTTCTGATACAGCAATATATTTTTCATCAACTCCTTTTATTACTGCAATTGTTGATCGTTCATTGTATTCGAGATAAGCATTCTCTTCAATCGTAAGTGACCACACGTCTACTCCTTCAACCCGCGATAGCAGGTTCAGTTTTACAGAATCAGGAATAAATGTTTTCCCCTGTGCAGCAGTTATCTTAATGTCGGGATCAAAAGTGTTAAAGATTCCGCTAACCATTCTCTCAAGCCCGTTAAACACGGAAAGGATAGTAATGAGTGCCATTGTTCCAACTGTTACGCCGGCAACGGATACTGCAGAGATAACATTTATCGCATTTCTCGATTTTTTTGCGAAAAGATACCTTTTTGCTATGTAAACCTGTACCCTCATCTTTTTCTTGCAGTTACAAGAAGCCCTGTTCCTGACTTATGTGTAGTATGAAGATCAAATGTATTAAGGATAAGAGATACAGGAAATGTAAGGAAATAATATACGGGCAGGATTATGAAAAAAAAGTAGGATTTGTTTAGCATCATGACAGGGTATTTCATTGAGAGTCTCCATGAAATGTTACCTGGTTTTCCATATGTATATCTGGCCAGAACATCATTAAATCCAACAGAAATAAGCTTCGAGGTTATTTCCTCAATGCTATAGCCATCTCTTACATGTTCATCAATAAATGATTTTCCGTGTTCTTCATTAACATCCGACCCCCCCTTGTCTGACGGAGTTGAAATAACAAGATAACCGTTCTTCTTTAGAGCTTTGTTGAAGTTAGAAAAGACTAGAATGTCGTCTTTGATGTGTTCCATCACATCTACTGATAGGATGATATCATATTTTTCATTTTCATCAGTCAGGGTCAGGTCGCCTGTTTCAAACCCGACTCTGCCGGAAAGCCTTGTTTGTGAAAAGAACCTTTTGCAATCTTCAATATGATCTAAATCTATATCAATTCCATTTATCTCCCATCCCGGATTTTTTCTGCCCATTCTCCATGTATATTGCCCTAGACCTGATCCTGCATCAAGGACGTGAGCTTTTCCTCTGAACTCTTTTGCAATACTTTTAAGGACTTTGTTCACGTGCCAGGTCCTCAACAGCAGAAGATCAAGGAAGGCATATAGAGCTTTTCTCATTAAAAGTGATCCTGAGATAAACCTCCCGAGCGATTTTTTGATTGGTTCGTACTGCATCTTTCAGGATTTCAGAAGCCTGTCAATATTATCAATATAGTCGAGGCTGTCATCGATCATGTAGGCAATTTCAGGAACTATCCTAAGCTGTGATCTTATCTTCTGCCCAAGATCGAACCGTATTCTTGCACCATGTTCCTGTATTACATGGAGAATATCTGCCTGGTTTTTTGCCGGAAAGACACTTATAAAAACTTTAGCAAATGAAAGATCAGGGCTCATCCTGACCTTTGTTATTGAAACAAGACTGCCATGGGATAATTCATTACCTTTCTTTATGAAAATCTCGGCCAGCTCTTTCTGGATTAGCTTTGATACTTTTTTCTGTCTTGTTGATTCCATGGCCATGGATAATTTTAATTTCGCAAAGGTACTAATTTTTTCAACCTCTGGATAATCACATTGCAGCCTCGATAATCATCCTTTAAACATTCATTAAGGACCTTAAAAAAAATCCTTAGATTTGCATGATTTTAAAAAAAGAAACATGGATATTGTTGTGAGCGGCATAAGGTCAACAGGAAAACTTCATCTGGGTAATTATTTCGGAGCTATAGGCAATTTTCTGAAAATGCAGAAAGAGAATAATTGCTTTTTCTTCATTGCTGATTATCACGCTCTTACAACACACCCAAAACCGGATGATCTGCATGGTAATATAAAACAGGTACTTGCTGAATACCTCGCATGCGGTATCGATCCTGAAATTGCTACAGTGTTTATCCAGAGCGATGTACCTGAAGTATCGGAGCTTTACCTGTTGCTTAATATGAATGCGTACATCGGAGAACTAGAGAGAACCACTTCATTTAAAGAAAAAATTCGGAAACAGCCTGATAATATTAATGCTGGGCTACTTACCTACCCGGTTTTGATGGCTGCGGATATTATCATCCACAAAGCTGACCACGTTCCCGTCGGAAAAGACCAGGAACAACATCTTGAGATGACCCGAAAGTTTGCAAGAAGATTTAATACTATGTACGGGGTTGATTATTTCCCTGAACCGGATGCTTATAATTTCGGGAAACAACTGATAAAAATACCTGGACTCGATGGTACAGGCAAAATGGGTAAGAGCGAAGGCAACGGAGTATTCCTGTCAGATGACCCAAAGGAGATCAGGAAAAAAGTAATGAGAGCTGTAACAGACGAGGGACCAACCGCACAAAACCAGGAGCCTTCCGAACCGGTGAAGAACCTTTTTACAATAATGCAGGCTGTATCAGAACCTTCAACAATCGATTTCTTCAGAAGTAAGCATGCTTCATGCGAAATCAGGTATGGAGATATGAAGAAGCAGATAGCAGAAGATATTATAAAATTCACCGATCCGATAAGGGAACGCATAAACGGGATTATCAATGACAAGGCTTACATGGCACGTGTTGTAAAGCAAGGCGCTGAGAAGGCACGAGAAAGCGCTTCAAAGACCGTAAGGGATGTGCGAGGAATAATAGGTTACAGGTCATTTTAAAAGTAAAGCCAGGCTGTTAACCTGGCTGCCCCGATTGCCAAGGGGTGTATCTTAAGAATGCTTTCTGCTTTATAAGTTCAAAATATGTGCCAAACATCTGCAACCTTTCATATATTATCTCTGGTCTAGATATTAATAATACTTTACTAATCATTTGTTACTAATCATTTGGGAAAACGCTCTGCAATAATCATTTTTTCTATTCTGTTGGTTGCTATTGCAATACCCGGATATCTGTTGCTTAATGGCAGGAATGATGTTATTTCAGATCCTTATTCGGCTGTCTCACCAAAGGCGGGAATAATAATTGAAACGATAGACCTAAGGAGCTTCCTGAACTCATTAACGACTGGCAAGGGTATTATCGGAGAAATTGGCAAAATTGAAGATTTCTCCGACTTCAACAATAAGCTGAAAACGATCACTGACAATCTTAATAAGCCAGAATACAGGAATCTTTTCAGCGAGAGTCATGCTCTTATTTCTTTCTTCCATTTAAATGATGGCATTAAAACCCTTCTCTCGATGCCTGTCCCTGAAAACATTTCATACCGGCAGATCAGCCATGCACTTGTCTCTTCTGGTGTCAAAACACCTGAAGTAACAGAATTCATTGATGAGGAGATACTTAGATTCAAATATTCGGATAATGATACTGCTTATATTTCAATTAAATCAGGTTTGCTGCTGGCAACAAATTCCCTCATTATCATTAAGGAAGCATATAAGTCCGTTGATTCGAAAAATGACGTAAGAAACCTGAAAGGATTTTCAAGAATACTCCTTTCATCAGGTGATGAGGCAGATAAGATCTTTTTGATATTTGATAATCTTCCTGCATTTTTACGGACTTTAATATCACAAACAAGAGGCGAAATACTTAGGCAGATATCATCAGTTGCAACTGCAAGCTCTGCTGATATCTTTGTCAATGATGATGGAATTGTTTTCAATGGCTATAGTGAAAGCACAGACTCAACAGACTACCTGTATAAGCTAAAAGATGCCACGCCAGGAACTTTCCACACTGTCAGAATTCTGCCTTCAGCAACTGCTATGTTTGAAGCAATAATGTATAAGGCTTCTGATTATAAAGAAACCCAGTCTGACTCAAAAATTATGAAGCTTGCAGGTGGCCTCAAAAAATATATTGGCGATGAGATAACAAGCGCTTTAATTGATATTGATACAGCAGGGAATAATAAAACGATAATATATGAGCTGACAAATCGTGAAATGGCTGAACAGTTCTTTCTTGATCAGACAGCCGACGACAGAAGCGTTATGTGGTTCCAACCCGATGACCAGTTTAAGATTCCTGTTTATAAACTGCCATATCATGGGCTAATTGATGCTTTAATGCCCGGTTTTGCACCTTCAGCAAACGATTCACTTTTCGTCTTTTATGAGAATTTCCTTATTTCGGGCAGCTCATACCTTACGATTGCTGGAGCTGTTTATGATAACCTTCTGAATAACACACTGGCAAACGATGTTGTGTACAGGAATTTTGAGGGCTCCCTTCCCACATTGTCAAGCTATTTTTTCTATGTAGTACCATCAAGGATTGTTAACTATCTTGATGGATTTTTAAACGAAACGCTTGTAAGATCACTTAAAAAGAACAGGAATATAATGAGCAGGATTCCCGCGGCAGGATTACGCCTTGCTTCAAGCAACGGGATGATTTATAATAGCATTGCATTAAGCTATAAGGAGAATATTTCCGAAGAATCCTCAACTGAATGGGAGACGCTTCTCGATTCCATGGCTGCTACAAAGCCATTCTTCTTCACAAATCATCTGACAGGCGCTACAGAGATTTTCGTGCAGGATGCCGGTAATAATGCATACCTTATTAATTCAGCCGGAAGAATTTTATGGAAAGCCCCTTTAAGTGAAAAGATTGAAGGTTCAATCTATATGATTGATTATTATAAAAATGGTAAATACCAGCTTCTTTTTAATGGTAAAAACTATTTACATCTACTCGACAGGAATGGCAACTATGTTGAAAGATATCCGGTTAAGCTTAGATCAGCAGCAACAAACTCATTGGCATTGTTCGATTATGAGGACAACAGGAATTATCGCCTTATTATAGCCGGAGAAGACAGGCTGATTTATTCGTACGACAAATTTGGGAGTATTGTTAAAGGATGGAAGCCTTTTAAAACAGAAGGAATTGTAAGAGCACAGGCAAATTATTTTAAAGTCTCGGGAAAGGATTTCATTGTAGTTTCGGATAATAAATCTTTTTATCTTCTCGACAGGTACGGGAACAAACGTATAACATTCAGAGAACAAGTTTCAAGAGCTTCAGGATCAACACTAAAGATCACGGAAGGATCAGAGACCTTCCTCACATGCACAACAGAAGATGGAACAATTCAGCATGTTTATTTCGACGGGAATGTGAAAAAAAATAGTTTCCGGAAGTTTACAGCTGATCATCTTTTTGACTTCTCAGACTTTGATGGTGATGGGAATAATGAGTTTCTCTTTATCGATGAAGGAAGCATTTATCTTTTTAATGGGAGTGGAGAACAAATAATCTCAAAAAATATTGGATCGGATAAGCTCCAGGGACCACTTACATTTACTTTTTCATCATCGGATAAAAGAATTGGGTTGTTCGATTCAGGTAAAAACCTCATATTTTTACTCGATGCGAATGGCGATCTTTCACCAGGTTTCCCTTTGAAAGGAGCCTCTTTGTTCTCTATAGGAAAACTGGCAGGTAAAAACGACTGGCAGCTGGTTGTTGGCGGACCTGATGAATTTTTATATAACTACAGAATAGATACAGACAAATGAGAATAAAACTATTAATCCCGGCAATTACCGTATTGATACTATCGTACGGTTGTGTAAAGGAGACTTATGACGTGGATAAGATCTCCAAGAAGGCACACATTTCACCTACTTTTTTTGTTCCGGTTTTTAAAGGAACAGCTACTTTCTCCGATATGGCAAAAGAGAACGATACAGTCATTTTTGACGATGATAAATTTGTAAGAATTGTATTCAAAAAAGATGATGTTGTTGATCTATCACTTGATGATTTCTACAATCTTGATGACCTTGTAAACTTTAGAAAGACTTATCCCCTTGGAGAGCTTAGAATAGATCCTTTTGAAGGGAGCTTTGACCTGTCACTTGGGGAAATTATACAGGGCCTTCCTGCATTCGTTCGCGACCCTATATCAGCGCTCGATGGAACCCAACAAATTTTTCCGGGTTTCCCACAGGTTTCTGTTGCTGCCCAACCTTTTACACAGTTTCAGAACATCCAACAGGCTGTTTTGTCAAATGGCCATATAGATTTAACAATTGTAAATAATCTGCCAGTTCCATTAAGCGGTTTTCAGATTCAACTGTCGAATTCTAATGGACCAATTGGTTCAGCAATTGTATTTGGCCAGGCCGCACCGGGACAGACAATCACTGAGAGTATAGATATTCAACCCGGGACTACCCTTAGTAATACAATGACTGCTTCAGTAACAATAACTGGTTGTCCACAAGGCACAGCTCCAGTTAATATTGACCTTTCAAATAGCGGATTATCGTTAATCGTAAAAGGAAGAGACCTTGCGATCTCATCGGGAACTGTAATACTTCCGCAGCAAACACTTACTGATGGTGGTTCCGATGTCGTTGATTTCACAATGCAACAAGGAATGGAACTCCAGAAAATGGAGATTCTTTCAGGTAGTATTGCATGGGGAATGGAGACAAGTGTTCAGATCAGCGCTGCTGCAAATATTACTTTAACAGATATATTGAGAAGCGGAGCTCCACTATCAGAGACCCTCCGTATCTCATCTTCAACCCATAATGAAGGCACGATTTTGCTTGACAATACAACTATCAATCTTGATGGGGATCCTGCCCAACCGTATAACAGGATTCCTTTCAACTACAACTTCACTGTCTCTTCAAATAATAGTTTTGTAGTGATTAGCAGCACTGATGTGATTACATTGGATTTCAGCCTGTATAATCCATCTTTCAACTATGTTAAAGGTTATTTTGGACAAGCAACTGAAAATATTGAAAATGAAACAATTGATCTTGACATTGAAGAAGCGCTTAGCAAAATAACAGGAGATTTTTTTATTGCTGATCCATCAATAACACTCAACTATAAAAATTCATTTGCTATACCGCTTGAAATATTAATGGACATTGAAGGAACAAGGGGACAGCAAACTATTAACCTGGGAGTTAGTGAGATAGCAATTCAATACCCTTCAGCCCCTCAGGCAAGAGATATAGAGGGTTCTTATGTACTCAGTAAGACTAACTCTAACTTGCCTGAACTTGTATCACTTCCTCCAGAGATAATTAATTTCTCCGGCTCTGCCTCAATGAACCCCGACGGTGACCCTAATCATTTACGTAACAACTATCTCTTCGGTGACAGTCGCTTTGTTGGTTCCCTTGAAGTTGAGGTCCCTCTTGAGCTTCGTTTTAACAATCTTCATCTTCGTGATACAACTGATAACTTTTTGAGCGATGAAGACTTCGGGTTTGAACCCGAAGATGTTCAAATGCTTGCTCTGGATCTTAAAGCAAAGAATGGTTTTCCATTTGGGATCTCTTTCTCAATAGGTCTTTATGATTCATTATCTCAAACTATAATAAGTAAGATCGATGTAACCGACTTCCTCCAAGCTGCTGCGGTTGATGCTAATGGGAAAGTAACTACTCCTTCAGAGAGCAATAAGCGGATTACTTTCACTGATGATTTTCTTAATAAAATTGATAATGCTGACCAGATAATCTTTGATTTTGGAATAAATACCACAGGAACTAATAATGTAAAGATATACTCAGATTATAAGATTGACTTCAGCGTTGTGCTTGGCATTAATCCAGATATTGATTTAGACCTTTAAGAATTGAACCCATGAACCGGAAAATTATATTTATATCACTTATACTGGTACTTCACACAGCATTCTTATCTGCCCAGAGTAGCCGTGTATTGTACTTCATGAATCTTCCACAAAACAGGACACTTAATCCTGCATTACGCTCCACCGATTCAGTTTACGTTGGCCTGCCTGGATTATCGGGCATAGGCATGAATGTCAACAATAACCTCCTGAACTTCTCAGATGTTTTTTCAAAAGGATCTAATGACTCATTATACTCTTTCCTTCATCCTTCGAAGAATATTGACGATTTTATTTCAACAATAAGGAAAAAGAACTTTGTAGAACCTGTTGTTACAATTCCTGTGTTCAGCCTTGCCTTTCCGGTCAGGAAAGGATACCTCTTTCTTGATGTCAATGAAAGAGCTGAAATGAACCTTGTGGTGCCTGGTTCTTTAATAGAGTTTGCCCTAAAAGGTAATGCAGGTTATGTTGGCGACAAGCTCGATCTTTCTGCTTTTCGGGCCGGGATGAGAATGTATCACGAGATTGGTTTAGGATACTCCCGCAATTATACAAGCAAACTAAGGGTTGGTATCAAAGGAAAAATCCTGCTTGGAGTTGCATCAGTTTCAGTTAAGCCAAGGACGCTGGGTATAACTGTTAACAACGATTATTCTCATACTCTCAATGCTGATCTTAATGTTAATATAAGCGGACCGATAGATGTAGTAAGGGATGCTGAAAATAATATTGATGATTTTGTTTTTGATGATGATAATATGCTCAATTATATGACACTGAAAGGTCCCAAAAATCTTGGATTGGCCTTCGATTTTGGTGCAACATATAAGCTTACCCGCAAGATTACACTATCTGCAGCTGTTACTGATTTTGGATTCATAAACTGGAAAAACAATACAACAAATCTTAAAACAGATGATAAATATGTGTTTAACGGATTTGATGTTACCGAAGTACTTAATGGTGATAAAACATTTGACGAAGTTGCTGAACAACTGGGCGATTCGTTAAAGAATTCATTCTCATTTACAGAGACGTACGATCCTTATAAGACAATACTGCCAATGGGCCTTAACATTGGGGGCAATTATGCTGTATCAAAAAACTTCTCGGTAGGAGTTCTCTCAAGCAGCAGGATTATCGGAAGACAGTTCAGACAGGCGTTGACTTTGTCTGGTAATGTTAAACTTGGGAATATGTTTTCAACGAGCTTAAGTTATTCAGCTGAAAACCATCGTTTGGATAACATAGGTGTAGGTATGATGCTGAAACTTGGGTGGTTACAATTTTATGTTCTGTCAGACAACATCCCGATAGCATGGAATAAGTTTGAGAGCTATGATAACATGGGAAATCCAGAAAACAAAGTTATGCTTCCAAACAACTGGAATACTGTAGATCTTAGACTGGGGATGAACCTTGTCTTCGGGAACAGGAAGGCCAGGAAAGAAGCCAGGATGGTGGCTAAACAGTAAAGTTGTGCAGGTCGTGCAGGTCTTGCAGGTGCAGGTCGTACAGGTCGTGGAAAGTAGTTATATTGTGATTAGAGATATCTCACAGTATAACTACTTTACTTTTAACTCTAACTCTCTTAAGTGACTTAATTTTCTAAAGGTACTTCTTGCGATGCTCAACCACCCCTAAATCCCAAGGGGGACTAAGCTTTGTGTATGCTAATAACCTTTGCCTTTTGCGACCTGCGCCGTGAGCTCTGAGCCTTGGCTTAAGTGGCTCTGCTCCCTGAGCTCTGCGCCATTAGCCTGATGACTCTAGTCCATTCTGGTGCACTTAATCTATGATCCCTCCTTAAGCTTTTTTGCAAGAGAGTTGGCAAAAACAAAGTCGTTCAGGATGTCATTATCAGAATTAAGAACATCGTTTTTGTCACCTGCCCAGCAAATTGAGCCTTCATGAATAAAGATAATTTTTTCACCTATCTCCATTACTGAATTCATGTCGTGTGTATTAATGATTGTCGTCATTGCGAATTCTTCAGTCAGTTCTTTAATAAGTGCATCTATCAATAATGCAGTAAGTGGATCAAGACCTGAGTTAGGTTCATCGCAGAACAGATATTTTGGATTAAGAGCTATTGCACGTGCAATAGCAACTCTTTTTTTCATTCCACCCGATAGCTCAGCGGGGAATAGTTTATCAGAGTCAATGATATTAACACGATCAAGACAGAATTTTACACGGGCTTGTTTTTCTTTTGGGGTCATTTCAGTAAACATATCCAGGGGAAACTGGACATTCTGGCTCACTGTTAATGAATCAAAAAGTGCACTTCCCTGGAAAAGCATACCCATCTCGCTTCTTATCTTCTTTTTTTCCTTGAAAGTAAGCTTATCGAATTGTTCATCTTCATACCATATCTCTCCTGTGTCAATATCATGCAAGCCAATGATTGATTTAAGAAGAACAGTTTTCCCTGAACCACTTCTGCCGATGATGAGATTTGTCTTGCCCGTTTCGAATTTGACAGATATATCGCTCAAAACCTTAACACCGTTGAATGTTTTATTGAGGTTTTTGACTTCAATCATGAGAGCAGTAATTGTGTTAGTATAACATTGAACAACAGTATAAGAACACTGCTGTAAACAACAGCTTTAGTGCTTGCCCGTCCTACTTCGAGCGATCCTCCGTTTACATGATAACCCATAAAAGCTGATACACTTGTAATGATGAATGCAAAGAATATAGTTTTAATAAGAGAATAGGTAATATAGTAAGGTATAAAGGCATATTGGATGCCATAAATATAGTTTGATGATGTTATAACCCCTGACATTATTCCTGCGGTCCATCCTCCAAATATCCCTATTGATATCGACATAAGAGTAAGAAATGGATTAAAAACAAGTGTTGCAATTACTTTAGGCAATGTTAAGTATGCAGCTGAATTTATTCCCATAATCTCAAGGGCATCAATTTGTTCGGTAACTCTCATAGTCCCTATTTCCGAAGCAATATTTGAGCCTACCTTGCCTGCCAGTATCAGTGCTGCTACGGTTGATGAGAACTCAAGGATAATTGAATCCCGGGTCCCCAGACCAATAAGATAAGCCGGATAAATGGGATTTTCTGTATTGTATGCCGTTTGAAGTGTTATTACCGCTCCCATAAAGAAGGAGATTATTGCAATAATTCCTATCGAATTTAATCCAAGGGAGACAAGTTCTCTCATTGTTTGTTTATAATATATATGGGCCTTTTCAGGTTTTGAAAATACCTTTTTGAGAAAAATGAAGTATAAACCGACTTCTTTAAGTAGCCTGAACATAAGAAATTAATTGGGAATCAAATTTACTAATTATTTGGCTATATTCCCCAGTGCTCGTGTTTTGAACCGGATAGATAATTTATTTAATATCTTTGAGGTGAATTTTAAAAACTACGTAATGGATAACAGGTATGCTCTAATAATGGCTGGTGGTGTAGGAAGCCGTTTCTGGCCTTTAAGCAGAAGTGGAAAACCAAAACAATTCCTTGATATTCTTGGTACGGGCGAAACTTTGATTCAACAAACATTCAGACGATTTAAATCAATTTGTCCTGAAGAAAATATCTTTGTTGTGACGAGCGAAGACCATCGTGACCTTGTGATTGAACAGCTGGGGATAGACGGTTCAAGAGTATTGGGAGAGCCATTAAGGAGGAATACCGCTCCTTGTATAGCTTATGGGACATTCAGGATATTGCAGGAAGACCCAAACGCAGTAGTTGCAGTTACACCTGCCGATCATCTCATTGTCAAAGAAGATAAGTTCTGCGATACAATTAAAAAATGTTTTGTATTTGCAAAAGATAATGATGCACTGGTAACAATTGGTATCAAACCCGACAGGCCTGAAACAGGTTATGGATATATTCAGGCTGACAAGAAAAAGACTGTAAAAGATTATGATAGTCTTCTTAAAGTAAAAACCTTCACAGAAAAACCAAACAGGGACCTTGCAAAGGTATTCCTTGAAAGCGGTGACTTTTTCTGGAATTCGGGGATATTCATCTGGAACATTAAATCGATACTGGCAGCTTTTGAAAAGCACATGCCTGATGCATATACCGCCTTTGAGGAAGGGAAGGGAATTTATTCGACTAAGCAGGAAAAAACCTTCATTGCAAAGACTTATGCTGCATGCAAAAGCATCTCTATCGATTACGGAATAATGGAGAAAGCCGATAATGTATATGTTATGACAAGCACAGATATAGGATGGTCAGACCTTGGTACATGGGGTTCTCTTTATGAGCATTCAGGGCTTGACAAAGATGGGAATGCGATCGTTAGAGGGAATATATTCTCATATGCAAACAAGGGGAATATTTTTAATATTGCTCCCGGGAAAATTGCAGTGGTTCAGGGTCTTAGTGATTATATTGTTATTGATGCAGATGATATTCTTCTGATTGTTAAGAAAGAGGAGGAACAAAATATTAAACAATATCTCGACGAGGTGAAGAAGGCGTCAGGAGAAAAATTTCTGTAAGAAATATAAATCAGAATAAAATAACCCAAATTCAAAAAAAAATAGAGGCGCAATATTGCGTCTCTATTTGTCATATACCGTTTATTAATTTTTAATATTCCCAAAGATCGTGTTCAAAAGTAAACAGATCGTTTTTAACCCTGTCTGATTCAAACAGGCTGTTTTTACCAATCGTATACTGGTTAATATACCTGTCGTTATAAGCATTTGATTCGCCGAAAATGATACTTCCGAACCTTCTCTGCATGAAGAGATCATCGAATGAGATCCTTTGTGCATCGTTATTTGCAAGATATACTTCCTGTTTTGAAAGAGCGTCTCTTATATCATCGAATTTTACCCAGAAGAGAGGCTGTCTCATAGCCCTTCCAAGTTCTTCATCAAAACCCATGTAGAAAGGCTGAACAGCAATTATCCTGACATCAAGCCTTGAAAGCTTTTTGTTGAAAAACCATTCCTCATAGAGAAGAAGTTGTTTTACTTCATTTGGCTTTGCATCGATCTTGATAGTTGTATCTCTTGTTGCCCCCTGCTCGTTTATTGTGATTGATTCAGATTTGGTGCTGGCGCCCATCCTGTTTTCAATGTCATCATAAGTTGTGTTGACATTTGTATTAAGGGGATCGTATGCTGTTACTCTGCCTGCTTTGATCTCTGCAAGGACAATTGAAATAAAATTCTTTCTCCCATCGCGTGTCTCCTCAGTCGGGTAATAGAGAGGCTGGTTGATCTTTTCTCTTAGATCAATTAACCTGTAAATCCTTCTCGACCAGATGGCATCAGCTTCTCTGAGGTGAGCGTACTCGATCTTCCTGGCTTCAGGTATTGATTTCTCATATATATCGCCAAATGACTGTGCTTTCAGAACGCCTGAAACCGAAACAACTATGAAACCAAAAAGAAGTTTCTTGAACATGATTATAATTTTTTAATTAATCTATTTTTAATACTACAGGAAGTAGGTCACGTGTTTTTCCATCGGGACCAAGAGCTTTTATATCCTTAATAATAAGTGTTTTTCCACGTGTAAGTCTGCTGATAAGATTTTTCTGTGCAGTTGTAAGGTTGGTTGTTGTACTTGTTTCTTCAAAGTCTGAACCCCTGTCTGAAACAAGTACAGTGAAACCTGTAATCTTATACTGGAGGTCAAAATCGAAATCAGGAAGTACTGCAAATACACCTTGCTGAGCAGCCGCAGATGCTCTTGCAATGGTCCCCTGGCTTTTCTGGCCAAATTGTGCAATTGGATCAGGAAGACCTTTTACCCTGAATTTATAAGGAGGGAAAGTCTGCTGAGTTCCATTCATATCGGCAGTTACTATGATCTCTACATTAGGTGCACCCTGGTTTGGCTTAACAGCATACGTTCCCGGGAATGTCTCACCTCTTGAATTCTTTATTTTTTCAGTTGTAAATGTACCGTTAGTTACTCTGATCTTTATATTGTTCGGGCTTACACCAGGAACTGATACGTCTATGGGGTTTGCAATACCCGAGTACATAACATTCATAGCTGTCGGTGAGACAATAACATTCCGTTCTCCAACAGTGTATTCCTCAGAAAATGGATATTCTTTAATTGTACCATCAGGAGCCCTAAGGGCGATAACACCACCCCATTTCTTTGTCCCTGTGCTCGATGCGCCGACTTTATATATACCCTGACCTGATTCATTGAGTTCCAGAACTCTTCCATCCACAGTAATCTGTGGAGTCTGTGTTGTATCTATTGCAGAAATGAAAACCCTTGCCTCGTAAGAACTCCCTGTAGTTACGTAGCTTGAGTTTGGTATAACAATAGACTGCAATTTATTGAACTTGAATGATGAGGCATCAATCTGTGCATACAAGTGATTCAACACTTCAGTTTCAGCATTCCTTACAGCAAGTTGATATTCTGAAAGGATACATATTACGGCAACAAGAGGCAGAGTCTGGAAAGTGAGATTTTCCCACTTTTCAACTTCACCATCCTCATTTTTTGAATTGTCTGTGCTGAGAGTACTTTTAAGAGCAGCTTCAATTGTTGGGTTTTTACCTTCAAGAGTTGAAATAAGGAATTCGCGGTATTCAGAAAGAAGGTTTTTCAACAAGGTTGCTTTGCCATCTTCATTAGCTCCGATAAGAATTTCTGAAGGGACGTTATTATCGTCGATCTTTTTAACCTCATCGATATTTACATGGTTACCCTCAACTGCAAGGTTACCTTCTCCTTCAGCTGTATTGATAATTTCGATCTTCAGCTCCTGAAGATAATTAAAAGCCTCATCAGCTCTTTGTTTGACAGCATCAGCCTGGGTTTTGTATTTTCCTGCCTTTGCAGGGTTCTCGGCTGCTGCCCGGTCAAAATCTTTATAGATAGCATCATTCTTAACAGCGTAGTTAGCAATTGTTTGTGTCAGACCTTTGTCAACTTTTTTGAAAGCTTCAACGGCCTCTTTTGATACGTTAAGTGCAAGCATGGCGGTAAGTACCAGGTACATCATACCGATCATCTTTTGCCGAGGAGATAGCTTTTCGTGAGCCATTTTAAACTATATTAATTTGATATAAAAATGCCGCATTATTTTACGTTCATTGCTGAAAGCATGTTCCCATAAACATTGTTCAATGCTGATAAATTGTCATTGAGCTTTGTAATCTGTTCGCGGTATTTTTTAGTATCTCCTGCTGATTCGTTAAGGTCTTTAATAAGGCCCTGAATGCCTTTATAAAGGTTGTCTGTATCCTTAATATGCTCGTCAGCTCCTTTCTTTTGAAGTTCATAAACCGAATTAAGAGCAGATAGATTCTTGTTCAGCGTTTCAAGCTGTTGCTGGTATGATTTGCCTCCAACTTCAATCACTGAGAAAGAATCAGCCATATTCCTGTATGTGGAACTAGTTTCGTTAATAAGCTTTGCAGTAGACTGGTATGAGTCGTTTAGTTTGCCAAGTGATTCGGTTGCAGAGCCAACTGTACTGGCATATTTTGTTGTTGCAGCAGAGACATCACTCATTGCGCTTATATTTGAGGTAGCATCGCTAAGTTTCTTCATGCCAACACCAAGTTTCGAGAATAGTTCAGGAGTTATTTCTGCTTTCTCAAGCATCTCATCAAATTTTGCCAGAGCCACAGAGCCTGCTCCACCACCGATTGCTCCACCACCGGTGTAACCTGCGCTCACAGCGCCATGTTTACCGTGTGAAGCGGGGGCTTCGTCGTCGCTGATTCCGGCTAGTTCGGGATACACAAGTGTCCAGTCAACTTCTTCGTGCAGAGGTTCAAAAGCAGAAAAGAAGAAAATGATAGCTTCTGTACACAAACCTACTGTAAGCATTGTTCCGGCAAAAGGCCAGTGCTGTATTTTAAATAATGCACCGATGATAACGACGGCGGCTCCTAAACCGTAAAGTTTAGCGATGAAGTTTTTCCACCCGCTGCTCTGTACTAATTCTGCTAGGCTCATAATACCTTGTTATTAATAGAGTTATTCAATTATTTAATTTACACCAATGTAACCTCTTACGTTACGAAATCCAATATATGGTTTTGATGAATCCTGGTATTCGTAATCCTTTGAGCTCACCTGAAGAAAAAAAGCTATATCCTTCCACGATCCCCCTCTTATTACTTTCCTCTTCATTACAGGTGGATCCTGTGGCTTTGCATCATACTGATAATTAGGCTGAAGATCGTGCTCGAAAATGTATGATGAAGGATGATATGCTGCGCTTGTCCATTCTGCAACATTCCCAGACATATCGAAAAGTCCAAATTCGTTAGGCTCATAGGAACCAACTTTACCGGCATAAACATTACCATCGTCGATATAGTTACCTCTAAGAGGTTTGAAGTTTGCAAGGAAGCAACCTTTGTAGTTCCTTGTATATGGACCACCCCATGGATAAATTGAAAGTTCAAGACCTCCGCGGGCTGCGTATTCCCATTCGCTTTCTAAAGGAAGCCTGTATGCCGAAACTTCAGGAATATCCTGTTTTCTCAGGGCGTCATTCATATATTTAGTTCTCCAGATGCTGAAAGCAGTTGCCTGTACCCAGTTAACACCAACGACAGGATAGTCGTCGAATGACGGATGCCAGAAATACAATGAAGCCTGAGGATCATTGAAAGAATATGTGAAGTCTCTGATCCAGCAAAGTGTATCAGGATACACATTTACAATATCTGTTTTAATGAATGATCTCCTGTCCTGAACGTCTGAAACTGTACCATCAGGATTACTTACCTTCCCATCATATTTGCCAGTGTTATTGGCATAATCCTGTGTATATGGTACTTTTGCGGCCTGCTGGTAGTCAACCCACATATAAGCAAAATTCAGCTTCCTGACATCTATCTGCTTTTTACCGTTGAACCTTTCTTCAGGTGGGTAAAACATTTCTTCAAGAGTTGTTTTTGTTGTTTCCTCTTCAAGATCTATTTTTTCGTCCCAGTTAATGATATTTGGTTCCAGGACATTTCCTTCTTCATCGGTCATAAAATAATTCCTTTCAGGAACACCCGCATTGCCCAATTTGGTTCTTAAAATGGAGTCGCGTACATAGTAAACAAACTGTCTGTATTTGTTATTGCTTACCTCAGTCTGATCCATCCAGAATGCATCTACTGTGACTGATTTTGCTACAGAATTGTTAAGGAAAAGTGCATCCTGTTCATTTGATCCCATCATGAAATTACCGCCGGGAATGAATGCCATTTCAAGAGGTTCTGGCTCAAAAAACTTCTTCCTCCCCAGCACACCTGTCAATTCTCCGGTGTTGGAAGAACCGCATCCTGTCAGAAAGATTATCAATATCAGAGATGAAAGGGTAACCTTTTTCATATACAATAGAATTTTAAACGCAAGTAAGTAATTTTTTTTTTATAATTACAAAAATCTGATACTTTTATATTTCATGGGACTTTTACCGAGGCTTAGATCAAAGCAGTAATTAACCATAAATTCATGCGATCCACTGCTACTTTTTGTTATCTCTGATACTGTAAAATCGTAGGCATAGCCTAACCTGATACCATTAAATAGCTCTAATCCTACCATACCAATAATCGCATCACCTGCTCTGTAAGAAACGCCACCCCATACCTTTTTATTGTATCGGACCATTGCAGTTACATTTGCCTGAAGCACTTTACCATCGCTGAACGCGAAAAAAGAAGGGAGTAATTCAAGTGAGGGGTTAGGTAAAGGGAGTATATAACCAGCGGTTAAATAATAATGCCGGCTAATATATGGAGTACCTTTTGAAAACTTAATTTTAGGTTCAGTAAGATGTGTAACAGACAGACCTGCATAATACTTTTCAGTTCGATAATATACCCCCAGTCCCGCATCGAAGGCAACAAAACTCTCCTTATTCTCAGGGATTGACGGATCTCCGGCAGGCGGTACATGGCCTTCGCCCCCCGGAATAAACCATGTGGCTGCGATCGTTGTATTATATAGTCCTGCGCTTATTCCTATTCCCATAACTCCGGGACCTAAGTCAAGGAGGTATGAATATGAACCTGCTAGTTGTATGTCTTTCCCAAACCCGGCGTTATCACTTTCAACAGTTAATCCGACTCCACTCTCTACTCCAAAAGGAGAGACTGGAGCAGCAACATTAAATAAAATAGTTGAAGGCGCTCCACTGAAACCAACCCACTGCTGGCGATTAAGAGCAGTTGCACAAACCATCCCCGAAGTTCCCGCAAACCCGGGATTATAAGTCATTGTGTTAAACATATAATGACTCGCTAAAGGATCCTGCTGAGAAAAAACCGGCTGTAATAATACCAATAATAGAAATGCAAAACTTAGCTTTTTCATTTTTCCATGGTCGGGTCACGCGACCCTTCAATAAACAAGTAAAATAAGTAAAATTCCTGCTGGATTACAAATATTCTTAAAATGTGAGATTTTTAATTGTATTCAGTCTGAATACTAATACGTTATTTACCTGGCTTTGTTCAACAGATTTGATTAATGCTTTAATCTTTCAACAGCTTTAAACCATCTTTCAGGTACTTCATTTCTGTTGGCTTTAAGATAATCATCATGAGAGCATGCAACAAAGGCTTCAGATGAATCACCTGCATTAAGTTCCATCCACCATCTCTCGGTAAGGTTACTCTTCACAAATATCAGGTCATCATCCATCCCGGTAACCTTGACATGATATTTAATAAATCTCCCGGGGTCGCCAGAACCAAGCAAGGGAGTTTCATATTGTTTCTGAGAAAAACCTTCAAGGAAAAACCAGATGATCTGAGCTGCCAAAGCTGTTGTCTGGGACCTCACATCGAATTCGGGATTTACATCGAATAAACCAAATACTTTTACCCTGTCTGATATTCCCGCAAACCTTGATAGAAGGCATATTTCCTCACCATAAAAACCGTTTGGAGAAGGGCAGGCAGTACCAGGAGCATCAGACTGCCGGACAGCTGCAATATTCAAAACTATTGCTTCAGAATCTCTCATCAGGGGTTCCATCAGGCTTATTGAGTTTCTTACATCTCCAACCCTTATCAGATCAGATCCTTTCCTAAGAAACCTGTTCAATACCTGTTGATCGTTCAAAAAAGTCTGGTAACCAATATTTGAATAAAATGTAAAAGTACTATCACTTTTATCTATTATTGAACCAAGGTAGTTCAGGGTGTTTTTATGTTGTTTCTCATGGTTGTAGCAGATCCTTGAGTCAATAGCTGTAAGGCTGTATCTGGTATTGGTACGTGAGAATGCCATATCAAGTGCAGGTATCAATGCAGAACTACCTCCAATAATTACCGGGAGTGTATTTAACTCAAAAAGGGTGACAAGTATATCTGAAAGACCAGCAAGGGTGTCATTAAAGGTTGTTCCCTGTTTCATATTACCCAGGTCAGCTATCTTTAATTTCCCGGGGATCCTGGCAAGCCTGTACAATTCTGACCTCACTGCATCCGGCGCCTTTGACGATCCTGGATTCACAGAATTCCTTCCTTCGGGGATTCCTATAAGAGCTATCCTGAAATTTTCGAGGTCCTTTATGGAACTGCTTTCAGTATGAATAGAAATATTATGCGCAAACCCTGCCTGTGAATTAAGGAATTCAATTGCCGGACTATCAATACTTACCGGGTCAAAGTAATCGTTCAGGTCGGACATCTATTTCGATTTCTTTTTTGTTTTTTCTCCCTTTTCAATTATCTCCAGGCATTCTTCTTTTGTAAGGCTTCCGGGATCTGTCCCTTTAGGAAGCCTGAAGTTCTTTTTGTCTTTTACGAGATATGGCCCATATCTGCCGTTCAAAAGCATTATATCACCGAAATCCTTAATCACTTTGTTCTTGTCACTTTCATTCTTTTCGTTGATAATGTCTATGGCACGTTCTACGTTCACAGTATAAGGGTCATCAATGCCCTTCTTAAGTGAATAAAATTTACCTTTATAACGAATGTATGGTCCGAATTTTCCTATCCCGGCAACTATATCTCCACCTTCGTGTTCGCCAAGTGTCCTTGGAAGCCGGAAAAGATTCAGAGCTTCGTCGAGAGTAATTGTCTCGAGGAGGAGGTTTTTCGGAAGACTTGCAAACCTTGGTTTTGCTTCATTCTCTGTGGTTCCGATCTGGGCAACAGGACCAAACCTGCCCATCCTTACAGTTACTGGCTCGCCTGTTTCAGGATGATCCCCGAGAACCCTAACGCCGGTTTTTCTTTCTTTTGTTTCAAGTGTGCTTGTAACAGTCTTATGGAAAGGATGGTAGAACTCCTCAAGCATACCCGTCCATTTAAGCTTTCCCCCTGCAATTTCATCGAATTGTTCTTCTATTTCTGCTGTGAAATTGTAGTCTACTATGTCGGGGAAGTTCTCAACAAGAAAATCATTGACTATCATTCCAATATCCTGAGGAAATAGTTTTGACTTCTCACGACCTGCCATTTCAGTTTTAACAGAAGCTGTGATCTTGCCATTCTGAAGAGAAAGTATCTTAAGATCTCTTTTCTCTCCCGGCCTGTCTTCACGAAGCACATATCCCCGGTTCTGGATAGTTGAAATTGTAGGAGCGTAAGTTGATGGCCTTCCTATTCCGAGCTCTTCAAGTTTCTTTACAAGGCTGGCTTCAGTATAACGTGGGGGTGGACTTGTAAATTTCTGGGTAGCTGTTATATTCTCATATTTAAGAAGCATCCCGTTTGTTACAGGCGGGATAACTATCTTATCATCATCTGTGGTTTCAGCATCAGTAGATTCAGCATAGACTCTAAGGAATCCATCAAATTTTACAACCTCTCCTGTTGCCTGGAAACTGACAGGTGATTTGCTGACGTCTATATTAATAGTTGTTTTTTCAACCCGGGCATCAGCCATCTGCGATGCAATTGTCCTTTTCCAGATCAACTCATAAAGCTTCTTCTCATTCTGGTTACCGGTGATTGTTTGTTGGTCAGGATATGCTGGGCGTATTGCCTCATGAGCCTCCTGTGCACCTTTCGACTTAGTCTGATACTGTCTCGTTTTAGAATACTGCTCGCCATATTCAGCCGATATTACCTCCCTCGACTTTGTTAGTGCAAGCTTTGAAAGGTTTGTTGAATCAGTTCTCATATATGTGATCTTTCCAGCCTCATATAGCTTTTGAGCAACAGCCATAGTCTGAGCAACTGAAAAGCCAAGCTTCCTGTATGCTTCCTGTTGAAGTGTCGATGTTGTAAAAGGAGGAGCAGGAGACCTTGTCCCGGGCTTAACACTTACACTGCCAACTGTAAAAGTACTGCCTGAACATGCCTCCAGGAACTTTGAAGCTTCTTTATCGTCAGGGAAGCGTTTTGATGCTTCAGCCCTGATGGCGCTGGTGTTTTCTTTGCTAAACTTTACATCATCAGGATGAAAGCTGGCAGTTACCCTGAATGATGATTCTGACTCAAATCCTATTATCTCTCTTTCTCTTTCGACAAGGAGCCTGACAGCTACTGATTGAACCCTTCCGGCTGAAAGCGATGGCTGTACTTTTTTCCATAAAACAGGTGAGATCTCAAAACCTACCAGCCTGTCGAGTATACGCCTTGCCTGTTGAGAGTTTACAAGATTCATGTCTACCTTCCGGGGGTTCTGAATTGCATTCGATATTGCTTCTTTTGTTATCTCGTGGAAGACAATTCTTTTTGTAGTTTCAAGATCAAGATTCAGAACACTTGCCAGATGCCAGGCAATAGCTTCTCCTTCACGGTCCTCATCAGATGCTATCCAGATGTTCTTTGATTCTTTGGCTGCTTTCCTGAGTTCACTTACTACCTTCGCCTTTTCTTTAGGTATTTCATAATTGGGAGTAAAATTTTTATCAATATCTATTCCAAGATTTTTTTTGGCCAAATCCCTTATATGACCGAAACTTGATACTACCCTGAATTCTTTTCCAAGAAACTTCTCTATTGTCTTTGCCTTAGCGGGTGATTCAACGATTACAAGATTTTCACTCATCAAACAGGAGATTAATACAATTTTAAGACGACAAAGTAAATCAATTAGGCACCAAACTTCAAAATTAACCGTTAATATTCTTATTAATTACTATTTTTAGACCAAATTTTTCAGATCTTAATGGAAAGCAACAGTCATAATAAAAAATTTCTGATCTGGTTCTGGGCAATATTTATTACACCTTTTATATTATTTGTGTTCCTGCTGATCCTGATCTCAAAGGAGAAGCTGGGTCCAATGCCATCGTTCAGTCAACTTGAGAATCCCGAGTATTATCTTGATACTGAAGTTTATTCAGAGGATGGGGTTCTCCTTGGTAAAATAAGCATGGAAAACCTTACCTGGACTGATTACAAGGACCTTTCACCTGACCTTGTTTCTGCCCTTATAGCGACAGAAGATATAAGGTATTTCAGACATTCAGGAATTGATATCAGAGGTCTTGGCAGGGTTGCTTTCAGAACGATTCTGCTTGGTCAAAGTTCAGGAGGCGGCAGCACAATAACCCAGCAGCTTGCAAAACAACTTTATCCGCGAGATACAGCACGCACATCAGCGCTGGTAAGAAGAATAAGACTTGGAGTTTCTAAATTCAAGGAATGGCAAACAGCAGTAAAACTTGAACGGAGCTATACAAAGGAAGAGATCATTGCAATGTATCTGAATAAGTTTGATTTCCTTTATAATGCAACAGGTATAAAATCAGCTGCGCGCCTTTATTTTAATACAACTCCCGATTCATTGAATCTTCAACAGTCCGCCGTCCTTGTTGGAATGCTAAAAAACTCTGCATTATATAATCCCGTCAGAGACTCTGCTCTTATGGTAAAACGCAGGAATGTTGTACTCCGCCAGATGGAAAAATATGGTTATATTAAATCTGATGTTGCTGATTCTGTTAAACAATTGCCTATTGAACTTGATTTCAGGATTGAAGATCACAACACAGGGAGGGCTACATACCTTAGAGAATACCTTAAGTATATTATGCAGCGCACCAAACCTGACGAAAGTAAGTACAGAAACCCAGATTCTTATGCTGAAGATTTGTGGGAATGGGAAAACAATCCTCTTTGGGGATGGTGTTCAAAAAATAAAAAACCTGACGGATCTAATTATAATCTCTACAAAGATGGGTTAAAGATATACACTACAATAAATTTTAAGATGCAGAAGTATGCTGAGGAATCTGTGATCGAGCATCTCTCAACAGATCTTCAACCAGGATTCTTCAGAAGAGCAAAAGGTTTCCGGAACCCCCCATACTCAAACGATATTACAAGGCAACAGGTAGACGAACTTCTATGGAGATCAGTTAAAGCCAGCGACCGATACGCGAGACTTAACGGACGGGGTGTAGCTGAAGATTCAATTATTAAGGTGTTTAACACACCAGTTGCAATGAAGGTGTTTTCATGGAAGGGATTGAGAGACACTATAATGACTCCCTACGATTCAGTCAGGTATTATAAATACTTTGTCAGATCTGGTTTCATGGTTGAAGATCCGCATAATGGTCACGTTAAAGCTTATGTTGGTGGACCTGATTTCAGATATTTTAAATATGACGCAGTAACTCGGCAGAAGAAGCAGGTTGGCAGTACAATAAAGCCTTTCCTTTATACAATCGCAATGCAGAATGGATATTCTCCATGTTATGAAGTTCCAAATATCCCGGTTTCATTTCCTCTTGATATGTATCCCGATTCTTCATGGACTCCAAGAAGCTCAGGACCAAAAGAGTATCATGGGAGAATGGTTACTCTCGCATGGGGTCTTGCCCATTCTGAAAACTATATTTCAGCCTGGCTCATGAAACAGTTTAAACCTACTGCTGTTGCTGATCTTATGCACAAAATGGGAATAAGAAGCTTTATTGACCCCCAAAACTCGATATTCCTCGGTACTTCTGATATAACTGTTGAGGAAATGATTGGGGCCTATGGCACGTTTGCCAATAAAGGCGTTTATACAGAGCCAATGTACGTGACGAGAATTGAAGACAGGAACGGCAACATTATATCAACTTTTACATCAAGGATAGAAGAAGTGCTGACAGAGGAACAGGCATATCTTATGCTTAATTTATTGCAGGGAGTTGTTAATTCCGGGACAGGGCTTAGATTACGTGGTTCAGTATACAATTTCCGCAACCAGATAGGAGGGAAAACAGGAACAACACAGAATCATTCAAACGGATGGTTTATGGGTGTTACTCCAAATCTTGTTGGCGGTGTATGGACAGGCTGGGAAGACCAGGCAATTCATTTTGAAACAATAGGTGAAGGACAGGGTGCGGAAATGGCGCTTCCAATTTTCGGATTATTTTTGAAGAAGGTCTATTCAGACCCTGAGCTTGGCATCATGGAAGCAGACGAATTCGAAAAACCCGAAGGCTTTAGTATGGAACTCGATTGCGACAAGGCAAGGCTAAAAGGTTCGAAGACAGATAATCCGAGAAGACAGAGATATTAGGGTGCAGGGTAGTCCATCAAGTCCATCAAGTCCATCAAGTCATCTACACTAAGTCGCTATGTCACGGAGTCCCTTCGTCTCTTCCTCCTCATGCAAAAACCCCTCTCACAAGGTGTTCAATCTTACCAACTTGTATAACTTCAATACCTGCATCCTTTAAAGGCAGATTCCTGTGATATTTAGAAATGTAGATTTTCTTAAAACCCATTTTAGAAGCTTCCCTGATCCTTTGTTCTATCCTTGGAACCGGCCTTATCTCACCCGATAGACCTGTTTCACCCGAAAAGCATGCAGTTTTGTCAACTGGAATGTCAAGGTTTGATGATAATATTGAAGTGATAATTGCAAGATCTATTGCGGGATCGGTTACCTTTATTCCTCCTGCGATGTTCAGGAATACATCCTTAACAGCAAGTTTGAAACCTGCTCTTTTTTCAAGTACTGCAAGGAGCATGTTTAGTCTTCTGATATCGAAGCCTGTTGCGCTTCGTTGCGGTGTACCATAAACTGCACTGCTGACAAGAGCCTGTGTTTCGATAAGGAATGGTCGCATCCCGTCAACCGTGGCTGCAACAGAGATACCGCTTAGGATTTCTTCGTGGTTATTAATGAATAGTTCCGAAGGATTGCTGACTTCCCTTAATCCGCTTTCTACCATTTCAAAAATACCAAGTTCGGATGTTGACCCGAAACGGTTTTTTACTGACCTCAGTATTCTGTAAACATGATTATTATCGCCCTCAAAATAAAGGACGACATCAACAATATGCTCAAGTACTTTCGGACCTGCAAGCGAACCATCCTTAGTTATATGTCCAATAACGAAGACAGGTATTCCTGATTGTTTCGAATATTTTAATAACATAGCGGCGCATTCACGAACCTGGGATACCGATCCTGCAGATGATTCAAGCAGGCCTGTGCTCATAGTCTGTATTGAATCGATAATTATCAATGATGGTTTCAGGTTCTCGGCATGAGTCAGGATATTCCCAAGTTCTGTCTCGCTAAGAATGTAGCAATCAGGGTTAGATAATTTCATTCTTTTAGCCCTGAAGCTTATTTGCTCTTCGCTTTCTTCGCCTGAAACATACAGGATTTTCTGACCTTTTAATGCTAGAGCAAGTTGTAGGGCAAGTGTGGACTTTCCTACTCCGGGTTCTCCGCCAAGCAATACAAGAGAACCATTTACAATACCTCCGCCCAGGAGCCTGTCAAGCTCATCAATCCCCGATTTCTTACGACTATGTTCATCTGTTTTGATATCATTGAGTAGCTGGGGTTTCCTTTTCTCGCGATCAAAAGACGGAAGGAAACCACTTTGCTGGCTTGGAGTAAGTATCTCTTCATGATAGGTATTCCATTCATTGCATGATGGACAACGTCCAATCCATTTAGCTGATTCGGCCCCACAATTCTGGCAGACAAATACTGATTTAGTTTTTGGCATGAAGTAAAAATAGATTATTTCATGCAGAGACGCAAAGTCGCGGAGATATAAAATTCGTGGTAGACTTAATTGTTCGTTACATTATCCTTTTCTTCCTGAATATCAGGTAAAATGAAATTGTTCCAAGGATAACTGTAAATATTAGTTGGGATTCATGCGAAAGCAATGCGTATGCAAGTCCGTCTTCAATCGATACCCCTTTAAGAATGACTACTGCTCTCGATACTGCATAATGAAATACCCCAAAACCACTCTGTACGGGCGCTGACATTGCAAGTCCACCAATTACAAGGAGAAAGATGCTTTCGCCGAATGAAATTGAAGAGGTGCCGTCTATACAAAAGACAACAACCCATGTCATTAATGCATAATTAATCCAGATGAATACTGTGTAAAAGATGAATGTCCATTTTCTTTCAAGGGTGGTTATTGTTTTCAAACCATTTATTACTCCTTTTGCTGTATCGAAAATCTTAGCGAAGAGCCTGATTTTCCTGAGTCTTTTTTTATATTTTATCAAGAAAACAAACCCGAGTATCATTAAAGTAAACAAAGCTGCCCATATCACCCATGATACACCAAATACAACCAAAACTTTTTCCCTCAGAGGAAGGAATACACTTTCATTCATGAACTCAACAACCTGGTTGCTGCTTATAAGAAGAACACCTGTCATAAGCAACAGTAGTGTAAAAAAATCAATTGTTCTTTCTATAATGACAGTTCCAATAAGCTGATCTACGGGGATTTTTTCTTTCTTTCCAAGAGCAACACATCTTGTAACTTCACCCAGGCGGGGGAGAGCAAGGTTTGCAAGGTATCCTGTCAGGACAGCATGATAAGAACTATATGGTGACGGATTATACCCCAGAGGTTTAATTAATACATTCCACCTTAATGCCCTTGCAACATAAGCCAGGAAGCCAAACAGGATTGATAATAACAGCCATAGGTAATCAGCTTTCTTAAGAACTTCCGAAAGCTTTTTGAAATCAGTATTCCTGAATGCTACCCATAGTACAAGGAGACCAATTGCCAGAAAAGCTATAAACTTTAAAACCTGGAGAATTGCCTTTCTCAACTTCAGACGAGTTTATTGGTTCTTGAGTCAGGAAATACTATTGAAGGTTTAAAAGACCGGGCTTCGTTGAATTCAAGCATTGTGAATGACATTATTATTACAAGATCTCCAGTCTGAACCTTCCTCGCGGCAGCTCCGTTAAGACATATCTCTCCCGATCCGCGCTTACCCTTAATGATATATGTAACAAGCCTTTCACCATTATTGAGGTTAAGTACGTGGACCTTCTCATTTTCAATGAGGTTAGCTGCATCCATCAGATCTTCATCAATGGTAATACTACCCACATAATTAAGATTCGCCCCGGTGATGACCGCTTTATGAATCTTTGATTTAAGAACTTCGATTAGCATTATTCGATCCTTTCTACCCGCAAAGGTACTATTAATTTGAAAATTTGAAAATTTGAAAATGTAACCCAAGATCCGTCCCTTAGTCCCTCCGTCCCTTCGTCCCTCAGTCTTGCCCCGGCATCTGCACATTATCTATCAACCTTACACTACCTGCTTTCACAGCAATACACCCGTAATATTTTCGGTCCGGGATCATTTCTTTTTTTGAGTTTATCGTGTAGAGCTCGGTATCGTCTGCAATTTCGAAATATTCAACATCAAAACCCCGGATTGAGTTAATCCGGTCAAAAACAAAGCCTTTAATATCACTAACATCATGATCAGTGAACATTTCAGATGCCGATGTGAGGGTTTTAAAAATTACCGGAGCATTTTTTCTTATCGCCGGGTCAAGCAACATATTCCTGCTACTCATTGCAAGTCCATCTTTCTCCCTGACGATAGGACAGCTTATAATTTTGACTTTGCTGTTAGTTTGCCTTACAAGATCTTTGATAACAGCAACCTGTTGAAAGTCCTTAATACCAAAAAATGCAACATCCGGTTCAGTTATTTCAAACAATCTGCTTACAACCTGCGCAACCCCATTGAAATGGCCCGGACGATGGAGAGCCTCCATTACATTGTCGAGATTGCCAAAGTGGAATTGTCTTTTATCCTCTTCAGGGTATATTTCACTTACTTCGGGGGTAAAAACAATATCGTTTTCCCTCATCATCGGGGAAAGGAGCTTCAAATCTTTTTCAATGTTCCTCGGGTAGTTTCTGAGGTCGTTTTTATCGTTGAACTGAGTGGGGTTGACAAAAATACTGACTATAACAATAGGGCATTTTAAAACTGCTTCATGTACAAGAGAGAGATGTCCTTCATGTAGTGCCCCCATTGTAGGAACGAATCCGGAAGGTTTTTTGGGGAACTTACTTTTTTGAAGCTTCAAGTCGGCTTTTAAAGCTGTTATTTTCATCCTGATAAATATTTCTACAAACCTAATTTAAAAAAATGACTGTTGCACAAATTTTTCCAATTAGAGCTTTACGACATCTTTTAACCTCACAGCTAGTATATAATTTTATAATTTTTTATTATTATCTTTGCATCTTTAATTCGAAATGGTATATCCAGGCAGGAAAATTCATGGAAAGCAGGAAGATATTGTTCATTTCACAAGAAATCACTCCGTACTTAGGTGAGACACAGTTGTCGAAGATTGGAAGATATCTTCCCCAGGGTATTCAGGAAAGAGGTAAAGAGATCCGGACTTTCATGCCTAGATACGGGTGTATAAACGAGAGAAGAAACCAGCTACATGAGGTGATAAGACTCTCAGGGATGAACCTCATAATAGATGATACGGACCATCCTCTTATTATTAAGGTAGCTTCGATCCAATCTGCAAGAATGCAGGTTTATTTTATTGACAATGAGGATTATTTCTCACGCAAATCGATTTTGGCAGATGCTAATGGCAAGGAGTTTGAGGACAATGATGAGAGAGCAATGTTCTTTGCCCGTGGTGTAATAGAAACAGTGAAAAAATTAAGGTGGGCCCCCGACCTGGTTCATTGCCATGGGTGGATGGCCTCACTTGTCCCCGTATATCTAAGGAGCATTTATCACGACGATCCTTTATTCCATAATTTTAAAATTGTCTATTCGGTTTACAATAATGACTTCAAAACACCGTTTAGATCAACGTTTGCTGACAAGCTCAGGCTTGATGGCATAAATGGAGAAGGTCTTAAAATTGTTAAGACCCCTGATTTTGTTAATGTTTCAAAGCTTGCAATTAAATTCTCTGATGGTGTAATCATTGGCAGTGAGAACATAAATGAAGAATTGAAAAAGCATCTTGCCACAATTAGTAAACCAGTTTTGGGATACAAGGACGAGAATGAATATATTGATGCTTATAACGACTTTTATGACAGTATCCTTAAATAGAACCCGCAAAATTCTTCACAGATCATCATCTGTTTACCTTTTACTTCTTTTTTTTCTTGGAAATCTTTTCATGACATCATGTGAAGAAGATCCTACAACAATCGGAAAAAATCTCCTTCCGGCAAGCGATTATTTAAAAATAGAAGCAACCGATACTCTTAAACCTGTCTCTTACACTATGTATGATGATACGATATCATCGTCCCTTCCTTTGGTTGGTTACCTGGGGCAGACCAGGGATCCTTATTTTGGCACAACGAAAGCCAGTTTTGTAACCCAGCTCAGGCTGTTAGGTGAGTGGGATGGTTTGCCTTATATACTTGATTCGGTAAAGCTTGTTTTGAAGCTTACTGTAGCAGGCACATCTACTGCACCACAGATTCTGACTATTTCTGAAATCAGTGATCAGATATATACCACCAGTACATATTCTTCAAAAACTAATGTGTCACTTTCTGGTTTTAGTACTTCGGTAACTTTACCAGAATTAAAGCCAGATACAATAAATACAATTGTTGTGAGTATGCCTGATTTGTCCTTTGCAAACAGAATATTTCAGGATACCTCAATGCTGTTTCACAGCAATGTTATTCCCGATTTCAGATCGTATTTTAAAGGTTTATATTTTACTCTTAGTTCCACTGGCGAACCTGTGTTTGCATCCCTCGATCTTCTGAATAATCCAGAGACCGGCGGAGTAAATTTTCTGGACAACTATTATAAAAACTATTTTTTAATTTACTACCATAGTGAAGAAGGAGATACAAGTGCAAGTGGCTACCCCCTTATGATAGATGCAATAAACAGGAATGCTTCTTTTAACAAGATAGAACATGATTTCACAACAGCCGATCCTGATAAGGTAATTGAAAACTATAATGATTTAAGTTTTCAAGACACCTTAACTTATATGCAATCACTTAATGGATTATATACGCGAATAATATTGCCGGGCCTCAGTGAAATTAAGAGTTCAGGCAATTTCGACAGGATTGCTGTCAGTAAAGCACATCTAACCTTACCATTCTATTACGATAATAATACTTATAAACTGTCAGATTTACCATCACAGTTATATCTTCGTTACAGGACAGCAGATGGTAAAAGATGGGTGGTTCCTGAAATTGATCTTGATGCTGAATTTTTTGGTGGTGTTATTGATACTGTCAACCATGTTTACAAATTCAATATTGCTACTTTTGCCCAGAACTACTTAGAAGATACAAGTGGTAATATTTTACCAGAACTGGAAGTAATGCAACCTTTGGAGCTTAAAAACCTCATATTGAAGGCAAACGAAAGCAGGACGCCGCCTACCTTTGATTTTGCATATATAAGGTTCTGATAATATGAACCAAAATGATACTCATCATGTTTACTCATTAAATTTATTCAGATGTGTGGAATAATAGGCTACATTGGTCCTAAACAGGCTCGCGAGATAATTATTAATGGTCTTAAAAGATTAGAATACCGCGGATATGATTCAGCAGGAATTGCTCTCGTAAACGGTGAAACAAAAATCTTCAAGTGTGCAGGAAGGGTAAAAGACCTTGAAGAAATGGTAAACAAAACAAATTTCAACGGGTCAATAGGGATGGGCCACACTAGGTGGGCTACACATGGTGAACCAAACGAATTGAACGCTCATCCCCAGATCTCATATAAAGGAAATTTCACAATTGTTCATAATGGTATTATTGAGAACTACGCAAGCCTTAGAAAGCACCTCGAGGGCAGGGGGGTAGTGTTCAGCAGCCAGACAGATACTGAAGTTCTTGCTAACTTAATTGAACACCTTTATATAGAGGGTGATATGAGCGCTGAACAGGCAATAACCGCTGCTTTGAACAGGGTAGTCGGGGCTTATGGGATTGTAATAATATGCAAGGATGAGCCAGATTGTCTTTTTGCTGCAAGAAAAGGCAGCCCACTCGTAATTGGGGTCGGCGAAGGTGAAAATTTTATTGCTTCAGATGCCACTCCAATAGTGGAGTATACTCAAAGAGTCATTTACCTTAACGATGATGATATTGCCGTTATAAGGAAAGATCAACTTATGCTGAAAACTCTCAGGAATGAAATAAAGCTTCCCGAGATTAAAGAAATAGATCTGAAAATAGGTGAAATTGACAAGGAGGGATATGCTCATTTTATGTTGAAGGAGATATTTGAACAGCCAAGAGCAATCCAGGATACCTTCAGAGGCAGGGTTTTACCTAATCAATCAGGAGTAAGACTTGGGGGCCTTCAGAAATACATTCAATCAATTGCTTCAGCCGAACGTTTAACAATTATTGCATGTGGAACGTCATGGCATGCCGGGTTGCTTGGTGAATATATCTTCGAGGAATTTACCAGAATACCTGTTGAGGTTGAATATGCATCTGAGTTCAGATACAGGAATCCGATAATAAAAACCGGTGATGTTGTTATTGCCATTAGCCAGAGTGGTGAAACCGCCGATACCCTTGCCGCTATAAGGATAGCCAGGGAGAAAGGCGCTAAAGCTATTGGTATATGCAACGTAGTAGGAAGCAGTATTCCAAGAGAGACTGATGCAGGTGTTTATACTCATGCGGGTCCTGAAATTGGAGTAGCTTCAACAAAAGCTTTTACAACGCAGGTTACTGTTCTCGCAATGATGGCTTTTGAGATAGGCTATACTAAGGGAATAATTAGCGAAAAACAATATAAAAGCCTTATCCAGGAGCTGGCTTCTATTCCGGGGAAAATAGAAAAAGCTCTTACTACTAATGACCAGGTTCTTGAAATTGCAAAAATAATACAGGAAACAAAGAATGCATTATATCTCGGAAGAGGTTACTTGTTTCCAGTGGCGCTTGAAGGCGCGCTTAAGCTTAAGGAGATATCATATATTCATGCTGAAGGATACCCTGCGGCAGAGATGAAACATGGCCCAATTGCTCTTATTGATGCTAACATGCCCGTTGTTGTTGTCGCAACAAAGGATGACATTTATGAAAAGATTGTAAGCAATATTCAGGAAATAAAGGCAAGAAAAGGCAAAGTAATAGCAATAGTAACCGAAGGTGACCAGATAATCAGGAAAATGGCTGATTACGTAATTGAGGTACCTGAGACAATATCGGCATTTGCCGGTTTACTTGCAGTTATACCACTGCAATTATTGTCATATCACATTGCCGTATTAAGAGGCTGCGATGTTGATCAACCAAGAAACCTAGCCAAATCAGTTACTGTTGAATAAATGTAGTATTCACTAGGTATTCAGTTCCTTTGTTCGCAAAGCCAGTCTTTTGCTGCCTGTTCGTTACTGAATAACCTTACATCCCTGCCGGTAAGTTTGACGAGGCTATTGTAAAGCATTTGCTGCAGCAGGTTAAGGCCAATAACTGTACTGGCTTTTACATAAGGTTTATTGCCTTTCATAAATTGGTTAAAATGCTCTTTTATCTCACTGCTGTAATGCATATTCTGAATGTTAGTGAGAGTAAGAACTGAATTAAAAGGTTTACTTCTTATATACCTGGAGGCTTCGTTTATTATTTCAGTGATTTCATTCACTTCATCAACGTTTGAAAAATCAATTCTGAAGATTGTTTTGCCTTTGTGAAAAACTTCCGATGTCTTTGCCATAAGAAATAAGTTGAGGTTATTGGTTATTTGCAAACATTATCTGTCGTTGTACATTTTTTCATAATATTTTTCATAATCACCCGACAATACACTCTCAAGCCATCCCGTATTTTCAAGATACCAATCTACTGTTTTCTCCAACCCGTCAGCAAACGAAGGTATTGGAGCCCAGCCAAGCTCTTTCTGCAGCTTTGAAGAATCAATGGCATATCTCATATCATGTCCTGGACGATCTGTAACATAGGTTATCAACTTCTCTGAAGTACCTTCTTTCCTGTTAAGTTTTCTGTCCATGATCCGGCAAAGCATCAGTATAAGGTCAATGTTCTTCCATTCATTGTTTCCCCCTATATTATATGTTTCACCTGTTCTTCCTCTATGAAAGATAAGGTCGATTGCCTTTGCATGATCTTCAACATAGAGCCAGTCGCGTATATTTTCACCTTTCCCGTAAACTGGAACAGGTTTATTGTTCCTGATGTTGTTAATTGCAAGTGGAATAAGCTTCTCTGGGAACTGGTTAGGGCCATAATTATTTGAGCAATTTGATATAACTACAGGAATTTTGAATGTATGATTGTAGGCTCTTACAAGATGGTCAGAACTTGCTTTTGAAGCAGAGTAGGGACTTCTTGGATCATATCTTGTTTCTTCTGTGAAATAACCCTCTTTCCCAAGTGATCCGTATACCTCATCAGTAGAAATATGATAGAAAAGCTTCCCTGAACAATTGTCCTTCCAGTTTTCCCTGGCAGCATTAAGAAGGTTAACTGTCCCTACTATATTAGTGAAAACAAATTCATCAGGGCCGGTTATTGAACGATCAACGTGCGATTCTGCAGCAAGGTGAATTACGCCATCAAAGCCGTACTTTTTAAAAAGCTCAAGCACCTTGTTTTTTTCTACTATATCAATTCTTTCAAACCTGTAGTTGTCTGCCTTTTCAATATCTCTAAGATTCTCAAGGTTACCGGCATAGGTCAGTTTATCGGCATTGACAATAAGTAGATCTGGGTAGTTATTAACGAAGCGCCTGACAACATGCGAACCGATGAATCCGGCCCCACCTGTAATTAGAATTTTATTCATAAAACAGTAGTAATTCTAAATTATAAATTTTCTAAATTTATTTATTTTTCCTTATATTTTTTTCCCATTCCCATGCTGTTCGCATAGCGTCGTCTAGTGAGCTCAAGCTTCTCCATCCCAACTCTTTGTTAGCATAAGATGGGTCAGCCCAAATTTTTTCAATATCCCCCGGACGCCTTCCAACTATTCTGTAATTTAATTTTTTCCCAGTCACCTGTTCGAATGACTTAATTGCTTCAAATACTGAAACGCCTTTTCCTGTACCAAGGTTAAATACTTCATACTTACTCTTGCTTTTTCCGTTTATTAACCTGTTAACAGCTGCAAGATGCGCTTTAGCAAGGTCAACAACGTGAAGATAATCTCTAATACAGGAACCATCGGGAGTATCATAATCGTCTCCGAATACTTTCAGCTCATCCCTTAAACCATAAGCAGTTTGTGTGATGTATGGGACAAGATTCTCTGGAACACCCCTGGGTAGTTCGCCGATCAGTCCGCTTGGATGAGCGCCGATTGGATTGAAATAACGCAGAGAAATTGCATTAAGATTTGGATTGGCAGATGTTGTATCCCTTAAAATTGATTCCCCAACTTGTTTTGTGTTGCCATAAGGAGATGCTGCAGGTTGAAGAGGAGCATTCTCAGCAACCGGCAAAGTATCAGGCTGTCCATATACAGTACATGAAGAGGAGAATACAAAATGACTGATATTGTACTTCTTCATGCCATCAAGTATATTCATCAGCGATACAAGATTATTCCTGTAGTATTCGAGAGGTTTGTTAACCGATTCTCCAACAGCTTTGTACGCGGCAAAATGAATTATGGCAGCTATATCATTATTTTTTTTGAAGAACGCATCAAGCCTGTCTGCATCGCAAAGATCGAAAATCTCAAGAGAAGACTTTTTGCCGGTTATCCTATTGATTCCCTCAATAACACCTGCTTCTGAATTAAAAAGATTATCAATTATGATTACATCAAATCCGGCTTCAAGTAATTCAACTGCCGTGTGTGAACCAATATATCCTGTACCTCCGGTTACCAGTATTCTTTGTTTCATTACAGGCTCCAGTATGAATGATTTTTAATTCTTCCACGCAATATTCCTTTCACATCAATAATAAGTCCAGCTTCAGACAGGTGCTTGCTGAACCATGATTCCTCGAGCTTCAGGTATTCCTTATGTCCCACAGCAACAATAATGGTATCATATTCACCACTTGGCTCTCTAAGCATTTCGAGATTATATTCTTCTTTAACCTGATGATGATCTGCTGCGGGGTCTATAACATCAACTTTTACTCCGAAATCAGATAGTTCCTTTATAATATCAACAACTTTGGAATTACGGATATCTGTTACATCCTCCTTGAAAGTTATACCCATAACAAGAGCTTTGGCGTGGAACGGGTTTTTTCCTGCAGCTATTAGTTTCTTTACAGTCTGTTTGCCGATATAACCGCCCATGCTGTCGTTTACAAATCTCCCGGAATCGATCATTTGTGGATGATAACCCATTGCTTTAGCCTTAAATGAAAGATAATATGGATCTACACCTATGCAATGACCCCCAACGAGGCCAGGGTAAAATTTCAGGAAATTCCATTTGGTGCCGGCTGCCTCAAGAACTTCATAAGTATTAACTCCCAGCCTGTTAAAAATTATCGAGAGCTCATTCATAAAAGCTATATTGATGTCGCGCTGAGTGTTCTCGATTATCTTGGCAGATTCTGCAACCTTTATTGAGCTCGCCCTGTGTACTCCTGCCTTGATAATAGACTCATAAGTTTTTGCAATATTTTCAGCAGACTCAGTGTCACAGCCACTTGTTACTTTAACGATCTTTGTCAGAGTATGATTATGATCTCCTGGATTAATCCTTTCGGGAGAAAAACCTACCTTAAAGTCAGAACAGAATTTCAAGCCGGAGAATCTCTCAAGAACAGGAACACAATCCTCTTCTGTACATCCAGGGTAAACAGTTGATTCATAAACAACATAGTCTCCCTTTTTGAGGACCTTGCCAACAGTTTCTGAGGCTTTTAGTACTGGTGTCAAATCCGGGAGGTTATAAATATTTGTAGGAGTAGGGACAGCAATTATGTGAAAGGATGCCTGTCGAAGATCATCTGGGTTACTTGTAAAAAGAATATCTGTATTATTAAAGGCTTCCGAAGTTAATTCATTACTTGGATCAATTCCCTTTTTCATCAGCTCCACACGTTCGGGCTTTATATCAAAACCCACAACCTTCATGATCTTTGCAAATTCCAGCGCAATTGGCAACCCTACATAACCAAGTCCTATTACGGAGAGTTTTGTCTCTTTACTGATAAGCTTTTTGTACATATATATTAATGTTTTGGTTTCAGCATTGGATGATATTCACCTTTTAACCCGACCTGTTCCACATTCCTTATGGAATAAGCTATCTCAACCGAATTCTTTGCCTCATTCAACCCAAATCCTCTTCCCTCAAGTATCTCCCTGTATGTGTGGGTATGAAGATCTGTAAAGCCTTCACTGAATTCAATTTCCTTATTATCAACTGTTATACATCTGAATGTTCTTCTTCCCTCGACTTTAAACTTTTCAGGGATATCATCATAATCGAGACTTAAAAACCAGCGCACTCTTGCTCTTTCGAGTTCAAGATAACCTCCTGCTTTTACAGGATCAGAATAGTTTACAACGTTTTTTGTTGCCGGGCCGAATATCCAGCTTAGCATGTCAAAAAAGTGAATTCCAATATTCGTGGCAACTCCTCCGGATTTCTGCAGATCTCCCTTCCATGAAATGGCATACCATTTCCCACGGCTTGTGATATATGTGAGATCTATGTCGTAGATCTTGTCTTTTGGTCCGTTCTTGATCTGCTCTTTTAATTCCAGTATTTTGGGATGAAGCCTTAATTGTAATACTGTATATATATGTTTCCCCGTTTCTTTTTCTATCTCCTGTAGAGCATCAATATTCCATGGGTTTAATACAATAGGTTTTTCACAGATAGCATCAGCCTGATGACGGAGAGCAAATCTGATATGCGAATCGTGGAGATAATTCGGGGAACAAATACTCACATAGTCAATTTTTGTACCTGTTCTTTTAAGCTTGTCAAAGTGCCTGTCGAATCGTTCGAATTCAACAAAGAAATTACTGTCAGGAAAATAATTGTCAATCCTTCCGACACTATCAAATTTATCAAGACTCGCAAGAAGGTTATTTCCTGTTTCTTTGATTGCATGAAGATGTCTGATAGCTATATAACCGGCAACTCCTATAATTCCGAAGTTTTTTGGATTTTTGTTGTCCATAAAAAGCACTTCTAAAAGTTAATCAATTATTTTCTGAACATTGCCATCTTTTAGCCTGTAATTCTGGCCACTTTCAGGGCATCTGGCAATACCTTCATTATTGAAAATTAGCTTATGTCCGTATTCACTCATCCATCCTGACTGCCTGGCAGGATTACCTATCATCAGTGCGTATGGCTTAATGTCTTTAGTTACAACTGCCCCGGCTCCTATGAAAGCATAAGCTCCAATTTTGTTCCCGCATACTATAGTTGAATTTGCTCCTATTGTTGCTCCTTTTTCAACAATTGTTGTGAGGTATTTGTCTTTGCGGACAATAGCGCTCCTTGGATTAATGACGTTCGTGAAGACCATCGATGGGCCAAGGAAGACATCATCCTCACAGATAACACCGGCATACAGGGAGATATTATTCTGGACTTTCACATTTTTCCCGAGCCTGACACCTGTTGATACAACAACATTTTGGCCGATATTACAGTTTTCCCCAATTTCAGAACCGCTCATGACATGGCTGAAATGCCATATTTTGGTTCCTTTCCCAATCTTGCAGCCATCGTCAATAACTGCAGTTTCATGGGCAAAAAATTCTTTATCCATTAAAAATATGTTAACTAAAAAAATTTAATACTTTAACAGTTATATGCTCTAATTGTTCCATCTCCATATCAGGGTGAACAGGAAGAGAAAGCACTTCATTACATAGAGCATCAGTAACAGGGAAATCATCTATGCCATATCCCAAATACCTGTAAGCTTCCTGCCTGTGCAAAGGACCGGGATAGTAAATCATTGAAGGGATACCATTCTTTTCGAGATAATTCTTTAGTTCATCCCTCTTCCCATCCTTAATCTTCAATGTATACTGGTGAAAAATATGCGTTGAATTCCCGCTTCTTAGAGGTGTAGTTATTGAATTACAGCCAGAGAAGGCTTCATCATAGTAATCAGCGACTTTTCTCCTTTTTTCATTAAACTCATCGAGATATTTCAACTTGACTCTTAAAATCGCAGCCTGGATAGTATCAAGCCGTGAATTTATTCCAACATCACTGTAATGATATCTCACTTTCATTCCATGATTGGCTATACTCCTTATTTTTGCGGCTATTTGTCCGTCATTTGTGTATAAAGCTCCACCATCACCATAGCAACCAAGGTTTTTTGAAGGGAAGAACGATGTAGTTCCAATATTTCCAATTGTACCTGCTTTCTTTACCGAACCATTATTGTGCTTGTATTCCGCACCTGTTGCCTGTGCAGCATCTTCTATAATGTAAATGTTATGTTGCCTGCATAGATCAATTAATTCATCCATCGCGGCACACTGCCCAAACAAATGTACCGGAATAATTACTTTAGTCTTCGGAGTAATAGCTTTTCTGACAGCTTCAACTGAAATATTAAAGGTACCAGGATCAGGTTCAACAAGAACAGGTTTTAAATTCATTAATGCTACAGTTTCAACTGTTGCAATAAAAGTGAAATTTGTTGTAATGACCTCATCCCCAGGATCTAATCCAAGCGCCATCAGCGCCAGATACAAAGCATCAGTACCATTGGCACATGAGATCACATTCTCACTCCCTATGTATTTCTTTAGTTCCTCTTCAAACAGATGCACTTCAGGTCCCTTAATAAAAGCTGAAGATTCTAGGACATTCCTTATAGCCTGATCAATCTCGCCCTGGTACTTATAATACTGAGCTCTTAGATCAACCATCTCGATTTTCCGCATACTTTTTTTTTTAAAATGCGAAGATAATACATTTGAGGAATATTGCTCATATCCATGTGTTAATGGAGGTATTGGTAAGCGATGCTCATAATAAAGCAATTTTCTTTGTTTTAATCAATGAGTTTTTATTAGATTTGTCATTAACAAACCATATACTACTTTGGACGTAACAGCTTTAATACGAGAATTATTACTTGGACATGATTGTGTGATCATTCCTGGATTTGGAGGTTTTATTGGCAACTATACTCCCGCCAGGATTGATAAAATAACAGGAACCTTTTATCCTCCTGTGAAACTTATATCTTTCAACCGTAACCTTAACCACAATGATGGACTGCTCATAAAAGTAATATCTGAGAAGAAAGGCCTGAATTATGGCGATGCCAGGAATATAGCTGAAGAATTTGTAAGCGGGATCAGGAAGAAGCTTGACAGGGGAGAAATAGCAGAATTTGAAAAAATCGGGGTTTTCAGTAACAACAAAGAGGGGAATCTTCAATTTGAACCTGACACAACAGTTAACTATCATCCCGATTCTTTCGGTCTTGAAGCTTTCACATGTTCACCTCTTGAGAACTATGATCTAAGAAAAAGAATATCAGGTAACGGTATTAACCATCCTGCAAGACAATATAAATTAAGAAAATACATCTGGAGAGCTGCTGTTATATTGCCAATTGCTGCTGCATTGGTTTATGTTTCTGTTGAAACTGATTTTTTCAGGAACAAGATCGAAACTGTCAGCCTTAATCCTCTTGTAACGGCTGAATTAGACAATAACAAAGCAGTTGTTGAACAGGAAATAGCTGCTAATATTATTAATGAAAGCATTTCTTCAATTGATGAGAGTAAAGCTTCAGGTAATGAAAGCAATGATGAAATAGTAAATCCGGTAATAGAAAATACAACTCCTTCAATCGGGAGTTCCACTCCAGTCATTGAAAATGTAAGCACTTATTATATAATTACAGGCAGTTTCAAATCAGTAGAAAATGCCGGGAAACAAGTTAGTCAGCTTCAATCCGAAGGGTTTAACCCGGAGCTTATCACCGCTGAAAATGGTTTTTACAGGGTATGCGCCCTTAAATGCAACAACCTGTCAGCAGCGGTATCAAAAAAAGATTCGTTACTAAAGAAGTTTCCAACAGCATGGATCTCAGGTAAGAAGTGATTGAACCTGAATTCAAACACTTGCTTTCCTGATCATGTTTTTAAATCCTATTTTATTGTACTCCCGTTGCTCACCTTGTTCTCAGGCTGAACCATTACAAGCTTTCCATCTTTATCTTCAGCCATCAGGATCATTCCTTTTGATTCGATTCCCTTAATCTTCCTTGGCTCCAGGTTTGCAATTATCGAGATCTGCCTTCCGATAATTTTTTCAGGTTGATAGTACTCGGCTATGCCTGAAACAATTGTCCTGACATCTAATCCTGTATCGATTTTAAGCTTCAATAGCTTAGTTGTCTTTGGCACTTTTTCTGCCTCAAGTATAGTTGCGGTGCGAATATCAAGTTTTGAAAAGTCGTCGAATGTAACAGGAGCCTTGCCAGGAACTGTCTTTGCAGAAGCAAGTTCATTGTTCTTCTTTGTAGCCAGAAGTTTTTCGATCTGTCTTTCTATGTCTTCATCTTCAATTTTGGCAAATAATAATTCCGGTTTGTTTATCTTATGTCCTGGTTTGAGGAGGTCGTTCTTTCCTGCATCATTCCATCTTACAACATTCATATTCAACCAGCCTCTTAGTTTTTTCATTGAAAAAGGGAGGAAAGGCTCGCAGATAATAGAAAGATTGGCAGTGATCTGTAATGCAATATTCATTATAGTCTTCACACGCTCAGGATCGGTCTTAACAAGCTTCCATGGCTCAGCATCAGCAAGGTATTTATTTCCCAGCCTTGCAAGGTTCATTGCTTCCTTAAGAGCTTCCCTGAACCTGAAATTATCGAGCGAAGAAGAAACGTTATCTCTCAGAATACTTATCTCATTCAGGATATCCTCGTCAGACTTATCGGTTTTTTCTCTTGTGGGAACAAGGCCTCCATAATAATTTGTTGTCAGTACGAGCGCCCTGTTAATGAAATTACCGAGTATAGCAACAAGCTCATTGTTGTTCCTTGCCTGGAACTCTTTCCAGGTGAAATCGTTATCCTTTGTCTCGGGAGCGCATGAACACAAAGTATACCTAAGCACATCCTGTTTGCCCGGGAAATCTTCAAGGTATTCATGAAGCCAGACAGCCCAGTTCCTTGATGTTGAGATCTTGTCATTTTCAAGATTGAGGAACTCATTTGCCGGAACATTGTCAGGAAGGATATAACTGCCTTCTGCTCTGAGCATTGAAGGAAATATAATACAATGAAAAACAATATTATCCTTACCTATGAAGTGTATCATCCTGGTATCTTTATCTTTCCAGTATTTCTCCCAATCGGGGGTCAGTTCTCGTGTTGCTGAGATATAGCCAATGGGAGCATCAAACCATACATACAAAACCTTTCCATCGGCGCCTTCAACCGGAACCGGCACTCCCCAGTCGAGATCGCGACTTACAGCTCTTGGCTGCAATCCCTGGTCGAGCCATGATTTACACTGGCCATAAACATTTGCTTTCCATTCTTTATGATCTTCAAGTATCCATTTTTTCAGCCATGGCTCATATTTGTCGAGTGGCAGGTACCAGTGTAATGTTTCTTTTAAAACCGGTTTGCTTCCGCTTACTGTTGAATGAGGGTTAATAAGATCGTTGGGTGAAAGTGAGGTTCCGCATTTCTCGCACTGGTCACCGTATGCATTCTCATTACCACAGTGTGGACATGTTCCCATTATGTACCTGTCGGCAAGGAAACAACCGGCTTCCTCATCATAATACTGTTCACTTGTCTTTTCAACAAACTCCTTTTTATCATATAGCTTCCTGAAGAACTGCGAGGCAGTCTCGTGATGAATCATGTTTGATGTTCTTGAATAGATATCGAATTGAATACCAAAATCTTCGAAAGCTTTCTTATTTAGTGTATGGTATCTGTCAACAACTTCCTGGGGTGTAATCCCTTCTTTCCTTGCTTTTAGTGTTATGGGTACCCCATGTTCATCAGATCCGCAAATAGAAATTACATCTGTTCCCTTCATTCGCAGATACCTTGTGTAAATGTCAGATGGAACATAAACCCCTGCCAGGTGTCCTATATGTATAGGTCCATTTGCATAAGGGAGGGCCGATGTAATGAGGTAACGTTTGAATTCTTTCATATTTTTTTTTTGAAACCACAAAATTAATAAAAATGTCGTTGAGCTGTTTGATTGTTAATTGATAGTGTGAAATAGATGGCAAAGAAGTATTACAGAATAATTTATAAATGTAACATTTGAAGTATTTTTACGATAAAATTGATTATGCCTTTGAATAATATACTGCCTGGCTATTTGAAAGCCGGCCATGAAGTAGCAATCGTTTCGCCATCATTTTCAATTGACGCGCAAAAGCTTTATGCAGCTGTTTCATTCCTTGATAAATGGGGACTGAAAGCAAGAATTGGAAGGTATGCTGCTGCAACAAGCGGACCATTTGCAGGTACGGATGAAGAGCGACTGTCAGATTTACAGGAGGCCACAAATGATCCTTCGATTAAAGCAGTTTTTTGTGCAAGGGGAGGTTACGGTCTATCAAAGATCATTGATAAAACAGACTTCTCAGCTCTTACAAGGTCACCCAAATGGTATGTGGGCTTCAGTGATGTAACAGCGCTACATTTGTGGCTTACCGGTATGGAAGGGATTATTTCATTACATGCTGACATGCCACTTCATTATAATGATCCTGAAAAAACTGAGGATACATTTGTTACATTGAGAAAGGCCCTTTTTGGAGAGCCTTATACTATTGACTGGACTGGCTTGATTTTCAGGGCGGGTGATGTTGCAGGGGAAATTACTGGCGGGAACCTTTCACTTGTTTGTTGTATGATGGGCACACCTGCTGAAGTTGAAACAGAGGGCAGGATACTCTTCCTTGAAGACACCGGTGATTATATTTACCAGCTCGACAGGATGCTAATGTCATTAAAACTGGCAGGGAAACTCCGGAATTTGTCTGCTCTTCTGATAGGTGGGATGTCAGAGTTGAAAGACACAAAGAAGCCCTGGGGAAAATCAGTTGAAGACACAATTTATGAGATTGTAAAAGAATATGATTATCCTGTATTTTTTGGGTTCCCGGCTGGGCATATTAATGATAACAGGGCAATTTATATCGGACGAAAAGCGTCGATAAAGGTAAACGATAATAAAGCTTCCTTGTCGTTTGTCTGATCAGAAGGCTGTGATAAGAAGATCGAGGTCCTTTGAAATTATTCCGAATTTCAGACCGAGAGTTGCATTTGTAAGGATTCCATTATAAAGGTATGCTCCTTTCCTGACACCCTGGTCGTACTTTAACATATAATTCATCCCACCTGAATCGGCAATGCTTTGCAACATAGGTGTAAATATATTGCTAAGAGCAATGGAAGCTGTTCTGGCTACTCTCGATGGCAGGTTCCAGGCTGAATAATGCATAATCCCCGACTTTTCATAAACAGGATCTTTCATTGCCCGGCATTCGGTAGTCTCAATGCAACCTCCAGTGCTGCTCAGGTCAATTACTATCGCACCTTTCTTCATGCTCCTTATCATCTCTTCAGAAACATGATAGACAGGTCTAAGGTCTTCAAGTTCCATTGCCCCAATAAGAACATCAGCCGATTTTAATGCTTTCTTTAGAACCTGTGGATGAAAGACAGAAGTCTGGAGCCTCTGTCCCAGCATATTCTGGAACCTCCTGAGTTTATGGATTGAGTTATCAAATACTTTTACTGTAGAACCAAGGCCAAGAGCAGCTCTTGTAGCTGCTTCCCCGGCAGTATTTGCACCAAGTATTATTATTTCAGTAGGTGTGACACCGGCAATTCCTCCGAGAAGGACACCTTTACCTCCATGGAGATTACTTAGGTATTCAGATGCAATAAGCATTGATGAGATGCCGGCGATCTCGCTCATTGATTCAATGAATGGAGGCTCACCGCTATTATCGCGTATTCTTTCAAAAGCTATCGCTGTTACTTTTTTCCTGATGAGGGTTCTGAGTGTTTCTTCCGTTATCTGGAATATGTTGAGGCATGAGAGTATAGCCTGGTTCCCCTTCAGATAGTCGGCTTCTTTCTCGGTGAATGGAGAAACCTTAATAACTACATCAGCGCTATAGACATTTGCAGGAGATTCGCTTATGATGGCGCCATTTTCACTGTAATCCTTATCTGTATAATTTGCTCCAAGCCCGGCGCCTTTCTGCACGATTACTTCGTTTTGATTTTCAACAAGGAGATTTACCGCTTCCGGTGTTAGAGCAACTCTCTTCTCATTGTCATGCCTGTCGCTTGCAACCCCAATCGTAAGCCTCCGGTTCTTCACTGCCGTTTCAAGCTGCTCTTCCTTAGGCATGAAGGCAGAATTTTCGAAAGTGAATTTTCCGGATACTTTCTCTTCCATAGTTATTTAATTAGAAACCAAAGGTAAAAAATTTGAAACAGAGCGCAAAAGAATGATCTATGATACTGTTAGATATCTTTCTTCTTTTTGACCTATTGTTATTTTTACTTTGACTATATCTTCAGGCAATATATCTTCAACGAGTTCAGGCCATTCCATGAAACAGTAATTTTCACCTGTAAGATATTCTTCAACACCGAAATCAAACACTTCTTCAAGCTTTTTAATACGATAGAAATCTATATGAAAAAGTTGATCGCCTTCTTCTGTTTTATACTCGTTTACAAGTGTAAATGTCGGACTGCTTGTAATATCAATAGCTCCCAATTCGGTGCAGACAGCCTTAATTATTGTTGTCTTGCCTGCACCCATTGTGCCATAGAAAGCAAAAATTTTCCTGCCTGCCGATAACTTCAGAAGCTCTTTTGCTGCCTGTGACAGGTAACGTTTATCTTTTATCTCTATTTCCATAATAAGGTGAAATTCGCAGAAGCTCAAAAATATAAAATTATCTTACAGGCTCTAGTAGTGCTACAGGAAGCATCATCTCCTGCATTGAAATACCCCCATGCTGAAAGGTATCCCTGTAGTATGCAGCGTAATGATTATAATTATTCTGATACACAAGATAGTCGCGGTTTAAGGCAAAAACATACCGCGAACTAATATTTGACCGAGGTAGCATCGCTTTCTCCGGATTTGTTATTTCAAATACTTTCTTGGGATCATAATCAAGGTTCCTTCCCATCTTGTACCGCAGGTTTGCTGAGGTCTTCCTGTCGCCGACGATCTTTACCGGATTTTGAACACGTATAGTTCCATGATCTGTGCTGAAAATTATGCTGATGTCCTTTGTTGAGAGCATCCTGAGTATTTCGAACAAGGAGGAATGAATAAACCATGATCTTGTGAGGCTTCTGTATGCACGTTCATCACTGGCAAGATCCCTGATCAGATCAACTTCAGTCCTTGCATGTGAAAGCATATCCACAAAGTTGTAGACAAGAATGTTCAGATCGTTATCGAGTAATTGCTTAAGCTTATCATTTACTCTCCTGCCTTCTGCTTCACTGCTTATCTTATTGTAACTCCATTTGTACCTCAATGCTTTATATTTTAATTGATTGGTGAATAATTGTTCTTCAAAATTATTTTTTCCTTCTTCCTCATCATCATTAATCCAGAGGTCAGGCATGTTTTCAGCAATCCTGTTAGGCATAAGACCTGAGAAAATTGCATTGCGACTAAACTGAGTGGCTGTAGGGAGTATGCTCAGGTAAAAATCTTCTTCCACAATCCTGAAAGTACCAGTGAGTGAAGCAGAAATTGTTTTCCATTGATCATACCTCATATTATCAATAAGGATGAAAAACACTGTTCTGTTTGGATTAATTGCAGGAAATATCTTTTTTGAGAACAGAGCAGGAGAGAGGACAGGACGTGTTGTGTTTTCAGGTTTAAGCCATTCGAGATAATTACTCATTATGAATTTTGAAAAAGTATTATTCGCCTCTGTTTCCTGCGTTTTAAGTATTTCATTCAATCCAGAATCGGTTGATTTCTCAAACTCCAGTTCCCAGTAGACCAATTTCCTGTAAAGCTCAGTCCAGTCGTTAAATGTTGAGGCAGTGGAGATCATATTGCTGATTCGCCCAAAATCCTGTTGATAGCCGCTTGTTGTTTTTTCTGTTATTATCCTGCGGTGGTCAAGTATTTTTTTTATCGCTAGAAGTATCTGTTTTGGTTTAACAGGTTTAATTAAATAATCTGAGATTTCAGAACCTATTGCCGTTTCCATAAGATCTTCTTCCTCGCTTTTTGTAACCATTACAACAGGCAGGTCACTCCTTATATCCCTGATCAGGCTTAATGTTTCGATTCCGCTTAAGCCTGGCATATTCTCATCAAGAAAAACAAGATCGTAATGATTCTGCCTGATCAAATCAATAGAATCATTCCCGTTGGAACATGAATCAACTTCATATCCCTTTTCCTGTAAAAAAATTATATGCGGTTTTAACGCTTCAATCTCATCGTCGGTCCAGAGAATTTTAATATTCCTCATCTGTCTGTTGTTTTACAATCAAGAAACATGTACATCAATGAAGTGTTGAACAAAGGCTTTATTTAAGGAAATTCTCCCTGAAAAAGATCTCGTACCTGTCGGGATTTTTATCTGATGACAATTTCTGCAGGTTCGCCGGACTTATTATAAATGTAATTATTTCAGCCCCTGCTCCATTTCTGATTGGTGAAGCAGATTTGAACTTCTGATAATACTCAATTGCTGCTTTAAAACTCCTGAAGCCTGATACCGTTATCTGGAGATATTTATTTTCAACAAGGGCTCCTTCAGTGCGGTAGTTCTTATTTGTATAATAATCGATATTGTAGCTGATCACATCAAATGTTGCCTGGTTAATATTGAATTTGGGATCTTTGATCACGATGACAAATGTTCTTGTGTCAGTTGTGTCGGCAACATAGATTTCGGCTGCAATGATCTTCTCCTCTTCAATTTTAAGTTCAGGTACTTCTTCATTTATATGACCAATAAGTTCTTTAGCTTTTGTACTCTCTGGGGTCTCCGGGTATGTAGATATTAGAATACCAAGGTCTTCTTTGAACGTTCTTTCATCGGTGAGTCTTGCTACCGCATAAGCATGAAGCAGCATGAATTTTGGTGCAAGAGGGTTCTCCGGATACAGGGCAAGAGCATCATTGATCTGCTGAATTGATCTCTCGAACTGCTCGCTCTTGTACGTTTCATAAGCTTCTTCGTAAAGTTTTTCTGTAACAACAAGAGCTTCTTTCTTATTCCGGTAATAATCCGGATCTGAAAGGATCTTAGCAAATTCTGTATCAGGATAATTCTCAATGAGTCTCTGCCTGTAAGTCTCTGATTTTAACTTGTTCCTGCTTTCTGCTAGCCTGTAAAGATCATAAAGAGCTTCAGGAACAAGAATGCTCGAAGGATGTCGCATTAACAGAGACTCAAGAGTCTCAATTGCCTTTACGGTATCATTTATTTTTTCCTCATAGGCTTTGGCTGCGTTAAGCATAGCATTGGCATGCTTATCGTTCGAAATATTTAATAACGAATCGGTCAGAGGAAGGTTTTTCAGGTAAAACTCTGGGCTCTTATTGTCTGTTACAGCTGATGCGGAATCTTTGACAGCCTGCTTATCCTGCTGGTTTTCATCAGTTAATACCTGGTCCTGTGTTGTTGTTCTTGCTTTGTTGGCTCTTCTCCAGTTATTCTCGAGTTTTCTTTCGCCCCATCTTTTCTTGAATTCAGTACGGCCAAATGTAAGCGCAGCCTGGTTATAAAAGTACCATTTACCTTCCTGGTCTATGTTATCCTGGAATCGCCTTTCATTTTCATAATACTCTCCAATATTATACCTGTCAGCATTATCATTCGATGCACTTTGATCCTGGTTGTTAACATTGACAATAATGCGTGAAATAATTTCATTTCTTTGAGATGCCGGCATTGCAGCAACACGCTGAAGACTGTCTTCACGCTCTATTACTATGAGATGGGTAACAAGATCATTCAGGTTTTGTGATTTTGTTTTAATACCAGAGTAACCGGGATAACTTTTATCAAGGAAGAAGACAGCGCTATCGAGATAAATACCTGCTTCGATAAAATCTGACCTGTTGAAATAATAATCAGCAAGCGAGAGGTATGAACGTCCTTTCTGATTCTGGTTGCTTGTTGCGGCAGATGCTGATTTTCTGAAATATTCAAGGGCTTCGGGATCTTTTCCTTCCCTCATTGATAAGTTTCCGAGAGCATAGTAGATCTGATCCTCGAATTCTTTGTTCTTTGGATCTTTTAGCATCCTTTCAAGCTCTTTGCTTATTTCCCCGGGGTCGCCTTTGCTAACATCGAAAGATCCTGCAATATTTATCCTGGCATTGAATTCAACTTCATAAGGCGGATTCATCTTAATTACTTTCCGATATAGTTCTGACGCCATTAAGTTACTACCCGAATTCTCATGAAGCTGTGCAAGGAGGTAGGTAAGCCTGTATTTTGATCTTTTCCCTTTAATAAACTCAAGCCCTTTAGTTAATGGTTCTATGGCATCGGCATATCTTTTTTGTTTTATGAACATGTCGGCAAATGCTGTATTGAACATCGCCCTTAAAGTCTTCGATTTATTATCAGTGATTTCAAGTTGTTTCAGTGTTGCCGAAGCCTCATTAAAATTGCCTTCTTCTGAATAAACCATAGCAAGCCATATCGAAGCTTCAGTCCTGATATTTGGATCGTTGGCTTCAGCTATACAGAATTTGAAAACAGATTCGGCTTCGCTGAACTCATGCTTCAGAAACCTTGATTTGCCTATAAGAAGATAGCTGTCATCAACCCATTCATTGTATTCTTTCCTGTCAAGCAGCTTCCTGTCTCTTTCAGAAATATCCCGCCTGTTATCAATCGAAGGCTTTGCAGTAATCGATTTTAGTGAAATGAGTTTAGATGCTTTCTGAATGGCATTTTCCATGTCCGAAGCGGCGGCCTGTATTGCAGTTGGGTCGCTGAATTCGTACACGTTCAGAACTTCCGCGTAGTCATCCCGGTAACCATTAGTGATTTTTGCAAAACCTGCCTTATAGCTCTCAAAAGCATTGAAATAAATATTATAATGAGCCGTAAGGCTATGATAAAACCTGGTAGTTCCGGTGTTCTTTTCAACCGAACAGGCTATCATAAACAATAACACCCCGGGAAGGAGCAGATATTTATATGAAGCAATCCTTGAAGCCAATAAATGACTTTTTACACTATAACTTAAGAAGATTCATTATAGTATATCAAAGGTAATAAAATTGAACTATCTGAGGTTCATCAGGCCGAAATTACCTTTTTAATTTCAGGTACTTCCTTCATTATAGCCTGCTCAACACCTGCCTTTAAAGTTTGAAGACTGTAAGGACAGCCATGGCATGCTCCTTTTAGTTTAACTTTAACTGTCATGTCTTCCGTAACATCCAAAAGATCAATATCGCCACCATCCGACTGGAGATAAGGCCTGACCCTTTCAAGAGCTTTTGCCACGCGCTCCCTGATTACTTTAATATCCATATTATTGTTTGTTTTTTATGTCTTTATTTATTCATTTTTACTTTTTCAGTCGGTTGGAGCTCTATATTTCTCTGCTCAACACGCCTTTTAACTTCATCGGCCAACTCAGAAAAAGCCTGGCCTGTGATAGAATCATTCAATGCAACAGGTTCGCCTGAATCGCTTCCCTCACGAATACTCTGGACAAGTGGTATCTGCCCGAGCAAAGCCACATTCATTTTCTCCGCAAGTTTTTTGCCGCCATCCTTTCCAAATATGTAATATTTGTTCTGAGGCAGTTCGGCAGGAGTGAACCACGACATGTTTTCAACAAGACCAATAACAGGAACATCGATCTTATCGCTCCTGAACATTGAGATACCTTTTATTGCATCGGCAAGAGCAACATCCTGAGGAGTCGTGACAACAATGGCGCCAGTGACAGGAACTTCCTGTACAAGAGTAAGATGTATATCGCTGGTTCCAGGTGGAAGATCGACTAGGAGGAAATCAAGTTCGCCCCATTTCCCCTGTGTTATTAGCTGCTTTAGAAAATTAGAAGCCATGGGGCCTCTCCATACTAATGCATCAGTAGGATTTACAAAGAAACCGGTAGAGAGAACTTTCACCCCGTATTTCTCCAATGGAATTATATTATCAACATTATTCTCTCTGCGTACCTCAGGTTTGTAATCCTCTTCCCTGAACATCTTGGGAACTGAAGGTCCGAATACGTCAGCATCAATCAACCCTGTTTTAAAACCTTTTCGGGCCAGTGCAATTGCAAGGTTAACGGCAATTGTTGTTTTGCCGACACCACCTTTGCCTGAAGAAACAGCTATTATGTTCATCACCCCCGGAAGAACAGGTCGCTCTTTTTCAGCTTGCTTGCCTACTTTTACCTTGGGCTCGATCCTGATTTCTTCAATAACAGTATCCGGACCCAGGGCATCCTTCAGTACTTTAGCAACAGTACTTTTTATTGATGAGGAAAAAGGGTCATTCGATTTCTCGGGAGTTATTACAATAGATATACCTTTTTCGCCTGTTTTTATCTCCGAAACCATCCCAAGTGAAACAATATCCTTTCCCTTGTCAGGATGCTTAATCTTCGACAGGGCTTCAAGTATCTTCTCTTTCTGCGTCATTGTTTTAGCTATCTGGCTTTTATTATTTTTATTTAAATTAAATATAAACAAGGTGCAAGTTTAAGGATTATTTGGGAAGAAAACAAGGAAGAAGTGAATAGAATGACTGGAGTTAGAATGACCAGAGTTTGGGATTGCCCTGCTCCCTGCGCCCTGTGCCTTTAGGATTTGCCCTGCACCCTGCGTCTCTACAGCTCCTCCATGGGATCCCAAAATCTTTCTTTGAAATTGACGATCCTGTCATTCTCAATAACCAGTCCTTCGTTGGCAAGCAGTTGAGCCATTGTTGTCGAGTTGCCGAAATGGCGTTTGCCTGTAAGAAGACCGTTTCGATTTACCACCCTGTGGGCGGGAACGAACCCCGATGCTCCATGTGAGACATTCAGCGCCCAGCCTACCATCCTTGCAGATCGTGCTGATCCCAGGTATTTTGCAATGGCTCCGTATGATGTTACCCTGCCATAAGGAATAAGCCTTGTGACTTCATAAACACGGGTAAAGAAATCGGTATTCTCTTTATCAGTCATTACTTAATGATCCTACCTTTTTCAAGCCTGAATGATGCATAACAAATCTTCAATCCGGTTTTGAGAAAGATGTTTTCGTAGTGTGTTTTAATTGCAAGGATATCGTCGGTTATCCCCGATGAGTATAAGTCAGGAGTCAGGTTCAGTATTTCAAGATCATTTGATTTTATGATCTTTTCAGTGAAGCTGAAGAGTTCTTTATTGTCTGTTTTCAGGTGAACTATACTTTTATCTTTTAGGAAGTCCCTGTATGCATTCAGGTACCAGGGTGATGTGAGTCTTTTGTTGGAATTCCTCTGGCCGGGATGAGGGTCGGGGAACGTTATCCAAATCTCATCAACTTCGTTTTCGGCAAAGAATGATCCTATGAACTCGATCCTTGTTCTTAAGAAGGCTGTGTTTTTAATATTTTCCTGGTTTGAGGTTTTGGCGCCCCTCCATAACCTGGCGCCTTTAATGTCGACTCCGATGAAATTCTTTTCAGTATATTTTTTTGAGAGACCTATTGTATACTCACCACGTCCGCATCCCAGTTCAAGCACAACAGGATTACTGTTTTTGAAAATGCTTTTGTTCCAGTTGCCTTTTATGAAATGATCTTTTACAGTGATGCTCCCTGACGGAAAACGCTGATCAAGAGCTTCCTCCACTAACCAGGCTTCGACAACGTCGTCAATAGAAGGTTGAATGACGTTAGGGAAGGAGTTCAATTCATTCCATCTTGCCAGTTTATTCTTTGCCACCCGAATTAACGATTGTTTGTTTTTTCAACTCTCATGCCGAAATCATATACTCCCTTCAGATCTTCGGCTCTCATACCATGGCCAACGGTAAAGCGGTAAGTGCCTTTAAGAGGGAAATATACATTCGATTTATAAGGGAGCAATAGCTCCTTTATATCTCCGAAACCTTTACCGTACCATTTACCCGCTTCATCAGCAAGGTAGTATTCAAGTGTATCTGATATTGTTTTCCCTTCAGGTGAAGTTGTACTCACAAAAAGAAAGATATTCCTGAATTGATAAGCTGTACCTGTTCTTATGGAAAAAAAAACATTGTTGCTGTTGATAGTATCTTCAATCGGGATATCAAAAGTAAGAGTGTTCATCAGGTTCCAGGTATTATCCTCCATTATCTGTGCCTCGTTGTAAACAACATTTCTGCTACACGATGAGATCAGCAGGATCAAAAGAAAGACCTTGATAATGAGAGCATATTTATTTGTTCTTTCTGCCATTGAATTTTCTGTTTTTTCTCCGGTTCTGATTCCTGTTATTAGGCTTTTCCTTGGGATCGAATCTTGTAAGACTATTATTCTGAAGCAGGTCGGCAGATACAGGTTTTTGGTCCAAAGATTCTTCCAGATTATTCAACTTATCGACTTTTTTGCCTGTTCTGTTCAACGCCTGGATTTCTCTCACCCTGTTTACAGGCAGGGCAATGAGGTTGGCTGTTGAATTGGGATCGGTTGTGTACCAGTAGATGCCTTTATGCACTTCCATCTTATAGAAATAAGCAGTACACTCCAACGACTCAAGAGGTATCTCACGGGAAGGGAAAGATTTCTGGGCATCAACATAGCAGTCGACCTCAAAGTTCAGGCAGCATTTAAGTTTGCTGCACTGGCCGGCAAGCTTTTGTGGATTAAGCGAAAGTTCCTGGTATTTTGCATGAGTTGTTGTCACCGAAACGAAGTTTGTAATATGGGTGGCGCAGCATAGTTCTCTTCCGCACGATCCTATTCCTCCAATCCTTCCGGCTTCCTGCCTGGCGCCAATCTGCCTCATTTCTATTCTTACCCTGAATTCATCGGCAAGCACTTTAATGAGTTGCCTGAAATCGACGCGTTCATCGGCAATATAATAGAAGATTGCTTTAGTCTTGTCGCCCTGGTATTCAACGTCGCCAATTTTCATGTTGAGCTTAAGCTCTTCTGCGATTTTTCTTGATCGCAGCATTGTAGTGTTTTCAAGTTTCCTGGCCTCTTCCCATTTTTGTATATCGACAGCTTTCGCTTTCCTATAGACTTTTTTCAGATCTTCAGACGAAGGATGTATCTTAAGCTTCTTCATCTGTTCCCTGACAAGGTTGCCTGTCATTGATACTCTTCCGATATCATGGCCAGGGGAAGCCTCCACAGCAACAACATCACCAATTTCAAGCCTCAGATCGTTTACATTCCTGTAAAATCCTTTTCTTGTGTTCTTGAATCTTATTTCTACAATATCATCAGTTCCGGCTTTAACAGGCATGTCCTTTAGCCAGTTAAAGGAATCGAGCTTATTACAACCGGGTTTATATTTAATATCCGGCATCTTAGGTTCTTCACCAAGGCCCGGAATATCTTCGTTTTCAGTCATAAATAGTTGTTCATCAAAAATTTTATGCAAAAGTAATTATTAATTGCATTAAATCAAGAAAGCTGATCTTCAGCGTATAAGTCTTAAAATTTTCAAAGACATGTCAAGAAAGATAATCTTAGCGTTTCCATTTGCTTCAACATGCAGGTAGGCCTGGTTAAATTCGTCGGTAAGCCTGTAAACATTTTCACGGGTAATGAAAGGGTGAAAATTGGCTGAAAAAATCTTTTCTTCCTGCGAAAGGTAAACAAGATCATTCTTTTCCTGTCCCATTGTGAGCATAAGATTTTCCCTCAGAAGACGAAGGCAGAACAGCATAAAGTTTTTCTGAGCCTCCCTGCCGGAAGCAGCAACATCCTCTGACCAGTTCATTATTGAAAGTACATCCCGTTTCCAGGCAAAACGCATCAGCTGTTTAAATCTTTCGAGATTTTCATAAGTTGATTCTTCGTTGCTGCAAAGCTCCAGCGCCCTGCAAATATTGCCCTGCGCTATCCTGGCAAAATCATGGGCTTTTTCTTCTGCAACAGAATTCCTTTCAATAAGATAACGTGTGATATCCTGGTCAGTAAATCGGGAAACCTTTATCAGCTGGCACCGTGACAGAATAGTTGATATTATTTTATCCGGTTCCTCAGAAACAAGCAGGAACAGAGTCTTGTCAGGTGGCTCCTCGATTAGTTTCAACAGCTTGTTTGCTGTTGAAAGATGCATCTTCTCGGGTAGCCATATTATCATTATTTTGTAATCTGATTCAAATGTCTTGAAGCTAAGCTTTTTAATAATTTCGGCTGCTTCTGCTGTATATATCATACCCTGAGAATTACCTGTCTCAAGGGAATCAAGCCAGTTGTTAAGAGTAAAAAACGGAGATTGCCTCACAAATCCCCTCCATTCCTCTATGTAATTATCGCTTACAGGTTCCCCTGTTTTCTTACCTTTTATAACAGGAAAAGGATTTTACAGGAATGT
>DATALD010000068.1:0-1688 GCA_036261255.1 Bacteroidales bacterium
CATATAATGGGTTGTCAGGAAAATGGTTGTGCCCTGCCGGTTGATGTCCCGCACATAGTCCCAGATTCTTATTCTTGTCTGAGGGTCAAGCCCGATTGTAGGTTCGTCCATGAAAAGCACTCTAGGGCGGGTCATGAGCCCACGTGCAATCTCAAGCCTTCGCTTCATTCCGCCGCTCAGATGCCTTGTCAGGACATCCCTCTTTGCTTCAAGCTCTACAAGATTGAGCAATTCATCGATACGCTCCTGTCTTTCAGCTTTTGGCATGGAATAGAGCCTCCCATGATATTCCAGTATCTCCCTCACAGTCATATCCCTGTCAAGAGTCAACTCCTGAAAAACAATCCCTATAGATTCCCTTACTTTTTCAGGTTCTGTTTTCAAATCATGACCTGCGATAGTTACTTTTCCTTTCTGCACAGGTAGGAGGGTAGTAAGAACATTGATTACAGTACTTTTTCCTGCACCATTCGGTCCGAGAAATGAGAAAATCTCTCCTTTTCTTACCGTAAAACTGATACTATCGACGGCTTTTACTTCACCAAAATAATATTCAAGGTCATTTACCTCTATGATATTGTCTTCCAGAACAAGTACCCCATTTGCCTCTTCCCTTAGGAAAGATTGAACTTTCAGTGATAAATGGCTTTTTGCTTCCGTGAATCTTTTATGCGAAACTTGCGCCAGTGACAAGCTGATGTGATGAACTTAGAATATAAAGGTTAGTAGCGGAAGCAGAATTGTTTGGATTTCAGTAACCTGAAGCTTGTCTGCAATCTTAGTATACCTTATGGCTTCGGAATGACAAGCGCTGTGAGTGTTACCATCGGGTATCATTCTTTCAACAAACATCTTTCTGGATATGTGTGTAAATTATAACGGTTCGAGTCAAAATTTATATTCATACAAGATAATAAATAAAAACTCAAAACTTTGATGGCATAAGGCTAGCAAGTTCTGTTGAACTGCTAACTGGAAAGCGGCTTGTGGAAAAACCGGTTGAATACTTGATGAGCACAGCAGTTATTGATATTAAGCGGGGGAGTTAAATGATAGAGATTATGCAGGGTTTGCCAGAAAACGTCGTAGCAGTCAGTGTAAGTGGAGAGGTAACTGGAGATGACTACAAAAATGTGTTAATTCCTGCTATTGAAGACAAGATACGTAAGTACGGAAAAATCCGTATTCTTTATCACATGGACAAGGAACTCGAATGGTTTACCCTTAATGCCATGCTGGAGGATACTAAGGTTGGCATACAGCACCTTACAGCGTTTGAAAAGATCGCAGTCGTCTCAGACGTTGACTGGATGAACGCTGCCGTCGAAATCTTTAAGTTTATTGTTCCTTATCCAGTGAGGACCTACAAGAATGAAGAGCTTCCTGAAGCAAAGGCCTGGATCAGTGAATGAAATCAGTGAATGAAATCAGTGAATGAACCTTCATAGTAATAATATAGGTTAAAAATTAAGGCTCTTAGCTATTCGAATGGGTAATTTACAGCTACTTCTTTAATGATATTTATTTTTGAGCATTATTTTTGAGCACAGAAATTGCAGGCACTGCTTCTTTGAAACTGATATATTCCCTCAGATCCGATTTCAGAATTCTTTCAATCTCTTCCCAATTGTCGTTTCTGGTTTCGGTAAACATGTACCCGAAGTAGCCGCGTTTTTCGTGATCCGCTT
>DATALD010000084.1:0-13705 GCA_036261255.1 Bacteroidales bacterium
ATTTCGCTCAAACCTGCCTGAACATATACGCATAAATGCAATCCTTCCCTGTCCATTTTATTAATAAAGACCATCACAGGCGTATTCCTCCTTCATATTTTTCAGGGTGATTTTATGAAGAAGAATGCAGGATGCCTGTTAAAATGTGCTCTTCTGACCTTATTTTGGTAATGATAGAACATACCTCTTCCTGCTTTGCGCCGGAGAGCGCAAAGATTAATGTTACGGCATGTTTTATCAACCTCATAGTATTCCAAATATTTATTTAGCAGGAATTTTACTAATTTTGCGGCTCAAAATAAATTGATGGATCTGAGGAGTGAAATAAAGAAAAGAAGGACTTTTGCAATAATAAGCCATCCTGATGCCGGCAAGACAACCCTCACCGAGAAGCTGCTTCTTTTTGGTGGAGCCATTCAAACTGCCGGCGCAGTAAAGAATAACAAAATCCGTAAAACAACAACTTCGGACTTTATGGAGATCGAGAAACAGAGAGGTATTTCTGTTTCTACTTCTGTAATGGCTTTCGACTATAACGGCATGAGGGTAAACATTCTTGACACTCCCGGTCATAAGGACTTTGCTGAAGATACTTATCGTACACTTTCAGCTGTTGATAGTGTTATCCTTGTTGTTGACTCCGTTAAAGGTGTTGAAGAGCAGACCCGGAAACTGATGGAAGTATGCAGAAGGAGGAATACGCCTGTGATGGTCTTTATTAATAAAATGGACAGGGAAGGATTGCATCCTTACGACATTCTTGATGAACTTGAGCGTGAACTAAAAATTGCTGTTTGTCCATTAACATGGCCAATTGGAAATGGAAGATTGTTCAAGGGCGTTTATGATCTCTCTGATGGAGGAGTGCAATTATTTGCTCCTGATAAAAGTGTTGTGACTGAAACGCTTCTTACTACAAAAGATATTAAGGATCCAAGACTTATTGAGTTCGTAGGTACGGATAACATAACAAAACTCTGGGAAGAGGTTGAATTTGTAAACAACATGTTCGAACCTTTTAACCTCCAGCTTTACCGTGAAGGCTTTCTGGCGCCTCTCTTTTTTGGGAGCGCTCTTAATAACTTCGGTGTTCTGGAACTCCTCGAGAAATTCCTTGAGATTGCGCCTTCACCCGGCAATGTACAGGCTGCCCGGCGATTAGTCTCTCCGGAAGAGGAATCGCTTACAGGCTTTATCTTTAAAATTCATGCTAACCTAGATCCAAACCATCGAGACAGGATTGCATTTATGCGTATATGTTCAGGCAGGTTTGAGCGAAATAAATTCTACTATCATACCCGGCTTGACAAGAAGCTGAGGTTTTCTTCGCCTGCAAGCTTTATGGCAAATAGTAAGAGTATTGTTGAGGAAGCTTATCCAGGCGATGTAGTTGGCTTATATGATAATGGAAACTTTAAGATAGGAGATACTCTTTCCGAGGGAGAATTGTTGCACTTCAATGGTGTGCCAAGCTTTTCTCCTGAAATTCTAAGGGAAGTTGTGAACCAGGATCCTATGAAAACCAAGCAACTGGAGAAAGGTGTTCGTCAGATGACCGATGAAGGAGTTGCACAACTTTTCGTTCAGCAACCTGGCAACAGGAAGATTATTGGGACTGTCGGAGAGCTCCAGTATGAAGTAATAAAATTCAGGCTTGAACATGAATATGGCGCTAAATGTACTTTTTCACATCTGCCTTATGTAAAAGCATGCTGGCTTACAACTGATAACAAAAAAGAGCTTGATGCATTCATTACAAGAAAGCAGAGCTCGGTTGCCTACGACAAGGAAAATAACCCCGTCTTTTTAGCTGAAAGCGAATGGATGCTTAAGCTTGCGCGTGAAAATTTTCCCTCAATAACATTCCATGAGAGTTCTGATTTTAAACTCCGTGAAAAACAGGGAAATGCCTGGGCATGAGTTACTCCTTATGTTATATTTCTGAAGGGTCCTCATTTCTCAATATGCTTCTTACCACATATTGAAGGATGCCTCCATTTATAAAATACGTGATTTCTGTATTTGAGTCAAGTCTTGATCTAACATTGAATTTTTTTGTCGTACCTGAAGGAGAAGAAGCAACAACACTGATTAACTGATTCGGTTTAAGGTTTTCAGGTATTTCAATGTCAAATATTTCATCACCCTTAAGTTCAGGTTTGTTTGCTGCTTGATTCTCAATAAACTGCAGAGGAAGAACACCCATGCCAACCAGATTACTTCTGTGAATACGTTCGAAGCTTTCAGCTATTATTGCCTTCACGCCAAGCAAAGATACACCCTTTGCTGCCCAGTCGCGCGAAGAGCCGCTGCCATAATCCTTCCCGGCAAGAATGATTAATGGAGTATTCGCCCTGCGGTATTTTTCTGAAGCATCGAACACAGGAATTACGGTATTCTCGGGGAAATACTTTGTGAATCCACCTTCCCTGTCTGAAAGTTCATTTCTGAGTCTTACGTTGGCGAAGGTTCCTCTTATCATAACTTCATGATTGCCTCTTCTTGATCCATAAGAGTTAAAATCGGTTCTTGATATTCCAAGATTTTTCAGGTAAATACCTGAAGGTGAGTTTTCTGAGATAGACCCGGCCGGAGAGATATGATCGGTTGTTACCGAGTCACCAAGTTTCAGAAGGACCCTTGCTGATCTGATACTTTCTATTAACTCAGGCGCTGCAGGCAAATCCCTGAAGAACGGGGCTTCCCTGATGTAGTTCGAGTTTTCATTCCATTCATAAACATCACTTGCCGGGGCAACTAGCTCCCTCCATCTGTCATCTCCCTTGTAAATCTTACTATAGCTTTCCACGAAATCTTTTGAATCAAGAACTTCGCTCATCACATTATCTATCTCCTCCATTTTAGGCCATATATCGCGAAGAAATATTGGTTCAAGGTTTGGATCATAGCTTATTGGTTCTTCGTGAAGATTGATGTCGATTCTACCAGTTAGTCCGTAAGCAATAACAAGAGGTGGAGAAGTTAGAAAATTCATCTTAACAAGCGGGTGTATCCGTGCTTCAAAGTTCCTGTTGCCAGAGAGTACTGAAGCAACAACGAGATTGGATTCAGTAACTGCCTTGTGTATGTGAATCGGCAAGGGACCACTATTGCCTATACAGGTTGTACAGCCATAGCCAACAATATGATAACCCAAGGCCTCAAGATAGGGGAGGAGGCCGGCTTTTTTAAGGTATTCGGTAACGACCTGTGAACCGGGAGCGAGGCTTGTCTTAACCCAGGGTTTTGTTGTTAACCCCATTAGTACAGCTTTTTTTGCAAGCAAACCTGCCCCTATCATAACACTTGGATTTGATGTATTAGTGCAGCTTGTTATTGCTGCAATAACAACAGAACCATCACCAAGCAGGTATTCTGCATTGCCTGTTCTTACAACTACACTTTTTAAACCAGATATTTTCGGTTTTGTAACAATATCAACATCTGCTGATTCAAATTTTTGTTCAGCCTGCAATTGTTCAGGAACCCTGTCAGGTAAATGACCACCTTCATCAGACCATTTACCGACAGGTCGCTCATCAGGTGAAATGTATTCCCTTTCATACGTTTTTCTTAGGATTTCGATAAAGTTGTTTTTAAGATCAGAAAGAGCAATCTTGTCCTGCGGTCGCTTTGGGCCTGCAACAGATGGCTGTATTTCATCAAGCTTTAGTTCAATGACTTCAGAATATTTTATTTGATCCTCGTTTTCACGCCATAAAAGATTAGCTTTCAAGTACTTTTCTACTGTTTTGATAAGCTTAGGTCCCCTGCCTGTAATTTCTAGGTATTCAAGGGTCTTGTTGTCGGGCGGAAAGAATGTAACAGTAGATCCGAATTCAGGCGACATATTAGAAATTGTTGCCCTGTCAGGAACGGTCAATGTATCAAGCCCATCTCCGAATACTTCTACAAATTTCTCAACAACCGATATCTTCCTCAATAAATTTGCAACTGAAAGAACAAGATCTGTTGAAGTTGTTCCTTCTCTCATTTTTCCTGTAAGCTTCAACCCGATTACCTCGGGAAGCTTTATATACATTGGTTGACCAAGCATAACTGCTTCGGCTTCTATCCCTCCAACACCCCAACCAAGAACACCTATGCCGTTTATCATTGGTGTGTGTGAGTCAGTGCCAACGAGAGTGTCAGGGAACAATTCATTGCTTTTTGCAGCTACAACAGTTGCAAGGTATTCAAGGTTTACCTGATGACATATACCCATACCCGGGGGAAGTACATTGAAATTGCTGAAGGATGCCTGAGCCCATTTAAGAAGTGAATACCTTTCTGCATTTCTTTTATATTCAAGATCAATATTGTTTTCATAGGCATAATTTGTACCGAAAAAGTCAACCTGCACTGAATGATCAATAATAAGGTCGACTGGTACATGTGGGTTGATGGACTTTGGATCTTTCCTACGCCTTGCAATTTCGGATCTGATTGAGGCTATGTCAACAACTGAAGGTACACCGGTAAAATCCTGCATTAATACCCTTGCAGGAAGAAATGGTATCTCTGTCTGCTCGTTACCGGAACCCCATGATAGAACATTGTCAAGATGAGCCTGGTTGATGCTATTTCCATTGAAGTTCCGGATAATATTTTCAAGAAGTATCCTTATAGAAAAAGGCATTCTGGCAATATTACCTTTCTCCCGGGCATATTCAGAAAGTGAGTAATAATTATACTTTCCGGAAGAGGTAGTGATGTTTTTTTTCAAATGCTCTAAACCTGTCATTTTGTGTTTGTTTAATTGAAAATATAACAATGCTTGTTGGTTTAAGTTCTGACAGTATCTGCCTGCTGAATTCATTTTTTAAGAACAAGGACCATTTCTGGTTGTTTTCTTAATAAGATTTTCAATTAATTATTAACAGAGAAGAGATGGATACTTCATTAAAAACAAGACTGGCTGAGAAGAAGTGCATTCCATGCGAGGGCAATGTCCCTGCACTAGGAGAAAATGAGATAAATGAATTTAGGAGTCAGATATCGGCAGACTGGAAAATTGTAGATAACAGGAAGATAAAAAGGGAGTTTTCATTTGTTAACTACAAGCATACAATTGATTTTGTCAATCGTGTTGCCGGAATAGCTGAGGAGGAAGGGCATCATCCTGATATGTATGTTTTCTTTGGCAGGGTTGAAATTGAATTATGGACACATTCAATCGGAGGCCTTACAGAGAATGATTTTATCCTTGCAGCCAAGATAGATGAGATCAATATCTAGATGAGCCTGGAGGACTTTTTGTTTTCGCGGACTATAAGAATAAGTATTGCCATCAGGAAAAGGGATGCTCCCAGGACCATGAAAGCCAGGTCGGTACTGCCTGTCCTGTCTCTTATTATTCCAACCAAAGAAGGACCGAAAAATCCTCCAAGGTTTCCTACTGAATTAATGAGGGCAATGCCGCCTGCTGCAGCAGTGCCACTGAGGAAGCTTGTCCCAAGCACCCAGAAAGGACCCATCGTTGATTTCAATCCGGCGAACGCAAGAGTAAGCGCTGCAATCGACAGGAATGGGTTTTTAAAATAAACACTGAAACCGAAGCCGATTGCTGCTATTAGCGCTGACACAGCAACATGCCACCTCCGCTCACCGGTTTTGTCAGAATGTATTCCAATAACAAGCATCATTATTACTGCTCCCACATAAGGGATTGCATTAATGAAGCCTAACAATGTATAGCTCATACCTGAAAACTCGGTAATTATCGATGGTAACCACATCTCAAATCCATAAGCTCCAAAGGTCATCAGGAAATAGATCAGGCAAAGCAACCATACCCGTCCGCTTTTAAGTACTCCTGCCAGTTTGAAATGGGTTTGATCCTTTACAAGGCGGGTTTCATCGTTGAGTTTGTTGTCGATCCATTTTTTTTCTTTTTCAGAAAGCCATTTTGCATCGGCAGGTTTATTTGGAAGCATTAAAAGAATAATAATACCCATCAGTATAGCTGGTATTCCTTCAATAAGGAACAACCACTGCCATCCATCAAGTCCCAGTTTTCCGTGAAGATCAAGTATTGCACCAGAAAGAGGTGATCCTATAACACCAGCCAATACACCACCTGTTGAAAATAAAGCAATTGTTTTTGCCCGTTCTTTTTCGGGATACCAAAATGTAAGATAGAAGATTACACCAGGATAAAAACCGGCTTCAGCGGCGCCAAGCAGAAATCTTATTGCATAAAAGGTTGCTGTACTATTGATAAACATTGTAATCATTGTGACAAAACCCCAGACAACCATTATCCTTGCAATCCATATCCTGGCACCGACCCTGTGAAGTATTAGATTGCTTGGCACTTCGAATATGAAATATCCTATGAAAAACAAACCTGCACCAATACCATAGATGCTGCTGAATATGCTTTCGTCAACCCCCAGTACCTCCCTTAACTGAAGCTTTGCAAACCCGACATTTATCCGATCTATGTATGCAACGATGTAACATATAAATAGCAAAGGCAGAATTCGCCAATTGATCTTAGAAAAAAGTATAGAGGTCTCCTTTTTTGTAAAGCCATGTTTGTCTTGAAGTGATGAGCTGTGATTCATTATTATCTGTTATCAGGTAGGTTTTATGCACCTAAGTAAATAAATCAATTACCAACAATTGCTGAAAGTGACAGGTTTGTGGAAAACATTATTAAATTTAAGCTTATGAAAATACAATGTTTTTTCTAATCTAAACCTGAACAGACCTTTCAAAAACCAATATTAATGAACCTCAATCTGAAATCAGTCATTAACCATCTCCTGAAAAATAAATTCCATACAATTATCAATATAATTGGACTGGCTATCGGTATGCTCTTTTTTACACATCTCCTGATGTATATTGTTTATGAAACAGAATATGAGATGTTTATAAAAGAAAATAACAGAATCTACAGGATCAACTACGATGTTACACAGAATGGTGAAAGCGTGCTACATTCAGCAAAGACACCAAGGAAACTATTCCGGTCTGTTAAGGAAGAGATTCCCGAAATTGAATATAGCGCCACTGCTTATATTGAAAGTGTACTTGTGAATTACAACGGTCATCTTTTTAGTGATCAACCCGATTTATGGGTGGAAGGAGATTTTGCAGAGATATTTGAACTTGAAATGGTTAAAGGGGCTGCAAAGCTCAACGATGCCTGGAAATGCATTATTTCAGAATCAAAGGCATATGAGATCTTCGGTGATGAGGATCCGATAGGAAAAGTATTAAGAGTAAACGAGGGAATGCTTCATGAGGTAACAGGAGTATTTAAAGATCTTCCATCAAATTCACATATTAAATTCGATTATTTCATGCCTATCAAAACATGGGTTGAAATGGGAGTTATTACTCCTCCTGCACGCGACAACTTCATAGGAGCCTCCTGGTGGACATATATCAAGCTCAAAGAGGATGCAGGCATTTCTGATGTTGAAAAGTCACTTGATGACCTGGCAGGCAAATATCTTACACATCTTGAACGTCAGAACAGGGTTGGCAAATTTACCCTTCAGCAGTTAAACAAGATTCATTTTACTTCTGACAGGGATGGAGAGCTTGGCGTCAGCATTAAGGAAAAGACTATTGATACAATGTATTTCATAGCTGCCCTCATCCTTCTTGTAATATGGTTGAATTATATAAATCTTTCTACTGCCCTGTCACGAAAAAGAATTGATGTATTTGCAATTTACAGGAAACTGGGCGCTGGCAGGATAGATCTTATAAAGCTTTCATTGGCTGAAAGCTCAATAATTAATATCTCTGCACTCTTTCTGACTATTATCCTTTACATTGCAACAAGGGGAATATTTAATAAAATGATAAACATACCTGTAAGTGAGGGTTTTATTAGTTCGAAGATTGTGATGATGACTGTCTTCCTGATTTTTTTGGGAGGCACTTTAATAACTTCAATTTTTTCTGCTATTCCATCATTACGTGTGAACCCTGCATTAGCTCATCAGAACAAGATATCAAAGAGCAGAGGCTCTACGTGGCTTGTGGGTTTGCAGTTCTTTGTCTCATGTTTTCTTATTGCATGTTCGCTGATTGTTTCAAAGCAGATACGATTTATGCAGAATGCTCCACTGGGAGCCAATCTCAATGATGTCATTGTTCTTCAGGGGGCTGCATCAACACACTCTGATTCTTTACGCAGGCAACACTTCAATATGTTCAGGGAAGATGTGCTTAAACTGCCATACTTTAAGTCTGGAACAGCAAGTATGAATGTGCCAGGTCAGCCTGTTCGTTTCAGGGGTAACAACGTGGCTCCTGCAGATATGCCGACCAGCCTCAAACAAGAAATAATGATTTGCCAGGTTGATGATGGCTTTATTGAAACTTATGGTCTTCAATTACTCGCAGGTCGCAATTTTGAACAGCCGTTCATAAATGATACTACAAATGTTATAATAAGCCATTCTGTATCGGAATTGCTGAGTTTTTCATCTCCAGAGGAAGCTGTAAACAGGCAACTTCGGCTTGGCAATATTTTGTATACAATAAAAGGAGTTGTAAACGATTTCCATCACGAAGGTTTAAAGAAACCCCTGATGCCAATTCTTTTCAGACATGTCCATCCCTTCGAATTTGGTTATTATTCTTTCAGGATTGAAGGTGACAATGAGACTGCAATAAAGGAGCTCTCAAAGATATGGCCATTGCATTATCCAAACGATCCGATGAATTATTTCTATAGCAGAGATTTTTTTAATGATCAATATTATGAGGAAAAACGTCTTGGAATGATACTGTCGGTATTCACCTTTTTCTCAATAGTAATTTCTTCAATAGGGTTGTTTGCCCTTATAAGCTTTGTAACAGCACAGCGAACAAAAGAAATCGGACTGCGAAAAGTAAATGGAGCTACAGCAGGAAATATTATAACCCTCTTGTTTTCGACCTTTATGAAATTCGAAGTTTTTGCGTTTATTCTTTCTTGTCCGCTTTCATTCCTTGTGATGAACAAATGGCTCGAGGGTTTTATATCAAAGACAACATTCGGATGGCAGATATTTGGTTTAACAGGATTGATAGCATTCGCCGTTTCTGTTATATCTATTGCGGCGCAGAGTTATAGGGCTGCGGTGAAGAATCCTTCGGAATCGTTGGTATATGAGTGATCTATTTAATTTGAAAATTGATCAATTTGAAAATTTGAAAATTGGATTCTGAATGATGTGGAAGTTTCTTCAAATTTTCAAATTCTTTCTACATCCTCCTGTTCTTCCTATACTTCTTGTAAGCATCCTTTTTTGTCTTAAGGTTATGATGGGAGTAGTATGCCCTGTTGATCTGGAGTTTTGTATTCTCCTGAATCATAAGACTCTCCAGTGAACTGTTGTTTTTTCTTGATGTTGCACAGGAACTACTGATTAAAACTATTCCAATAACAGGAATCAGTAAAAGGAGTAATTTTTTCATAACTCGTATTTTTAAAAGTTCATTACGCGGTAGCTTCTTTAATTAATTAAAAATTGACGAACATTTAAATTGCATTGACGAACGTTTGAGATTTATACGTAAAAGATAACAAAAAAGTTATAAAAAATAGTAGATATTTTTCATATTAGCAGCAGAAATATTCAAGAAGGTTTAATGAACCTTGTTTATAAATGCTTTATCAGGTTCAATAATGTCGACTAAAGAAGAGGTCTGGTTAAAGACTCAAAAGTTGTGCGGGTAAGTATTTCATTTGTTGTATCCCTTATCTCGGTGAAGATATTACGGATGTTGCATGTTGATTCATCTTTACAGAATTCACAGGGTTGATAAGTATCCTCCGAAACACAATAAATCAAAGCAACTGATCCTTCAAAATGCCTTACGATCTCTGCAAGTGTGACTTCACCGGGTTTCCTGGTAAGATAATACCCTCCCGATTTGCCTAATCTGCTTGCGAGTATTCCCATATTTTTCATTTCAAGAAGAATATTTTCAAGAAAACTTAATGGGATCTTTTCCTCCTCTGCAATCTTTTTAATATGAACAGGACCTTTCCCGTAATCTCTGGCAAGCCTTGTCACAGCTACAATTGCATACCTGGTTTTCATCGACAAGATCATAGAAGATATTTTGCATAAAGGTAGATATTTATGTTTAGCAATGTCGTTATGTTGTTATGTTGTTATGTTGTTATGTTGTTATGTTTGTTAAACGCCAAACGTTATATTATAAAGATACGCTGTTCATTTCGACTTCGCTCAATGAGCATGGGAGAGGCTTTCTTTCAGATCATCGATCAGATCGCTTACATCTTCAATGCCAACTGAAAACCTGACAAGGTCATTAGTAATTCCGATGCGGATCCGTTCTTTTTCCGGCATCGAAGCATGAGTCATGGCAGGAGGGTAACAAACAAGCGATTCAATTCCGCCCAGGCTTTCGGCAAGTGTTATTATCTTAAGCTTTTTGAAGAACTTATTAGCAGTTTCAGAATTACCAGCTTCAAGCCTGAAAGATATCATTCCTCCGAAACCTGTCATCTGTTTTTTTGCGAGTTCATGGTATGGATCTGAAGGTAAACCAGGGTAAAAGACCTTGCTTACTCCAGGATGGTTTTTAAGGTAGTCAGCAAGTTTTAAGGCATTCTCCTCATGTTTTGCCATTCTTACTGAAAGTGTCTTTATTCCCCTAAGTGTCAGCCAGCTATCGAAAGCTCCTGGCACAGCTCCGATGGCGTTCTGGAAGAATTTGATACTTGTATACCAATCCTCGTCATTTGTTATTACTGCACCTCCTATAAGATCGGAATGACCTCCGATATACTTTGTTGTGCTGTGTACCACAAGATCTGCCCCAAGTGATAGTGGTTGTTGAAAATAAGGCGAAGCAAATGTGTTATCTACAACAACTTTTACTTTTTTCTTCCTGGCTTCTTCTGCTATGGCAGCTATGTCAATAAGCTTTACAAGCGGATTAGTTGGTGATTCTATCCAGATGAGCTTTGTTTCTGCCTTAATTGCTTTAATAAAATCGCTGGCGCCTACATAAGTAATCCCGATACCATAAGGCCTGAATACATTCTCAAGTAACCTGTATGTTCCACCATACATATCCTCTGCAGCAACAACATGATCGCCAGACTTCAGTGTTGATAAAACTGCATGCTCTGCTGCAAGCCCTGAGGAGAAAGCAAGGCCAAACCTGCCTCCTTCGATCTCTGCAAGGCAGGTCTCGAGAGCCTGTCTTGTTGGGTTGCCCGTCCTGGAGTATTCAAATCCATTCCTGTGTTCATTGATCCCATCCTGTTTATAGGTTGATGTCTGATAGATTGGCACATTTACTGAGCCTGTAAGTTTATCACATTCCTGTCCTGCGTGGATAGCTTTAGTTGAAAATTTCATGAGGATTAAAATTATTTAGCCAGGAAGTTAAAAAAAATCACTACAAATCCAGAAACTTTTTCAAATTTTCAGATTTTCAGATTTTCAGATTTTCAGATTTCAGATTTTCAAATTTTCAAATTTTCAAATTTTTTTACCACTCATACGGAGTCTCCTGGTACACATAATAATTTAACCAGTTTACAAAGAATAAGTTAGCTGTTGCCCGCCATTTGGTTATTGGTTTTAATTGAGGATTATTATCAGGAAAATAGTTTTCGGGGACATCAATCTTCAGACCTTTCCCGGTATCTCTTGTATACTCATTCAGCAGAGTCTCAGGATTATACTCAAAATGACCTGTAACAAATATCTGCCTGTTATTCTTAGCCATAACTACATGTACACCTGCCTTTTCAGACCAGGCTGCAAGATTCAGTCCTGAATGTTGAAGGATATCACTTTTTTTATTTGTAGTGTAGCGGGAGTGGGGGGCAAAAAAGAAATCGTCAAAGCCCCTGAATAGTGGAAGTTTATTGTCCATCACCTGGTGTTCAAACACGCCTGAGAGTTTCTTTTCCAGTGGGTACTTGGGAATACCGTAATGATAATACAAGCCAGCCTGCGCGCCCCAGCATATATGCAAAGTGCTGGTAATATTTGTAATACTCCATGCCATGACTTCTTTCAGATCATCCCAATAGTCGACTTCCTCAAAATCAAGGTGTTCAACAGGAGCTCCTGTAATAATGAGTCCATCGTATCGATTGTTTTTAATCTTGTCGAATGTCTTATAAAAGATGTTCAGATGAGACTTGGCAGTGTTCTTTGAATCATGTTTATCCATGTAAAAGAAGTCGATCTCGATCTGCAACGGAGTATTTGAGAGTACCCTTATGAAGTCAGTTTCAGTAACAATTTTAAGTGGCATGAGGTTGCAGAATGCAATTTTTAAAGGACGTATGTCCTGGTGCAACGCTCTGAAGCCTTCCATGATGAAGATGTTCTCATTCTTGAGAATACCTATTGCGGGCAGGTTATCGGGTACAATAATTGGCATGGTAGATAAATTTGATATATACAAACAACGAAAATAGTTATAACCTGTTTAAAACAAACTCACATAAACATGGTATATGACATGTTTCAAAAAAATAAAAATCAAATCCTGTGAAGAATTGTGTGGCGCTGGAATATTTACAGGTATTTAAATATCAGTAAATTAAAGCACTTTAGGAATAAGAGTCTCAATAAGATCTTGAGAGTTAAGTCAAATACCTATGATTTTTTTATGTAAATTAAAAAACAAATTATATTTTTGCGACTCGTTTTTAAAGTCTCCTTTGAAGCTTCGAAGGACACTGCGGGGTGTAGCGCAGCCCGGTTAGCGCATCTGGTTTGGGACCAGAGGGTCGCAGGTTCGAATCCTGCCACCCCGACAAAAAAGATACTTATGTTCAAGTTAGAAACAATGATTTTGAACATATTCTGACCAAAATAAAAAACCCTGTGAGACTTTCACGGGTTTTTTATTGACATTCTCTCATACTTAAAATAAAACGTCTTAAGCAATCCTGGACTTGGAATACCGAGGGGTTATTGTAGCGTTGAAAGACTCAGTTGAAGCGTCTTACTTTAATGGTAACCTTACGAAGAATGTTGTTGTTGATTCAGACGATGAAAAATCAACTTCTCCACCAAGCAGCTCAGATAATCTCTTAACTAACGATAAACCTATACCAAAACCTTCTGAAAATGAATCATTAATAGTGTATTGTTTATAAAAGGCTTCAAATATTTTATTACTCTCTTCTCTGCTGATCTGAACGCCATTATTTGAAACAAAAAATACAATATTTGAGTTTTCCAGTTCATAGCCAAATTTAACCTCCCTATCATTTGAAAACTTAATCGCGTTATCGATTAAATGATATAATATATGTTTGATCTTTTTCCCGTCTGAGAAAAGAGTTAAGCAGGGATCAGTATTAATGTAACTAACAGATACTTTCTTGTCCAATATTAATGACGAAGTTTCGAAAAAATCCTTCAGTTCCGACAGAATGTCTTCAATCCTGATATTCTCTCTTGTGATATTAATTTCATCCCCTGAACTGATAAGTGATAATTCAATCAGATCATTCATAATTAACAGGAACCTGTCAGCACATTTTCTGATAATCTCACAACCCATTCCTTCTACCGATGTATAATTCTTGATTTTTAAATTTGATACGATTTCAAGAAATCCCAACAGTCCATTTAGCGGCGTCCTTATCTCATGTGACAGGTTACTTAGAAATGACAATTTTACATTTTCCGAGATTAATGCTTTGTTGTAAAGATCATTAACCTTATTCTTTAATTCATTGATA
>DATALD010000003.1:0-10632 GCA_036261255.1 Bacteroidales bacterium
GGTCCTGTAAAAGAGCTTTCTCACAGTTAAAAGTGATTTAACAAATTTATCTTTTTAATTCATTATTTCCATACTTTTTTGTCTGTCCCTGGTTTTTCTCAGCGATTCCCCTTTAAGTTCGACACGATGAGCGTCATGAACGATCCTGTCAAGGATTGCATCAGCTATTGTCTTTTCTCCGATGACTTCATGCCAGCAGTTTACGGGAAGCTGCGATGTAATTATCATCGAAGCTTTTTTATGTCGATCCTCAACTATTTCCATTAGTGCAGACCGGTTCTGATGATCGAAAGGGATAAGTCCAAAATCATCGATAATAAGCAGATCCTGCCTCTCTATTCTTGAGATCTCCTTAAGATATGATCCATCCGCCTTGCCCATCTTTAACCTGGAGAAGAGTTTTCCCAGGTTTGCATAATACACCTTGAAGCCAAGTGTACATGCCTGATGCCCAATGGCTGATGCAAGATAGCTTTTACCAATGCCTGTGCTCCCTGTTATAATAAGGTTCTCACGCTTACTGATAAAATTACATTCTGCAAGACGCATTACCTGGTTACGGTCAAGATTGCGTTCGCTTTGATAATCTATGTTCTCTATGCACGACTGATAGCGGAACCTTGCGTTGCGCAGCCTTCGTTCTATGTTGCGGTTAAGCCTGTCATCGCATTCTGCTTCGATGAGCATCCCAATAAGCTCATCCGCAGAAAAAGTGGCAAGCTTATCATTTTCAAGGCTTGTTTCGTAAGCCCTGGCCATGCCAAGCAGCTTGAGCTTTTTAAGTTTTTCGAGTGTCTCCTGTGTCATTTTTAATGGTTTATAGGTTTATTGATAATAGTTCTTCCCACGGATGTTTTCGTGTACGGGTATATCTGCCATCAGGTCATCATATGTCAGCAGATCATATTTGTTCTCAAGTATTGATTTAATTGCCTGGTAAGAGTAGTTCTCGTATTCAATGGCCCTTTTGCAGGCGTTTATCAGCCTTTCCCTTCCTACTCTGCGTTCAAAGCCAAGGACTCCCTGACATGCTTTGTATGCCTGCTCGGGATGAGATTTGCTGTCCATAAGACTGGTGATAAAAAGCTTAACGATTGCATCTATCGATTCAGCCCACTTGATAAACCTGTCCGGGTTCCACTCCGTGAGATATTTGTGTGTGCTGGCAAGATGGTCCGGATCGGTTGTGTAACCATAAGCCTTTCGATTCCTCTCGTGCCTGGCAATAAGCGCATAATTATAAAAGATCTCAATGGTGGAAGGCGAGTACATGGCCTTCACCTTTTTACCTATATAATGATATGGTACGCTGTAGTAGTGGCGATCTTCCTTCAGGCATATGTGCCCGTTTACTGATACCGTTGAGTATTGCTGACGCTTGAATTCGTAAGGAAGCGATGGTAGTGGATGCAAAGTCTCTTTCTCAACCTCGTCAAAAAGAGATCTGCGGCTGTAAGGCCTGTGGGAGAACCTTGTATTATTATGCGTCTCCACGATCTCCCATATCGCTTCATTTAGCTCCTGGAGCGAATGAAAAACCTTATTATCAAGCACCGAGTAAAGCCTTTGATATGCGATCTTAACTGCTCCTTCAACCAGTGCCTTGTCTTTTGGCTTGTATGACCTTGCCGGTAGTATCGTGGTGCTGTAATGCAAAGCAAAGTTCTCGAACGCCTGGTTAAGCGTGGGTTCATAAAGCGAGCTCTTGGTCACGGCACTTTTAAGGTTGTCCGGAACGATTGCCATCGGAACGCCTCCGTAATAAGCAATGGCATGTTCACAGCAACCGATAAAATCCTGATTGTTCTGGCTCATGACCGCTTCAATATATGTCAGCTGGCTTGCTCCGAGTACTGAGATAAATACTTCGGCATCTGTTATCTCGCCTGTTTCCTTGCTTATTATATGAAGCTTTTCTCCTGCATAATCGACATACATCTTGTCTCCGGCTGTATGCTCGATATGCATCACAGGCTTGCTCGTTTTATGCCACTTCAGGTAATGATGCTTAAACTGTGATACTTTATACCCGTCAGGATGCATGGCTATGTACCTCTGCCACAGAATATGCCTGGTGATACCTCTTTTCTTAAGCTCTTTCTCCATAGTCGGGAAGAAGGCTTCAAGCGCTTTGTACTTGTCCGATGGTTCAGGGATAGCGTTCTCGCCAAACAGTCTGTCAAGCTCCTGATCGCTCAGCTGCTCAACCCTTTCCGGCGTAAGGTCACGCCCGACATATATTTTAAGGTATTTTTTTAATGTGTTCCGTGAGACACCTGTTAACTCACTGATCTTTAATTTACTTTCTCCTTGCGTAAAGAGTCTTAGCATTTGTCTTATCTTACTCATGTCAGTCTTTTTGTTAGCCATAATCCAGCTGTTAATAGTAAAAACAGCAAAGATTATTGCTTACTTTTTAAACATGAGAAAGACTCTTTCCAGGTGGTCAATTTGCTCCGGCCAGGGATGGTCAATTTGGTCCGGCTAAAGGTGGTCAGTATCTACCGGCAGAAGGTGGTCAATTTCACCGGCTTTTCCAGAGTATCCCTTCCTAACCTACTTAATTCAGTGACAAGTACCATATCTATATTTTGGGTCTTTACAAAATCGATCATTTTCAATAATTCTTTTCTATCGGTGTTTTTCTTTGCCCCTGAGACTTTTTCAGCAAATATACCTTCAATCTGATAGTTTAGTCTGTTTGCTACCTGTGTCAAGTCTGATATCTGGCGATCATAACTCTGACGGTCGCTCGTTGAAGAAACCCTGCAAAATAGAACAACTTTTTTCATATCCTCCTTCATGATTTAGTTAGAACAAATCTTTCTTGTAAGGCTAATGTACAAATAAGCGTGCTAATTGCCTAATAATCAGCTATTAGATTAAGTGTAAACTGAAGAGTCTATTGGCAAATGAAGGAACTCCTGTCCATCCCAGTGGATCCTCCGGGATCTAAGAAATCATTCTGCACATGACTCATGCAGAATGACTTGAACTTCTTGGGTTTAAAGTTCTTCCGGGAAATATAATTGAGGGATTTGATCAATAAAGGTTCGAAATCAATCTGCACAGTTCTTTGACGTTTGATGACGGGTTTCCCTGCTCCAGTGCGAGATATCAGAATAAATCACGTGCAGTTTGATTTATTATTGTTGGGTTTCCCGGGTAACTAATTGATTTTATCCCCGATCATCCTGCCCTCCGGGTGGCTTCCCTCTTACCGCCGTACCCTCCCTCCATATAGGTCGGAATCTTATATACTTTAATGGGGGTCAATACTGTAAAAAAAATTCCAGCCCCAAAAATCCAAAAACTTGACTCTATCAAAAACCGAAACCAAAATTTTGGCCCTAAAAAGTGGGAATTTTGGAAGACCGTGATGGACAAAGTAGTTAATCACTCAATAAAACTCCGATTACAGTAATTTTTGCTAATTTGCCTGTTCATTCTATAATCAATGTTTGACCTAACCTAATTATAATTAATGACTCAGAAACAACTCGAAGCCTATTTGTGGGGCGCAGCAAATATTTTACGCGGGATGATCGATGCTGCCGACTTTAAACAATACATTTTCCCTTTACTGTTTTTTAAACGTATAAGTGATCTCTGGGATGAAGAATATCAACAGGCGTTAAATGAAAGTAACGGTGATCTGAGCTATGCCTCTTTTGCAGAAAATCACCGATTCCAGATCCCTGAAGGGTGCCATTGGGATGATATCAGGAAGAAGACAATCGACGTTGGTGCCGCTCTCCAAAGAGCTTTCACAGAGATCGAAAAAGCCAATTTTGAAATGCTCCATGATGTTTTTGGCGACGCTCAGTGGACAAACAAACGTAGGATGAGTGATGAAAAGATGCTCGATCTTATTGAGCATTTCAGCCAAATGAAACTAACGATAAGTGAAGTTCCTCATGATTTGATGGGCGAAGGATACGAATACCTGATCAAGAAATTTGCTGACGACAGCGGACATACTGCAGCCGAATTCTATACCAATCGGACAGTGGTCAGATTAATGACAGAAATCACCGATCCCCAACCGGGAGAAAGTATATATGATCCTACTTGCGGAAGCGGTGGAATTCTTTTGAGTAGTGCTCTCCATGTAAAAGAACATGGGAAAGAATACAGGACTCTTAAATTATATGGACAGGAGCTCAACCTGATCACTTCTGCAATAGCTCGTATCAATATGTTCATGCACAATGTCGATGAGTTTCTTATCGTTCAGGGAGATACTCTTGATAGTCCTCAGATCCTCAAAGATGATGAGCTGAAGAAATTTGACGTTATTATGGCCAATCCACCCTACTCCGTGAAGAAATGGAACCGGGAAAAGTGGATGAATGATCCATTCGGCAGGAACATTTGGGGAACTCCTCCTCAGGGCTGTGCAGACTATGCTTTCCAGCAGCATATTATGAAGAGTCTCGATGAGGAATCAGGCAGGTGCGTGGTGCTCTGGCCTCATGGAGTTTTATTTCGAGATGCTGAAAGCGATATCCGAAAGAAGATGATCGAGAAGGATTATGTCGATGCGGTTATAGGTTTGGGGAAGAACCTTTTTTATAACAGCAGCATGGAGAGTTGTCTGCTGGTTTGTAGGACGAGAAAACCAAAAGAACGAAGAGGAAAGATTCTCTTCATTGATGCAAAGGAAGAACTCAGAATCGAGCGTACAAATGCCTGGCTTGAGCCAAAACATATTAAAAAAATTAGTGACACCTATTGGAAATATCAGGATACAAACTGTTTTGCAAAAGTCATGAGCAATAAAGAAGTTCTTGATAACAATGGAAATCTGAGCTTACAATTGTATGTAAAACCAGACGCAAAGGTTACAAATCATCAAAGTGAAGAATTGATCTCAAAAATTAAGTTAGGTCATCAACAGATTAATGATGCATTTGAAAACTTATACATCCAACTGAAAAACATTGGTATATAATCATGAGATCAAATAAAGAGGGCTGGGAACTTGTTAAGCTCTGCGATGTTTGTGAAAAGGTTTCAAAAATTAATGCCAAAACTCAAACAGGCAAGTTCAATTACATAGATATAGGGTCGATAGATTCAGAATTAAAGAGGATTACAGAGCCTCAGACTCTGGATTGGAAAGATGCATCAAGCAGGGCAAGACAAGTGGTTCGGAAAGGAGACACACTCTTTTCAACAGTTAGGGTCAATTTAGAGAAAATAGCATTTTTAGATAAGGATATACAAAACGGAATTGCATCAACGGGATTTGCTGTATTGAGACCAAATTTTAAAGTAAATCCACGATATCTTTTCTACATGGCTAGTTCACCAAAATTTATTGAAAGAGTTAGTTTAATGCAGAACGGAACGGCTTATCCTGCAGTCAATGAAAAATTAGTATTTAATGAGACTATATTCTTACCCTCGCTTTTTGAACAAGATGTAATAGCCTCACTCTTTCAATCCATAGAATATTCAATTGAGCAAGTTGAGAGTCAAGAAAAAAATGTACTTGAGTTTAAGAATAAACTTCTGAGTGATTTATTCAATCCCTGTGAAAGCTTTGGAAATTTTTTGAGAGCTCAAGATTTTGAGACTGTCAGATTCGAAAAGGTAGGAAATAATATCTCTGAGAGAGTCGAACCACAAAAAACAGAGCTTACAATGTATGTTGGTCTTGAGCATTTGGATTCAGATAATCTAAGAATTGAGAGAACCGGAAAACCTGATGATGTTATCGGCACCAAATTAAAGATTTATAAAGGGGATATTATTTTCGGAAAACGAAGAGCTTATTTACGTAAAGTCGCGGTATCTCATTTTGACGGAATTGCATCTGCACATTCGATGATACTCCGGGCTAATGAAAAGAATATTGAAAAGGAGTTCCTTCCCTATTTCATGCAATCCGACGCATTTATGAACAGGGCTGTTCAGATTTCAGAAGGATCATTGTCCCCAACAATTAAAAGTAAAACATTGGCTCAGCAGGAATTCGCGTTACCAAGAAAAGAGAAGCAGCCTAAGCTGATAGCCCTATTCAAACAGTTCGATCTTACAATTGGTCAACTGAAACAACAAAAAAACAACCTCAAAAACCTTAAGCATAATTTGTTGAACGAAATATTAGGATAATGACCTTCACCGAACAAAATTGTGTTGAGAACTTTGTTATTCATCAGCTTACGGGAGTCAATTTAAATTCTGTTCAGAACGATATAGTTGGAGAGAAACCTGTTGATTATGGTTCTGTAAAATGGCGTTATGTCCAGCCCGAAATTCTTCAACGAGAAGTTACCGATGTACTTCTTGAGAAAGAATTAAAAGTATCACTTTGCAGGATAAATCCTGAAATAGCTACTCAACCATCGAGAGCAGATGAAGTAATTCACAAGCTAAGAGCAATAATTATAACTGTCGGTAATGTCGGATTGGTTCGCGCTAATGAAGAATTCTCAAAGTGGCTCAGGGGAGAAGTTTCAATGCCTTTCGGTAAAAACAACCAGCATGTACCTGTTAAGCTCATTGATTTTGACAACATACAAAATAACAGTTTCATCCTTACAAATCAGTTCAAGATCAGAACAAGGGAGACAAAGATCCCGGATATTGCAATGTTCATCAATGGGATCCCCGTTGTGATCGGTGAGCTTAAAACTCCTGTTCGTCCTGCAATAAGCTGGCTCGATGGAGCACATGATATTCATGTTGTGTATGAGAATGCGGTTCCCCAGCTTTTTGTTCCAAACGTCTTCTCATTTGCATCGGAAGGGAAAGAAATATTCATTGGAGGTGTCCGCACACCGATGGAGTTCTGGGCACCTTGGCGTCTGGAGGATGATAAAGATGAGATGAGCCACTTTCTGGGATTGGATGATATTGCAAAACAGCTGACACATCTTCTCAGACCTTCAGCCTTGCTTGACATTATCCAGCATTTCACTGTATACGCAACCAATTCCAAAAAGAAGAAGATAAAGATCGTTTGCCGGTATCAGCAGTATGAAGGGGCAAACGCTATAGTTGAACGTGTAAGGGAAGGTAAAATCAAAAAAGGTCTTATCTGGCATTTTCAGGGTTCAGGTAAATCCCTATTGATGCTCTTTGCTGCTCAGAAGCTTCGAAAACAACAGGATTTAAAAAATCCAACAGTCATTATTGTTGTTGACCGAATTGATCTCGATACTCAACTTACAGCAACTTTCAACACCGCTGATGTACCGAACATGGTTACAACAGATAGTATCAGGGAGCTGCATAACTTACTGGAACAGGACTCCCGGAAGATTATTATTACGATGGTTCATAAGTTCAAGGATGCCTATGCTGAAATGAATAAGAGAGAGAACATCATAGTAATGGTTGATGAAGCTCATCGTACTCAGGAAGGTGACCTTGGAAGAAAAATGAGGGCTGCACTACCTAATGCGTTCCTCTTCGGACTTACGGGAACGCCGATCAACAAAGCAGATAAAAACACGTTCTGGGCATTCGGAGCAGAACAGGATCAGGGTGGATATTTAAGTCGATATACATTTCAGGAGAGTATCAGGGATAACGCAACTCTGCCTTTGCACTTTGAACCAAGGCTTCCCGATTATCATATAGACAAAGACGGGCTCGACGTTGCGTTCAGGGAGCTTGCTAACGATTTAAGTGAACAGGACAGGAATACACTTAGTCAGAAAGCGGCAAGAATGTCCATCTTCCTGAAGTCACCTGAACGAGTAAAAGCTATTGTCTCTGACATCACAGAACATTTCAAAACTCATGTTGAACCCGAAGGTTTAAAGGCAATGATTGTTACCCCCGACAGGTATGCCTGTATTCAGTACAAAGATGAACTTGATAAACATATCAAGACGGAATGCAGTGCGGTTGTCATCAGTTCATCGGTAAATGATGATTATGAGTTCAAGCAGAAATGGGCAATGGATAAGGATCAACAGGAGAAAGTTATTCAAAAATACAATGATCAGGATTCTCCATTGAAGTTTTTGATAGTTACCGCCAAGTTGCTTACTGGTTTTGATTCTCCCATTTTGCAAACAATGTACTTGGATAAATCTCTTAAAGATCACACTTTGTTACAGGCCATTTGCCGGACTAATAGGTTGTATCCGAATAAAACATTCGGAAGAGTCGTTGATTATTTCGGAGTTTTTGATGATACAGCCAGAGCACTGGCATTTGATGAAGAGAGCGTTAAGAATGTGATAACAAATCTTCAGGAGCTTAGAGACAAATTGCCGGAATGGATGGAAAAATGTCTCTCCTATTTCCCGGGAGTTGACAGAACCATTCATGGTTTTGAAGGACTTCAGAAAGCCCAGGATTGCATCAACTCAGATGAGAAACGAGATGAATTTGCAAAAGACTTTAACAGTTTATCAAAACTTTGGGAAGCCATATCTCCAGATCCCGTTTTGAATATATGGGAGTCAGATTATAAATGGTTGACGCAGGTCTTTAATTCTATAAAGCCGGCATCAGGAGATAATGGAAGGTTACTTTGGCATGCACTTGGCGCACAGACAACAAAACTAATCCATGAACATGTCCATGTCACTTCAATCAATCATGACATGGATGAGATGGTCTTGGATGCGGAATTAATCGATGGTTTAATGAAAACCAAAGATCCGGGACAGGGAGCAAGAGTACTTAAACTATTATTAACTCGTCTCAATAAACACGGTAATAACCCTATCTTCAAAAGACTCAGTGAAAGGTTGGAGGAATTAAGGAGAAGAGCAGAGATCGGGTTGGTGCAGTCCATTGAGTTTATTAAAGAACTCTGTGAAATAGCTAAAGAGACACTACAGGCTGAGAAACAAGATTTGCCCAAAGAGGAACAGAGATCAGCTAAAGCCGCCCTGACAGAATTGTTTCTTGAACTGAAAACTGACACAACTCCCGCCATCGTCGTGCGTATAGTGAATGACATTGATGAAATAGTGAGGATAGTTAGGTTTGATGGATGGCAACACTCGACTGTTGGTGAAAGAGAGGTCAAGAGAGAACTTCGTAAGATTCTGTGGACAAAGTATCAGATTAAAGACGAAAGTCTGTTTAATCGAGCGTATGACTATATAAAGGAGTATTATTAAAAATTTTTTTATTTCATGGAGAACACAATTTATTATTCTTTCAGTACTATTTCCCAAACCTTGGCTGCTATGGTTGCTCTGCTAGGGGTTTTTACTATATACCGACTTCAGAATTTAAATAATAAGTTTATAGATCATTCGCAGAGTTATTTAGAATTTCTAAATAGGATGGAAAATGAAAAAAACGTAAATACTGGCGTATGGTTTACAAACCGAGAATTAAGCAGACTAATTACATCAAAACACTACAAAGGAATTCTTGAGCTCATGGATAGAGAGTATAAGAAGTGGGGGGATGTATTTTCAGAACTTTCAGGATTTTACAAATCTATTATTAAAATCACCTCTGATAAGCAAAAGAGCATTGAAAAGACCTTGAGTATCACCTGTACATCTTTGATAATAATCAGTGCCAGTATTGGAATGCTATCAATGGCGACGAAAATGAATAATCTTACGTTCTGGGTAATATTTTCCGTCTTTCTTTTATCAATTGGAATTGTATTCTGGCAAATGTTCCAGCTGATTAAATTTTCCCTTATAAGTGATTTGTGAAGGGTTAACTTTTAATTAGAGAACCATCAATTCAGGAAGGAAAATGAAATTCTGTCTTTGCAGGCAGTGCTTTTTTGAGCTAATATTTCAATTGTTCCCTTGAAGTTACGTAATTCATGTTCTATCCATTCCTGTTTCTCCTGATTTATTCCAATTTCATCGGATGGTAAGAGAATGTCCATGAGTTTATACAGCGTAGATAATGTTGTTGGAATGTCCCAATAATGATTCTTTTGAGCCTCTAGCTCAAAGACGGCAGGTCGTGGACGATCCGGAAAAATACTTACTTCCCTACTCTTGTTATGATGCTTATAAGCTAGTATTTCAGCATTGATATCTTTTAGATTCTTTGGCAAAAGTACTTCCAATTCAAAATCTATATCCTGCTCCAATCTTTTTCTGGCAAGAACCTCAATGAAATTTTCAAAATACCCTAAAGCAAGAGCTGCAGAAGGCATCGGTTTTAAATTGTAAGTAAGTCTAGTTTTATCAAAGGCATTTATGATTTCCTTTATGGCATTATCTAAACTACTTTTAATGCCTTTCTGAAAATACGGAACCGTAACGCCGTTATAATCGGTTGGTAGTTTACTTTCTTGTTCAACTAATAAGAATGCTCTTGTTAATCCAAGGCTTCCCAGAAACATACCCATTTCGAAAATAACATTATCTCTTGGTACAGCGCTTATTCTTTTTCTTGACTTAATTATATCATCCTTGGTAGCTACAAGAATTCCATATTCGAATTTTCTGGCAGCTCTTACTAAACAGTGAAGTGTATTCCTATTCAATGAGAAAACAGTGCCATTTTCCCAAATTTCGGAGTTAATCCATTCACCGCAATCGGCATCAACTTTAGCTTTTAATTCCTTGGCAATAGAGAGTCCTTCTAACGAGGATCCGATGAATAATTTCCTTTTCATTTTAGAATTAAATTAAAATCGTTTCGAATTTGTTCTTCACCAATTAGGCGTAAATTATT
>DATALD010000098.1:0-29324 GCA_036261255.1 Bacteroidales bacterium
AACAAGAGCTCTTGCAACGGCAACACGTTGTTGTTCGCCACCGCTAAGCTCTGATGGTTTGTGGTCGAGCCTTTCTGAAAGATTAAGAAATCCAAGCAGTTCTTTTGCCCTGTTTTCGGCCTCACTTTTACTCCTGCCACCTATATAAGCCGGAATACAAACGTTCTCAAGAGCTGTAAACTCAGGTAATAATTGATGAAACTGGAAGACAAAGCCAATATTGTTATTTCTGAAAGCAGCAAGACTCTTACTTGATAATGTACTTATATCAGTGCCATTATAAAATACTTTCCCTGAATCAGCGCGATCGAGTGTTCCAATAATCTGAAGGAGAGTTGTTTTACCGGCACCACTTGCCCCAACTATTGATACTACTTCCTTTTCTTTTATTTCAAGATCGATGCCTTTAAGAACCCGTAATGGCCCGTATGATTTCTCAATGCCCGATGTTTGTATCATTGTAAGTTGTCAGATAAAATATACTTTCACTAAGAGGGAACTTCGGGTCCTTTTGTTCCTTTTGTTTTTTTTGGTCCTGTTGGCTCTTTTGCTTTCAGAAATAACAATATTGGCTTTGTCTTCCAGTTTCATCAATTATTACCTGAGTTCACAGCTCTTGAGAATGTTTGCATTCCGGCCTTTATAGGTGGCAGGAGTAAAAGTGAGGCAGAAAACAGGGCAAAAGAATTACTTGGATTTCTTAATCTTTCAGAAAGGCTCGACCACAAACCATCAGAGCTTAGCGGTGGCGAACAACAACGTGTTGCCGTTGCAAGAGCTCTTGTTAATAATCCGGCGGTAATACTTGCCGATGAGCCCTCTGGTAACCTCGACAGTGAGAATAAAAACGAACTCCATAAGCTGTTCTTCAAACTCCGCGATACGTTTGGACAAACAATAGTTATTGTAACACATGACCCACAACTTGCAGGTATGTCGGATAGGATACTGCAAATGAAGGATGGGATGATTGTGTAGAGTGGGGAAAAGCCATAGGCCTTTAATACCATGCAACGTCCTGCGGATTCAACAAAACCGCACTTTGTCTCACCAATATGACCGTCTTTGTATCATTCTGATACACCTTTTAATATCTGATATTTCACAAGGCTCTGATAACCAGCCTTTATTGAATGTGGCACGACTCTTGCCTGACCGTCTGCTCAAAAAAGAGCATGATGGATCGACCTGCACCGGTTGAGTATAAGAGGAGACTGTTGATGAAACAGTTGGGCATGGCATCCTTAATAATTGTAGTCCCCCTGTTAACAGCATTTTTACTAAAAGGGGCCTTCAGCCAGGCAGTCAGTTTATCAGAGGTGATTACAGCGACAGTTGAAAGGGGAGAAGTGCAGATGACTATCCAGGGTTCTGGTACTGTTGCACCTGTATATGAGGAAGTGATAACATCTCCATTCCGAAGCAGTGTAATTAAAATCATGAAGAAACCCGGCGCCGGAATTGTAATTGGCGATACATTGGTTTTGCTTAACACCACGATTGCTGAAGAAGAACTTGATATGGCCAGGAATGAGCTTAAAGTACAGGAAATCAGACTGAAAAAAGCACGGGTTGAATTGACTCAGATGAGTGAAGATTTCGAATACAATAGCAGGATAAAAGAAATACAAATAGATAATCTTAAGTTCGATTATGAAGCTGAATCGGAACTTAACAAAATGGGCGGGAGCCCCGCCTGGAATGTTAAGAGAGCTAAGACACAATATGATATTGCCCAGCTTGAGTTGAACCAGGCAAAAAGTAATTTTAAAAACCAGGTAAATTCAAGGAAAATTGGAATCGATGAGTTGGAAACTGAAATAAGTATCAGGAAGCATAGGATTGCAAAATCTGAAAACCAGCTGAGCATGGCTTGTGTCAGAGCGGCACTAAACGGGAATCTTAGCTGGATTGTAAGCCAGCCTGGGGTTACAATCTCCGAAGGTCAGGAAATTGCCAGGATTGCTGATTTTTCACAGTATAAACTGGCAGGCAAGATAAGTAATTCCTGGGCAGGGAGAATTTTTACCGGGCAAAAGGTGCTTGTACGAGACCAGGAAAGATCCCTCACCGGGTCGATTGAGAATATTATGCCTGCAATAAACCAGGGGATGATTGAATGCAGCATAAGAATAAACGAAGGTAACATTTCAAACCTCAGACCGGAACAGCAGATGGAGATCAGGGTGATTATTTCAAATAAAAATGATGTTTTGAGGCTTCCAAATGGTACATACTACGAAGAGCGCGGGTATAAAGAGATGTATGTTATCAGAGGGAATAAGGCATTCAGGACCAGGGTGCTCCTTGGAGATGCAAATTTTGATTACGTTGAAGTTGTTGAAGGGCTGAGAGAAGGAGAGAAGGTTATTTTAGATGATATAGGACAAAGGTATACACAAAATGAGATCAAAGTGTTTAAATAAACCAGAAAATCTAAATATCAATCAAAGTATGCAAATGCAATTACACTAACATCAAATTATCCAATTATGATCAAACTTGAAGGTATAAGTAAAGTCTACAAGACTAAGGAGATTGAAACCCTTGCTCTTGACAACATAAATTTCGAGGTCAGGGAGGGTGAGTTTGTGTCTGTTATGGGGCCCTCAGGATGCGGAAAAAGCACACTCCTGAACATTATCGGGTTACTCGATGAACCAGATAAAGGTAAAGTTGAGCTCGATAAATACGAGGTAAACACTTTTGAAGATAAGAAAACTGCAAAGATGAGGAATCAGCTTGTCGGTTTCATCTTCCAAAGTTTTCATCTCATCAAAGAGCTTGATGTTTTCGACAATGTTGAACTACCTCTGATCTATAGGAAGATGCCAGCCACAGAAAGGAAGAAACGTGTAACGGAATCGCTTGAAAAAGTGGGTCTTCTTAACAGGATGCACCATTATCCTTCACAGCTTTCAGGCGGACAATCACAAAGAGCAGCTATTGCAAGAGCTATAGCGGGAGCCCCGAAGATCATACTTGCTGATGAGCCGACCGGAAACCTTGACAGTGTAATCGGCCAGGAGGTTATGTCAATATTGAGTTCTCTCAATAAGAATGGGACAACTGTAATCATGGTAACACACGACGAAATGCTGGCAAAATCGACTGACCGTATTATGCGCTTATTTGACGGACGTTTCATTAACTGATTACTGAGATGATAAAAAATTATTTAAAAATATTCGGAAAGGTGGCCAAACAGAACAAGCTTTATACATTTTTGAGTTTATTTGGCATAAGCCTGACTATAATGTTTGTAATGATTTTTAGTATGACTATAACTAAGATCATTACAGGTTCAGGTCCTGAAAAGGATTTGGAAAACATTCTTTTTGCAGAAAAGGTTACTCATAAGTATAAATCAGGTGGAGGTTCCGGTGAGACAAAAAATGCCTGTGGAACTACTTTAAGCGAGGATTACCTTAAGAAAATTAAAAGCGCTGACAAAATTTCAATGTACTATGGAATTCCATGGGAATTCATATACAATGGTAAATATCAATTAAAAGAAGCAACTCCGACTGATGCTGAATACTGGGAAGTATTTAAATACAACTTCCTTCAAGGAAGACCATATTCAAAAGAAGAGGTAAAAACAAGGGAAAATGTGGCTGTAATAAGCCAGAGTCTTCAAAAATTATTATTTGGTGATGAAAAAGAAGTTTTGGGGAAAATAATTCATTATCCTTCATCTGAACTTATTGTTGTAGGTGTTGTTGAGGATCCACCAATTTACTCCCAAAATGCAAAAGGTGATTTGTATTTTCCTTACACAATTCAACAGACCTATCAGTATGGAAGCTCAGCCATTTATGCTGGTTCCTTCAAAGTTGCTTTTAAGGCAGTATCTCCAAAACAATTCAAAGCAATACAAAAAGAAGTACAGGATATCATAACAAGACTCGATATTGCTGATACAGTAAGTACGGTATTTCTGGCTGGCCCCTATTCCCAAATTGAAAAAGTTTTGGCAAGGGAGCAATACCCTGAGAATTATTCAATGGTTAAAAAGATCATTAAATATCTTGCAATCGCATTTGCATTTATTCTACTTCCTGCAATAAATCTTATGGCTTTGAATTTTGCCAGGATCCAGGAACGGGGAGAAGAGATAGCGATCAGAAAGTCCTTTGGCGCTTCCGGTAGTTCATTACGTGGTCAGATATTGTTCGAAAACATCCTGATGACCCTGTTGGGAGGCATAATCGGGGTTGTACTTTCTTTAATTTTCGTTGCTTTTTTTGGAAACCTGATTAGCATTCCATTAACCCCAACCAATAACGTTCCTTTAAGCTTCTCTTTTAACATAAATGTATTTATTATAGCACTGGCAAGCAGCCTGGTCTTTGGGTTGTTTTCGGGCTATCTTCCGGCAGTCGGATTGTCAAAAATGAAACCTGCTCTTTACCTGAAAGGAGGTGAACTATGATACATATTTTCTTTAAGACTATATGGAATAATAGGAAACGTAATATATTGGTATTCATTGAGCTGTTTGTGATATCTCTCATTTTGGTGAATCTTACGATATTCCTTGTTGATCTTGTTACAATTGCACGAATAAAGAATTGCTATAATCCAAAAGATGTTGTCCAGATAGGATTATCACGATCAGGAAATGAAGATCAACGCATTTATGAACAGGCTTTTTCCAATCTAAAGGAGGTTTTATTAACAAATAAGATAGTCGAATCTGTTTCAATGAATGATTATTTATCTGTTCCTTACAACAACGGCTATGGCTCAACTGGTTTAGAATATGGGAATTATACATTAAATCTTTCATGGCATCGTGTTGATATCGATTATGCAAAAGTTATGAAAATTGCACCTCTAAAAGGAAGATGGTTTAATGAGACAGATTTTGGTAAAAAGGTAAAACCAATAATTATTTCGAAAGATGTTGAGGAGAAATATTTCTTTGGGAATGCTATAGGCAAAAGAATAGGAGGAGATTATTATGAAATTATCGGGATTGTAGATGCTTTTAAAAATAATGATTTTGAAAGCCCTTACTCATCTGCTTTTGTATTAAATGAATATTTAGGGACACAACTTCTTATAAGAACTGAAGAGAATAGAACTAGTGATCTTCTATCAATTGCAGAAAGCCAGGTCTATTCAGTTCTTAATCCTGCTGTATGGAGAATAAGTAGCATCAATACCCTTGAGAACATGCGTGCAGCACAAAACCATACGAGCGCCCAGAGATATTATCTTTCTCTTATTATAGCCCTTTTTATAATTATTAATGTATTTCTTGGAGTTATCGGAGTTCTCTGGTATAACACCAACCTAAGGCTTCATGAGATTGGAATTAAGCGTGCATTAGGCGCTACACGATGGAGTGTTAACATGCACCTTCTCCTTGAGAATATGTTTATTGCCATACTTGCCCTTGTAATAGTAATTTTAATTTTCATCCAGTTGTATTCTGTCGATAAGGCTGCTCAGCAAGGTGTTGCTATTAAGTCAATGATAATAAGTACTTTATTGATGATCATTCTTGTTGCCATCAGCACCTGGCTGGCAGCATCGTTCAATTCGCAAATACGTCCGGCTGTTGCCCTCAAAACGGAATAGTTTTGTAAATTAGTCAGCTATGAAACAATCCGGAAAGATACTGGTATGTGATGATGACGAGGCAATAAGAGGTTCACTCAGTTTCCTGCTTAAAAAAGCTGGCTATGAAACTGTTTCTGCTTCACAACCCGAGTCTGTTATCAGAAATATAAGGGAAAATGATTTCGGATTGGTATTGCTTGACATGAATTTCTCTCTTTCAATAAACGGAGAGGAAGGAATCGATCTTTTACGGAAGATTAAGCTACTAAAGCCCGGGGTTCCTGTTGTACTTATGACTGCCTGGGCTTCTGTTGAACTAGCAGTCAGAGGGATTAAGCACGGGGCTTCTGATTTTGTCATCAAACCATGGAATAATATCCAGCTGCTGAAGATTATTGAAACAGCTATTACGTTATCAGCTCCACTTAACTCTCCTTCAGAAGCGAAAAGCGAGACAGGTAATAAGCTGCCCGAATTTGAAGGCATTGTCGGGAATGATCCAAAGCTTCTTGAAATCCTGGATGTAATAAAGAGAGTGGCCCCGACAAATGCTCCTGTTCTTATTACGGGAGAAAGCGGCACCGGGAAAGAATTGATAGCATCTGCAATACATAATTTTAGCTTAAGAAGGTCCGCACCCTTTATTAAGGTTAATCTTGGGGGCGTACCTTCAAGCCTATTCGAATCGGAGATGTTCGGCTATAAAAAAGGCGCATTTACCGATGCTAAAAGTGATCATCCCGGCAGATTTGAGAAAGCTCATAACGGAACAATCTTCCTTGACGAAATAGGAGATCTGCCCCAACCCTCCCAGGTTAAACTCCTGAGGGCTCTGCAGGATCAAACCTTTGAGAGACTGGGGGATTCAAACAGCATTACTGTTGATGTAAGAATATTGTCAGCAACAAATCATAACCTTTACTCGCTTGTTGAGCGCGGTTTGTTCAGGGAAGATCTTCTATACCGAATTAACCTGATCCAGATTGAGGTTCCTCCACTTCGCAGCCGCAAAAATGATATTCCCATCCTCTCTGAATATTTCAAAAGCCAGGCTGCCACTAAATATTCTTTATCGGAAAAAACAATCTCGGCCGAAGGAATGGATTGGCTCTGCGAACAATCCTGGCCTGGCAATATCAGGGAGCTAAAGAATATAGTTGAGAGAACTGTTATATTGACAAGTGGCAGCATCATAAGCCAAAATGACCTGGTAGCTGCCCAGGGGACAGGTCGTAATCCTGATCAGGTTTTGTCAAAAGATTCCAACGGGAAAATTGATGATATGGAACGTTCAATGATTATTAAGACAATTGAAGAATGTGGCGGGAATATTTCAAGATCATCAGAAAAGCTTGGGATAAGCAGGGCAACTTTATACCGGAAAATGCAAAAATACGATATCGACACAGGACAGAATGAGTAAGAAGATTACATTTATCTGGCTGACCTTTGTGTTTATACTTTTTCAACTGCTGGCAGTTTATTCTTTTCGCAACAGCAATCCATATTTATTGATAGCTTCTGAAGTACTGGTTCCATTATTGTATATTGTTACAATTACAATGTCTTTCAGATCTTTTACATCAATTAACAGAATCGGGAACAGTTTAAATCTGATACATGAAGGCGAGTTTAATAATACCCTTGCCAAGACAGGTATCAATGAGGTTGACAAAATCATCCTTGTATATAATTCAATGATTAGCCGCCTAAGAGAAGAACGCCTCTCGGTAAGGGAGAAAAATCAATTTCTCGATCTTCTCATTGAATCATCTCCACTTGGGATAATCATTATGGACCTGGACGACCATGTAAATCACATAAATAAAGCCGGCTCGAGATATTTGGGGCTGTACACAAATGATTATAAAGGGAAACCGCTTTGCGCCCTGAACAACAGTATTGCCACGGAATTAGAAAAAATAACTTATGATAAGAAGCAGATAATTGTACCTGACAGCAGGCAAAAATACCTGTGCAGGAAACTATATTTCATGGATCATGGATTTAAACATCCTTTCTACATTGTTGAAGAATTAACCGAAGAGATAAGGAATGCAGAGAAGGAAGCTTATGGCAAGCTCATAAGAATGATGGCCCATGAGGTAAACAATACAATCGGATCAGTGAATTCCATTATGTCAACTTTCCAGTCATACCCTGATTCGATCATTGAACCGGAACGTGAGGATACCCTGAGGATGCTCGGGATTGCAATTCAACGCAACTATCAGCTAAACAGGTTTATGCAGAACCTGTCAGGTGTGGTAAAACTGCCTGTTCCGGATAAGGCACCAATGGATCTGAATGAATCGTTGTATGTTGTGATAGGATCATTCTCTGCTATATTTAAGGAAAGAAAGATTAAGGTTAGTACAAGCTTCCAGAGAATCCCTGTAATTTCAGCTGACAGAAGCCAGATGGAGCAGGTATTCACAAATATTACAAAAAACTCTATTGAGGCCATTGATAATAATGGGGAAATCGCGGTTTCAACTACATCAAATCCGGTTTGTATTTCTTTTAAGGATAATGGCAATGGTCTAACATCAGAAGCTTCTGAGAAGATCTTTACTCCTTTCTTTTCAACAAAGCCTGACGGTCAGGGAATCGGACTGACACTTGTCAACGAGATACTTACGAACCATGGATTCACATTCAGTCTAAAGAACAGGAAAGAAGGCGGGGCGGAATTCATTATTGGATGTTGATATTATATAATTGTTACTCTGAATAAACTTTCGAAGAAATAAAAATCAAATCTTCTGAGTTTAAGACTAATTTAGCTTTAAATCAACGATGCTAAAGTAGTCTCCTGTAAAATATCATACGTGTTATCTCTTATCTTTTTAAAGACATGTCTGATTTTGCAGGTTTTTTCAATCCGGCAGAACTCGCATGGCTGATATGCTTTCTCAGAAACACAATGCATTAAAGCAACAGTGCCTTCAAAATGTCTGAATATATCAAGCAGGCTGACATCTTGCGGTGATTTAATTAAATAATAACCTCCGTTTTTACCAAGTTTACTGCCCAGTATCCCCATCTTTTTAAGATCCAGTAAAATAGATTCCAGAAAACGTTGTGGTATATTCTCCTCAATGGCGATATCCTTAATTTGAATTGGTCCTTTACCAACCTTCGCAGCCAGATTGGTAAGCGCCAACATTGCATATCTTGTTTTCTTAGCTATCATAATGAAATGATGAACAGTAAAAATAGAAATAGGTTAGTTTATAACAAAATATTTTAGCTAACGGCATTATCATTTTTACCCAGTCAATTTATGTCTTTATACTTATTTGTTGAATAAAGAATTTACAATTCTTTTGTACACTATATCGGTAGACATAATAGGAAAAGAAATGGAAATTAAAAAAATAACAATTTTTGGAGGTTATGGGAAAAATGGTTCGAAAGAATCAGTAAACAGAATAGACCTTAAACCTGGAGATATTGTAAGTATTGTTGGTCCAACAGGTTGTGGTAAGACAACCCTGATCAATGACATTGAACTATTTGCCAATAAAAATACTCCTTCCGGAAGGCAAATTCTTATTAATGATGAACCTTTACCAGATGATTTTACACTTGACCCATCAAAGCATCCTATTGCCCTGATCTCTCAGCATACTAACTTTCTTAGTGATTTGCCTGTCGGAGAATTTTTATCAATTCATGCAAAAGTCAGAGGGGCAGATGATGTTACCTCGGTTATTGAAGAAACAATTCAATTTGCAAATCAATTAACAGGAGAAGCGATAATTAAAGAAACAGCTATGACTGAGTTGTCAGGCGGTCAGACACGATCACTTCTGATAGCGGATGCGGTTGTAATTGGTAATTCACCAATCATTCTGTTGGACGAAATAGAAAATGCCGGGATCCATAAAACCAAAGCTCTTGAATTATTGAAGAAATATGCAAAACTATTCGTTTTTGTTACCCATGATCCAACAATTGCTCTTTATTCCGATTGCAGGATAATTATGAAAAGCGGCGCAATGCAAAAGCTTGTCTACTCAAACCCTGAAGAACAGAATATAGCAATGGAACTGAGAAAAATGGATGATATAATACTGTATTACAGGGGACTCATAAGATCAGGAGAAATAATCAGCAGGAACCATTTAGAAACCATAAACTAATAAGTTATACCAATGAAATTAGTAGTATTTGCCGGACCTCCGACCTGTGGTAAAACAACTGTAATAAGGCAGGTTATTAAGAGGATGATTGCACAGGAACTAAAACCAGCCTTCGTTAAGATAGATGTTTTATACGCTGACGAGGATGAGTCAATTAACAGGGAGTTTGGAATTTCCACCAAAAAAATATATTCAGGTGAATTATGTCCGGATCATTGTAATGTGGTTGTATTGGATGAAATTGTTGAATGGGCAGAAAAAGCGGGATCTGATTACTTATTTGTTGAAACTGCCGGGTTATGTTTAAGATGCTCACCTTATGTAGAGAAATCATTAGGAGTCGTTGTTCTTGAGGCAACAAGCGGAATGAACCTTCCACGCAAAATTGGACCAATGCTTACTCTCGCAGATATTAGTGTGATAACAAAAATAGATCTTATATCGCAGGCGGAAAGAGAAGTGTTCAGGTACCGGGTTCTTGAATCTGCAAAAAATATCAGGGTAGTTGAGACTAATGCTCTTTATGGTATCGGTATTGATCCAATCGTGAAACAAATTCTTAGTACAAGCGACGTTGAGTTTCCAATGTTCCTAAGGGGGAATCCTCCTGTTGGGACGTGTACAATTTGTGTTGGTAAGAAGGAGATCGGCGCCAGAAATCATTTTGGGGTATTACGTACAATGGAAAAGGAACTTTTTTATGTAGGTGAATAATTCTGAAATATGAAAAAGAAGATCTATCTGGACAATGCCGCAACAACGCAAATAGATGAACGCGTGATTCTCGCAATGCTCCCTGTTTTTTCAGAAGAATATGGTAATGCTTCTAGTCTGCATTCGTATGGTACGCAGGCGAAGGATATCCTGGACAAATCAAGAAGTAAACTGGCTTCTTTTATTGGAGCCAGACCTGAAGAAATAGTATTCACTTCAGGAGGTACTGAATCAAATAACCTCGCAATAAAAGGAATAGCTTTTGCAGACCGCTCAAAAGGGAACCATATCATTGTTTCTTCAATCGAACATGATTGTGTGTTAAATTGTTGCAGGTGGCTTGAAACTCAAGGTTTTTATGTGACTTATCTGCCTGTTGATGATAAAGGAGTTGTTAATTCAGAAGAGCTTAAGAAGCTAATAAATAAAAAGACTATTCTGGTTTCAGTTATGCATGCAAATAATGAAATCGGAACATTGGAGCCAATTGAAGAGATTGGGGATATCTGCAAAGAGTATAGTGTTCCTTTTCATTCTGACGCATGCCAGTCGTTCGGCAAAATTCCAATTGATGTGAATAGATCAGGATTAGATCTTCTCACAATTAATTCTCATAAGATTTATGGACCAAAAGGTGTGGGAGCCCTATACATTCGAAAGGGAACAAATATAATTCCTTTACTTCATGGTGGAGGTCAGGAAGCAGGTATGAGATCAACAACTGAAAATCTTCCGGGAATAGTCGGCTTTTCAAATGCTGCCAAATTATGCTCTGATGGAATGGAAAATGAAAGCAAAAGACTGCTGAGATTAAAGAATAGTTTTATCGGATTTCTGTTTGAGAATTTTGAGAATGCCTACATAAACGGAGATCAGGAGAACAGTCTCCCGGGACTTGTGAATTTCAGTTTTCATGGATTGGAAGGTGAAACAATAAGATTGCTTTTATTACTCGATGAAAAAGGTATTGCAGTCTCAGCAGGTTCAGCATGCTCCTCAAATGATAAATCACATAATGCATCTCATGTTCTTCAGGCAATAGGCCTGAACCAGTTTGAAGCAAGAGGCAGTATCAGGGTAAGCTTTGGCAGGTATTCAACAGATGATGATCTGGAAAGGTTTAAAGATGCCCTGATTGAATCGATCAATTCGCTCACTTCGATTTTTTCAGGAAGTTTGAGAAAGAATCATCAAAAGGAATGAGAAAGATTGTTTTGAAATTATCGATAACTATTGTAGATCAATTAAATAAAAAGAAGTAAAATTTAACCTAATCTGTAAAATAAATGAGTTCTGAAACATTAATTCAAAAAACTAATACCCTGGATATTCTGCCAAAGCTTGATTGCGGTGCTTGTGGATATAAAACATGTTCGGATTTTTCAACTGCAGTTGAAAATGGTGAAGACGAACTGAAAAAATGTATTCACACAAAAGCTGTTGATAAGAAAAATACAGATCATTCGAATTGTCTTGGTTGTGCAGGCGAAAATCTTGGAGTCAAACTAGGTTGGCAGGATAGTCTGAAACGTGACTTTGATTTTATACTTGATATTTTTGAAGGAGAACCTGGTCCGAAAGAAACTATTTTGCCATATAACCCAACTCTTGTAAAAGAACTTGGGGTGAAGAAAGGTGATATTATGATAGGTCGACCAATGGGAATGTCTTGCGGCTGTCCCATTACCCATTGTGGTGTAGTTTCTGAGGTTGATGCCAGAAATGGTGTGATAAACTGGTTTGTTACAGGTCCGTTAAGGCCACGAAGTGAAGGGTTCATTGACATTGGCTATTATGTTTCGCAAGCCTATGAAGGGATCATAAAAGAATCTAAGGAAGAAATAAAACTTGGGCGCCGTTATTGGTTCCTGCCAAGAAGGTGTATGTTGCAATGGAGGCATAGTGGGCTTGTTAATGCTGCAACAAAATTAAAAGATGGTAGTTATAGAGTAAGAATTGAAGGGCTTTTGATTGGTTAAGATTGGTATGATCCGACATAGTTTTTATAGCATATGATTTACTAATTGATTAACAAGCAGATCTCGAAAAATAGATTACCTTCAGATATCTCAAAATAATTCTCTGTGCCTATGAACATTGCTAAGAAACCTGTAAATATTTTAATTGCAGACAGGCAGTTCCTGATCACGGAATCATTAAAGTCGGTTATCCTGAAAGAGAGTCCGTTTTATATTGTAAATGTGGTTTCAGAAAAGAGCGAAATTCTTGCGGCATTGAGTTGCATAACCACTTCACTTCTGATAATTGATCCTTCCCTCATTAACTCTGGCAGATTAAGCGATCTGAAAACAATGAAAGACAATTATCCCTCTCTTAAGGTCCTTGTAATTATGAATAGTATATCAAAGAGTGAACTTTATGAATTGAATAATATCGGGATAACAAGTATAATTTTAAAAACTGCTAACAGAGAAGAAATAGTTGAAGCAGTTAACGCGACTATCAATGGTAAAAAGTATTATTCAAATGAATTGCTTGAGGTATTATTCTCCGGGAAGAAGATGCAGGTAAAAGAGTCTGTCCATCTGACAAATTCAGAATTTGAAATTGTGAGATTAATCTCAGAAGGTTTAACAACCAAAGACATTGCTGAAAAGAAATTCATCAGCTTTCATACAGTAATATCACATCGCAAAAATATTTTCAGGAAGCTTGGTGTCTCAAGCGTCTCAGAACTCATTATGTATGCAGTTAAAGCAGGATGGATCAATCCAATAGAATATTATATCTGAATTTTGTCCCCTGTTTATGGGATATAAAAATGACAAAATGTAGGTATTTCATGTAAAATATTCATGTTCAATCTTTGTGTCATACTAATAGACTTATTTATGGCACAGGAGATTTTACATTTTGACACGCTGCAGTTACATGCAGGACAAGTTGTTGATCCAACAACAAATTCGAGAGCCGTTCCAATTTATCAGACATCGTCATATGTCTTTAACGATTCTGAACATGCTGCAAACTTATTTGGGCTGAAAGAATTTGGTAATATCTACACGAGGTTGATGAACCCGACCACTGATGTTTTCGAGAAGCGTATTGCCGCATTGGAGGGAGGTGTCGCAGCATTAGCTACTTCTTCTGGTCAGGCTGCCCAATTTATTGCGTTGACGAATATCCTTGAATCAGGTGATAATTTTGTTTCAACTTCATTTTTATATGGAGGGACTTATAATCAATTCAAAGTTCAATTTAAACGGTTAGGGATCACGGTTAGATTTGTTGATGGAGACAGGCCCGCTGACTTCGAGAAGCTGATTGACGACAAAACAAAAGCAATTTATATCGAAACAATCGGGAACCCCAAATTTAATATTCCTGATTTTGATACAATTGCTTCTGTGGCACAAAAGCATAATATTCCTCTTATTGTAGATAATACATTCGGCGCTGCAGGATATTTATTCCGTCCAATTGAGCATGGTGCAAATATTGTGGTAGAATCTGCAACCAAATGGATTGGAGGCCACGGTACCAGTATCGGTGGCGTTATTGTTGATGCGGGCAATTTTAACTGGGCTAATGGGAAGTTTCCTCAGTTTACTGAACCATCGGAAGGGTATCATGGATTGAAATTCTGGGATGTTTTTGGTACTCCGGGGCCATTCGGGAATATTGCTTTTATAATAAGGGCACGTGTTGAAGGATTACGGGATTATGGGCCTACATTAAGTCCATTTAATTCATTTCTCCTTCTTTTAGGATTAGAGACTTTGTCATTACGAGTTCAAAAACATGTTGACAATGCCCTGGGTCTGGCTCAATGGTTGTCCAAGCACCCAAAAGTTGAATACGTGGATTATCCGGGACTGACTTCCAGTCCTTATAACAAACTTGCTGTCAAGTATCTCAAAAACGGGTTTGGTGGTGTATTATCATTTAAAGTAAAAGGAGGTAAAGAAGTTGCAGATAAGCTTGTGAATAGTGTAAAATTGATAAGCCATCTTGCAAATGTAGGAGATGCCAAATCGCTTATTATTCATCCTGCCTCAACAACACACCAGCAGCTATCAGAAAGTGAACAACTTAGTTCCGGTGTTGCCCCGGGCGTATTAAGATTTTCTGTAGGAATTGAAAATATTGTGGATATAAAGAATGATATTGAGCAGGCATTAAATTCAATATAAAAATATACCATCAGTTCTCATGGACTGAAAATTACGTTATTGGAATAACCATAAAAGAATTATTATGAAAGTAAACTCTATTCTTGAAACAATAGGTAACACACCTCATGTTAAAATAAACAGGCTCTTTGGTCCAGAATTTAATGTTTGGGTTAAGGTTGAGAAGACCAACCCTGGAGCAAGTATTAAAGATCGTATCGCTCTATCGATGATTGTTGATGCAGAAAATAAAGGGAAACTTAAACCTGGCAGTGTAATTATTGAGCCAACTTCAGGAAATACAGGCATTGGTCTATCGATGGTTGCAGCCGTTAAGGGATATAGGCTTATTATTGTTATGCCCGAATCGTTTTCGCTTGAAAGGAGGAAAATTATGAGCTCCTACGGCGCTGAGCTTGTACTCACCCCCAGGGAAAAAGGTATGAAAGGGGCAATTGAGAAGGCTAAGGATCTAGTTAATAAGATTCCAGAGGCATGGATGCCCATGCAATTCGATAACAAGGCAAATACTGAAATACACAGGAATACAACCGCAAGGGAAATAATAAAAGATTTTCCTGATGGCCTTGATTACCTTATCACAGGGGTGGGCACCGGAGGGCATATTACCGGTTGCGCAGAAGCTTTAAAGGAGAAGTTCCCAATGCTTAAAGTGTTTGCAGTAGAACCTGAATTATCACCTGTTCTGAGTGGAGGATCCCCATCATCTCATCCATTACAAGGCATAGGTGCAGGATTTATTCCATCGATCTTAAGGAAAGATCTTTTGGATGGAATTATTAAAATAGGTAAAGATGAAGCATATTCTTTTGCAAGAAGAGCAGCCCAGGAAGAAGGACTGTTTGTCGGAATATCATCAGGAGCATCTTTAGCAGCAGTGAATCAAAAACTAACTGAGATTCCAAAAGGATCTAGGATCCTTACATTTTGCTATGATACAGGAGAGAGATATTTGTCAGTTGAGGGACTATTCTGAAAACAATAATGGAAGAAAAGCTTGTTGTTCTTAAATCAATACTTAATAAATTCAATAGCGCTGTAATTGCATTCTCGGGTGGGGTAGACAGCACATTTCTTGCCAGAATTGCGAAGGATGTTTATTCTGATAGATTGTTACTGATTACAGCGACATCAAGCACATATCCATTTTATGAGCTTGAAGAAGCAAAATCCCTTGCAATATTTCTGGGAATTAAGCATATGATAATCGTGTCAGAGGAAATTGATATCCCAGGTTATGCAGATAATCCTCCTGACAGATGTTATTATTGTAAAAGTGAATTGTTTGGCAAAATAAAACACATAGCATCTAAAGAAGGTTACGAAGCAATTTTTGACGGGAGCAATGCTGATGATCTGAGGGACTTTCGTCCGGGGATAAAAGCTAAGCAGGAACATGGGATTGTATCACCACTTGCTGAGACAGGATTTACAAAAAGTGATATACGCCAATTCTCGAAAGAATTAAATCTGCCTACTGCTACTAAGCAATCTTATGCCTGTCTTGCATCACGCTTCCCCTATGGGGAAAAGATTACAAAAATGAAACTCGACAGGCTGGGAGTAGCCGAATTTAAACTCAGGAAACTCGGATTTACTCAATTCAGAATAAGAAGCCATGACAACCTGGCACGTCTTGAATTTATTCCTTTTGAAATGGATAAGGCGTGGAGAATCAGGGATTTATTAACTGAAATATGCCGGGAATCGGGTTTTAACTACATAACTATTGATCTAACAGGATATAGAACCGGTTCAATGAATGAAGTATTGTCTGATTTGGATAAGCAGATATAAGAAAACCAAACTCAATAAAATCACCACCACAATTAAAGGATCCAGTTCCCACAAAATCTGCTGGATCGTACCTTTATTTCGGAAGCTAATATGTAAAGCTTCAATCCGTTTATTATTTATTTAAACAAGCTATTTTTATTGTTTTCTATGAATAAAATTGAAACACGAATAAAACGTGAACAATAAACTACGCCATATTTGTTGTCGTAATGAAGATTTTGGAAAACTTACTACCAGACAGAAAGAAATTGTGTGGGATAAGATCAATCAGGAAATACACAATTGTGATTGTCGATTCCTGTTCCGAATAAAGCGAAATCATATTTAACAGGATCCTCGGGATCAAATGAACGCAGTACCGCATCAAGCTCAGCAACAGCTTTTGCATCATTTTGTTTACGGGTAAGAATTCCAAGTTTTCTTGCAACATTACCTGAATGAACATCGAGAGGACAGGAGAGAATAGAAGGTGAAACAGATTTCCAGATTCCAAAGTCAACACCTCGATCATCATTACGAACCATCCAGCGGAGAAACATGTTTATTCTTTTTGCTGCTGATCCCGTTAACGGATCAGGCAGATGCTTCAGGGTCCTTTTAAGGTGAGGAATTTTGAAAAACTCACTTTTTAATTCATGAATTGCAGGTTGAAGCGATGTCTTGGTTTGATATCTCATAAATACGCCTTCCAACCCTTTTTCGTCTTTGTACAGGTGTTTCAGACCTTCAACGAAAGTTAAGAGGTCGGTCGAGTTGAAAGTGCGGTGCACAAAACCTTCCATCTTCTCAAGATGCTTTTCGTTGTGATGGAGAATGAAATCATAAGGAGAAGCTCCCAGATAGCCCATCATTCTTTTTGCATTTTTTACAATTGAGGCTCTGTTTCCCCATGCAATTGTTGCAGCCAGGAATCCTGAAATTTCGATATCTTCTTTCAATGTAAAAGAATGTGGTACCTGTATCGGGTCGAGCTCTACAAAGGCTGGATTATTATACCTGGCAGCCTTGTCGTCGAGGAAAGCCTTCAATTCTGCTTGTGTCGGCATTATAATTTGTTTTGACAAAATTATATATATTATGGCGCCAAAAATATTTTGCTCATAATGATTTAATTGTTTATTTTAGATTGTATGCGAGGTCGGTAATTCCTTTAATTTAGATGAAGACGGATAAGGAAATAATATCACAATTGCGTCTCAAAATAACTGAACTTGAGGAAAGAATCCAGTTTCTCACAAAGAAGTTTGCTCATTCTCACGATCTGATGAGTTATGTCATTGAACACAGCCGGAGCGCTATTGCAGTTCATGACAGGGATCTTAAATATGTTTTTGTCAGCGAAAAGTATCTTCACGAATACAATGTAAAAGAAAAAGACATTATAGGCAGACATCATTATGAAATTTTCCCCGATCTCCCTCAAAAGTGGAGAGATGTTCACCAACGGGCTTTACATGGAGAGGTAATAAGCGCAGAAGATGATCCTTATGAAAAAGCAGATGGTTCTATTGAATGGACTCGATGGGAATGTCGGCCATGGTTTGAATCGGACGGAAGCATTGGGGGAATAATTGTTTACACTGAAGTAATTACAAAAAGGAAAGAAGCTGAGTTTGAACTTATTAGAGCCAAAGAGAGAGCTGAGGAAAGTGACAGGCTCAAAAGCGCTTTTTTGCAGAACATGTCGCATGAGGTAAGAACCCCTTTGAATACTATTGTTGGTTTCTCACAGCTCATATCCGAGTCGAGCTTTTCAACACCTGAACTGAGGTTTTATTCCGATATAATAGCCTCAAGCAATGAGAGGCTAATTGATATCATATCTGATGTAATAGATATATCACAGATAAGAACAAACCAGGTGAAAACAGCTATTAGCCAAACTGATTTGCAGATGATCGCTTCAAAAATTGCAGGGGCATTTAAAGGGACTGCAGTTAAAAGAAATCTTGATTTCTTATTTACAAGCAAAATTGACAAAACATCAACAATTGCACTAACGGACAGCAGGAAAGTTGAAAGGATCTTCCATCATCTCGTTGATAATGCGTTGAAGTTTACAAATAATGGCTATGTGCGTATAACCACTTCAATCGAAAATAATTCTTTTAGTTTTGAAGTAATTGATTCTGGTATCGGTATACCATTGAAGATGCAGGAAAAAGTGTTTGAACCTTTCAGGCAGGTTGAGACTGACCTAAGCAGAACCTATGGCGGAAATGGACTTGGATTGTCAATAGTAAAAGCATATACCGAATTGTTGCATGGAACAATTTATCTTGATTCAAAGCCGGGAAAAGGTACAACTGTAAGAGTCCTTATTCCAATGGAAATAAACTGAAAGACAATGGCTAATGATTATTTCCGTTTTAAGAAATTTGTAATAATTCAGGACAAATGTTCATTTAAAGTAGGTACAGATGGTGTTTTACTCGGAGCTTCAGCTGACGTGTCAAATGCAACCCGGATACTTGATGTCGGCGCCGGTACTGGCCTTATCTCAATAATGCTGGCCCAACGATGCAACGCTGATATTGTTGCAATTGAACCTGATGAGGAATCTTTTAATCAGCTTCTTCAAAATTTGAATTCATGTCAATGGAATTCCAGGATAAAAGCATATAATGAATCTCTCCAAAACTTTAATTCTTCATGCAGATTTAACCTGATCGTCAGTAACCCGCCTTATTTTCAAAATTCGATCAGAAACCCTGATGCCAGGAAAAGTTCAGCACGACATAATGATTCTCTTCCAAACAGTGATTTGATTGATGGAGTTATGTTATTGCTTGAAGAGAACGGTTTATTCCAGGTTGTAATACCTTCCGCAGAAGGAGCGCGACTGATCATCGAAGCAGAAGAAAAAAGGCTTTATTGTAACTCAATAATAAAAATCAGGCCAACACCATCATCAGCGGTGCGCCGGCTTGTCCTTACATTCGGAAAGACCAAAAAGAAACTACAAGAAGAATTCCTGACTATTGAGAATGGCAAACGGCATAGTTTTACCGAAGAATATATTAACCTGACGAAAGACTTTTATCTGAAATTCTGATCTTTCCGATTTCATTTCTTCAAATGCATCCGTCATAAAGGTTAATAACTTTTAAGACATTTAAAAAGTCAGAGTGGAATAAACACACCTAATTATTAAAAAGCTTGATATATTTGTTTAACCAAAAAGAAAACCTTACTTAGTCTCATGCCTGAACCTGAATTGAATAACTATGTTGAGACTCCCTTGATGAAGCAATACATTAGCATCAAATCGAAACATCCTGATGCTATATTGTTATTCAGGGTAGGCGATTTTTACGAGACATTCGGAGACGATGCAATCAGGGCTTCTGAAATACTGGGGATAACACTTACAAGAAGAGCAAATGGTTCAGCATCATTCGTTGAACTTGCAGGTTTTCCTTATCATGCTCTTGATACATACCTGCCAAGGCTTGTAAGAGCTGGACAAAGAGTAGCTATATGTGAACAGCTCGAAGATCCTAAACTCACAAAAAAGATAGTTAAGAGAGGTATTACAGAGCTTGTTACCCCGGGAGTAGCGCTTAATGATAATGTTCTGAATCATAAGGAGAATAATTTCCTTGCTGCTGTTCATATTGACAAGAAAATAGCAGGTGTTGCTTTTCTTGATATTTCAACAGGTGAGTTCCTGTTATCAGAAGGAACGCCTGAATATATTGACCAGATACTTAGTAATTTCCAGCCTAAGGAAGTTTTGTTTGAAAAAAGCCGGAAAGATGCGTTTGCAGATTTTTTCGGAACCCGGTATTATACTTTCAAACTCGATGAATGGATTTTCACCTCTGAAGCTGCCAATGACAGGCTTCTGAAGCAATTCGAAACAAGCTCACTTAAGGGATTTGGTGTTCAGAACCTTCAATTTGGAATAATCGCGGCAGGGGCAATTCTTTATTATCTCGATATTACACGGCACGAGCAACTAGGACATATAACAGGCCTCTCAAGAATTGAGGAAAACAGGTATGTATGGCTCGACAAATTTACAATAAGAAACCTTGAGATATTTCACTCACCGTATGAAGGCGCAAAGACTCTTATTGAAGTAGTTGACAAAACAATTTCTCCAATGGGGGGAAGACTTCTTAAAAGGTGGCTTTCTCTTCCTCTTAAGGAGATACAGCCTATTAACGAGAGGCTTGATATTGTGCAATACCTTATAGAAAACAGGAACACAAAAGATGAAATATCAGTGCTGATAAGGCAAATAGGGGATCTTGAAAGGTTAACTTCCAAGATTGCTGTCAACAGGATAAACCCACGCGAAATTATTCAGCTGAAGAGAGCCCTAAAAGCAATTGAACCGTTACAGGCTATTTGTAACCAGAGCGGTTGTGCTCCCCTTATTTCGATCGCCGAACAGCTTAATCCCTGCAAGTCTGTGTGGGAAAGGATAGAGCGCGAGATAAGTTCTGATCCGCCTCCCCAAATGAACCGCGGTAATGTTATTGCATCAGGGGTCTCTGAAGAGCTTGATGAATTACGTTCAATTCTTGCCAACAGTCGCAACTATCTCGAAGAGTTGCAGGAAAGAGAGAGCAGACGTACAGGCATTACATCATTGAAGGTTAACTTTAACAGTGTATTCGGTTATTACATCGAGGTAAGAAACTCGCATAAAGATAAAGTTCCTGCTGACTGGATCAGAAAGCAGACATTGGTAAGTGCAGAACGCTATATTACTGAAGAATTAAAGGAATATGAAGGAAAGATATTCGGCGCTGAGGAAAAGATTCTTTCTCTTGAAACAAAGCTTTTTGCTGATCTTATACAATCAATTCTTGAGTTTATACCTCCAATACAATTTGATTCATCGTTGATTGCAAGAATAGATTGCCTTCTTTCATTTGCAATTGTCTCTGAAGAGAATAATTATGTCAGACCTGGTTTGAGCGATTTACAGATACTTGATATCCACGATGGCCGCCATCCGGTCATCGAAAAACAGCTGCCTGTGGGCGAGTCTTATGTTCCCAATGATGTTTGTCTTGATACCGAGGAACAACAAATCATTATACTCACCGGCCCTAACATGTCAGGGAAATCTGCCCTTCTTCGTCAGACTGCACTTATTGTTTTGATGGCCCAGACCGGATGCTTTGTTCCGGCTTCTTCAGCAAACATCGGCATTGTAGATAAAATTTTTACAAGGGTAGGCGCTTCGGACAATATCAGCCTTGGAGAGTCGACTTTTATGGTCGAGATGAACGAGACAGCAAGCATCCTGAATAACCTCTCTGATCGTAGTCTTATACTACTCGATGAAATAGGACGGGGGACAAGTACTTACGATGGCATCTCAATTGCCTGGGCAATTGTTGAATACCTTCATGAGAACAAGTTGAGGGCAAAGACAATTTTTGCTACTCATTATCACGAGTTGAATGAAATGGAGACTTCATTTCTAAGAGTGAGGAACTTCAATGTCTCGATAAGAGAGCTCAATAATAAAGTCATCTTTCTTCGTAAGCTGAAGAGGGGAGGAAGCGAGCATAGCTTTGGCATACACGTGGCAAGAATGGCAGGCATGCCAAGGAGTATTGTTCACCGTGCCGATGAGATACTGAAAGAACTGGAACAGGGGCATGGTAAAAAGGAACTGGCAAAGCCCATCTCTGATATAGTTGATCACAGGGAAGGCATGCAACTAAGCATCTTCCAGCTTGACGATCCCGTTTTGAGACAGATAAGAGACGAGTTGCTGGGAATAGATATTGACAACCTTACACCTGTTGAGGCGCTGAATAAGCTTTATAATATTAAGAAAGTACTCAAATAATCAAAGGTTCCTTTTAATGATCAGTATTCAGCAGGCATTGTAAGTAACTCCTCGTATGTAAAGACAGGCCCGTCTTTGCAGACATAAACCTTACCCACATTACACCTTCCGCATTTGCCAAAGCCGCACTTCATCCTGTTCTCAAGGGTTGTGAATATGTCTTTGTCGTTAAAGCCCATTTTTTTAAGGACCGGCATTGTGAATTTAATCATCACAGGGGGGCCACATAAGATTGCAATTGTATTCTTTGACGATGGAGCAACCTTCTCAAGAACGGCAGGAACAAACCCAATTTCACCTTTCCAGTCTGGTGTCTGACCACCCGGGTCGACAGTTGTAACAAGTTTGATATCTGTACGGTTGTGCCATTCTTTCAGCTCATGTTTATAAACAAGGTCAGAAACAGACCTGGCGCCATAGATTATTGTAATGTCCTTATATTTTTCACGAAGGTCTATTGTATTCCAGATTACGCATCGCATAGGTGGCAGTGCAATGCCTCCTGCAATGTAAAGAAGGTTCTTACCTTCCCATTCTTCTACAGGGAAAGTATTACCATACGGTCCGCGAAAACCAACTGTGTCGCCTTCTTCAAGGCTGGCAAGGGCGTTTGTTACTCTACCGGCTTTTCTGAATGTACACTCAATATATCCTTTGCGGGTAGGAGAGGAAGCCACGCAGAATGTTGATTCACCTTCGCCAAATACTGAATATTCGCCAAATTGTCCTGCTTTGAATGCAAATTTTTCTGCGTCTGCAGGATCCTTGAACTTGAGTCTTAATGTCCTTACATCAGGAGTTTCTTCAATAATCTTTTCGATCTCCATCATGTAAGGTTTATATATGTTATTGTTACTGCTCATCTTGTCAGATATTTTGTAATGATTCAAGCTGTTCAGATATATTCATGTCAACCGGGCATCCTGCCGAACATCTTCCACAACCAACGCATCCCAGTGTTCCGTTTCTTTCGGGCATATATGAAAATTTATGCATTATCCGTTGCCTCCATCTCTGGCTCTGAACATACCTTGGGTTATGTCCTGACGTGTGAAGGGTGAATAATCCTAAACCGCATGAATCCCAGCTGCGATATCTTTTGCCTGTAGCGCCCATGGTTTCATCCTGCATGTCGAAACATGCACATGTTGGACACATAAAAGCACAGGCTCCACATCCAAGACATCTTAAAGAGTTCTCTTTCCAGAAGTGATTATCAAATGCAGATGCAAGCTTTTTTGTAACTTCTTCATGGCTGAACTTTGTTTTTATATTTGCGATCTCAACCTTTTCGCCTTTATCAGTTTCAAACAGATCTGCATACTTTTCTGCGATACTATTACCTTTTTCGGTTATTATATCTGCAACATAATCTCCTTTTTCAGTCTTTGAGAGCAAGATATCACTGCCTTTTGATGAATCAGGACTTAATCCGACCGATGTGCAAAAGCAGTATTCGTCGCTTTGATGGCAGCTGAAACCTATTACAGTAAGCTTTTCCAGTCTTTTTGAGAAAAACTCATCCTTAATGTCCCAGCAGAAAATTGATTTAAGAATTTCAAATGCTGCTGTATCACATGGATGTGCTCCCCAGAGCACTGTTTCTGGGATCTTTTCAAGATCTATGTCTGTAACCGAGCTTTCAGTCTTTGAATTAGTATAATAAAAAAGATTCTCAACTTTTGGGAAAACAAGGTTCTTAACAGACAGGGTTGACCTTATTTGATTGGTAACTACGTTGCTGAATAAGGGGTTATAACTGTATTCAACTTTCTTACCGGCGTTTACAGGAGCATATACTTTTGCCCCCGCATTAAGCTGGTTATAAAGTTTCTCAAGCGACTTGTTGTTTATGAATTTCCTCGTCATTTCACTATATTATGAAACTTTCTTTGTCATTTGGGTCGTATGTTGAAAGAGCGGATACCGTCTTTTCTGTTGTTCCGGCCTGAACTTTAAAACTAGTGAAAGCCTGATCCGACATATACATTGTCAGAAGATGGCAGGGAATACCAACAGGGCATGCTTTTCCACACTCGCCACAACCAATACAACGACCTGCAAGATGCATAGCTCGTAAAATATGCCATTCCATATTACCCTGAACATTGGCTTTTACAGGTATCCATTGAGGCTGATTTACTTCAACAGCACACCTGGTGCAGTAGCACATCGGGCAAGCCTGGCGGCATGCATAGCATTTAATGCATTTTGATAATTTATCCTGCCACCATTTGAATCTTTCATCAGGAGTGAGCTTTTTAAGATCAGCAATTTGCCGACTATCATCAATTGGGTTTGAAAGGAAAGACTTAGCGATGTATGCTCTCATTACATCAAGATCCATCACATCAAGAAATCTTCCATCATCAGAGATCCCAAGTACTTTAAGATTATCAATCGATACTTGTTGTTCGGATATAAGGACCATAATGCTGCGCATAATTGGCAGAGTGGCTACAATTGCCGTTTTACCAAAGTCCTTTACTTCCTCTTTAGTCAGGTAGACGGCAAGGTTTTTTGTGCAGCCCTTGTTATATATAAGCTTTTCAGTTTTAAGCAGATCAGTAATAAAGGCAGGACGTGAGATTCGGGTCGGGCCCTCTTCGTACCCTATTACAACATTCACTGATTTACTTTCAAGAAGCTCTTTGGCTTTGCTGATGAGGCTATCCATTTTTTATTTCCTCCTCAATGTTTTTGTTTACCATATCCCGGTATGAAACATATGGTCCCATTACACGCAGCTTTGTGACAGTTGAATTAACAACTTCTGCCCATTTTGCTCCTTCCGCAGCCGAAACCCAGGAGAAAGTAACTCTGTTTATGTCAATACCCATAAAATCCATCAGTTCCCTGAGCATTATCCACCGCCTTTTGGCATGGAAATTACCCGATGTATAATGGCAATCCTTGGGGTGACAGCCGGAGACGATAATTCCATCGGCTCCGTTAGCAAATGCTTTAAGGAGAAGCATAAAATCGATCCTTCCTGTACAAGGGAATCTTATTATCCTGACGTTTGAAGCATATTTGATGCGGCTGGTGCCGGTGAGGTCCGCCCCTGCATAAGTGCACCAGTTGCAAACGAATGCCACAACTTTTGGTTCAAAATCTGACATACTTATAATTCATTAAGTAATGCAACTACTTCTGCATAAACCTGTTTGTTCGAATATCCATGAAGGTCGATCGATTTGGAGCGGCAGAGAGCAACACATGTTCCGCAACCCTGGCACAATCCTTCATTGATTTTTGCGACTGTTTTAATTACCTTCCCGTCGCGGGTCTTAAACTCCTCCTTCTCGATAGCCTGGTAAGGACATACAGTCTGGCAGAGGAAACAACCAACGCATGTTGAATACATTGGAGGAGCTGACCTGTTAACTACCGCAACAAGGGGTTCCCTTGTCAGCTCGTTCTGTGAGAACAGAGCTGCAACCTTAGCTGCTGAACCTGACGCCTGCGATACAGAGTCAGGGATATCTTTTGGGTTTTGACAGGCACCTGCAAGGAAGATCCCGGCTGTGTTTGTCTCTACAGGTTTCAGTTTGGGATGAGCTTCAGCAAAGAATTTATGGGCATCGTAGGAGACATGAAGTTTCTGTGCAAGCTCTTCTGCCCCGGGGTTGGCAACACTTGCAGTTGCGAGTACTACCATGTCAGCAACGACCTCTACCTGCTGAGCTCCAAGGAGAGTGTCAACTCCTTTAACAATAAGCTTACCATCACGTTCATAGATTGTAGAGACCCTGCCTCTTACATAATTAACATGATCTTCTTCAATTGCTCTTCGCACAAATTCGTCATAATTTTTACCGGCTGACCTTATGTCCATGTAGAACACATGTGCATTCCCATCATGCACCTTATGCTTGTATAGCATTGCATGTTTGGCTGTATACATACAGCATATCTTTGAGCAATAGGCAATACCTTTTGCCGGATCGCGGGAACCCGCACATGCAACAAAGACAATGTTTTTCGGTATCTGCCCGTCCGATGGTCTTCTTATCTCCCCGGCTGTCGGGCCTGATGCTGATGCCAGCCTTTCAAACTGAAGCCCATCAATTACATCTTTGTATTTCCCGTAGCCGTATTCAGGGAAGAAATCAGAATGCTTGATATCGAAACCTGTGGCAATAACAATTGCCCCGATATCAAGATCCATAATTTCGTCAGGCTGATCGAAGCGAATGGCTTTTGTCGGGCAGACTATTTCGCAAACCTTACATTTACCTTTTATATAATACGTACAATGTTCCCTGTCAATAACAGGTTTGTTTGGAACTGCCTGTGGAAAAGGAATATATATCGCAGGCCTCATGCCCATTCCCTGTTCAAATTCATTGGGTATCTTCTTCTGAGGACATTTAGTTGTGCATAAGCCGCACCCGGTGCATGTCTTCTCGTCAAGGCTTTTGGCTTTCTTTCGGATTTTAACCTTGAAGTTACCAATAAATCCTTCCACACTTTCAACTTCAGCATATGTGTATAGCTGTATATTTGGATGTTGAGCTACCTCCACCATTCGGGGAGTGAGTATACACTGTGAGCAATCGAGGGTTGGAAATGTCTCTGACAACTGTGACATATGTCCACCTATTGACGGAGACCTTTCGACCATCACAACTTTATGGCCTGTATTGGCAATATCAAGGGCTGTCTGGATACCGGCAATACCACCACCGATCACAAGGGCAGTTTTGGTCACCGGTACTTTGATCGGCTGCAGAGAGGCATTCAGTTTTACCTTTTCTACCTGTGTTCTTACGATATCAATAGCTTTCTGTGTTGTAAGGTCATTTTTCTCATGGACCCAGGAGCAATGTTCCCTGAGATTTGCCATTTCGCATAAAAATGGATTAAGCCCGGCTTCTGAACAGGCTCTTCTGAAGGTTGGCTCATGCATACGTGGTGAGCATGCAGAAACAACGACACCTGTTAGTTTGTGTTCCTTTATTGCTTCTTTAATAAGGTTTTGGCCCGGGTCAGAGCACATGTACTTATAATCAACGCTGCAGGCAACATGCTTAAGTTTGCCCATCGATTCAGCTACCTTTGCACAATCGACTGTAGCGCTGATGTTCTCTCCACAATGACAGACGAAAACTCCAATTCTTGCCATTTTATATAGTTAACTTATTTTTACTTCAACAAAATGTCTCCCTAATCCGACTTTTTTTGGAGACAGTCCTATTGCAAGTCCTATTGCCTGTGTCACAAATAATACCGGAATATTGAATTTCTTTTCCAGATAATTATTTATATCAGTACGTCTCATGTCGAGATTTGAATGGCACATCGGGCAGGCAACTATTATAGATTCAGCTCCCCTGTGCTCTGCATCTTCAATGATCTTTCCCGACAGCTTTAATACTATATCAGTCCTCGAAATTGAGAAGCCCACTCCGCAACATTCTGTTTTGAAGGGAAAGTCGACCGGTGTGGCTCCGATCTTTGACATTAAAATATCCATAGTTTCAGGATCTTCAGCCCTGTCGTATTTAAGGATCTTGTTTGGTCTCACAAGAAGACAGCCGTAGTAACAGGCAACTTTGTGATCAAATGTTTTTATTTTCTTTTCATCGATGCGTGGGGTAATGTATTTATCGATCCATTCAATCACATTCAGTATTTTGCAGGTTCCCTGATACTTCATTTCAATTATATTGACTATGTCATTTCTCAGGACCGGATCAGACATAAGTTCATGCTGCGTAACAACTAGCCTGCTATAGCATGCTGCGCAGGGAACTACTATCTCGTCCATCCCGTTTTTCTCAGCAATTGCCAGGATCCTGGCAGGGAGGGAAAGCGATAATTTCTTATTAACGTTATGTGCTGCAGTCGCACCACAACAATTCCAGTCCGGTACCTGGACCAGTTCAAGACCGAATGCTTCAGCAAGTGCAAAGACTGATTCATTATAGTCGCGCGCTGAACCATTCAATGAACAACCGGGGTAAATGCCTGTTTTCATTTTTGATTCTTGTTGCTTGTTTTCCTGAAAATTCCCGAGAGATGTGCCCTGTCCCTGACCAGGCCAGGAATGAAATGAAGTTTTCCACGGGTGATCATCTTAGGCGCAAGGGCAATATCCTGCATGAGTTTCATGGAACGTCTTTTATAGTCGAGTATGAGGCCAAATTCGAATAATCTTCCTGTCAGCCTTATTGAATTAAGAAAAGACCTGTGGAATGATATAATATTCCGGGCTTTCTTATTTTCTTTCTTTTCGGCAAGAGATCTTTGCCTGAGATAGTCCATTATTGAAGGAATGTCGATCTCCATCGGACAGCGGCTTAGGCACATCTCACAAGTAAGGCAAAGCCATATTGAGTATGACCTGAGAATCTTATCGTCATTCAGTTGATTTTCTGTTTGCAGCAATCTCATTACCATGCTTGGTGCAATATCCATTTCGCTTGCAACAGGGCATCCGGCAGTACATTTGCCACATTGATAGCATTTCATTGAATGAATTTCAGTATTTTTTTCAATCCAGTAAGCCAGGGAATTTCTTTCTGTGTGTTGTTCTGAATGAGACATAGTATATATTTCTATCACCTGAAGATTGTGCAAAGAATAGGATTTTTTTGGGCCGGACTCATGAACATGATTAAAAAAACAGCCATGCTTTGGAAATTTGCGCCAAATTTAAAGTGTTTTTTGGCAATGCAAAATGATATTTATAAATGATTAATGGAATATCATTTTCAATGGCTGAAAGAAGCTCATTATGGAAGTATGTTTTACAGATACCTTTTGAATTTATTCCCGATCTTGAAGTAAGTGTACTTGCCGGCATCTTCACCAGCTATCCTTACTGATTCGCCGGAGATCTCAAAGGTGCTGTGTTCCCCGGTGACTTGTGAAAAATAGACATCATGAGTGTCTCCATTTTCTTCGCTAAGGATAACATGTGCAAGATTCTTATGAATATCCGATTCAAGTGAAGAATTACATAATGGGCAGAAGAACTCAAGGATCTCATTCTTCTCAATTTCAAATGAAGGATGTTTGACACTTACATAATTCCCGATCTGCGGATGCAGCAGGATAAGCGCTGATTGCTTCTTCTGATTCTTTACCTTGAAAATAAGATGGTCGCCAACCCTA
>DATALD010000099.1:0-5599 GCA_036261255.1 Bacteroidales bacterium
TCCTTTGCTTGTAAACAAGTAATTGATCCGGCCTTGTTTCCATTTCTTAAGATTGCCGACAATACAGCTCCATTCAACACTGCCTGTGGCTTTGAAAGAAGATTCATAATCCGGAGGATTTATCGGCTCGATGCATAATATTTCAATTTTTGCACCTGTTTCCTTACCAAATAGCAATCTTGCTTTAATGACTCTTGAATTGTTATAGACGAGAAGTGATCTTTCAGGTATGTATTCTGCAACGTTTGAAAAGCTATCCTCTGATATTATGTTATTTTTAAACACGAGAAGTTTTGACCTGTCTCTTATGGTTGCCGGAGTTTGGGCTATCCTTCTTTCGGGAAGGTAGTAATCATAATCAGAGATATTTATTTCTTTTGGCTTCAAATTATTCAAGATGGATTTCGGAGATTTCTTTTTGAAAACTGCAAAAATAAGTAAGTTAGTCAATAATGGTTGTACAACTAAAGCAAAGAATAAAAAAAGTAATAAACAATTAAACTTAATTAACATTTGAGATTATCTTCTTATCTTTGCATTGCAGTTGGCTTTTCCATCGTTCAGGCATTATACCTGAAAGGAAAGTCCGGGCAACAAAGGGCACCATACTTCCTAACGGGAAGATATCCGAAAGGGTATAGTTAGTGTAACAGAGAATAACTGCCACCAAAGTAAAGCGTTGGGCAATCCTTCGCTGAAGCTTCGGATGGTAAAGGTGAAAAGGGGAGGTAAGAGCTCACCGGCTGTGGTGGCAACATTGCAGGCCGTACACCTTATGGGTTGAAAGACCACGTATACCGGCGTTTGAAGGCTGCCCGCCTGAGCCGGGGGGTAGGTCGTAAGATCCGGTCAGTGATGGCTGGACAAGATAAATGATGGAAACGGTTCGTTTTGAACCTTACAGAATCCGGCTTACAGGCCGACTGCATAAAAAACGCGGATGTTCTCCGCGTTTTTTTTATCTTTTCAGGTTTATCTAGTTCAATGTAAAAATACTGTCTTCCATTGGAATATTCACTTCTACTTTTTCGTATGTCATCATAACATCAATCCCTTGTGTTGAAGAAGTTGTCTTCATTGGCAGAATAATGCCATTTACTTCTTTATAATCAGAAGGATATGAATCAACAGTCGTTTCCATGCCTCCCTGGCTGACTGTGGTTGTTTGTTTCGAAACTAAATAACTCTCTTTGTCAATGTATAAAACTACTGGTATGCCATCAAGGTCGGCTTTGACTTTAAAAGCAGGTTTTTCCTTAACATTTTCTACTCCTAAAAGTGTTAGTTTTCCTGCTTTCAGGCTTTCCTGAAGAATATTCTTAAACATAATATTATTCCTGGCTTGCTTTATCTCATCAGCAGACATATCAACTGGTTTTTCAGAACCTCCCATAGGGTTTATTGAATATCCCTTTGTTCCGTTGAATGCACTGATTATTTTCTGACCGTTAAAATCTGTGACTTGTTTGATTTTGTCAGGATTCTTCATCCACACTTCCATTGGCAAAGTAAGGTTCATTGAAGCCATCGACATCTTTGCAGTAATCTTAATTGAGGATAATTTTGAAAGTTGATCGAACTTGTTCGCCTTTGTGTACCTGTTTACAATTTCCTCAAGCGACTGAGCATTCAGAACTGCAACAAGAAATAATCCTGTGACTGCTAATAAAGCTTTTTTCATTTTTTGTTTTTTTAAGTTATTTAAACGAGTTAACCGTTTTCCTTAATAATGTTAATTTTCTCAGCAAATCATCCATTAATGATAGTTTCAACATATTGGCCCCATCAGATTTGGCTTTTGAGGGATCGGGATGTGTCTCAATGAAAATACCATCAGCGCCAACACTGATCGCTGCTTTACCAATTGTTTCAATCATCTCAGGTTTACCGCCTGTAACTCCAGCCTCCTGGTTTGGTTGCTGAAGTGAATGTGTTATGTCCATTATTACAGGTACTCCAATCTTTTGCATTTCAGGTATGTTACGGAAATCAACAACAAGGTCCTGGTATCCGAACATATTTCCTCTGTCGGTAAGCAAAATGTTGTTATTACCTGCTTCTTTTACTTTTTCACAGGCGAAATGCATTGCTGATCCGGACAGAAACTGACCTTTTTTTATATTTACCCATTTACCTGTCTTTGCGGCAGCAACCAGCAAATCTGTTTGCCTGCATAAGAATGCAGGAATCTGCAATAAATCGACATACTCAGCTGCAAGTCCCGCTTCATCAGGATTGTGAATATCAGTGATTAAAGGTAAACCTGTTTTTTCCTTTACCCTGGCTAGGAGCTCTAGGGCCTGAACATCACCAATTCCTGTAAATGAATTTGATTTTGACCTGTTTGCCTTCCTGTACGATGCTTTAAAAACAAAAGGTATCATGTATTTTTCTGAAAGCTCTTTCAGGTGAGTGGCTGTCTCAAAAACAACTTCCTCGTTTTCAACAACACATGGTCCAGCAATGAGCAGGAAATTTTCTGAATCGGTAAACTTTAAACCGGGTATATTCTTTAAATAATCAGACATAATAAAACAAAGATAGAATAATTTTTAACTAACAACTCTTGAAGGAATTTATCGATCCACCATCCTATTAATAACCATATACATCTTTCCACATTTTTGAAAGCTTCCTTCTGATTTCTTCTTCCTTAGGATTGGAGCCAGGTTCGTAAAAAACAGTGCCTGTTAAGCCCTCGGGCAGAAAATTATCTGCAACAAAATTACCTTCATAACTATGTGCGTATTTATAATCTTTACCGTATCCAAGATCTTTCATCAGTTTTGTCGGTGCATTTCTTATATGAAGCGGTACAGGAAGATCACCTGATTCTTTCACCCTTGCAATTGCATTCTCAATTGCCATATACGAAGCATTGCTCTTTGGTGAAGTAGCAAGGTAAACAGCAGTTTCAGCAAGAATTATCCTTGATTCGGGCCATCCGATTACATTTACTGACTCAAAACAAGCCTGGGCCAGCAATAATGCATTGGGATTTGCCATGCCAATATCTTCAGCCGCAAGAATGAGCATCCTTCTTGCAATAAATTTAGGATCTTCACCCCCTTCTACCATTCTGGCAAGCCAGTAAACAGCAGCATTGGGATCACTCCCTCTCATTGATTTAATAAATGCAGAGATGATATCGTAATGCTGCTCTCCATTCTTATCATATATTGCAAGGTTCTTCTGTAGATGCTTTAGCACTTTGTCGTTATTGATGACTACTGTTCCTTGTTGATTGTCCTGTGCCTCTGAATTCACAACAAGTTCCAGAGCATTCAAAAGTTTTCGTGCATCACCTCCTGAAACTCTGAGAAGTGCTTCATATTCTTCAATGTTAATGTCATAAGATGAGAGAAATGTATCTTTTTTAATAGCTTTTTCTAAAAGCTCTTTAAGCTCCGGTTCACTCAGGGGTTTCATTATATACACCTGGCATCTTGAAAGGAGAGGAGAAATAACTTCAAAAGACGGGTTTTCAGTTGTAGCACCAATAAGCGTAATTATACCCTGTTCTACCGCGCTCAGTAATGAATCTTGTTGCGATTTGTTGAACCTGTGGATTTCATCAATAAACAGGATGGGATTTGGTTGATTAAAAAACTGTTGTTTCTTCGCTTTTTCAACAGCATCCCTCACATCCTTTACTCCGGAATGCACTGCACTTAAAGAAAAAAAAGGTCGTTTCAAACGGTTTGCAATAATACCTGCAAGGGTTGTCTTTCCAACACCTGGGGGCCCCCATAATATGAATGAAGGAATGTTCCCTGATTCTATAACTTTCCGAAGTATAGAACCAGGTCCTACAAGATGTTGCTGTCCTGAAAACTCGTCAAGATCTCTAGGTCTTAGTCTTTCTGCAAGAGGTTGGTTCGATAACATCAGATTAAGAATTTATGCAAAAATAGCAAAAAACAAGCTTTGACTTGTATTATCTAAAAGTTGCATTTAATGCTTATTTGATATGATGATTATTTATTTCATGCAAAGCTATGTTGATTGTTAATTTTACAGTCTCTTTTATCGGTTTACAATACATTTATTTTGTGCATCCTATGACGAATAAACACTTTTCTGTTCAATAAAAATTATTAAATTGCTTCAATTTTATTTTCTTTTTAAAAGAAATTAATACTTTTAACAATTGATTTTGGATTATTATAAGAAATAAACGTATTTGAATCCATTCATATTTCAATTATGAAAAAAACCCTTCTTGTCATTGCTATCATTCTTGCAGTAATTGTTGCATTGCCGCTAATCAATCTGATTAGGTGGACTTTTCAGGCTAAGAAACCAATGGATGTTATCCTGGTAGACAAGACCGTTCCGACTATCGAACGTGAAAATCATCGATCTATCAGCTGGGTTTTGTCAAGTTTAAGGATTGTTGACAAAGAGCATAAATCAAACTATAATACAAACAAAGATTATTACGGATGGTTTCCTCTTCGTCCGGAAAGAATTCATAAATACGAGATTCATGATTACAGGACTCGTGAGATTATTGATCTCGCTGAAAAGAATGACGTCCTATACATTGCTGATACATACGGGGTTTATTTCACAGATTGGTATCTGAGCTCAAGTAAAAGCAGGAAATCACGAAAGCTATACGGGGGATTGAATAACACAGACTTCCTTGTTTTTAAGGAGATGAAAGATAGAAACAGGCTTATCATTCTCGAATATAATACTTTTGATTTCCCAACTGACAATTATAATGCATGGAGGGTTCAGGACAGGATGGGAATGCAATTTAATGGCTGGACAGGCAGGTATTTTGCCTCCCTTGACTCAAACTCTCATGATTTTGCCGACTGGATGCCTGGTTCATACAGGAAAGAACATAAAAAACCATGGACTTTTACAAAACCCGGATTGGTACTTGTAAGCCAAAAGAACATTATTGTCCTTGAACAAGGCGAAGGCGTAACTGATCCTATGCCATATATTGTAAGTTCTCCTGAAACTGTACAGAAATATGGCGTGACAGACACAGTAGCTTTTAACAACTGGTTTGACATTATTGAACCAGTATCTTGCAATGTAATTTCGAACTACCAGCTTAAAACAACTGCTGCCGGTGATTCAATCCTGATGAAATATAACCTAACTAACCAGTTTCCTGCTGTGATCCAGGATGCTGTAACACCAACTGTTTATTACTTTGCAGGGAATTTCGCTTATAGTCAAAAACCGCTTTGGACCTCAATGTTTAAAGGAATTGAGAAGCTAAAGAGATTGCACTACACTGAACAGGCTAATGATCCAAACAGGTTTTTCTGGCTTTACTATAAGCCTCTTGTGAGCACAATCTTTACTGATTATTACTCAACAATGAAGAAATAGCCAGAGGCTATAAGATTATTGTATATGCCTCCCTCTTATTCTGGATGGGAGGTTTTTTTATACTTAGGTACAGGGTGATAGGTGATAGGTACAAGGTACTAGGTAGTCAATGCCTAATTAACGTTGACTCTTTTTGTTGCTTTCTATTATTACTTAATTTATATTCTTTTAAGGTTGGGAACGGAAGATAACTCGTAGAGTTATTGACGTTCCCAACCTTTTGGCGGAACTCGACGGGGGT
>DATALD010000101.1:0-15307 GCA_036261255.1 Bacteroidales bacterium
AGGGCATTATACATCAGGTTAAAGGAACTGGTGCTTAAGTCTGATTATATCCAGGTAGATGAGAGCACTGTTCCGGTTATCAACAGTGAAAAGCACAGAGCTGTTAAAGCTTACCTGTGGGTTGTCAGGGCAGTGATGGAGAAAATGGTAATCTTTCATTACGACAAAGGATCGAGAGCTCAGAAAGTGGTCTTAGAACTTTTGCATAATTACAAAGGAGCGGTACAAACTGACGGTTATGATGCTTATTCCATATATGAGAATAAGAAGGGAGTACTATTTCTGGGTTGCTGGGCACATGCAAGAAGAAAATTTAATGAAGCCTTGAAAGAAGATAAAACCGGCGCCACATATGCACTGGAGCAAATCGGTCTGCTTTATGGTGTGGAGTCCATGGCAGATGATCAGGATCTCGGTTATCATGAGCGGGCTGAACTTCGATCAAGACTTGCATATCCCATACTGCGTGCTTTTGAGAAATGGATAGTAAATTATATGCCCAAAGCATTACCCAAAGGAAGAATGAGCCAGGCATTAACTTATACATACTCATTGTTTCATAGGCTGTCGAGGTATCATCTTGATGGCAGATACCAGATAGACAACAATCTTGTGGAAAATACAATCCGTCCACTGGCGCTTGGCAGAAAGAACTTCCTGTTCTGCGGCAATCATAATGCGGCGGAAAATGCTGCAGTCATGTATTCACTGTTTGGTTGCTGCGCTGCAGTTGATGTAAACCCCAGGGAGTGGCTGACTGATGTTCTGACAAGAATACCGTATTATAACGCCAATTACAGTCTTGACCTGGCAGATCTCCTACCTCATAAGTGGAAAGCTGACCGGGAAATACAAAAAACTCCAACAGAAATCCAATGATTACTGGATTTATTTGGAAAAAACTGACCATCCAAATCATTTTCTTAATAATGTCAAAGAACTTCAGGAAAGTTGAAAAACTTACTGGATCAAAATAGAAATACCCTAAATGGCAGTCAAGATGTGCCTGGCCGAATGCTTACATACAATTCTGTATTACAATAATACAAACATGTTTTGCATGATGATACTTAAATGTATCTCAATTTATCTACTATGTTATAAACATTCTTTATAATTGCTATTTTTGATACATCATTGATCTATCAGCAACTAATTGATTATAAAAACATGGGCATCAGCGAACGTATTAAGGAACTCCGCACAGGTAAAAAGCTAACTCAGTCTGACCTGGCTGCAGAGGTGGGACTAACTTATGTGCAGATTGGAAGATACGAGACCGGTAAATCATCCCCATCGGCGGACATGTTACAAAAACTCGCTGCAGCTCTCGATACAACGACCGACACTACCTGATGAATGGCAGTAATGACGAAGTGGTTTCAGCCCAGCTGACCGACAAAGAGCTGCTATTACAATTCAGGGAAGTGGAGAAGCTCGATAAGGATGATAAACACCTGATCAAGACTTTTATCGATGCGTTCCTAACTAAGAGATTCAGAAGCTGGCAGTATAGTTTCAAAATGAGCGATGATAATTACATACGGGAGCAGTACCAGGCACTAAAGTACAGCAACGAGCAGTTCGATAAAAACGTGCTATTTATTGCTTCCGGGGCGCTGGGTATTTCTTTCGCCTTTATTGAAAAAGTAATTCCTGTAATTCCCTGATCGCTTCATGGTACTTTTTTGCAGGAGTAATCTTTATCAGCCTGGTTGCTCATTTCATTTCAATCATGGCTAACCGATGGGCCATCTCCCATGATGACCAAGAAAAAGATTACAACAAGGTTTGTAACAGATGGAACATTTTCTTAAGATCCATAAATATCCTCATGATAATGGGCCTATTAATCGGCATTATACTGTTAATACATTTTGTTAAACTTAATCTCTGAAAAGATGGCAGACAAGGCTGAAAGCAAAGGGAACAATAAGCAACAAAACCCTCAGATTCAAAGACATTCCATGGAGATTCCTCCTCAGAAGCCTAAACCAACTAGCGGCAATAACCCCAATACATCAAAACCGCCGAAAAAAAAATAAAATCATGTTACAGGATTATCCTAATCATACATTTACTCCTGATAAGCCGGAGTTTTTAATAGATTTTAAAACAGGCATGAAGCTGACTATTAAAAAGTTTGTCATGACTTCAGAAGGTATGGACTTCCTGTCCAATCATTCTTTGGGGTTTCAGGTTCAGATGGGTAACGTTACTTATCCCAAAAAGATGTTTGTAGGTCGTATTTCTCCATCTCAGAAGAACGCTCAGGTAGCTGAAATTAATGAAGTATACACCTCAGAAGAGAAGAATAATATCATCGTTAAATTAGTGAACTTAGGAGATCTTCAGGATTACTCAATTACAATGGTTTATGATATTCAGCCTCTTTAAACGAGGGTCAATTATAAAAAATCTGGGGGTGGCCGAGTGGTTTAAGGCGACCGATTGAAGATCGGTTAAACCTTATTTCGGGTTTCACGGGTTCGAATCCCGTCCCCCCCGCAATAAAACAAAATCTGGAGAATAACCGGGTTTTGTTTTATTGATTCATATTGATTTTAGGATAAGATTATGGAATGTCTCAATAAGCTTACTTAATTTAGTGGGGTCTCCATAGCCTTTAAATACATGTTCCTCGATTTTATAAGAAAACCAGTCATCGTCATTTTTTTGAACTAATATGTGAGGTTGTTTCATATTCTCATACTTAGTATCCTTTAAATCAATTAATAACTCCCATCCTGGATTATCTAAAGTACTTATTCTAATGCCAAAGGTGTGTTCCCAATCTCCGTTACACATCTCAGCATACCATTTTTGCAACCATTCTAAAGAATACATGTTATTCACCTTCTTTTTGGTAATTCATCCTCATTAGCTGGCCTAACTGAACCGTTCTCATGCACATGGGGAGTTTCAACTTTATTACCGGTTGACTTGTCATAATGAGCCTTCCCTTTAACATCAACTCTTTTAACTTCATCAAACCCAGTAGGATTCTGTGGATTACTCTTATAAGTTGCTGTATTGGTTATATTACCATTCTCGTCTGTTTTAAATGAAGAATGATCTCCAGTCGCTTCTTTGCTTGGTTCAAGTTTATTTTTACTTCTTCCAGAAGCTTCTGTAGAAGAAGTCGAGTTAGGCTCATTTTCACCGTAATTATTCCCATTAGCTAAATTCTTTGCTCCGTTCATCATCAGAACTCCTCCAACCGCTGCTTCACCAACTGCTGCACCACCGACTAGTAAACTTGCTCCGCCTGTCTCTCCCGCAAGAACTACAGCACCAGCTGCTGCTGCACTTGTTCCTCCGGTAGTTGTCATCATGGCACCTGTCATCATTGATCCAACATCTACCTGGTTTAACACCCGATTGTATTGTGCTGCATCTGTTGGTTTGAAGTTAGCCCTGGTAGATGTACCAAGTAAATTGTCAGTAATTCCTCTACCTATTCCATTTACAACATCCCACCAGTCGTTTCCATCTGGATCAATAAATCGGAGAGGGTTGTTAAGCGCATATGTGTAAGGACTCCACCTTCTGTTAAATTCAGCTGCTGGATCTATCACATGCCATCTACCTATTTGCGGGTCATAAAACCTAGCTCCGTAATCATACAAGTTCAAAGAACTACTGCCAAAGACATCATTCTGATGCTCCTTGCCATTGTAAAGATATTTATTTTCCTGGTATGATGCAGAAGTATTTCCATCATACTGACTCATCACAAGTCCAAATGGATAATAGCTTGTTGTCTGCATAATATCAACTGCTCCTCCACCAAGGGTGGTGCCCATAAATGTTACACGACTGTTCCCCAGATGATCTTTCAGGTTGTATTCATATATGAATTTTCTTTCAGTGCCTGTTCCGACAGACACTATCCGCCCCTCGTCTGTTATAATATAACTTAGGTTTCTCCCTTCATAAACAATATTCCCTACATAATGGATGAGCGAAGAAGAATAATTAGCGCTAGAAATGTGCTTCATCAGTTTTACTCCTGAAGCATTATAATGATAATAGATACGGTTATTACTTCCAAAGTCGAGTTCCTTTGGCAGATTCAACATAGAATGGTACGAAATATAAAGGCTTTTTGAACCATCATGTATCATATTCCCGTTTGGATCATAGATATACGACTGGCTGTCTCCAGGATAATCATCTATACCGGTCCCGTTGCCGGCTCCATCGGCAATAGAACTTATCTTGTTATTTTTTAACGGGTAATAATATGTTAGGTTATCAACAGTAATGTTATTATATCTCCGCTGTAGATTTTTAATGTTACCATTATTATCGTAGAGAGAGACCGATTCATTGTTGTACCCAATATTTGTACTTAATCCTGGACCCTCTGCATAATTTCCCTGCTTAAGCCTGTTAAGATTATCATAAACGAACTGATAACCTCTTACAACATCATTCTTTGTCCCCCATTTCAAACCGGATATGTTTCCGTTATAGAGACCGGCACCTGGATTGAGACTACCCAATTCTGTTACTGTATTATATATAATTGTCTGCCCAAATAGATCATTATCAGAAGATAGTGCAGGATCGTTTATCTGCCTGAGCCATCCTCTGATGTTATAAACATAATCGGTCTTTTGAATAAAACTCCTGCTGCCTGAGGTCTGTTTTGAATGGAAGTATTTAGTGATCATCTCCCCAAGTTCATTATAACTCACGGCGCTTAATGTGATCTCAGGCTGATCATTTATTTTTTGTCTTGTGGCCAAAAGCCTTCCTGCATGATCATATTCATACCATTTTTCAATTATCACATTCTCATACCCAAAATGTTGTTGCCTGCTTCTCAGGAGTTGATATGTAACAGGTTCATAATCGTTGGTTATGACATCTTTACCATTTATATGATTTTGCGATATCGATCTTAACAGATGCCCATATTTATCATAATACAAGGTGGAATACAGAATACTTTTTGTCACTTCTGAAACATCCTGCGATGACGAAAGTACTTTGGTCATCGTCCCGGTAACTTGTCCTCTTGGCTCTGAGTCTTTAATTGTACTTATATTATAGCTCGTTGCATCATATCCATCAGATTCTAACTCAGTATCAAGATTCATCCCTGCTCTGAAAGTATAGTCATCGTAATAAGTAGCAGATAAAATGCTACCTCCAGTTGCAGGGAATGAGTTGCTTGTATATCCATAACCAGATAATTGATTATTACGTATTTCATTCAAATATTGGTTAGCATTAATAGCAGCATTTATTGCCGACTGATCACCAATTCCACTAACAGTTCCGGTAATAACCGGCCTGTTTAATTCATCATATTTGGTGAAGCTCCACTCTTGATCTGTAAGCGCTGCCTGGTTGGCATCCTGTGTGCAACGCAAACGGTCCCTTTTATCATAAACCATCTTAACTGATCCAGCTCCAGGCAATCTTTTTTCAACCAATCGATGCCTGCTATCGTATCTATACTTGTAGCAAAGATTGTCATCTTCTGGTCCTGCCGCTTCTGGAGGAACAACACAACGAAGCAATCCAAAGTCGTCGTATATATAAGCTGTGCGTAACCAGTCATTATTAAGTTTGGATTTCTTAAAAACTACCTGGCCAAGTTTATCTTTATACTCCCTGGTATAATTGCCATCCTCGTCGATTGTCTCTGTTACAAAAAGTGAGTTTGCAGGGTAGCTTATCGGAGAATACGAAAAATCACCGGTTACCTGCCAGCCGGTTTCCGCAGCATTTGTAAGATAGTTTATTGTGACAGCTTTATTATTGTTTGCCCATTCGCTTCCCGGACCGGTCTGCTTAACAATCCTGTTCAGGGGCGAGTTATCAAATTCAATAAAAGTGAATGCTCGTCCGTTACTCTCTCTTCCGGCAATATTTCCTGAATAATATGTATTTACCGTAGATTCGCTTACTCCGGGACGAAAACTCCCTGTTCTTTCATTCTCCGGATATGGCAGTGTTTTTACTGCTTCTCTGCCATAATTATCATAAAACACTGGTTGAATAATGTCTTTCTCCAGTGGTGAAGCACCAACAAGGACAGTCTGTTTAGGGCGGCCAAGTCCGTCAAAATAATTTACTGTTTCAGAATGCTTAAAATTGGATGTTTGTGGCGTTGATTCAGGTTCTCTGTAGATAATCTCCCTTGTGTAGTTATTACCCGTTGAAGGAGATGATAATGAGGAACCTGTTGAAACAGGGATCTGCATGGAGCTGTAGGCGCCTTGCATCGGGCCAATGAAAGCATGGAAATTGCTGCCTGCCTTAGCATGAAAACCAGGCTGCAGCGTTATTGATCCCGGAGCTGATACTTCAGCTTTACCTGCTACAACTTCATTTAAAATAATGTCCTGGGCATAAAGGCTACGACTGGATAAAAAGAGTAACAGCAAAAAAGTATTCTTAAACCAGTCCATCTTAACCTCTTGTGAAACGATATATTCTCTATTTGACATGACTGCATATTATTTCGTTTATTATCTTATTGCTTTACCACCCTTAAGATCTTAAGAATCTTCTGTGAGGATCCCGATATTCGCAGGTAATAGATCCCAGAGGGAAGATTGCCAACATAGATTTCATTTTCCGTTCCAGATGTGTAGTCGTCGATAAGCTCATGATGCACCTCTACTCCTCTTTCATCTGTAAGATCTAGATTAAAACTGCAAACAACATCTGTTATAAGTGACCACCACATCCTGTCCCTGGCAGGATTCGGGTAAACAGTTAGCTGAGTATTCGAAGGATCAAACCAGCCATATCCTTTTGTGTAAGCAACCTTTATCGTATCCGTATAACTACAATTAAGCGAATCTCTCACCATAAGCCAATATTCCTCTTCGCCGGCGATCCCATCGATGGATCTTGCCGAAAACTCCTTATCGATGGAATAATCCTGCCATCTGTCAACATAGAATTTTTCAGGCGCTCTGAGCAGAAGTGAATCAGTTATTGAAATTGTAGTGTCTCTCCCAAGTGTAAACCATGGAGCATCACTCTGAGTTATATCTACCTTACCTGTTACGATGCATCCTTTCTTATCAAGCATTTTAACTGAATAGGTTCCAGGCTTTGAAGCTGTTATGCTGTACTTACCGGTAATGGTATCATTCCAGACAACATTGGAGTATATTCTGCGAACGCTTAGTTCTGTTCCTGATCCGGGACAGAAATATCGCTGGCCCGATATCTCGTCTGTTGTCTCTATGCAGTTAAAGTATTTTGCCACAAAAAGATCCTGGTCACCGAATGATAACAGCCTCTCATCCCCCTTTTTAAACTCATTTCTGAACGAACCGGTGAAGTAAAGGTTACCTGATTTATCAAGCGTTGAGGCTTCGCTGAAATTTCTTCCCGATCCTGTGATACAGTCTGACCAGACAGCTTTGCCATGGGATGAAAACTGCAATATAAATGCAGAAGTATTTTCATATTGTGGTTCTAATCTCAATGAGTCTATCATAAGTGTATCTCCTAAGGAACCTGACATTACCACCCCTCCCAGATTATCCACACTTACTCCTGACACATAATCGTAATAATCCGAACCTAAATTTCTTTTCCATTCAGCACTGCCATCCTGCCTGTATTTTAAGAGGAATATATCAGAGTAACCTGTCGACAGGAAGATTGTATCTGCAAAATGCATTGCAGAGCTGTAGCTCCCTGATGTGTAGATATTTCCTTCACGATCGAATTTTGCTGAGGAAATTTCACAGTATTCCTCCCCCTGAGCAGATTTGACCCATGCAGGTATAAATTCTCTATCGAGTTTTAGAAGAAAGGCATTTGATTTGATATTTTCCCCACCTGCGGTCAGCTTAACATTTCCCAGAGTAATGTCTTTCCTGTATGTGCCGGTAAGAATGATATCTCCTGATCCATTGACTGCAAGCGACGTGACGGTTTCCCTCTCTTCGCTACCGAAGGAAATGATATTCTCCACAGCCCCTGATGAGCTGATCCTGGCAACGAAAATATCCTCTTTGCCTTTACTTTTTATAACCTCCTCATCCGATGTCAGAGATCCTGAGAACATTCCTGATACGTATACATTACCCTTATCGTCAGTTCCTGAAAGAGATAATGAAGCATCATTTGTTATAGAAAGATCTGTAACCCACAGGAAAACTCCTGCATTGCTGAATTTTGTAATGAAAAGTTTTTTCCCAGGTCCCGATACCTTAAGATTCCCCAAGGATGCCGAATCGGAAAGTAAGCCGCATAACAAAATGTTATCATCAGGAAGGGTGCAGATACCAGAAACAATATCCACTCCGGAACCTCCTGCACGCCAGAGATCTTTAAGGTTTCCATTGTTATCGAACTCTGAAATAAAAATATCCTGACTACCGCGGGAAATGACATCCTTTGAATCGCAATACAGAGTATCGAAGAAACTTCCTGCTACATAAATGTTATCTTCAGAATCACTTGTAATTCCTGCAGTGATATCCCAGGAGTCGCCTCCAAGCTGCTTTACCCATTGCCATGGTTTTTGGTTCTGAGCTGAAAGTTGAAAAACTCTCAAATAAATACCAAGAAAAATAACAAGTACTGCTTTTGCAGACATTCTGGTTGATTTGATTCTTATCTTTACCATTTATAACATTCTTATTTAAAGTGATATTCATAAGTTTTAAGTATATGGCCATCGCTATCCTTCTCAAGCTTAAGTCGTCCCAATTCATCATACTCGTAATATGTTGTAATATTATTAGCATTTGTAGCTGAAGTCATTCCGTATACCGGGTCATATGTATATGTAGTGATGAAACTGTTTGGACAACTATTCCTCAGATTACTATTAAAGGCATTCCATGCAGAACCAGGTTGAGTTCCTGAATTCAATAATAATGCGTCTATGGTGGAAAAACCAGCGGGCAGGGATTGTTGAATCCGGGTATTTAAAGTGGCTTCATCAATGTTAGTACCTTTAACAACAGGGTAACAATGGTTATATCCATAGATGTAACTCTCCTTTATATTATCGGCCTGATGTACTTCAGTAATATTACCATAGTTATCATATTTATCATAGACTAATCTTGTTTCTGTATTGTAGTTTCCTTTTTTTGAGGTAACACTTCCCGGGGCATAAAATGAATTATTTTGAAGTTCAAAATTTGTCGTAATGGTAAATTTATTATTAGTATTAATATATTCACTTTGTTCAATAGGAATGTTAATCTGGTTTTTAGCGACCATTGAACTCAGGATTGGATTTGCAGGAAAATCAACTGGATAGTTTGTATCATAATATTTAGAAATTGAATTTTCGCTGGTTGATACTCTTGTTGATTTGATGGAGAAATTATTGGGATTATAAGTGTAGCTAGAAATTATACTCACCTTCCCAGTAGGTAAATAATTTGTTATATTCTTAGTCATTAAGGTGGAATAATAATTTCTTGTTGGGTATGAATAAATATTGAACCGCCCAATATAAGCCAACGGGTTATAAGAAACGCAGCAAATATCTGTCGGACCTGAATACAGATCCTCAGCATATGCATTCAAAATTTCTGCAGTTTCTGTATCCTGTAATATAGAATATTCAGATTTCTCTACAAATACAGTATCACCGATATCATTCTGCAAAATCCTCTTTATCAGATTTCCATTTGGATTATTAAGGAAATAGGGAATCCTGTCATGCATCAATAAAGCATCATTATTTGAGAAATATTGAATTTCCTTGCCGATGTTGTTTAAATCACTATAGGTTTCAACTACAACCCGATCATATCCAACATTATTTCCAAATGGATGGGTTGAAGGATAAACATAACTACTTCCATAAAGTGTATAGGTAGGTCGGTTTATAGTGTAAGTATAAGGACAACCACCATAAGGATCAGGTTCAGCATGTCCAATTGTTATATTCTTTTGTTCATAATTTATTAATGGAATAAGCAATCTACCGCTTGTTGTACCATCCTCTTTTATGTAAGAATATTTTTTTGATGTCAAGATATTATTGTATTCATCATAATTTACAATGCTTTTAATTCTCACACCTCCTCCGATATATTTTTGTGCAGAAAGAAGTTCCTCATCATGATCAAAATAAGAAATATCTCCAGTGATTATTGGTATTCCTAATTCTAAACTAGAGTTACCTGATACAGTACATCTCAACCTGTAAACTCCAGGATCCAACCAAAAATACTCATCCCATTCAGCAAGGTGTTCGGATCCTTGCTGACCCGTATATCTGTAAGTTCTTGTTGTAAAACCACCTTCTACCTGAATACCTTCTAGACAAATAGTATCATTGTAATATTCAGTATAACCAATAAAATGAACACTTGTCCTGTGACTTACAGTAAATTCATCTTCGGTAACAGAATAGGCTGGGTAATCGGCAATAAACTGTACTGATGCATTATAGTTTTGCATCAAATCAGGTTCATCTTCAGCAGATAAATATTTATAATTATTGAAGTCGTGGGATTCGTATTTAAAAACAGTTTTTCCTTTCGTAGGGTATTGTATCGAATGCAACATCCCAGCAGTGATAAAGTTTCCGCTTGCACCTCTGGTAGCTCCGTTAAAAAATAATTCAGCGGGAAAATCACCGATCGAAATACCTCTGGCTACACTCAGAGCATATAAATTGGGTATAATTGTACGAGCATATGATGGATTAATAAAACTTGAATTCTCCTGTCCATTATAATAGCCCCAGTGATCTACAGCAAATGAAGTCTTGTAGGGAAGAGGAACTTGCTGATAGTAGTTAAAAACGTAATTATTGTTTGAAACACTAGTTCCAATTATTAACGAATCTAGTTTTAGCCTTTTTGATTTGTTATCTGCAGTCAAGCCTTGACTGTAATCACCTCCATCATTCAAAAAGTCACCTCCAACACTACAACCGCTGAAATAATCATATTTAAACCGGATATTAAACTTATCAACCTGATTAAACTTGTCTCTGACAATTATCCTTGATAATTTATAGCCACCATTGAGGTCCAGCCTGTTATTATCAGATTCAAAAATAATTAATTCATTCCTTGTCTCAATTTCTTCAAGATACTGATAAGTCGTTTCTGTTATATAAGGTGACTCACGTTGAGGGTGTGTTGAACCTCCTGCCCCACCACTTCCATAGTGAACCGAATATCGTTCATTTAAAGCAGGTATCTTTTTTACCTGTGCAGTCTTATATCTTAAAGATATAGTGTCTCCTGTTGAACTGATAATTTTTGTAAGATACCACCCAAAAATATAAGATGAGTGTGATTCCTGGCAATCAAAACGATAAATGGTTCCATCTTCTCCAGTTATAACAAAACCAAATTCACCGGGATTTCTTACAATTACACATTTGTTCTTTTGTCCTACAAATATATAGGATGATACATCCTTGGGGCTTTTGATGAATTTAAAAGAATAATTTAAAAAATTTGCTGAAAAAACATCATGAGCTTCGGCACCGCATAAAAGTGCCTTGATGACATTAGAGGTAACCGTTTGGCTCGGATTTACTGAAATGCACTCCCAATCAACATAATGATCCTCATTCTTCATATCCGGATAGCCTCCCATATAGTTTAGAAATGGTTGAAATTCATTCCAGTTTAACCTCCACATTGGATCATCAAAGCCACCTACCGGGATAAGTGCTATCTGGCCTCCAGCAAGCAGGTTCCATCCCAAACCGACCCAGGATGATTCCTGACTAACCTCAATGCCTGAGGCATGATAACATAAATTTATTGGTAATGATAGTTTTCCAACCTTAACAGTATACACTGGTATGGATATATCTGGTACTCCAGTGTAATTACTCGTGGGTATGTCACCGAACTTACCCAAACTATGCATTTCAGGAGAAGCCGGAATTATGGTTGGCATTGGAAAATTATTTGGAACCTGAGCATAAATAACAGGTCCAAAAAGTATCATACCCAAGACATTTGCAGCTATCGTTAATAAAAAAAACGAAAGCAGATTTTTGAGTCTTTTCATTGCACAGTCATTTTTAATTTATTTTCAAGCTCTTTAATTTTTAAATCTTGAACCTTATTTTTCTTTTCCATCACAATTAAGTACAAAGTCAGTTCTTCAACTTTCTGAAGAAGTTTTGTTTGCATTTCGCTAACGTTCATCCCTTCCGTCTGCATATCTAAGGCAGGTGCAACATCAGGAAGGTGTTTGTTTTCTTCAATGTATTTTTCAACTTCAGCAAGGTCAGGGAGGTTGTATCCGGGATCCAAGACAAAATCGGCGCCGGAAGTGTTTACAACGATTTCATTTGCCCGGATTTTACCTGATACATTGAGTTTAAAATCCCCTGGAGTTGTATTTCCAATTCCAACATTTCCATCATCTGTAATAACCATGCGAGTATGTTGTACTCCATATGCATAAGCAGGGGTTGTTGTAAAGGCAAGACCTCCAGCCCAATTATATGCACCCCAGGCATAAATTCCAGCCAACGCTCTTGGTATTCCACCACTGTTCCATTCCCTTCGAAAAACCAATCCAACCGAGGGTTTTGATGCATCAAAGTTGTTATTTGTCGATTCATCATTTGTATTACCATCAATTGCAAGAAGCGTATTGAATGCGGAATTATCAAGGTTGGTATTAGCAATATGAACTCTAAAAGTTGGATCAATTTTACCTATTCCAACATTACCATTTCCTTTAATAATCATCGATGTTTCAGATGTTTCCTTATAACCATTATTGTATTGAGAATTAAATAGAATATCCACTGTTGAAATGGAAGGATCATATTTTGCTCCAATAGCTGCCACATTAGCGGAAGCATAATCCTGCCAGCTAATATTCGAGATCATTGGAGTAGCCCAATTTGCTGTATTATGAAGAACCAGAAGATTTGAATTATTAGTGCTGTTTCCTGAAATCCTTATTCCAGTTGATGTTGTTTCAAGCTTTTTTGATGCTCCATAATTCAATTGAACAGGTGAATTTGATCCAGGATTCAGAACAATTTTACCATCAGGAATTTCATTGGAAATATAGAAATCATTCCAGGCTGCCCCTGGGAAACCTGTATATGCCTTTCTCCCTGCTCCATATCCATCGGGAAACCACTGAATATAAATGTGATCTTCTCCCTGGAGGTTTAGAATGCCTGCATTACCAACAATGTGCAATTTTGCATCTGGGACTGAGGTGCCGATGCCTACATTGGAAGGGGTCCACAAAGGACTAGTCCCATACCATTGACCATTAAGCCTATTAACAATAAACATAATTAAGAGGACGGAGAATAACCTTGATTTCATGAATAATTTTTTTGCTCTATTTTGATTTCAATGTTTCTATTTCTTTCTTGAGTTCAATTACATACAAGGTTAGCTCCTCAATTTTCTGCAACATTTTTGTCTGCATCTCACTAACATTCATCCCATCTGCCTGCATTTCAGAGGCAGGTGCAACATCCGGAAGATGTTTGTTTTCTTCAATGTATCTTTCAACTTCAGCCAGATCGGGGAGATTGTAATCAGGGTCGAAAACGAAATCGGCACCGGAGGTGTTTACAACAATTTCATCGGCGCGGATTTTACCGGAGACATTAAGTTTGTAGCTGCCCGGATTATTGTTTCCTATTCCAACACTCCCATCTACTATTAAATTACTTTTAACTGATTGATAATTAAGTTGAGGAAGAGGTTCTGGCATCCATGATGTTGAGGTTAGATTACTGCTTATTATATCTGCTGAATCGTACCATTCAACCAATACTGCGACATTATTTGTGTTAGTGCACCAGACAGGGATTGAAACATAACCATTTTCGACAACAGCAGGGCCAAGTCGCAAATTTGCATAAGCTGAACCAGTAGTAGAAGTGATTCTAAAATCTGTATTGAGTATACTATTATCACCCGGACAATACCAGGCATATTCTCCTGTTAACCAACCAAAAATATCTGCCCAACTCCATGATCCATGAACTGTGATCCTGACACTTGCAACATTTGACATCGTTGAAGGGTGAAGTCTAATAAACCATTTGCCATTACCAGCATTCTCACCCGGTCTTGTTAAATAGATTCTTTTTTGATAATAGTTGTTTATTGCAACAGCGCTATTAGTCCAAACTGGGTCAGTCCCTGACCATTGTCCAAAAGAAGTCAATGGCAAAAATATAAACAGAGAGATTATTGGTACTCTATTAAATGCTTTCATTTTCTTCATTACTATGTTGATTAAGTAGTTCCTTGAGCATTTCAATTTCTTTTTGTTGCTCGATCAGGTATATTGTAAGTTCCTCAACTTTCTGCAGGAGCTTTGTCTGCATCTCACTCACATTCATCCCGTCTGACTGCATTTCAGAGGCCGGTGCAACATCAGGAAGGTGTTTGTTTTCTTCAATGTATTTTTCAACTTCAGCCAGATCAAGGAGGTTGTATCCGGGATCGAAGACGAAATCGGCACCGGAGGTGTTTACAACAATTTCGTCGGCGCGGATTTTGCCGGAAACATTAAGTTTATAAATGCCTGGATCCATTATTCCGATACCAACACCGCCAGTACTACCCCCAGCATTTATTATAGTGTTTTTATTAATTCCATGTTGAAAATAAAGGTTGTCCACCTCAGTAGATGACCAGTGCTTGCCATCAATATGCCGTACTTTAATTTTTCCATTCCCTGTTCCGCCAACATTCAATAAATAACTGCCCGCTCCACCATCGGAGATTGTTAGTTTAGAGTCAGGATTAGTTGTTCCTACGCCTAAATTCCCTAAGCTTGTTAATCGGAAATGTTCTGTATTTCCTGATGCAAAAGCGATATTACCCGGTACATCACCTGAGGCTTGAATAGTAAAGGTTGCAACTTCTGAAATCGGTGGCCAATAACCAGTTAATTTCTGGTTAGCAAGGATATTAAACTCTTTAGAATTATTCTTCAGTGAAAGTAATCCGGCTGGTGAATCAGTTCCAATACCAACAAATCCATTTTCCTGTATCGAAAACTTAATTCCCTGGTAGTCTCCCTTACTAACTATCCAATGACCCTGGTGAAGATTCCCAAAAAACCAGTTATAGGTACCATCAAATAGTTTGGTCTGAATTCCCTGAACAAATCCTCCTTCATTGGTATTTCTCTGTAGAATCAAATTGGGCGAATAATCAGAAATTCTTACTGGCCCAGCCTGTGGATAATCGTTACTCAATTGGGCTGATAAACCAGTAGGCAGAATCAAAAATAAAACGATTAGAACTTTTTTCATTTAACTTATGGATTTATCGGTTCGTATTCTTTCAATTTTTCTTCAAGAAGCTTTATCCTCTTTTCCTGGTCG
>DATALD010000104.1:0-10063 GCA_036261255.1 Bacteroidales bacterium
CATTTTTCCCGGAGATTATTATCCTTGAGATGCTTCTTGATACAGAGTTTACTTTTACATCGAAACATGTTGTTGTTGGTACTACGGAGGCAAGAGTGAGGTTGTACACAACTTCTACTTCTGATGGACTTGTATTTTTAACTGAAGAACTCTCGTATGATAAAGAAGGAACAATTGCTCCCGACCTTGTTTCGTAGGGGCCTAAATCAGGGGCAGAACCGGTAAACCCAAAACCAACATTTATACCAGCATCAATTAGATCAGAACCTGAAACAAGTTTCATGAATTTCAAATCAGGCAGACTACCATTTGCTTGTCTTTTTCCTGAGACACCTGTTGTGTCAAGGCTTTGGAAATCAGCTGAAGAAGCTATCGGAGATGGATCGTTCGAGTTATGATCACGGACAGAATTCGAAAAATTGCCATTCCAGTTTTCATCGTTTCCAAAAACTATGTTGTTCCTGAAGACATGAGCAAGATTATAAGTTGGAAAAACAATCCCTTTTGCGTTATCCCAGGCAATATTGTTATAGAAGTAGAACCTGACATTAGCGGCATTCTGCATATAGCCGCGGGATCTGTTTAAGAATGAAACATTGTTTTTGATTGTTCTTTTAAAAGTGGTACCATTCTGTGTTGTTGTAGAGCCGAACTTAAAGCCGCAGCCATCACCGGCCGTCGTTACCCCATCGAATCTATACCCGTTCTTCCACGACCAGCAGTTTTCGAGTATGAGATTCCCATTGTTTTGCCATAGGTCGAGACCATCGTCGGAGTTTAACCAGAACCGGCAACCCCTTACAGTATTTTGCATTGATGCACTATGGTAAGCAACTGAAAGACCATCAGCGTTACCATAAGATGTCATTGGGTCGTTGTTGTGGTGAAAATCGGAATTCAGAACCAGGTTGTTATTGCATTCATCCCTGATGCCCATTCCATTCCCGTTGTGATGGCTGTTGATAAGCTCAAACTTGTTATTGTTTGAACCGGTCACAGCAATTCCATACCAGACGGCAGATGTGGCTTGCGTAAAATATGCTACCTCAATTCCACGGATATGGACATAGCTACCACGAAGATAGATCAGGCTGACAGGAAAAGAAGGAGTGCTGAATGAGCTGCTCTTTGTGAAAACAGGGCGTTCACCAGGATATGCCCATAATCTTATTGTATCACTTGCTGTACCATTTTTATTATGGAGATTCTGCCTCGAATTGTATCTGTATACTCCTCCACGGGCATATACAATGTCACCAGGCTGAACATAAGACCATGCTTTATTAATGGTGAAAAAAGGAGAATTTATTGTTCCGGTATTGCTGTCGCTTCCTGATGGAGATATATAATAATTTGTTGCTGATGCAATTTTTGTCGTAAGTAAGAGTATTAATAGTAAGGCATAATTCTTCATAAGCAATGCTTTTTATATTTGACGAAAAGAACTGAATCTTTGACCAACACTGCCTAGCTAACGACAAAAATCTTAAAATCTTACATTATCTAAATAATTTAGATTCTTTACAGATAAGTAAATTAATCTCAAAGTTTAGTTTATCAATATGATTAAATGGATTGAAAACCTTTACCGGAATTATCCCAGGTTGAGGCAGGTAGTATCGTTGTTTGCCGTAAACATATTTATTATCCCTCTTTCTATTGTTTCGAACATCTTTATTACAAGGTTTCTCGGCCCGGTAGCTTATGGCGATTTTAAATTTATGCTTTATGTGTTTAGCCTGGCCATGGTGATATTCACTTTTGGCTTTTTCCAGGCAGGAAACCGTGCTATTGTTCTAAGCTCCGATTCTAAGAAAACAAAGGAATTATATGGTGCGATGATAGTTGTTCTCGGGCTTCTGTTTGCTATAATGTTGATCGCGCTCGTGTTATACACAGTTCTTGATAAAAATATTTCCGGGAAGGGATTGAGATCAGTTATGTTTATAACAATTCCTTTTTCCTGGATATTCCTGCTAATGAATTATTTCGAAGTATTGTTTCAGGCCGATAACAAGATTAGTCTTCTTGCGAAAAGCAGGCTTTATCCCAAAGTATTGTTTTTTGCTGTAACACTGTTTTTTTATATCGTCTTTGCGAAGTACAACGGTAACAGATTGCTGATTATCTGGCTCCTGTTCATTTTTACTCATGTAGCAGGATTTTTATACATCCTTTATAAGGTTAATCCATCGTTCAACAATACAAAAGAAAGACTTGGTGAGATTTTGCATTTTAACAAAACCTATGGTTTTAATGTTTATATCGGAACCCTCTTCAATGTTGCTATGAATTCCTTATCGGGAATGCTTATCAGCTATTTTGGAGTAGATAACTCCGGGGTTGGTTATTATTCGCTTGCAATGACTATTTCTGAACCTTTGAATTTTATACCTAACGTAATAGCAACAACTCATTATAAAGAGTTTGCCTCGAAAACTAATATAGGACGAAGGCTCACCGTCCTAACAATTGGTGTATCCTTCATTTCACTCCTGTTATGCTGGGTTCTTGTAGAACCATTTATAAATATTTTTTATGGACCCGAGTTCAAACCTGTAATTTATCTGACAATAGTCGGAAGCACCGGGATAGTATTTCATGGGCTTGGTGATTTTTACAACAGGTTCCTTGGTTCGCATGGAAGGGGTAAGGCTCTTCGAAATAGTGCAATTCTTGTTGGTGTTGTCTTGTTTATATGCAACTTCACTCTTATCCCAAAATTTGGTGAACAGGGCGCTGCATATACAAAAATACTTGCCGGTGTAACATATTTCTTAAGCATGTTATGGTTCTACAAAAAGCTGACAAAGTCCTTAATTGAAAAGAGTAATAACAAAATAAAATAAACCCCTGATGAAATACTATTCCGATGAGAATACATTCAAAAGTCAGGAACCTGGCATTCTGGAGTATATATATGTTGTAATTCTTGTTCTATATGCCGGGCGTTCACTGATGTTCTTTGAATCACCTTTGATTGAAAGCAACCCCATTGGTGTAATACTACCTGTACTGATGAGTGGCATACTCGCATTCAAATGGCGTTTGTTCTTCTCCATTGAGTTTTACATGCTTCTGTTCTTTTTTGCATTATATTTTATTGCTGTTTCAATAAAGTATTATGAGATACGTCCGACATTTCTCCTGACTTATTATTTCCTTTTTTTCACCGGCTATACAGCTGTGCGCGTTTTAAAATTCAATCTGTTCCTCATATATGAAAAGGTTGTATATTTCTTAGCTGCAATTTCACTTGTTCTTTGGGGTATCCAGGTTTTAGCCGGTGGAGACTTTCTTTATAACATAATAGGGCGGATTTCTTTCCTTGATCAGATCTCATTTGTTTCAGGCCGTGGCCTTAGTACAATATTCTATGTGATCCAATCGTATGAAACAACATTAATAAACGGGCATACGATCTCGAGGAATTGTGGTTTCGCATGGGAACCTGGAAGTTTTTCAAGCTACCTTGCTCTGGCAATATTTATAAACCTGTTTTTAGCAGCAAAAGACAGTAAACAAAAGAAGCGGTTCTGGGTGCTTCTTATTGCTCTGTTTTCAACAATGTCAACTACAGGGTATTTTCTTTTTTCTGTGATAATTATATACTATTTTTTCAATAAGGAATTCAAGAAGGTAGTTTTAATGTTGCCTGCTCTGGCAGGTGGTCTGATTTTACTTTTCTCACTTCCTTTTATGAAGGATAAGATAGTTGAATTAGTCAAGGAACCTTCAAGGATTGACTTTATTGTATGGGATTCCTTTGGGAGGGAATCGGCAACAACTCCTCAGCGGTTTTCATCGCTACTTATAACCCTGATTGATTTCAAAAACAACCCGGTTTTGGGAATTGCTGCTCATGCAGATGAGCAGTGGACACGCCAGGCTGGCTCAAATATTTCTACTGTTTCCGGGATAGGCAACCTCCTTGCGCAATTCGGAATTGTAGGGTTTATACCATTCCTCATTTTTTCAATAAAAAGTTCAATAACCTTCTCCAAATACTTTAACTATAAGGGCAGATTTCTGTTATTCTTTATAATTCTTGGTATCTCTGTCAGTTATTCAATACTGTTCATTCCATTAATTATGTGCTTCTGGATGTTCTCTCTTTTTGAACCTGATATTTTGAGTCAGAAAGAAGCAACAAACCGGGTGATAGTTTCTGAAGCTGGCTTCTGAAATCAGAAAATAACTTCATTTTAAAACTTCAAGGTATGTCTTATGTGATCTTCGGAGACCTTTTTACTTTTCCGGAAGGAGATGCATCAACAAACAGAGTCCATTACTATGCGAAAGGATTCAGGGAAAACGGTAAAAATGTGCATGTTGTTTGTTTCGGAAACACATATACAAATTACACCGATGGTGAACTGGATGGGATTAAGTATTATCATCCCTTCGGGCAGTCAAGGAGAAGCAGCCATTTTATAAAGCGTACTTATCTCAAGATAAGTAAGTTCATAAAGACATACTCACTTTTTAAGAAGATACAAAGAGAGGATGGTATCAAACTAATAATTGTATACACAGCGATTTCCGGAACGCTTTTTTATGCATGGTTCTTATCGCGGTTAACAGGTTCGAAACTGATAAGGGAAGTTAGCGAGCATCCACTAAGGTATTACCAGGATGGTACTTTAAGAAAGGTTATCGGAAAGATTAAACTCAAAGCTGAATCAAATTGTGTTGATGGAATCCTTTGCATCTCGCATTATCTTATCAACTTCTTTAAAGACGTAGGAATCCCACAGCACAGGTTATTGTTGGTCCCAAGTACTGTTGATCCTGCGCGATTTTCAATTAATATCGAAAGACCACTTCCATTCAGGTATATTGGATATTTTGGGAACCTCACATTTAACCGCGACAATGTCGATGTTCTTGTTGAGGCCTTTTCGCTTATAGCGAAGAAGTACCCTTCAATAAATCTTGTTATGGGGGGGCCGGGTCATGACAATGATCGCACAAAAATCAAAAAACTTGCTTTTGAGCTTAATATTTCTGATAGGGTTATTCTTCTTGATTACTTACCACGTGAAGAAATAAAAAGATACATCCTGAACTCAGATATACTTGTGATGGTGAGAGCTAATGATATGAAATCACAAGCATCGTTTCCTTCCAAGCTTACTGAATACCTCGCCACAAGCAAGCCTGTTATTTCGGTTAACGTGGGCGAGGTTTCGATGTTCCTTACTGATGGATTAAATGCTTTTATTGTTGACCCTGGGAATATTAACAAGCTGGCACAAAAAATAGATACAGTGCTGTCAGGGTATGATGTTGCCAAAAGAACTGCCGAACGAGGCAAGCATCTTGTTGAAACAGTATTCAATTATCAATACCAGGCCAGGAGGATAATACCATTTGTTGAATCTCTTTATAAATTATAAAAAGCTGTTAAAATGAATTTCATACTCACAATTGATACAGCGGCAGATAATCAATGGGCGACAGGGAAGGAGCTGACTCTTGAAAATATCAGGAATTTGCCAAGATTGCAGAAGCTTTGCGACAAATATCACATTAAACCAACATATATGCTCGCTTCCGAAACATGCGAAGATTCGTTTTCAAGGGAAATGTTCTCTGATTTTCTTGAAAATGACCAGGCTGAAGTTGGTGCATTGCTTAATCCATGGACCACTCCTCCTTTTTTCAATAGAGACGGTTTAAGGTATAATGATATCAGGCATGCATTTCCTAATGAAATATCAGAAGATATTGTAGCAAATAAAATAAGATATTTAACAGATCAGATACGCACAACATTCAGTATCAGACCCACTTCGTTCAGGGCAGGTCGTTTTGGTTTCAGCGAGAATATTGCAAGGATTCTTATGGTAAATGAATACATGGTCGATTCTTCAATAACTCCATTTGTTAACTGGTCGGGGTATGTTGGAATTCCAGGATTCAGAGGTGGACCTGATTACATTTTGAGAAAACCTTATCCTTTTACTTACAATCATAAAGGTAACTCTTTGCTCGAGATCCCTTTAACAGTTCTTCCAACAAGATTCCCTTTAAATAAGAATAGAAAAATTACAGATTATTATTTTAATAATGTTAACAGGAACATAGTCCTTAAAGGGCTAAGAAGTATGTTCTACAGGTACCAACCTTTGTGGCTCAGACCTTATCCATGGATGACAATAGATCTGCTTGATGAAGTCACAAATGAAGCTCTTTCGAAAAAGCTCCCATACATAGTAATGGTTTTCTTTTCCGGTGAGCTTACACCTGCCTGTTCAATCTACAGATCCGATAACGAAGCCACCGAAAATATGTTCGATCTGCTTGAAAACTTTTTCAATCTCCTTGCTCATTATCATATCGGTTCTGTGACTTTGACAGAAGCTGCAAAGAAATATGAACTTGTAACAGGAACAACTCTATCGTATAAATATGTGTAAACTAAATAGCTGGAAGATTAATAAGTTGAAATAATACTATATGAGTGAAGCAACTTCTATCCTGTTTCTCGGCGATGTTGTGCCTTATAAACAATTTAAGTTCAGGAATGACATCAAAACTGTTATAAACCTTGAGTGCCCGATAATAAAATCAGGTAAGCCGGTTTCAGGAAAAGTCAATCTCCGGGTTCCTGAAAACCTTCTTGATACGATCTTTGAAGATAAGCTGCTTGCAGTGAGCCTGTCAAACAACCATATAATGGATTATGGGGTCGAGGGACTTAACAGTACCTTATTTGAACTGAAAAAGAAAGGTATACAATTCTTTGGTGTAAATCTACCGGATGATGATACGCACAATCCTGTCTTAATTGATCATAATGGAGTCAGTATTGCATTGCAATCAATTGTTTCAGAGTCTACTTCACCACTTGTTGAATTTGATGATTTCAATTACCTGACAACGCTTGGTTCAACTGATCTGCAAAGAATCGGAGAGATCAGAAAAGAGGTACAGAAGCTTGTTATATATATTCATTGGGGAAACCGCGATTCATCATACCCGTCAGATACACAGGTAAATGGAGCCAGGAAGCTGATTGATGCCGGCGCTGATATCGTTATCGGTTCTCATTCACATGCTCCTCAGTCAGTCGAAAAATATAAGCATGGGATTATAGCCTATAATCTTGGTAATTTTATCATGCCAGAGTTCAGGAACACACCTTCTTTCTTTGATGAAGATGGGAACTCACTTTCAGTTTTTACAAGGAAACTTATGATATGGAACAGGTTTTCATGGGGGATTGAAATAGATATGGCAACAATGGATTTCAGGGTAAGAAAATTCTTTTTCATCGCTGACAGGATCATTGAGCTTAAGTCAACTCCTTTAGACAGATACATAATGCTTCCTGATAATTTCAATGAAGAAAGATATAATTCAATAATGTCAAGACATTTAAAAAGAAGAAGGCTAAGAAGGAAAATAAGTGAAATGTTATTGTAATAGTTATTTCTAAATAAAGACATCTTATGAAGGTTTGTTTTTGGGGTAATATAACCGGGGCTCTGATTGGAAAGACCGAAGGTGGTGGTGAACTTCAGATTGCTTTTATTGCAAAGGCGCTGGCTGCATCAGGTAATGAGGTCATTATTGTCGATTTTGAGGTAAATGAAGATTTTATTACAACTGATGGAATAAAAATTAAGTCAATCAGGAACTGGAATAAAGGAATACGGATACTTAGGACTGTGACACACAGGATCCCTTCACTCTTTAAAGCGCTGGCAGAACAAAATGCTGATGTGTACTATTGCCGTATTCGCGATTTCAGGCATATAATAGCTTATAGAGTCGCAAGAAAACTTAATTCGAAATTTGTACTTCACATGGCATCAGACCTCGATGCCATGAATCTCCGAAGCAGGCTGAGAAGTTATTATTTTTATAACCGAACTACACTCTGGTTATTTTTTAGCGGAATATTGCTCGAAATCATACAACCTTGGTTGCTTCGTCATGCTGACCTTGTTCTTGTGCAACATTCAGGGCAGAAGAAAATTCTAGTTCAAAAAAACATTAAGCCGGTTGTTTTCTATAACATGATTGATTTATCTAAAATTCCTGCCGGCAAGTCATATCCTCATTCTGATTTTGTATATGTTGGTTGGCTCGACAGACGTAAAGGATTCCCGGAATTATTCAAACTCATAGAGCTTTCACCAACACATACTTTTAAAATTATCGGACCGCCAAGGGATGAAATAGGATTACACTATTACGAGAAGCTAAAATCATTCAGGAATGTGAAGCTTCTTGGAATATGCAGCCACAGCAAAACAATCGACGAGATATCAAAATCGAAAGCGCTTATAAGCACCTCAAGGATGGAAGGATTTCCAAATGTTTTTATTGAGGCATGGGCATGTGGAATACCTGTCTACTCTTTAAATGTGGACCCTGGTAATATAATTGAAAAGGAAGGACTCGGAGTATTTGCAAATGGCAATTTCGACATTCTTAAAACAGCCCTTGACGAACACTTTGATCAACCGGGATTTGCAATGAAAGCAAAAAAATATGTTGAGAAATACCATGCAATAAACAAGAGTAAGGTTGAAGAGATAAACAGCATTTTCAAAGAAGTATATGATAGAAAATAATCTTTTAAAAAAGCTCTATTTCAAACAATGGGTGATAGGAATAGCTCATGAAGATATCGGAAAGATTATACGAACAAAGTCATTCAGCCAGAAGATTACCTGGTTAGAGCCTCATTCTGATACACATTTTCATGCCGATCCTTTCATAATCAAAGCTGATGAGAGCTCAATGAAAATCATTTTTGAAGACTTTTCAATGGATTATAACTTTGGGAATATCTCTCTTCTTACACTCAATAAGAGCCTTGATATCGTTGACAGGAAAATTCTTCTTGATACCGGTAGCCATCTTTCATTTCCGTTTGTTTATAGAGAAAATGGCAAAACCTTTATAATACCCGAGTCGGCACATAGCGGTAAAGTTTCTATATACGAATATGATGAATTAAATATGAAGCTGGAATACAGAGGTGATCTTTTAGATAGGCCGTTATATGATCCATCGATATTGAAAATTAAAGAAAAATACTGGCTGATGGGATGCATCTTTGAGGACAGGAAGCTATATAAGTTACACGTCTTCCATTCAGAATTTCTATTTGGACCTTACTCTCCTCTTGAAACGAATCCTGTTAAGCAGGGCCTTGATGGTGTACGCTCAGCAGGAAGCTTTATTAATGTTGACGGGAATTTATACAGGCCAACTCAGAATTGTGGCAACAAATACGGAGAATCAATAACTATATACAGGCTTAATAAGCTTGATGAAAAAGAATTCTCAGAAGATATGTATATGACAATTAAAATAGACGACAGGAACAGGAAGATACATAATATTCAAACAATACATACATTAAATATTTATGGTAACACAATAGTTGTTGATGGGATAAGATGGGAATTATCGCTTAAAAAGCAAGTTTCAAATTTTTTCAGGAACAGACGGCTCTTAAAACAAGAGCTGTCTAAATAATTCAGATTGATGAGGGTTATTTTTTTTATTGAGTCTCTTCAGGCAGGAGGAAAAGAAAGACGTGCAGCAGAACTGATAAGGTATTTAAAAGATACCACTGATTATGAAGTTGAAATAGTACTGACAGAAGCTGAAATTCACTTTGATGAAGTATTGAAAATGGGCATTAAAGTGAGTATTCTTAAGCGTCGTAGTTCTAAATACGATCCGAGTCTCTTTTCCCGGTTTTTGACGGTATGTCGCGCGTTTAAACCAGATATTATTCATACCTGGGGCAAAATGACAACCTTTTATGCAATACCTGCAAAGCTGATATTGCGGGTTCCTCTTGTTGCCAACCTTGTTTCTGATACAAGTGGAAGATCAGGGCGATACTCGTTTTATTCTTTATTAAAAACCCTAAACATCTTTTTTTCCGATTCAGTACTTTCAAATTCAATAGCCGGACTAAAAACTTATCGTATCAACACTCCCAAAGCACGGGTAATCTACAACGGAGTACGACTGTCAAGGTTTTCAGTTTCTTATGATATACAGAAAATAAGAGAAGAGTTAGACATAA
>DATALD010000105.1:0-55141 GCA_036261255.1 Bacteroidales bacterium
GTATAATAATTCAGAGTTTTGGATTACCAGGATATCTTTCAATTGGGAATGAGGCAGAAGTTACCGGTCAGGTTTATAACAAGGGAACAACACAAATAAGAGGTTCAATCATCGGATCCCTTTATTGCAACGAATTTTTCCGGATAGATGAAATTTGCCTTTTCTATAAATCCCATCAAGCTCAACATCTCCATTTTCTTTTAAAACAGTGTACTTACCATTTAAAACACCATCTTCATAAGTACTTATTTTCCGGATTGAGCCTGATTCCCACCATACAAGCCACTTTCCAGTTTTTACTCCTTTTTTAAAATTTCCCGATTCAATAAGATTGTTATTTACAAATGCCTCATAACCATTGTGAAGTAGCTTACCAGAATACCCTCCTTTATTTGAGTTTATGATTCCATTTGAATACCAGTAATACTGCCGCTGCAAGTCGGGGTCCTTTTTTGCATCCTCAGTAAGAATGTAAGTTCTTATTACAGTATCACCTTTAATAACAACGACTTCCCTGAAATTTGATACCCTGGTAATTTTCTGAGCATTAATTGGAATTAATACCAGGTTGATACAGATAATAATAAAATAATACCTCATAGACTGTTCTTTAAGAATGCTTTCCGCTGATTTTGATAACTTACAGTTATAGAATCCTGGTAAATCCTCATAATTCTGATACCCTTTATTTCAGTGTCTTCTGTAATAACCATTCTTTCACCTGCAACAGATAAAAGAGCAAGCATTTTTTGTTGTTTATCGTTTTTTATTGTCCCTTCATATGAAATTGCAGGCCATGCAACAGAGGGGGGACTGATGACAGGTTTAACAGTCAGTTTCTTTTCTTCAATAACAGGCATCACCGGCTGTCTGAAAGGATCGCGGTAATCAGCATAGATTATAATAGTATCATTTTTGATAGTTGAGTCATTATCCATTCCTGTAAAATTAGATTCTGGTGATTCTTCTGACGGTGTCTTTTTATAGGAAAAGACTTTCAGAAGTATCACCCCCCAGACAAGGCATACGGAAAAAATCAAGATTCTGTTTAGTTGCTTTTTTTTCATTCATTCAGCAGGTTCGATAATAATTGTTCTTTCAGAATAATCTGTTGTACTTGTACCATTATAGGCTCTGATCCGCCAATGATAACTTCCAGGTTGAAGGCTTAATTTGAAATAGTTTTTTTGAATTGTAGTATCAAGTCGTACACTGCTTGTTGCCACAAAATCAGGTTTAACAATCTGAATTTCATAACCAGTTGCGCCATCAACATAATTCCACCAAAACCTTTGTGACTTTTCTTTAGTACTCAATCCATCAGAAGGCGACAACAACTCAACCTCTGCCGCTGTGAGATCGGTTTCAAAAATATCTGTACATGAATAATGCCCCAGCAACGTAAGCAGAAAAAGAAAAGAAAAGAAATACTTCATAGTACTTTAGCTTCATTTATGTTTTGAAAGAAAACCTTCATTTTAAGGTAATTTGTTCCTGTCTTAATGTCTTTTTGATTATAAAAATCAACTGAACAAATGTTCCCTAATGTTTCATAATTCCCAAAATCCTGGATAAGCCTTAATAAATCGAAAAATTGTCCCTGAAAAACAATTGCCTGAGTCTCGATAACAAAATTATCTTTTAGCTCACTTGTAAGTTTTGGGATCTCTGTTATCTTAATACTTCTTCCCTTAAACAACTGGTTTGTTACATTTAACAGATGCACCTGGTAATCATTATTGTTTATTGAAGATGAATTGAAAAATTCATTGTACTCTTCAATCTTGTTTTTTAATAGTTTAAGCTGTTCAGGTGCATCAGTTATAAGTTCAAGCTTCACTTTATTCTCAGTAAAAAGTTTATATTCCCTGATTGTCTTCCTTACAGCAACCAGATAACACAGAACAAAAGAAAGTGCACCGCCGACGATAATCAGATAAAATCTGGAACCTGCACCGAATGTTTTTTTCATGGTTACTCAGATATTTTTATTTCAATGTCAAATTTGGCAAGCCCATTGTTGTCAGAATAATTTTTAATTGCGATCTCATCAATCCAGGTATATTTTTTTATTGATTTGAACCAGGAATCAAGTGATTTGCTTGTTGTCGTATTTCCTGATAATACTATTATCTTCCTTTGGAAATCTTTTATTTCACTACCTGACTGAGGTTTGACTGGCGGGGAAATGCAAAACCTGTTGAGTGTAATTGAAAGTGGGATATCCTTTGAAATACGGTCGAGATAATAAACATACAAGGAGTTATTGTTAATATTCCTGCTTAGAAAGTCTTCCTTGCTTTTTAACTGAAGCTTTGTTTTTTCCAGCTCAATGAGTACCTCTTTGTTCTTATTTATCTGAGTTGCCAACAATTGATTATTGCTGTTGAAATTTTTAAAAAGTAAGTAGTTTAATAACAAACCTGCAAATAGGAACAGAAGAAAGAACCAGCCTACTATTGAAGCCAATCGATTAAAATTAAAATCAGCAGGTTTTAACAGGTCATTATTATTACTAACTACCGAGGTGCCGGATCCAAAGTGATTTATTGCATTGCTAAATGGCACAATATATTTTGATTCAACATCAGTACCATCTAAAACGACATTATATTCATTTTCAAAATTTATCCTTTCAAATCCAATTACCTTACCTTCAATTAGATTAAATCTGTAGTTTGAAATAGAAAAATCATTGTTTGCACCCGTCAGTTCCGGGAAGTCGAATATTGAGAAAGGCCCAAGAAAGATCTTTAAGACACTGAATCCCTGATCTTTAAAAATGTTAAGAATCTCAATAATTTTATCTTTTCTTGCAACTGAAATAAGCTTTTTATCATGGCCGTGAACTTCCTGTATAACAAAATCATTCTCCTCTGCATTTGGGAGTATTGAATTGATTGTAAATTCATCACAGGAATCGTCAGATAACTTATGTATTATGCCTTTACCATCAAGTGAGATGTATAAGGGGACGCTCTTTGAAATCTTCTTGTTAATGGAATCAAATCCTGAAAAAGCTTCTTTTGAAATGATTCTTAGACCTTTCCTGTTTTTCCTTATTAAAATTGAGTCAACAATGAATTGCCCATCCGGTTTAATCAGGATATTTAAACCATAAGCTTTAATACCTTTTATGAATTGTTTGATTATCATTATTTAGCTTATGATAGTAGGTTTTATGAAAATATTAAGTTTAGATTTTGATTTTTCCTCATTCCTGCTCGAAAAGAACCACTTAATAACCGGGACCCTCGACAGAAATGGAGTACCGTTACTTGTTTTGTTATTCCGGTTTTCTTCAAGCCCGCCAAGAAGGATCATTTCTTCATTCCTCACCCGTATCTGAGACTTAAATGTCCTGTTAACAGTACCCGGGGGAGCTGTTGTAGATATTCTCTCAGTAAAATCTGATTGATTAACCTCAATCTCGAGTGTAATTTGCTCATCTCCTGAGACGATTGGAGTAATTACGACTGAAAGCTCTGCATTAACTGGTTTGTAAGTTTGAATTTTAGTTGATTGAGGATTCTGTGTTCCAATAATATTATACTGTTCCTCAAGATAGTACTCGGTATTCCCTATTGTTAACGTAGTCTCATGTCCATTTAATGTCGATAAGATCGGTGTTGAACGGATATTAAGAACACCATTATTTTCGAGTGCTCTTATCTGGGCATAAAAGTTTGAATTTACCTTGCCGATTTTGGCCCAGCCAAAACCATTAAACCTGTTTATCAGGTCGTTTATTGAACTGGAGTTCAGGTTTAAATCAACCGAAGGGAAAACGCTACCTGAAGAAGGAGCTACCTCTTCATCAGAAATACCCGCATTTATTCCTGTGCTCACCGTATGTGAAGTATTATAATCAATTATCATAACCTCGATTGAAACAACAGGGACAAGCTTGTCGATAGAATGTATGAATTTTTCAGTTTCTCCAACTTTATCTGCCGGGCCACTAAGCATAATACTGTTTTGCTCCCTGAATATTTTTACATCAATATCGCTGACCAGGTCTTTCGGTAATATCTGCCTTACACTGTCAACTGCCCTGTATTGAAGCTGAACCAGTACCTGGCTCATCAGATCGGCCATTGTCTTGTTGCCGATTAAGTATATCATCCCCTGCTTCTTGAAAACATGATCAGTGCCTGCAAGAATTGTTTTTAATATTTCATTATAACTCCCTCCATTTACCTGTAAAGTGACTTCTCCTTTAGGTATGGATGTCAGGATATAACTGTATTTTGACTGGTTTGAAACCTCTTTTAAGACCTCGGATATGGGGGCATTTTCAGCTGAAAGAAACAAACTATCCGGACCTAGGCTCTTTACTGTCAATTTGTAATCAGTTGAATTTTCATTTCTGGCTTCATTTTTGGAAGCATTTTTTGCTGAAGTTGTTGTTGCTACGGGTTGTTTTTGTTGTGCCGGTTCTACTTTTTCAGCAGGAATCCTGTCAAATACAAAAGTTCCGTCTTCAGTTTTCTTAAGGGCAAGATTGTTTGAGTAAGCAACTTTTTCAAGAGCACCAGGAACAGGCATGTTCAACAGGTAAGTTGATATCTTTTGATTACCCAGGCCATTGGCAGAAATTATGTTCTTCCCGGTAGCAACTATAATTCTTTGAGTTACAATACTCAGATCCACATTATCAACATCGAGAGTGATGTATTTATTTATGGAATCATATTGCACTATGCATCTGTTACCGATAACCGGCTTTTCGATCTGTTTCAGAATGATGATATTGCCTATTGAAGAGATATCAAACCGGTATTGATTACAGAGGAAAAGAAGTAAATCTGACACCTTTGTGTCGGTAAAATTATTGACTACCTTGAAGTTCAATGCAGGATCAATGCTAATATTCACACCGGAGCTGATAGCTATTGCCCTTAAGAATTCATCAATCGTAACCCCCGTAACAGAGTTTGTGATTTTTTCATTTAATCCCGGAATCTGACTTTCAAGACTTTTCATCATTCTGTTGATGGAATCATATCTTAAATCCCATGAATTATCGGTAGTCTGAGCAAAAGATCCGGAGCTAATTGAGATTAGCAAAACATACAGGAATATTATACTTACCCTTCTAACCATAATGTCATATTTCCTGTCCGATTAGAAATTGCTTTCAAGTATCGGTGCTATTTCTTCTAATGAAGTAACGCCCTGTAAAAAATAGTCCAATGCACTTGAATATAATTGTTTAATCTTTTTTTCCTTTAATTTCTGATTTGCATCATCAATTGAATGACGAATCATCTCTCTCATATCCTGATCTATATTTATAATTTCATAAACTGCAATTCTCCCATTGAATCCTGTATTATGACAGTGCTCACATCCAACAGGAATGAAGTGTGTTATTGGTCTGTTTTCAGGAGCTACGTGGATTGGGAAAAGCTTATGGTCAAAACTCATTTCTCTTTTACACAATGGACAAAGCTTCCTAATAAGACGTTGTGAGACGACCATATTCAGAGTTGAAGAAAGCAGGAACGGAGGAATTCCCATATCGATTAATCTTGAAACAATTCCCCATGCAGAATTTGTATGGATCGTTGAAAGTACAAGATGACCAGTCAACGCTGCACGGATAGCCATCTGAGCAGTCTCTGAATCACGTATTTCTCCTAACATTATTATATCAGGATCCTGCCGCAGGAAAGTTTTTAAGGCTTTAGCAAATGTAAGACCTATATCTTCTCTTAACTGAACCTGGTTAATTCCCTCAATGGTATACTCGATCGGGTCTTCAATTGTAAGTATATTTATATCTGTCTTATTAAGAATATTTAAAGAAGCGTAAAGAGTCGTTGTCTTCCCCGATCCGGTTGGCCCGCTAATCAGGATAATTCCGTTAGGTTTTTTTAATCCTTCAACAAAAGTTATAAACTGATTTTGATCAAATCCTAATTCTCTGATGTTTATGTTTGATGCAGTTTTTCTAAGTAGTCTGAGAACAATCTTTTCACCGAATATTGATGGGATAATTGATACTCTGATGTCATAAGTCTGTTCTTCTGATTTTAATAAAATTCTCCCATCCTGAGGTAATCTTTTCTCTGCAATATCAAGATTTGCAAGGATTTTTATCTTGTTTATCAAAGCCGGATACTCATCTCTCCTGATAATGAATCTCTCAATAAGTTTACCGTCAATTCTGAATCTGATCCTCGACAATGACTCATAAGATTCAATATGGATATCTGAACAAAGCAGGTTGTTTGCCTCTTCAAGCAAATGAAGAAGAAAATCATTGGGCTTAAGGCTACTGCCTTCAATAGCCTTGTTTTGTCCATTTGTATGCCTTGAAGTGTCTTTATTCCTCAAGTAATACTTTGAAAGATGTTTTTTAATCATTTGAATTGAAACCTCATGAAAAACAACTCTCTTTCCAAAAAGCATCTCCAACTCTTCGATTTTTGCAAGATCATTTCTGTCAGCATGAAAAAATTCTAAAACATCATTACCTTTTGATTTTGGCAAAATGGAATAATGCCAGGCCTGCTCCGGGGTTATAGTCTGAATCAAATCTGTTTTTAAATCCATAGCAGGCTCATCCATATAAAAGCTTCATTAAATAATTATCGCTTGATATTCTGAACTGCTCAAAAAAAATATCTGATATTACTATCAAAGCCAAATAAAGAGATAGTAGACCTGCTAAGGGAATTAGCCTGATCCGTGGTGATATAAGATACTTATACAAAAGAAATATTGCTAATGAGAAGATCAGACCGGAAAAGTAAAAAACCAGAAAATTCATATTGGAGAAAGGAAAGGCAACTATTATAAGGAAAAGAATATCGCCAATTCCAAATAAAGTGCTAATGACATATTTTATCTGGTACCCTTTTAACCTTAAAAAGAACAACAGGAACAAAAACTGGGAAATAATAAAAACAAGGTTAAGACCACATGTCTTCAGAAAGAGAACAGGTTCCATCTCCAGAAATCCCTGAATTATAAAACAGATAAGCAGGAGAGGAAAGAGAAACCAGTCGATTTCCCTGTTCTTCAGATCCTGGAGAGATATCATTAGAAGTAATGCTATTGAGAAAATCTTCAACATAAAGAAGTTAATCTTTTTTCAGTTCTGTAAGTTTCTTATTTTCATCAATCTGCCAGATATTGAATATCCCATCATTGTCAAAATCAACAACTGAAGTAGCATTCGCTTTAAATCCCGAATTATCTGCTTCAATTATTTCAATTAAATAGTTTGCATTTCCCCCATCAGTTATGAGCTTCTCCTGTTCAAAACCAATTTCTTCGGAGTTGAGCGAATATGTTGAGTGAACATAAAAATGAGTTTTTTCCAGCATATGAACATGACTTAGCTGGAGCTGTGCTTCTGTACTTTTTGCACGTGAGATTATTGGCATCAGATTAGGTAAAGCTAATAACACCAGAATGCCAATTATGATCAGAACTATTAATAGTTCTGTCAATGTAAAACCAGGAATCATCCTGGTAGTTTTCTTACTTTTCATAAACTAAACGTCCAGTTAATTATTCTACTTTCAGTAGGATCATATACATTAATCCATTTTTAATAGAATTATAGAAGCAGAAAGGAAACTTTTTTTTAAATAAACCTGAAAGGGAGGCAATGCATATATATCATATTCAAGATGGTTTAGTTTTTATCATGTTCAATTGCAAGTGGCTTTAGTTCTTATGTTTAGTTATCATGTTCAATTGCCGGTGGATCAATTGCCAGAACTAAGAAATAATGAGTAATTTTGTTTTCTTAAAATAAAATATGCTATTGTTTTTAATTCTTCTTCTCACAGAGGTCCTCACATTTGTTGTTCTCCGACAGCATCTGCTGAAGGATTCAAAGACATTGTACAACATAACAATTTTGCTCAACAGCCTTCTAAGCATCTGGCTGTGGATAATATATATTAAATACTCATCACACAGGAGTTTTTATGATTCTCCTGATCATGTCTGGCTCCAGATGGCTTTATCAGGCATGATCTGCAGTGTTGTTCTTCCCAGAATGATTGTTATTGTTTTTCATTTCATCGGAAGACTAATCAACCTTATTCGATTAAGGAAAAATGTACATCTTAAATGGCTTACAAATACAGGTTTTGTATTCGGGACAATAATTCTTGTTATTACATTGGGTGGTGTTCTTATAGGGAAACATAATTTTAAATATAACAATGTCAGTTTAGCTATGAGTAATCTGCATCCGGATCTTGAAAATTTCAGGATTGTTCATATATCAGACCTTCACCTTGCCTCGTTTTATCATAGCAGCGAAAAGCTTGAGAGTGTGATGCAGAAAATCACTGGTTTAAACCCTGATCTGATAGTTAATTCAGGAGATTTCATCACATTCGGTTGGAGGGAATTTGGTAGAAATGATACAATTCTTTCAATTGCAAGAGCCAGGTATGGCAAAATTGCTGTAATGGGCAATCACGATGAAGGGATATACAACCCTGACTTCACTGAAGCAGATTTGACGAATAACAAATTAATAATAAACAACTTAGTTAGCCAATCAGGTTATTTAATGCTGCAAAACGAATCTGCATCATTGATTGTAGGTAATTCAAAAATATCAATTACAGGTGTCAGAACAGGTGGAAGATACCCGCATATTATTCATGCAAATCTTGATACCGTGTTAAAGGGGGCTGACAGTGCAGACTTCCATATACTAATAACACACGATCCTAATCAATGGATAAATGAAGTTGCAGGCAAACGCAAAGATGTTGAGCTTACCTTATCTGGTCATACTCATGGAATGCAAATGGGGATTATGACAAAAAGATTCAAATGGAGCCCTGCTCAGTATATATATCCCAACTGGGATGGTTTGTATGAAAATGACAATCAATTTCAATATGTAAACAGGGGGCTTGGTGTCCTGGCTATTCCTTTCAGAATCTGGATGCCTCCTGAAATTACGGTTATTACTCTTAAAGGGGAATAAAAAAAGCGGGAATCAACATCCCCGCTATCTCTTTATTATGGAAGTTACTGATTATCTCTGTGGCGGTATTCCTGAACCTGATCCACTTGAACTGCCGGATCCACTTGAGCCTGATCCAGAGCTACCTGATCCAGAACTACCAGTTCCTGTTGACGAACCGGTTCCTGTTGAAGAACCAGAACCAGAACGGGTTCCCTGTGAGCTGGAGCCTGATCCCATTCCACTTCCGCTTTTACCAGCTTTTTCTTTGTCGTCTTTTCTTTCCTTATAGATTTTATAGTTATCGTCGCCGATTATGGCTTTTATTTCTTTTTCTTTTGCATCCTTATTCTTGCTTGCATCTGTACCAGTCATACTCTGTGTTTCATATTTCAGAAGCACATCATGTAGTCTTTGTTCTTTTTCTGAATCGAGGTTAAACTCTGTTTTCATCCATTGAATTTCCTGTCTAACCCTGTCTTCAGCTGATCCCATTCCCTGTCCGCTTTGGCCACTCTGGCTACGAGAACCTGATTGGTTCTGCTGATAAGTTCCTGTTCCCTGCCCCGAAGTTCCAGGTTGCTGTTTTGTTTGACCTTGCTCGTATGTCCCTGTCCCCGATCCGGTACCAGTCCTGTCCTGCTGTGAACCCGACGATCCTGAGGAACTTGATCCCTGTGAACCTGATGAGCCCTGCTGTCCGAATGCCGTTGTCATGGCTACTGACAGAACGGCTACTGCTAAAAATCTCATTCTTTTTTTCATAATTTTAATATTTCGGTTTTTAATTGATATACTTAATAACAACACATTTTCTAAAAAGTTTAGGAATTTTAGCCCGTCAGAAGGGCGCTAACACCCTTTTAACAGTTGATTCATTGGATTTTAAGAAAATATTAACGTTTAGAATAAGAAGTTCAGAAAAATTTAGATGAACTGCATCCCGATCTCTCAGATATTATACTTTTGCCTAACTTATTTTTTCAATGAAAGAAGAACATTCAATTAACTACAAGGTAATATATTCATCAAGAAGAACAATTGGTATTAGTATTCGACCAGATGCAACTGTAATTGTAAGGGTACCATTCAGGACATCTGAAAGAACGATAAAAGACATAGTCGATCAAAAGGCAGCGTGGATAATTAAACATACGACAAAATTCCTTGACAATGTAAACAAGCGGCAATTAATAAACTATACGAACGGAGAGATGCATCTTTTCAGAGGTAAAAATAATAATCTTGTAATAAAAGAATCTCTAAGACAATATTGCAGGTTTAATGATGGCTTTATTGAAATTGGGACAAACAGACCTCGTAATAATGAAACAATTAAAAGAATCCTTTATTCAGGGTACAAGAAGGAAGCAGAGAAGGTATTTCCTGTTCTGGTAAATCAGGTATCAGAAATTACAGGTCTGAAACCTGCTTGCCTTAGGACAAGGACAATGAAGAGAAGGTGGGGCAGTTGCTCTTCAAAAGGTATAATAACTTTAAATACTGATTTAATAAGACTCGCTGACGAATTTATAATATATGTAATCACGCATGAACTATGCCATTTAAAGCATCATAATCATGGTACAGGATTTTATGCTTTATTAGCCTCCTATATTCCGGAATGGAAAAAAATCAGGAAAGAGATACGAAGTTATATCGTTGCTTAATTTATATCTCGAACTCCTGTCCTTTATCGGGTACTTCAACATTTGCGTAACCTTCTTTTCTAAGTCTCTCGGAATATTTTAACTGAGTTTCATATTCCCCATGAACAACGAACAGCTTTGAAATTCCAGAAGGTTTCTGGCACCGAAGGAAGTCAATCATTTCATTATAATCAGCATGTCCGCTGAATGATTCAATTTTCCTGATCTCTGCATTTACCTTGTGAACCATGCCGTGAATAGAAACTTCATTTACGCCGTTCATTATCCTGGCTCCAAGAGTTGCAGGAGCACAATAACCTACAAAGAGTACAGTGTTGGCAGGATCAGATATATTATTTGCAAGATGATGTTTGACTCGACCTGCTTCAGCCATTCCAGAAGCCGAAATAATAACACAAGGTTTTTTTGAGTCGTTCAGCTTTTTACTGTCTTCGACTCTCTTTATGTAAAAGAGGTTTCCAAAACCGAATGGATCTGGGTCTTTTCTAAGAACATCAAGAAAATTTAAATTATAGCATTCAGGGTGAATCCTGAATATCTCTGTCGCATTTGTTGCAAGAGGGCTGTCAACATAAATATCAATGCGTGGCAACCTTCCTTCGTTAAAGAAATTGTTAAGTGCAAAAACAATCTCCTGTGTACGTCCAACGCTGAAAGCAGGAATAATAAGCTTTCCCTTCTTGTTAAGACAAGTATCAACAACAATGCTAAGAAGCTCCTCATCAGCCTCTTTTTTTAAAGGGTGGAGGCGATCGCCATACGTTGATTCTGTGATAAGAATATCAGCTTGGGGAAATGGTACAGGTGGAGCAAGTATATCATCATCAGGTCTTCCAATATCGCCGGTATAAGCTATCTTTCTGATCTGACCATTCTCAGATATCTCAAGGTTTGCGACACCGCTTCCCAGCATGTGACCAGTATTTGTAAACTTTACCTTTATATTATCATCAATTCTGAATTTCATTCCATAAGGAATACCAATAAACTGGTTCAGACATGCAGCAGCATCTTCTGAAGTATAAAGTGGGGTAACAAGAGGAAGTCCCTTTTTTGCTCTTCTTTTATTAAAAGTTTTCGTATCATGTTCCTGTATAAAAGCTGAGTCTGCCAGCATTATTGAACAAAGGTCGCGTGTAGCGCTAGTGCAAATCACCGACCCTCTGAATCCAAGGTGATACATGTAAGGGATTAACCCGGAGTGGTCAATATGTGCATGTGTAAGAATAACATGATCGATTGTGGAAGGATCGAACATAAGATCCCTGTTCATACTATCTGTTTCAAGGCCTTTGCCCTGGAACATCCCGCAATCAAGGAGTAACCTCTTTCCTGAACTTGCTGTGATAAGAAATTTACTACCTGTTACCTCCCTTGTTGCGCCTATAAACTTGATTTTCATAATACTGAAGAAATAAGAACTAATAAAACACCAATTTTTAAATATAGGGATTTTTTTCCGGTGTAATACCGGAAACAGAATTTTCGGGCTCTGCTATTTGAACAGGCTTTATATCAGATTTTTACGCCAATTACAGTGACATCGTCAACCTGTGAATTATTGCCTTTCCATTTAAGAAATTCAAGTTCAATAAGCTTCTTCTGTTCTGCCATTGGTTTCATGTAAATTTCAGAAACGATCTTCTTTAACTGGGCTTTTTTGAACTTGCTTCCTTCTGGGCCACCAAACTGATCAGTCAGACCGTCTGAAAGAAGATAGATAACATCGCCTTTTTGAATTTTCATTTCATTATTGCTGAAAGAAGCTTCTTCCCCATAATGAATTCCTATCGGCATTCTGTCGGCCTTTAACTCTTTAAGCTCCCCATCAGTAAATAAATAAAGAGAGTTGTAAGCGCCCGAAAATTGAAGCTTTTGCCTTTTTTTATCCAATACACAAAGTGAAATGTCCATACCATCTGCAGCTTCTCCTTCCTTCCCTGTCTGATGCAAGAGTATTTTAATTTTCTCTCTAAGCAGATTGAGGAATGTGTTTGCTTTCAGATCTTCATTGTGAGTAACTATCTCATTTAGGACTGAGATGCCGAGCATGCTCATGAATGCTCCCGGAACTCCGTGACCGGTACAATCAGCAACAGTAAGGTAAAGGTTTTTCTCATCGGCGCCTATCCAGTAGAAATCACCACTTACAATATTTCTTGGTTTGAATATAATAAAGTAATCACTGAATGACTCATTGAACAAACCAGATACAGGCAGCATTGCCATTTGAATCCTGCTGGCATACTCAATGCTGGAGGTGATCTCTTCCTTTTGTGCTTCGATCTCTGCAGTTCTTTCCTTAACCTTTTCTTCAAGAATCCGGTTTTTTTCGTGCAATTGCTTCTCCCTGAATCTTATCACTACCAGGACGATACCCAAGCCAATTATTATAGCGCCTATATAAAATAGCGGTGTCTCGGTAAAGGGAGCTTTGATTGAAAAACTCAATGAAACAGGGTCTCCTACCTGGCCCCATAGATCTTTTGCCCTTATCATAAGAGTATAGTCACCAGGTTCGGAAATAGCTTTGCTGTAGCTTTTGTTGGATGACCATGCTGACCATTCATCCATAACTCCTTCAATGAAATATTGATATTGAGTAAGATTTTTGTTCAGATATGCTGGCACGACAATATCAAAGTTTATAATGTTGTCTCCTCTTTCAAAAACAATATTCGATGGGTCGAAAGAAGTTCCCCTTTCATTGCTTACGTTCCTTACAAGCAAATCGGTTTCCCTTATTGTACTTGAACTCTTCTTGGTATCAATCCCAAACAATCTGTTGTCCCCATCTACAACCCAGATAAAGTCATCGTCATAATAAACTGAAGCAATATCTTCAAACAGCTTCAACAGGCTTAGGTCTCTTTCTTTAATTTTTCGTTGCTTTTCATTATAAACAAGATCATTGCCGGCAATAATAAGTGAAACATTTGAAACCGGGTATTTGAATATTTCTGATTCGGTGATTAAGGACTTGTATGGTATAAACTTGTCAGTTGAGACGTCGAGCCAGCTAACTCCTGTTTCAGTAAACAGGAACAGGGTATCATTTACACTTCTGACGTGATACCTTTGAATGAATGGATTTTCGACTGAATAGCTTTTGTAGTCAGGTGAACCTCCGGAAGAACTGGTCACTATTTTGAAAGCTGCATTATCAGTGCCTAACCAAACAGTATTTGGAGTCTGCCTGAAGATTGAATAAACAGGATAATTGAAGTTCTCATCTCCTGCTTCTGTCTCCCATCGGCCCCCTTTATATCTTACAAAGAAATAACCATCATCAGCAGCAATGCTGTAGGCACCTGATTCCTCATTCCAGCTTATATAATTTATGTATCTGTCCTTTACAATGGGTGTTGTTTTATGGTCATAAATCACATATAATCCCCTGTTTGTTGCTGCAAGAACACCATACCTTGTGGGAACCAGCTGTCTGCATTTCTCTGTTATACCAGGGATTGATTTATAGACAAAGTCAATTGATTTCAGTGTTCTGACTTTTTCTGTAACAAATGAAGCTACAGGCATTTCACTTACATCAGGTGTCTCTATAATCTGGGAAGCTGGTTGTTGCGCAAGAGTCTGATCAGCAGCCTTCTTTCCGAAGATCCTTGTAAGCAAGCTTTTCTTCGAGGATGTTTGCTTTTGGGGAACTAATTCAGTTGACTGTTCCTTACCCTTCCTTTGTTTTTGTTTCGATTTTACCTCCTGGATTTCTGTTCTCTTAATTACTTCAACCTCTGTGTATCGTTTCTCTTTAGCAAGATAAAAAACACCTTCACTTGTTGCCACGTAAAGCTCTTTCAAATAACGCACTGCTGTTGACAAATTGCCTTCAAGTCCAGGGTATATCCCATAATTGCCAGCAGGAAGGTTCAAGTCTGCCCTTGTTAGTCCAAAAGGATGAGACATCCATAATCCGCCACTTGCATCCGATCCTATTGCAAATATCTCATCATCAGGCAGGCCTTTCATATTATTTATGATGTAACGAACCTTCTGGCTATTCTTACCTGAAACAAGAACTCCTCCTCCTACCGTCGAAAAGGCATATAAACTATCACCTAGTGATATGGCATCAGCTACAACGTTGTTGCTTAGATAATTGTCATCATCAATAGTATAATCATAAAATTTTATTCCGTCGAAAAATGAGATAGTGCCATCATCCTTCCCAATTATTGTTCTTTTTTCGTTATAAGGCAATGAAAAAAGTATCTCTGTATTTTCAGTAGTATATCCAGATACAATTGGGAACAAAGTGTCTTTCTCAATCCTGTGAAGTCCTTTGCCTCCCACATTGACATAGATATTTTCTCCAAGCATGAATGCACCTGTAAATTGAGTTTCGTCGGCAAAGATCTGCCATTTTGGGGCATTTGATTTAATATTAAGACAAGTGACTGAATAATCTCCTATGAAACATGCAATTGAATCATGAAAAATTATGTTTGTTATGGCTCCTATATTTGTTGAATCATTAAGCTCAACATATCTGCAATAGCCAACATGATCTCTTTCAAGAAATCCAAAACTATTATCTCCTCCGATGTATATCTTACCATCTGAAGGATTGATTTTCATAACCATGGGGGTTACAGGAATCCTAATGGGAGTCCAATCTGCTCCGTCAAAACAGAGTATACCTTTGCGATTTGCAAAAAGCATCATCTTATTTGTATCCTGACAGATAGCCCAGTTTTGATTTTCAATGTCTCTGTCTTCTCTGAAATGAGTCAAAAATGGAGAACCTTCCTGTGCATTAAGAATACAAGAGATTATTAACGCAAAGACGACAAAAAGGAGTTTTTTCATATGATTGGTTCATTTGCTTCTTAATAATTTAAAAGTACAAGATTTTTTTAATTAATAAAACTTACTTATGAACTAATCATGAAGTTGATGGATTGTAGCCGATCAGCCAAAGAAGAGATAAGCTATCAGTATTGATGCAATTACTCCTGCCAGATCTGCAAGCAATCCACAGCCAATTGCATGCCTTGTATTCTTGATGCCTACCGATCCGAAATAAACCGCTACAATATAGAATGTTGTGTCAGTGGCTCCCTGGAGTGTACATGATAACCTGCCGATAAATGAGTCAGCGCCATGAGTCGTCATAGCATCGATCATCAGTCCTCTTGCACCGCTACCACTTAATGGTTTCATAAAGGCAACAGGTAACCCGCCAACAAACCTTGTATCCAATCCCATCCATCCAACAAGATCTTCAATACCTCCAATAATGAAATCCATTGCACCTGAAGCCCTGAAAACACCTATTGCAACAAGGATAGCAATAAGGAAGGGAATGATATTTACAGCCACATTGAAGCCATCTTTAGCGCCTTCAATAAAAGCATCATATACATTAACCTTCCGGTACACGGCAAGCGCAATAAAAAGTACAATTACTGATATCAGGAAGAAATTAGCTGCAAATGTCGACGCCTTCGTTATCTGTTCATGTGGAAGATTCATAAAATATAATATCACTCCAACAACAAGGGCTGTTAATCCCATTATGTAGGCAAGTACAACTTTGTTGAGCAGGTTAATCTTCTGAACAATTGCGACGCTAATCAATCCGACAAGTGTTGCAAAAAATGTAGAGATCAGGATTGGAATAAAAATATCGGAAGGATTGGCAGCTCCAAGCTGAGTACGATATACAATAATGCTAATAGGAATAATTGTCAGCCCTGATGCATTCAGAACAAGAAACATAATCTGCGCATTTGATGCAGTATCTTTTTTTTGATTCACCTCCTGCATCTCTTTCATTGCTTTCAAACCCATTGGCGTGGCTGCATTGTCGAGACCGAGCATATTTGCAGAAAAGTTCAAAATAATAGATCCGTAAGCAGTATGTCCTTTGGGCAGTTCAGGGAACAGCCTGACAAACAGGGGACCGAACAATCTGCTAAGTATTGAAACCATGCCTCCTTTTTCCCCGATTTTCATCAAACCCATCCATAAAGTAAGCATACCTGCAAGACCAAGAGATATCTCAAAACCCGTTTTTGCATTAGAAAAAACAGAATTTACTATATCATTAAAAACCTGGGTATTACCTGTAAATATCAACTGTCCCAACGCCACAAGGAATCCAATGACAAAGAAAGCAATCCAGATATAATTTAGTACCATGGGGTTGTTTGAAGGTGCTAATATAGCCAATATTGAACTGAAATAATTTGAAAATCTGAAAATCTGAAGTAGAATAATTTGAAAATTTGAAAATGTGCCAATATGAAAATTAAAGAAAAATCACGGAGTCGATTTGTCATTAAACTCCTGAGTCTCTAAGTCACTTTGTCCCTGAGTCCATCAAGTCTATCAATGAAAAAGAACCCCCTTCAAATTCAGGTTTCTGAAAATTGTTATAATGAAGGGGGATATTTTGTTCCGGAGCATCAGTGGGAAAGCGGGGACGATGGGAACCCCGGAACAGTGGAGAAAATTTTGATTAGACAATGATGTTTTTGGTTTTGCTAAAATAATCCTAAACAATCACTCAAAACAACCCAATTTTGCTTTTTATCTGAACCAACAAGGTTATTGTATATATGATTTTTATTTTGTTACGAAGTTTGATTATTGATAAATGAATTATCAATTATGCAATCGAATTCCGGTTAATAAAATCCTGAAATTTCGACTTATACTGGTCACTAATTGGAATATATACCTCTTTATCAAAAACGATTCTATTCCTTTCAACAATCTTAATTTTGTCTGTATTGACAATATAAGAACGATGAACTCTGAGGAAATTTAAAGGAGGAAGTAATTCTTCGATTGATTTCATACTACCAAGTGTCATTACAGGTTTTTCATTTATAAGATGAATCCTGATATATTCATGCATGCTCTCAATATATTTTATATCGGATATTTCAATCCTTACCAGCTTATAACCTGATTTTACGAAGATATGATCAGGATGACTTTTGTCTTGATTGTCGTCTTTTTTATCTAAGAGTTCTTTGAATTTGTTTACAGCCTTAAGGAAATCTTTATATCCAATCGGTTTAAGAAGATAATCAATGGCATCAACCCTAAAACCTTCAATGGCATATTCACTGAATGCGGTTGTAAAAATTACCGGTATTTTTTTTTGCAGTGATTTGACAAAGTCAATGCCGGAAAGGTCAGGCATGCTGATATCTGCAAATACAAGGTCAACCTTCTCTTTATTTATTATCTCAAGCGCATCAATAGCATTATTACATAAAGAAACAAGTTCAAGATATGGTGTTCTTTCAATATAATTTCCAACTTGCTTCAGCGCTATTGGTTCATCATCAATTGCGATACATCTGATTTTCATGGCTCATATTTGATAGCTCAATACCAATTTACTATTCACTCGGGATAGAACAATATCTGAATTTATGTCATAGACGTCGAAGGAATTGTAAGTTTAACGATGAATTCGTGCCCTGTGTTGTTAAGTTGAAGCGAATAATTTTTCCCATAAAGAAGATCAAGCCTTTTTTTAATATTTTCAAGGCCAATACCACCCTTCTCTATATTTAACCTTGAATCAATAAACTGGGGAATTGTATTAGTAGAAACAAATACAAGCTCATAGTCATTCTGCAAAATACTGAAGGAAAAACTTGAATGTTCCCGATAGCTAACTCCATGCTTAAAAGCATTTTCAATGAATGAAACAAAAAGTAATGGTGGTAGTTTGATGTCATTTATGACTTCAGGAAAATCTGTATTAATTTCGATATTCTTATCAACTCTTAACTGCATAAGGTTTATATAGCTTTTTAGGAATTCGATTTCCTTTTTCAAAGTAGTAGTGCCTTTTCCAGACTCATATAGCAAGTACCTCATCAAACCTGATAATTTTAGTATTGCATCCTGGGCAAGATCATGATCTGCATCGATAAGGGCATGAATATTGTTTAGAGTGTTCATGAAAAAATGGGGACTGACCTGATTTTGCAAAAATGTCAGTTCTGTTCTAATATGTTCCTTCTCTGCTTCTTTTCGCGATTGTTCTTCAGCCATCAACCTGTTAGTCGTTGCTATTGCAGTGTTAAAACCTGCAACCAGAAGAGAAATCAGAAAAATATTAATTCCCTGTATAAGGTCAGAATTATTTGCCGGAGTTCTTGCAGGTTCTATTCTTGAGCTGAAAATTTCAGTATTGCCAGGTACATTACCCGACGAAATACCAGGCCGCATTTCTTCCCTTCCGTATTGTGGATCGCGGTACAAACGTTGTTCATAGATGTCAGGGTCGTTTTGGAAAAGCATTGGGGAAGAAAGCTGAAAACCAACAGTTATAAGCGAAACAGTGAGCAGTAATACGATCAGATAGAATTTGGTATGTCCGGCAAACAGTATTTTTGGAAGAAGAAGATTGCTGTTAACAAGAAAAACAACTAAAAAAGGCAATAGCCTTAGCCAGTCATATTTAATTCTTGAAAATTCTCCAATATTCCAATAGTTATTGGTAATAACAGGTATAATGAGAAAAAACAGCCATAGAAAGGCATATATGATATACGATGGCAACTTTCCTGTTTTTCTGACATTAGCTGTCTTCATAATATTATTTTAACAGGTTAAGCCCCGAAGTAGCTGATGGATCATCAGGCAGTAACAGCAGAGCCTGATTGAAGAGTACCTTTGCATCATTTGTCTTCCCCTGGTAATACTTCGACCATGCAAGCATAACAACTGAACCATAATCCATAGGATAAAGGTTGACAATCTTCTCAAAATCCCTTGCTGCAGTATCGTATTCTTTCCTATTGTACATAAGCACTCCATGCCAGTATAGGGCGGTAGTATTCTGATCATCGATCCTCAGGATGATTTCATACTGTTCTTTCACTTTCTCCCAGCTTTCAAGAGCGTTAAAGGCTTTGATTAAACCAAAACGAGCTTCAAGACAATAAGGTTTCAGCTTTACTGCTTTTTCATAATACGTGACTGATTCTGTATATTGTTTTGAAAGAAACAATAACCATCCCAATCTTGCATTCACATTATAATCGTCAGCCCTATATACTTTCTTTAAGAAAGAAACGCCCAATGTGTAATTCCCATTTGCTTCAGCTTTATAACTCTCAGCGAATGCCTTATTAACATCTGACTGTTCCTGTCCATAAGAAATAGAAATTGCAAGTGATGAAACTAAACACATCATCAATTTCTTTAAATTTTCCATTTAATTCCTCCTAAAAATGAAATTTGTCTGAAATGTAATGTATTACTATCATAGAATCCATATTTTTCTTTTGAAAGATTTGCCCAAAAAGAAAGATGAGTACCATAATATTTCCTTAAAGTAAAACCCAACCTTGATTCCAGTTTATCAAGCGTATTATAAACGTACAATCCATTGAAATCATTGTATCCTCTCATACCTCCGCTCACTGCATTAAGCTCAAACCATGTGTTTTTCATAAACCTTAATCCAGCGCCACCACCAAGTATAAAATAATCGCGAGTATTTGATGATTTAAGAAGTGCAGCTGTTGTTATAACGTAAAACTGCGATTTACAACGAAAGTAGAGTACTGAACTCAGATCTGTCTGCCAGTTCTTCAAATAATCAGATCTGAAAAGAGAAGTGTTTAAAGAGACATATAACCTGTTAAGATCAACTCCGGCTCCCGCCAGGAACAGATTACCAGGTAAGATACTTCCGCTTTTTCTTGTATGAGTATAATGCCACGCTGATCTAAGGAGAAGATTCTGTGCAATATTCCAGTTGATTAACAGGTAGTAATCAGGCTGCTTTATCTGAAAGGAGCTGTCAGAAGCGCCAAAATATTGAGAATAGTATGAGAATGACTGATTTAGGCTTAGTTTGCTTCCGGCTTTTGTAGAAAGCCCAATACGGTTAAAAGAAGCTTTAGATCGTTGTTCTGTTGATGCACTTTTGAAACATAATTCTGCCTCAACGCTCTGAATAATAGTTGTTTTTTTGATATTAAGAAGAGCAAGCAATTCAGGTGGCATTCTTTTCTCAATACTGCCTGTAAATTCCTGCTTTCCAAGGTTTAGTTGTGAGTAATACAGATACTCAAGAGTGAAAGGATCGAATTTGTCAAATTCGTATGCTTTTCTGAAGTTTTTTTTTGCATCGAGATAATCATTTTTAATGAAACGTGCATAACCTATCCTTTGGCGAAGATGCTTATAATCGATCCCTGATTTCAGTGCGTTATTTCCTGATATGATGAGATCGGTCCATTCAGCTTTCAAATACTGATCAAATGTAAGGCTGTCACTTGTTCTGAAATCGGTTTGAGCGCCCGACTGAACAAAGTGAAACATCAGGATAATTAAGATCAGGTATCGGTTCTTTGAGCCCATATTCTGAATTTTGAAGATACAAAAGATATCTCTTTAATTCTGTCTCCAGAAATGAGAATGGCACCAGTCCCGATATCTCTTGTTTTAGAGAAATAGCTTACTTTAATATCAGAAGAAATCCTGATAGTCTGTGGATTTACAGCAGCATCAGTCCAGACTATCCTGCTAATAAATTTGGCTTTCATATATTGCCTGAAAGGAGATGCAAAATCATGGAAATATCTTAAAAGCCTGTATGAATTTATCTGGTTTAATGGCAGGATGTCATTAATGATGTTGTTTTTATAAGATCCCAGAAGAACTTTATAAGAACAGAGATAGAAATAGTATAGAAGTGATTTCCTATCACCATAAAAAGCTGTAAAATAAAACATAGTACCATCGTTAACAAAATATGCATAAGATTGTGATGATCTGCAATAAAGATATTTGTTGTTATAAATATCAGTAAATACCTCCCATTGAATATTTTGAGAGTTTTTTTCTGATCTGAATCGAAGGACAATGCCTGGTTGGAAATCATAAGCTTCACGCAGGAGGTTTGTTGTAACAATGTTTTCAACCTTGTTACCCTCAACCGGAACAGAAAACGATTTAAGTTCCTCTTTCCCGTAGTTTTTAAGGAAATAGTAAGCGATAGGATAAGCAATGGGTTTGGCGCCAGGAACCTGAGTATTCTGTACCTGGAAATGAATGTGTGGTTCGGGCGACCTGCCAGAGTTTCCACAAAATGCTATCAAATCACCCTTTTGAACGAAATCTCCATTTTTTACCTTAAAATAACCTTGTCGGAGATGAGAAATTTGTGTGTAAAGGTTGGATGAATGCTTGATAATAATTGTATTTCCCCAGTTTTGGGCGGTATTTACTTTCCCTGGTTCATTATCCTCAACATTGTCAACTATCTCATAAACCTCACCATTGGCAGGAGCAATAACTGGTTTACCATAACAATAATAATCATGGCACGATGTGCCTGTTCCCATGTATGTCTTTCCATTAATATCCTTTATAACAAAATCAAGCGCTTTAGACCATCCATCTTTATGAGTAAATTCGCCCTCGTACCCTTGCGATACAAACCATTCACCCCAGAAAGGGAGTTGCAGAGGAAGATAATAACTTCCTGTAGTTCTGTCAACCGAACCTGAATAAGAATACAGGTTAATCTCGGGACTATAATTTTGGAGTGGTGTAAGGATAAGTTTGCCTGTTTTAGAGCGAAGTATCAGAAAGTATAAGTATGATATTACTACAATTGAAAAAGGGATGGATAATAATGGCAATTTGATCAATTCTGCCAGTTCGTTCATGAAAAGAATAAGCAATGAAGTCAGAGGTATAAGAATTGCAACCCACAGAAAGGAGTATCGCGAAGGGATGGTAAAGAAGCCACCTGCGGCAATTGCAACAAGTATGTAATTGGCTCCAATGTTATAAAAGCTCATGCTTGTTGTCTCGGAACCAGCGATATAAGCAAACAGCCATGCAACCACGAATCCAAAAAGAGACAGAGTAAAAGCTATTCTCGAGCAGGCAAGAAGTGCAATAGTGATAAGCAATCCGGCAAGAATGTTATCCTGGAAGAATATAGAACTCATCGATCTTAAATAAACTTCTGAAAGCTCATTTAATGGAAGGTTCTCAATTGTTTGGAAAAAATCAAGGAGAGCTTTGCCTCCGAGAGCATACATTTCATTCATCCAGAAGATGTTTCTTTGGGAGAGTCCAAGATTTGCAAGGCTTCCAGATGCGGCAAGTATAATCCACAACGAAATAACAAAGGGAATGCTAAGAAAGGGCAAACCATATTTACCAAGCCAGCCTGAAAGATTCACCGATATGATTGTGCTTATTAGGCTTGCAAGTAAAAGAATCAAAAAAAATGCAGTTCCGGGATCAAAGAAGGTTCCCAATCCCAAACCTGTAAGCAAGGAGTTAAAACTGAAGATGCCCTGATTGATTGTTCTTTCATCAAAATTCATTGCTCTGGCAATTAACACCGATGCAAGAACAGATACAAACCCGCTAAGTCCAGCAGAAAAATTAAAGAATGTAACAACCATAAGGAGAAATCCAAATGGCCTGTTGTTAAAAAAAAACACTACCGAATAGGTATTTAATACTGCCGGGACCAGCCCCTTACCGGAAATTTTACCCATTTTGAATTTGTTATAACCTGGTGTTTTTTAAATGCTCAGGCATACTCTCTTTCATTGAAAGATCTTCGATAGTCTCAGCCGAACGAATAATTTGGCTTTTACCTTTCTCATCAATCAATACAACGTTCGGTCTCAAAGTAATAAACTGCATCCATTGTGACATATTATAAGCCCCAACTCTTTGCACGACAACATAACTTCCTTTCTGTAACAACGGCAGATTAATACTTTCTCTAATAACATCAATATTCATACAAAGAGGTCCGAAGAGTGTTGTATCTTCTGTATGTTCACCTGAGTCCTGGACAGGGCTAACCTTATGATCGTACCAGAAAGAAGTAAAGAGGGTATTCACACCGAAATCCAGTATTGTTGCCCTGCGTCCATCAGGCAAGCGCTTTGTTGCCATTACAGTTCCAATGAGAAAAGCTGCATCATCGATCAATGCCCTGCCTGTCTCGAGTATTAAAACAGGCAGATCTTCATTCCTGAAACCAGCGTTCAGTATTGTCGTTGTTATTGCATCAGCGAATTGGTCAAGCGAAGGTATTGTATCGGTACCAGGGAGATAGGCTCCCTTTAGGGTGTTGACAGATGGAAATCCCCCGCCAAGATCAATATATTCGAGCGATTTACCATACTTCCTTTTAACATCAAGAGCTAGCTGACAGAGCTTCGATGAAGCTTCTGAGTAAGCCGAAGGAGAAAGGATAAATGTACCGATATGACAATGAAGCCCGGTCAGTATCAGGTTACCATCATTCATTATCCTGATTATTGCATTCCATGCCTGGCCATTCTCGAAATTGAAACCAAACCTGTCCCATTTTGGAAAGATTCCGGTATCCATGTTAACCCTGACCGCTACCCTGGCTTTAATATTGTGTTTACTGCAGATGCCAGAAAGACTGAAAAGCTCATCAAGATTATCAATATGAATGAGTGAATTGTTTTGAGCCGCTGTGTTAAGGTATTGATCTGTTTTATCCGGTCCGTTAAAAATTATATTATTACCAGGAATACCTGCTGAAATTGCTTTGTCATATTCAAACCCTGAGACTACCTCAGCCCAGGAACCTTCCTGGTGAAAGATATTACATACTGCACCAAGGTAATTTGTCTTGTACGACCATGCAAATTGAACCCGGGGATACCTTGTGCTGAATATTCTCACAGCATTCCTGATATTTTTCCTTAACTGTTTTTCTGATAGCACAAACAATGGAGAACCATAATCATCAATAAGGCTACTTACAGGAATGCCCTCAATAGTATTCATTGGTTCATTATCGGTTCTAAGACCGAATTTGTTCATCAGGCCGGTAGTAATCCGCTTTATAACCGGACGTTCATATCTTTGTTTTTCCATAGAGTCAATAAATCTAAAGTTCTCCGTCAACTGAAATCTTATGAAAAAGTGAGATATCTATAATCTTATCCCATGAATATCGAATAAAAACTTTACCAATATCATATTTTTCATACTTTTCAACACTTTCACCTAGTGCAAGTTTAACAAGTGCAACAGGTTGATTCTGACCTGCCGAAGCTGTTAGGTATATCCATGCAGGGAACCTGGGGTTTATCTCCATTATCCATGGTTTTCCCTCGGGGTCAATCATAATCTCGAGTTCGCATCCGCCCTTCCATTTTGTACCTTTCATGAACTTTTCTGCTATTGATTTCAACAGCTCGTCATCAATAGTTACGCCTGCCCACGCTTTTCCTTTATCTGTGATATATAGCTTTCGCATTGGAACAACGCTTATTGCATTACCATTTCCATCACCAAGGGCAGCAATATTGACTTCTATTCCGACAATGAATTCCTGTATTATCACAGGAATTCCCCATTTTGACTGAAGCCTGAAAAAGGCTTTTTCAGCCTGTTCCACTGTGTTACATATATTGGCTTCATAAAATTTTCCCTTTACTACAATCGGAAGACCAAATTTCTCAGTTGCGGCTTTTATTTCAGAAGGTCTGTAAATAATCATATCTGCAGGGACAGGAAGATCATACTTCTTTCCAAAGCTGTTCAGGTTAATCTTATCGCGCGATTCAAATGTTTCCCTTGAAGGGAGGAATGTGTGAATCCCTTCCTTTAGCAATTCTTCACTAATAGTTATAAAATTGAATATTTCGGCATCGAAGTTTGGGATTATAACATCAATCTTCTCCTTGTTATGAATAGTTTTTAATCTTGAAAGAAGCGCACCGGTTCCTGCAGAAGGATAAGGCAGCTGATAAGTTTTATCAACAAGATCGGTCATGTAAATGCCAGGTTCGAGCGCCTCATAAGCCAGGCCAATAATCCGCACTGATGAAGAATAGTAATCCCTTAGTGATCTTATCACCGGCACTCCGGGCCCGGGACTATCAATAGCATTTAGCCCGGTTACGGCAATAACAAGCTTTTCCTTTGCAGCAATCATTTTTCAACCAGGTTATAATCATTAAGCAAAGCCAGGAAGTCATCAATATCTTTCTCAAGCTGAAGTCTTTCGGTATCGTATTTTTCTGAAAGATATTTCATAATTTCTTCAAGAGTGATGTTCTCCTTCATCTTTGACAGGATGTCAGCCCCGGTTTGATTTACAGAGAAAGAATCGCCAGTACCCGGATTAAAAATCAAACCTGATTCGCTTGTTGCTATATTTTTTTTAAGTTTCATATTCTCTATCTGCATTGATATTCAAAGATATAAACATGCTTTTATTGATTGAAATTAAATCCTCTTTTATACTAATTTTCTCACCTGAATACCAGTTTTCATCACTGAATGTGTAATAGTAATTAAGCTATTAAATACTATACAGAGTCACCATATTTTGGATTAACAATCAATTCTAATATAAGCACAAGATAGCTGGATAAGATCTGAATAATTTAGTTCTATGAAAAGATTTATCATTTTTATTTAAAATCTTTTTATCTACTTTGTAAAAACTAATAATTGAAAAATGGTAAAAGTTACGAAGGAAGCAGCTCTTCTTTATCATAGCCGGAATAGAAGAGGCAAATTAGAGGTAATCCCCACAAAACCATATTGTACTCAATATGATCTGAGTCTTGCATATACTCCTGGGGTGGCTTATCCATGTCTCGAAATTGAAAAAAGTCCTGATGATGCATATAACTACACTTCGAAGGGAAATCTTGTTGCTGTTATCTCAAACGGAACGGCTGTGCTTGGGCTTGGTGACATCGGCGCTATGTCAGGCAAGCCTGTTATGGAAGGCAAAGGATTGTTATTTAAGGTTTTTGCCGACATTGATGTATTTGATATTGAGATCGATGAAAAAGATACTGATAAGCTTATAGATATTATTGCAGCCATCTCTCCTACTTTCGGGGGGATAAATCTTGAGGATATCAAAGCTCCGGAATGCTTTGAGATAGAAAGAAGATTGAAGGAGAAGCTTAATATTCCTGTATTCCATGATGATCAGCATGGAACAGCTATTATTTCATCAGCAGGGCTTCTGAATGCCCTTGAGATTACCGGGAAAAAAATCAAAGATATAAGACTTGTAGTTTGCGGAGCAGGCGCTGCTGCGATATCATGTTCGAGGCTTTATGTTGCCCTAGGTGTTGAAAAGGAGAATATAGTAATGGTCGACAGCAAGGGGGTAATAAATAATAAAAGAAGAGACCTGAATAAATACAAACAGGAATTCATTACAGAGCGAAATATTAACACCCTTGAGGAAGCGCTTAAAGATGCTGATATGTTTCTTGGTCTGTCATCGTGCGATCTTTTGAGCCCTGGTATGCTGTCATCAATGGCTCCGGATCCTATTGTATTTGCAATGGCGAATCCTAATCCTGAAATTGCTTATGATGTTGCAATGGCCACAAGGAAGGATCTGATTTTTGCAACTGGTCGTTCCGATTATCCAAACCAGATTAATAATGTTCTTGGATTTCCTTATATTTTCAGGGGTGCACTTGATGTAAGGGCTTCGATTATTAATGAAGAAATGAAAATGGCAGCTGCAATGGCGCTTGCCTGCCTTACAAAAGATCCCGTCCCACAACAGGTTTTAAAAGCCTATAATCTTGAGAAACTTGAGTTTGGAAGAGATTATATTATACCTAAACCTGTTGATCCCAGGCTTATTTCAGTTGTCGCTCCTGCTGTAGCGCAGGCAGCAATCGATTCTGGTGTTGCAAGGTTCCCGATTAAAGATATGAATGAGTATAAGAAAGGACTCGACAGGAGGCTCTCGGAACATATAACAAATATTTCACACTGTGTCGACCAGTAATGTAGGTTAGTGGTTACCGACATACTTTCTTTTCATACAAAGCAAGAATAATATCTGTTATTTCCTGGGTTGTAAACGAGCTTCTGTTAAGTGTTGCATCGAAGAGATAATCTATATTAAGAGGTTTCTTATCAAGGAATTCTCTAATAAGGTTAAATCTTTTCTCATCTGTATCTATGCAGTACTCTTCAGCTTCTTCAAGAGTTTTCTTCAATTTTTTCATGATGTTTTGTACCCTCCAGTAAAAAGGTGCAACCATTCTGATATGAAGTGCATCATTAATCTCCCCTGCAATAGCCACACCCGCCCTTCCGACGAGAATTACATGACCTTCCTTGCACATTGAAATGACTACATCTTTGATTGCTTTCTTTACCCTAAGATCGCTGATAAAGTTCCCTGAGAAAGCAAATATCATTTCAGATAAAGTCGATAGTTCAATTCCCTTGTAAAAATTCTCAACTCTTTCAGTATCTGTGTCAAGTTCCTTTGCAATTGCGTATATCAGATCTTTGTCAATCCATCTCCATTTAGTAGTTCCGTACTTCTTGTTCAGTCCATCCACCAACATAGTAGCAACTAATCGGCCATCACAACCAGTTAGCCGTGATATAGTTATCACAGGGCCATCCTCATGAATGGGTTTTTTCATAATGGAGTCCCTGTACCTTTCATCGAAATAATCAAAGAATTTATCCATAGGACCTCTTCAGTAAGAAAGCTAAAAATTACGAAAACTTATTGAAACTGCCAAATAATAAGTTCTAATCTACGATGTTATTAGTCAAGCTATTAACATAATAATTAAAATTCAAACATCTAAAAGAATTTATTAAAAAGTTTTTTGGTCCGGTTATTGATAGAATGTGATGAAATATTTAGTTTAATGCTAAGGATATTTAAAACATTGCTTCTTCTGTTTTTTATTCTGATTGCCGGTTGTAAAAAGAGCTATATAACAACCACAGAGCAGGAAATATTGTTTCAGATGGATGTTATATGTTATGAACCTGATTTTAATCACTATGGCTATATAATTGATGCTAAAGGCAATATACTCTCATATAACAATCCTGAAGGTTGGCATTTCCCGAATTCAAATTTAAATATTACATCTGACCAGATAGCGGAAAATATTAACAGATGTAAACTGGCAGGAAGATTACCCAAAGATGAGATCAAGAAGTTCTCCTCATATATTGAAAATATTTCGTCAACAAAACTATCAGGTCTGAAGAAGCAGTATAAAGAAAAAAGAACTGTTCAATATTTCTGTTACAAGTATTCAGAGAGTACTCTTGTCTATAAAGGGTATATTATTAAAACTGAAGGTAATTATGCAGGTGAAAACCTCAATTTTTACTCGAAAAAAGTCGTTTCATGGATGAAAGACATATACTCCAATCAGCATCAATTGTAGCAACCGTTTTGCAAATCGACCAATATTTGTAATTAATCACCATTTTGTATTATCTTTACCATTAACTGCAACTAATACTTTATAAGATGTTTGAAAAAGCTGAATTGTTTTGGTTCTTTATCGGACTTGGCCTTTTATTGGCAGAGCTAGTCATTCCAGGATTCTTCATTATCTTTTTTGGAGTTGGCGCCTGGATAACTGCGCTCATCTGCCTGATTTGGGAGCCCTCGATAAATCTCCAGATGGTGATATTTGGAGTTACCTCAGTGATTGCACTAGTTTCTTTGAGAAGAATTATTCAAAAGAAGTTTTTCTATGACAAGGATGGGGTTTCGGAGGATATTGATGATGAATTCACAGGGAAAGAAGCAGTAGCAGCAAACGATTTTGGCAATGACAAGGTTGGAAAAGTGTTTTTCAAAGGTACAACATGGCTATCCGAATCAAAAGCTGAGATCAAGGAAGGCCAGAGGGTGATAATACTTGAAAAAGAAAATTTTAAACTTATAGTAGAACCAAAAATAAAATAAAAAATGGAAGGATCGAGCACCACATTAATTTTGATCGGGTTGATCTTTATCGGATTTATCCTGATCGCCTCTATGATTAAAATCGTTCCCCAAAGAACAGCCATAATTGTTGAAAGGCTGGGGAAATACAGGGCTACATTTACAGCCGGATTCCAGATACTTATCCCATTTATTGATAAGGTAAGGTACAGGCATACACTGAAAGAACAGGCAATAGATGTTGCACCACAGACATGCATTACTAAGGATAATATTGCTGTTGAAGTAGATGGTATTCTGTATTTACAGGTCCTTGATCCACAGAAAGCATCTTATGGAATTGACAATTATAGGTTTGCTTCAATCCAGATTGCTCAAACCACAATGAGAAGTGTAATTGGTAAGCTTGAACTTGACAGAACATTTGAGGAACGTGAAACAATAAATGGGTCAATCGTTGACGCGGTCGATAAGGCCAGTGATCCATGGGGTGTAAAAGTTACCAGGTATGAGGTAAAAAACATATCTCCCCCACAGAGTATCAAAGATGCAATGGAAAAGCAGATGAGAGCAGAGAGAGAGAAAAGAGCTATCATTGCAGAGTCAGAGGGTACAAAACAGGCGAAAATCAATAATGCAGAAGGTGATAAGCAGGAGCTAATCAAGAAATCGGAAGGTGAGATGCAAAAACGAATAAACGAAGCAGCCGGACGTGCATCAGAAATTGAACAAATTGCCAAAGCGACTGCCAACGGTCTTAGAGCAATAGCAATTGCAATTTCCGAAGAAAATGGTCTTAATGCAGTAAATCTCAGAATTGCTGAACAATACCTGAATGAATTTGGCAAACTGGCAAAATCAAATAATACTATGATTCTACCTTCAAATCTTACCGATATTGCCGGCGTTGTGGCAACTGCTACTTCCGTTTTCAATGAAACTAAAGATAAAGCGACGAAGAAATAAATTGGCAAATCAGGATTCAAAAAAGTGGATGAAAGATCATCCACTTTTTTTGTAAAAACAATTTTTTAAAAATCATTCTATTGGTGCATCATAATTAGAATTTTTTCGTCATTAAAGCAGATCAGTAGTTGGGTAGTTTTGAAAGATAATGACTTCTAGGTTTAGGTTTTAAAGGCGTCTTCGGGCGCCTTTCTTTTTTGTTATTTTTTTTATAATTTCACAGCAAGAAGTGTGGATCTTCTATGTGCATGAAGTGTGTTGAGCTTGTAAAATCGTTGATTCATTTTTATTAATGAGATTTTCTCTATTCCTGATATTATTACTAAGTATCCTGCCTTTCCATAGAGTAAAAAGTGAACCTTTGACAGCAACAAATGGGGTACTCGACCTAAGGCAAATAGAGAATCACGATCATTTTATTTTAAAGCTTAATGGTGAATGGGAGTTTTATTGGAAAGAAATGCTCAGACCACATGATTTTGATTCAGCTTCCATTAAACCTGATTACTACGGCAACGTACCTTCATATTGGACCGACTATCCTAAAGAAACAGGTACAACAAAATTTGGCTATGCCACATATCGATTAAAGCTTTTTTTTCCGGAGGGATTCAGGAATTCTCTTGCAATTGATTTGCCAATATTTAATTCAGCATACGATATCTATATCGACGGCAAATATATTGGAGGTAATGGGATTACCGGAAAGTCAGCAGATGAAAGCGAGCCGGAATACAGGCAAGTATTTGCAAGAGTCAATCCGGTTGCAGATTCAATGGAGATAATAATAAATATTTCCAACTACGATCATAGAAGAGGTGGCTTCTGGATACCCGTAAGGCTTGGCACCTTCGCAGAGGTTCAAAAGAACCTTGCAAATTCGTGGGCTTTGAACTTTTCAGTTATCAGCCTTCTGCTAAGCTTTTCATTGTTGTTTATCTTCTTTTATTTCTTTTCCAGAAAAGAAAAAATAATGCTAAGTTTCAGCATGCTTGCATTTGGGCTTACCACAAGGCCTCTTTTTACAATGAATATACTGATAAATAATTTTGTTTCACTTCCCTGGGAATGGATAGTGAGATTGGAATATATCGGGTTAGCGGTTATTATTATCAGCCTTGCATGGTTTGCAAGATACCTTTATCCATGCCGGTTTATCCGCATAACAGCCTTAACGATAACTGCAATCTTCAGTATTAACACTGCCCTGATACTGTTTATGCCTGTGAGTGTCTTTACATACTCCATAATTATCTTCTATCCTTCAATAATGCTGTTGATGCTATTCCTCCTTGTAATGTCAATAAAGGGCGTATTTAGTGGAAACAAGACAGATATAATATACTCTATTGCATTTTTTGGAATGCTTTTAGGAGGAATCAATGACATTGTTGTATCGCTTGGAAGGACAACAACATGGAGCAAATATGTTATCTCTGGTTTTGTTATGGTTTTTATCTTCATCCAGGCAATTCTTGTTTTGTTTGAATGGGTAAAGGCTTTTCATGAAAAAGAAAAGCTAAGGAAGGAAATGGAGTTCCTTAATAAAAATCTTGAGAAACTGATAGCAGACCGTACAACTGAACTTCAGAAGAGGAACGATGAAATTCAAATGCAGAATACTCACATTGCTCTTCAGAATAAGCAATTAACTGATACAATCTCACTTCGGAACAAAATGTTCTCAGTTATTGCTCACGACCTCCGAAGTCCGGTTGTAAATATCCTCTACATGCTTAATCTTCTAAAAGAAAAAGAGTTTAAAGAAAAATATGATTCTTTTGCAAACTCCAGTATTGATTATGCACAGAGGGTAATAAATCTTCTCGAAAACATGCTTGTATGGGGCCAGGAACAGGAAGATAAAATAAAATACTCTCCCTCGAAGAATGATCTTGCTGATATAATACTTACAAATCTGAGTATTTTTAAAGAAAGCGCAGACAAGAAGGAAATATCAATAAACTTCAGCCAATTGGGAAATTCAATTGCACAATGTGACAAAGACCTGATGGATATAGTTATTAGGAATCTTTTGTCAAATGCAATTAAATATACTCCAAGGAAAGGAAGAATAAGTATTATCCTTAAAGATAAAAGAAACACAGGAGAAGGAATTACAGTCAAGATTTGTGATAATGGCCAGGGTATATCCCTTGAGAAACAAAAACTCATTTTCAGTTCTGAAGATATTGAGAGCACCCCTGGCACAGAAAACGAAAAAGGAACCGGTCTGGGATTGAAATTATGCCATGAGCTAATCAGGATAAGTAATGGGTCATTAAGTGTCGAAAGTACTCCGGGGAAAGGTTCATGTTTTACTATCAGTCTTAAATGTACTGATGTTAATCAATTGAAAGATCAGATAACTCATCTCTCCTGATTATCCTTATTATCTTCCCGTTTGTTTCAATTACTCCTGCTTGTTCAAGATCGCTTAAAGCTCTTCCAACAGAGGGACGGGTTACACCAAAATAATCGGCAAGATCTGCCTGTGTTCTGTCGAGTCTTATTTCGTCTCTGCCATCTTTTGCCAGTTCTAGTATGTACTGGGCAAGCTTGCTCTTTATTGTTTTAAAACTAAGGAATTTGATTTTTTCTGAAAGAAATTGCGAACGGCTTGATATCATATCAAGGAAATTTATAAGAACCTCTTTGTTCTTGCTAAGCATTCCAAGGAAATCGTTTTTTTCTATAAACATAAGTGTTGTATCGGGTACAGCAATTACATTAACAGGATACTTGTTCTTTTTTCCAAAAAGAAAAGCAGGGGCTACGGCTCCAGGCGCCTTAATATCCTCAATTTTGATGACCCTGCCGGTATAATCAACCATCTCACCCTTTACATATCCCGATAATACAAATACAAAAGTTTTAACAGATTCGCCGCCTTGAAAAATGAGTGAATCTGATTTGTATTTTCGGACTCTGTTCGGGACGGTGGACAAAGCTCTTTCAATCTCAGCCACATCAAGGCCTGTAAATAATGGGGATTGTATAAAAATTGAATAATCCATTCCAACAAATATAACTTTTTTATGTTTTGTAACACATGTTACAATTTTAGCGGGTCATTGATCTTAAGTTTGTATATAAATAAAAAACAAATATGAAAAGAGATATTCTGAACATCAACGAAGAACTGTGCAACGGCTGTGGTGAATGTGTACCAAACTGTCATGAAGGAGCTCTGCAGGTGATTGATGGCAAAGTAAGACTTGTAAGTGAATTAATGTGCGATGGGCTTGGTGCCTGCATTGGTCATTGCCCAACAGGAGCAATAACTATTGAGACAAGGGAAGCAGAACCTTACAGTGAAATAAAAGTGATGGAGCAAATGAAAGATAAAGGGAAAAATACTGTTATAGCCCATCTTAAGCATCTGAAAGATCATGGTGAAACCGGTTTTTTGCAGGAAGGCGTTGCTTATTTAAAGCTTAATAAGGATAATCTTAAGTTTAATCTTGAAGAAGTCATTTCAGAGGTTCATAACAAGCCTGCACATCAGCATGGCGGTGGAGGTTGTCCTGGATCGAGGGAAAGATTGATAGAAAGAAAACCATCCCAACCACAAGCCGAAACTATAACAACAGAACAAAAATCAGAGCTCAGACAGTGGCCGGTTCAAATGCACCTGATTAACCCAGCTGCCTCGTATTTCAAAGACTCGGATCTATTGCTTGCAGCTGATTGTATTGCATTCTCAATGGGAAGCTTCCATAATAACTATCTTAAAGGAAGAACACTTGCGATAGCATGCCCGAAACTAGATCATGGATCGGAAGTTTACATCGAGAAACTGATCGGGCTTATTGATTCAGCAAAAGTTAATACAATAACAGTCATGATAATGGAGGTTCCCTGTTGCGGTGGTTTACTCCAGTTGGTAAAAGCAGCTCAGTTAAAGGCCACAAGGAAAGTTCCGGTGAAAAAGATTATTGTTGGTATTAATGGTGATGTTATGCAGGAAGAATGGACCTGACCACCTGTTTTTCAATGAGTCTCTTTTAATTGGCCTGAATTTTAATTAAATTTGAGAGTATGTGAAAAAGAAAACAAAACTCTCAAATTGTCTGCTATGAATTATAAGCCTGATAATCGTTCTTCAGAAAATAGGTATTATTTAGGACTTGACATTGGCTCGGTTTCATTGAATACTGTGGTTATTGATAGTTCAGGCCTGATACTTGAGAACCACTATGACTATGTATATGGCAAACCGTTTGAAGTTTTAAGAAACAGGCTTTCTTCACTTGACGGAAAGTATTCGCTTAAAACATTTGCAGGACTGGCAATAACCGGAACTGGAGGCAAACTTGCGACAGAACTAATTGGAGGAACATTTGTAAATGAAATCATTGCACAGGCAACCTCTGCAGGGAAGATTTACCCTGATGCAAGAACTGTTATCGAGATTGGAGGCGAAGATTCAAAACTGATAATCCTCGAGAAAGATGAATCATCAGGCGAATCGAGGTTGGCAGATTTTGAAATGAACAGTATCTGTGCAGCAGGTACTGGCTCTTTTCTTGATCAGCAGGCAAAAAGGATTGGGGTGGCTATCGAAAAAGAATTCGGAGAAATGGCTCTAAAATCGGTAGATCCCCCCAGAATCGCGGGAAGATGCAGTGTATTTGCAAAAAGCGACATGATACATCTTCAACAGATTGCAACCCCCTTACATGATATTGTTGCTGGCCTGTGTTTTGCCCTTGCACGCAACTTCAGGAGTAACCTTGCAAGAAGTAAAGAGATTAAAAAGCCGGTGATTTTCTCTGGTGGAGTTGCAGCAAATGCTGGTATGATAAGGGCCTTCCGTGAAGTGCTCGGCCTCTATGGCGACGAATTGATAATACCTGAATACCATGCTTCCATGGGAGCAATTGGAGCTGTATTGAACAGGCTTGATATCAGAGATACCAAAAGTAAATTCAGTGGATTAGATAAATTAGATAGTTATTTGTCTCTCGAATCGGTTTCATATAAGAGTTTACCACAACTTAAGTATTCAGGCCTGCCGCTCGACAAAAAAGTAAACTTCAATTTAAGATCAAATAGTAAGATCAAAGTATTCCTGGGTCTTGATATTGGGTCGTTAAGTACAAATGTTGTCCTTATCGATGAGAAACATAAAGTCATTGCACGGCAGTATCTTCCAACAGCTGGTAAGCCACTAGAAGCCATTAAAAAAGGTTTAATTGAAATTTACAACCAGACTGGCGATCATGTTGAAGTTATTGGTGCAGCAACAACAGGGTCAGGACGGTATCTTACCGGTGATTTTATTGGGGCCGATATAATAATCAATGAAATAACAGCACAGGCCACTGCAGCAATAGATTTTGATCCTACAGTTGATACAATTTTCGAAATTGGTGGGCAAGACTCTAAATATATTAGTATTGAAAAAGGAGTTGTGGTTGATTTTGAAATGAATAAAGTTTGTGCTGCAGGAACCGGTTCTTTCCTTGAAGAACAAGCGGAAAAACTCAATATCAGTATTATTGAAGAGTTTGGAGACAAGGCTATTGCTTCGGAAGCACCTGTGAAGCTGGGAGACAGGTGTACAGTATTTATGGAATCAGATCTTAATTCATTCATGCAGAGGGGAGTGAAAGATGAAAATCTTGTTGGAGGTCTGGCCTACTCTATTGTTTATAACTATCTTCAGAAAGTAGTTGGTGACAGAAAAATTGGAAAAAAGATTTTTTTCCAGGGAGGGGTAACAAACAACAAGGCTGTTGTTGCTGCTTTTGAGCAGGTTACCGGGAGGAAAATAATTATACCACCGCATTTCGATGTTACAGGAGCAATTGGAGCTGCAATAGTTGCCCGGAAAACGATGAATGGGGAAAGGACTAAGTTTCGTGGTTTTGGTATTCGAAATGCCAATTACGACATCAGCAGATTCATTTGCCAGGCTTGTGCAAATCATTGTGAAATTCGGAAGGTAAAAATTGAAGGACATGATAAACCACTATTTTATGGTGGAAGATGCGAGAAGTATGAGACAGATAGCAGGAAGAAAATAAGAGGTGACATACCTGATCTTTTCAAAAAAAGAACCGAACTGCTCCTCAATGGACATGTTGAAAAAGATAATAAAAGAACAACCACAATAGGCATTCCAAGAGCTTTAATGGTTTTTTACCAACAATTTCCATTCTGGAGAACTTTTTTTGAAGAACTTGGATTTGATGTTATTCTTTCAAGGGCATCAGATAAAGAACTTGTCAAGGATGCAATTGAATCAATCACAACTGAAACATGCCTCCCTGTAGAATTGATTCATGGACATGTCAATGATTTACTCAAAAGAGGTGCAGATTATGTTTTCCTACCCTTTGTAGTTAATGCTAAAGCAGGTAAAGGAAACCCCACATTCAATTGCAATTGCCCCTGGGTGCAAACTTTTCCATTTATGGTAAAAGCTGCCCTCAAAGGCAAAGAAGATATCTCAAGGCTTCTTATTCCTACTCTTCACTTCAGGTTCTTTGAGACAGCTCTTATTCCCGAATTATCAGACTTTTTTGAAGCAAAATTCGGAATCGATAAAAATGAAATTGTGAAGGCAATACACAAAGCCGACAAAAAACAGGCAGATTTTGAAAAATCACTTATTGATATTGGAAAACAAACATTGTCCTCTCTCCCATCCAATTGCATACCTGCTGTAATACTTGGAAGACCATACAACACATCCGATCCTCATCTCAACCTTGGGTTAATCGAGAAACTGATACATCAGAATGTAATGCCTGTACCAATAGATATGCTTGATCTTTCGGAATTCAACATATTTGAAAACTACAGGAATATGTATTGGCCTAATGGCCAAAAGCTAATAGCTGCTTCACAGCTTGTTGCAAAAACTGATGGGCTGTATGCCATATACCTTAGCAACTTCAGATGCGGCCCTGATTCATTTCTATGGCATTACATATCTGAAGAGCTTAAAGGTAAACCCTTCCTACACCTTGAAGTTGATGAACATTCTGCTGATGCAGGTATGGTTACAAGGATAGAAGCTTTCCTCGATAGCCTTAAATCAATTTATGCGATTGAGAGGAACAATCAACAAATAATAAGACCCAGAAAAAGCCCCACTTCACCCCAAAATGGTAGAGTATTATACTTTCCTTATATGAACGATACTGCTTATCTCATCTCTGCAGCTGCAAGAAGTTGTGGAATTCCTTCAGAAGTACTTCCAAAGCAAACAGAGGAAGATCTTGCAACCGGAAGAAAATACACTTCATCTAAGGAATGTTTCCCAATGATATGCACAACAGGAAGCTTCATAAGGAAGTTGCAGGAACCAGGTGCTGATCCCTCAAAAATGATCTTTTTTATGCCTGACCACAATGGACCATGCAGGTTTGGACAGTATAATCATTTCCAAAGAATTCTTTTTGACAAATTAGGTTTTCGTGACGCGGAACTGCTAACGCCGTCAAACGATACATCGTATGCAGATGTGGCCGGTAATAAAAGTCAAAAATTCAGAATATCAGCATGGAAAGGTTTTATTGCAAGTGATTTTCTAAGGAAAATATACAGAGAGACAAGACCGTATGAGTCAAACTGGGGAGATTGTGATGCGCTATATCAAAAATCACTAAAACGGCTTGAAACCTGTTTTGAGACTGGTTCAAGAGGATTACATGGAGTTCTTAAAGAGATAACCGGGGATTTTTTGAACATAAAAACTGAAAAAAAAGGGACAAAACCAGTTGTTGCTATTATAGGAGAGATCTTTATGCGCGATAATGCACCATGTAATGGTGACATTGCAAATAAACTGGAAGCTCTTGGAGTTGAAGTTATAATAACACCTTTCTCGGAATGGCTTGTTTATTCCACCCACAGATTTGAACGAGATAGCAGGTGGAAAAAAGATTCCGGGGGAATCCTTAAATCAAAAATACAGAACATCGGCCAGGAGATAATAGCATGGTCGCTGATAAGGAATATTAAAGACTTTACGGATAAGTCAAAGGACATAACTCTCCACGAAATGTTCAGGATGTGTAATGATTACGTTAGTGAATACTATGATGGCGATCCTGCAATAGCCCTTGGAACATCAGCTAACCTGTTTGAACGGGGAGTATCAGGAATTGCCGCAATACTTCCTTTCACATGCATGCCCGGGACTCTTATTTCATCTGTAAGCGATTCATTCAGGAAAGAGCATGAGAATATACCTTTCATAAACATAGCTTATGACGGGCAGGATAATGTTTCGTTTGAGACGCGACTGCAGGCCTTTGTTTACCAGGTTAAAGAGTACTCGAAGGGCGAAGTGCGAACGACGAAGGGAAAGGTTAGCTAATTTTAAAACCAAGGTCCTTAAGCTTTTGAATTAGATCAGGTTTGCAATTTATGGTTTTAATAGTATAATAAGGAAACTCCCTTCTCACCGGATAATTACCCCTATGATGCTCAAATTCTGTGGGATTCAACCTAAGTTTTTCATCATCGTTGAGGATATTATACGATAGAATTACGGCTTCCCGGATTATATCGTTGTTGCTCTTTCCTGCCCCATTAATAGTTATTTCGGATTTAGAGGGACCTGGTACATTATCAGGAAACCAGTGGATGAGGTCAATACCGAAAAACCTGCTTAGGGCTCTTATAATCATTGATGTTCCATTAGCTTTCCCATCTGTTGAATAACCTGCAATATGAGGAGTCGAAATGAAAGACATTTTCATTACATCCAAATCAATATCAGGTTCATTCTCAAAAACATCATTTATTGATTTTATCTTATCATGTGCCAATGCAATTTTAAGTGCTGTGTTATCAACAACTTCACCTCTTGAGGAATTGATAAGCCAGCTTCCTTTACGCATTTTTTTGAAACTTTTTTCATTAAAGAGATGCCAGGTCTGGTCCTCCCCCACTACATTCAGGGGTACATGTAAGGTGATAATATCTGCATTGTAAAGAATATCGCCGAGCAGTACAAAGTCAGATTTTCTTTCTTTCCTGGCTCTAGGGGGATCGTTCTGAAGAACATTCATTCCCAGTATTCGTGCAGATTTTGCGACTTTAGTCCCTACATTACCAACACCAACGATGCCAATTGTTTTGCCTTCAAGCGGATATTTATGGTGATGTGAGAGAGTCAACAAAGCTGATACTATATACTGATTTACAGAGGCAGAATTACAGCCCGGAGCATTTGTCCATGTTATATTATTATGCTGGCAATAATGAGTATCGATGTGATCAAATCCAATAGTTGCAGTTCCGATAAAGCGTACCCTTGTACCTTTCAACAGATCCTCATTGCATTTCGTCCTGGTTCGGATTATCATAGCATCAGCATCAAGTAGTGCTTTGTTATCAATAAGATGCCCAGGCATAAAAATAACATTGGCTACTTTATCAAGCGCTCCTTTCAGGAAAGGTATTTTGTCATCAGCAACAATCTTAATCATGCTTGAATAAAAAAGAAAAACAAAGTCTAATATAAGCTATTTTCAAATTTTCAAATTATTTACTATTCTATAATTTTCATTTCATCAATGAGGTAACCTGCGCCTGCAAACTTATCAATAATAAATAATGCATAACGAATATCAAGGCTTATATTACGGCTTTGATCAGGGTTATATTCCATATCGCTTGCAACCCCTTCCCAGGCTCTATCGAAGTTTATACCTATGAGTTGTCCTTCTGAGTTGATGACCGGACTCCCTGAATTCCCACCCGTAGTATGGTTATTGGCAATAAAACAAACAGGCATCTTTCCATTTTCTGCTGAATACCTGCCATAATCTTTTTCTTCGTACAGTCTTTCAAGTTTTTCAGGCACATCATAGTCATATATCTTTGAGTCATCCTTCTCCATTATTCCTTCCATGGTTGTGAAGTAATCATAAGAAACTGCATCTTTTGCTTTATAACCTGTGACATTTCCGTAGGCGATCCTTAGAGTTGAATTAGCATCAGGATATAAAACTTGACTGCTGTCGTATTCCATCTGAGCAGCCATATATGATCTGTTTAGCTTCTTAATATTCAAGTTAACTTCATCTAAACGGTAAAGTAAACTATCATCCAGTAATTCTCTTGATTCTGTAAAAAGAAGGTATATCCAATCTCTCTCAGTTTTCTTTATTGATGACTCATCATATTCATCAAGAAACTTAAAAAACCTTGCTTCATCTGTGAAGACACTCTTTGAATAGATGTTAGAAGACGTTGAAGAAAAATCCCCTTTTGAAATCTTACTTAATCTTTTATATGAATCGGGCAGCCATTTATCTCCAATATTACTGCCGTATAGTTCAAGTACAGCAGCGAATAACTTCCTGTCAGTATCTTTATTGTAATCTTTAAAAATACCTTCGGCTGTTGCCTTAATGGCTTTTTTTGCTTCTGAAACAGATTCTTCAGAGGCATTGCTCTTTATTAATTCAGTCAGATAGCTTAAGCTTTTTGCCACTCTGAATGATTCTACATCACTAAAAACCTCACTTGTATACTCATTCACAAGTCTTAACTCTCTTAGTTCATTGTATTCGTTAGAATATGACTGCAGTATTTGTCCGTATTTTTTTATCCTCTCCGGGTCTTTCTCAACCCATTCTGAAAACTCCTTTTCAAACACCTTTTTCTTTTCAACAGTATTCATCCTGTTAAGACCAAGAATTTCACCCTGCCATTTCTTCCAGGCGTTAGCTATGCCAGCCTTTTTAACATAATACTGAATTCTTGTCAAAGGATCTTCCTCAATCCCTGCCTCCATAATTTCAATTTTTTTTGTCCTGATTTCAATCTTCTTTGGATACAAATAATCCTTGATCATTTCGATATGATATGAAGGCACGTACTCGTAAGTTATCCCAGGGTATCCAAAAACCATTGTAAAATCACCTTCCCTGGCGCCTTTAAGTGAAACAGGAAAAAAGTATGCAGGTTTGTAAGGAATATTTTCCTGCGAATAGACTGAAGGATTATTATCTTTTCCTGCATAGATTCTGAATAAAGAAAAATCACCTGTATGTCTGGGCCAGATCCAGTTGTCAGTTTCCGACCCGAAGTCTCCTATTGTAACAGGCGGAGAGCCAACTAATCTGATATCTGTGAATTTCTCTTCGATGAAAAGGAAGTACTGGTTCCCCATATAAAATTGGTACACTGATGCCTGGTAATGTGATCCTTTAATAGCGCTGGCAACGACAGCTTTGGAATTTTGTGATATAATTTTATTTCTTTCAACTTCATCCATGGCATCATTTACTCCTGAGAGTACCTTGTCGGTAACATCTTCCATCCTCTTAAGGATAGTCACATAAAGGTCTTCATTTGGAAGTTCTTCTTCCTTTGACATAGCCCAAAAACCATTAGCTAGATAATCATGCTCGAGGCTTGAATGCATCTGGACATAATCGCGACCACAATGAAAGTTTGTAATAAGGAGTCCATTATCTGATATTATCTCCCCTGTACAGAATCCTCCAAAACTTACAACAGCATCTTTCATGCTGGCCTTATTTACGCTGTAGATATCCTCCGCAGATAACTTGAACCCCTTCTCCTGCATCAGTTTTATATTATACTTTTCAATAAGCATTGGTATCCAGATGCCCTCATCGGCTCTCATATTCTGAAAAAACATTGCCAATACAGTCAAAACAATGTAAATCCTGTTCTTCATTTTTTATTGAAATTTACAAAATTGCGACAAAGAGTCCCTTCCGGCATCAACTATCCTGATTAATGATTTTTTTTAACTCCTGGTATAATTTCTGGACCGGTAACCCCACAACATTAAAGTATGATCCTTCAATCGTGCTGCACCCAATAATCCCAATCCATTCCTGAATACCATAAGCTCCTGCTTTATCCATTGGATTAAAATTTTCAGCATAATATCTAATTTCATCATCCGACATCACTTCAAATTTAACTTTAGTGGAGTCGGAGAATGAAATTTCTTTTTTTCCTGAGAGTATTGTTACTCCCGTAATAACCTCATGAACATTTCCTGAAATTTGCTTTAGCATTGAGATAGCTTCTTCTACAGAAACAGGTTTCCCGATTACTTTGTTGTTACACCAGACTATTGTATCAGCAGTAATCACGATTTCATTTTCCCTGACATAATCCTTGAATAGTGAAGCTTTTCTGCGGGAAATATATAGAGCTATCTCGGCACCTGGCAGGTTTCTTGGGTAACTCTCATCGTACTCACGTTTAGCCACATCAAAGTTGATACCCATATCCTTCAAAAGTTGCTGTCTTCTTGGAGAGCTTGATGCAAGAACAACATGATAATTTTTAATCTTCTCTATCAACATCAATAAAGATTCCAGGTAATAATAATTCTAACAAGCACAGAGTAAAGGACGCCAAACAACATGGCTATCTTCATTGAATTACTGGCGCTATGAAGTTGTTCCCGCGAGTTCCCTCTAACTAGTTTATAAGTAACAAAAAGAAGAGGGATAACAACAAATGAAGAAAGATAGGTAAGAGTATAAATGTCGCTGACATAAATATGCCAGGTAAAATAAAGCAAAACGATTGTAAAAGCAATAAGGACTATCGAAACAATCTTTGACACTCTGATACCCAAGACAATTGGAACTGTATTCCTTCCATAGGCCAGGTCGCCTTCGAAATCTTCGATGTCCTTAATTATCTCTCTTGTAAGTGTCGTAATAAATGCAAAAAGTGAAAAACCTCCTACCCAGTAAAGGACAAAGTCGAGGTCAGGGACAACTAGTGAATTAGCAGCGTAGAACCTGTACAAAGCAGGCCATTCATATACTGCGACAAGCATCGGAACAGCTGCAGTAAGAACTGCAACAATTATGTTTCCAATGAGAAATTGTCTTTTATAGCTGGCTGAATAAAAATATAGTAACCCTGAAACTACCAGGAATAAAGCACCCAGCATAGTATAACCTGCTCTCCATGAAATAAAGAAACCAATAACTACCCCTGCAGAATTAAGGATAACATGCCACAACATGGCTGTACGACGTGGTATTTTAGTCCCTACAATTACTTTGCCCCTGTTGATAAGGTCGGTCCTGATATCAAAATAATCATTGATTACGTAACCTCCGGCGGTAATACATATTGTTGCCAGAACAAGCAGTACAAAGTCTAAAGTTGGAAATTTAAGTTCCATAGATACCTGCTCAGTCGGATTGTTGGCCATGACAACAACAATCTTCTGAATGAGAGAATCAAGGACAGCATACCTCATCAGTATCATTGTTATTGCAACCATCAGGAGGTTACGCCATCTTATAAGCCTAAGAAACTCAATCATAGTTACCATGAAAATGCATCAGTGTCCATCCATTGATTATGTAATCTCATAACCTGTTCAATAACATCCCTTACACAGCCCTCTCCGCCTTTTTTGTCAGAAATATATGAGGATATTTGTCTTATTTCGCTATCAGCATCAGAAGGGCAAACTGGAACCCCAGCTATTTTCATCACCTCATAGTCAGGTATATCGTCGCCCATATACAAAACATCGGAACTATTAAGCCCATTCTTTTTTAAGAATTCAGAAAAGCGTTGTTTTTTCGACTTGCTATTAAGATATATATCTTTAATTCCCAGCAATTTTAACCGTTTTAAATATTCCTTCGATTTGCACCCTGAAATGATACCAATACAATATCCTTTTTTAACAGCCAGCTGCAATGCGTAACCATCTCTCAGATTGACTGTTCTGCTTGGCACACCAAATGAATTTAAGTTAATCGTCTGAAGCGATAATACCCCGTCAATATCGAAAACAAATGCCTTAACTTTTGTGAGATCTTCTTTGAAATTTGACACTTCCTATTTTTTATTGTTATTAATTATTGATTCTGAAAGATTTTTATAAATATTTTCAAGTACTGGGTTTGATGATAACAATCGAATGTGTTTATCCATTGTAATATTATCATTCCTGACAGCCGGGCCTGTTTGTGACTTTTGCCCGCCATAAACAAGAGCTTTATTGAATGTTTCTTTTATAAGAGAATTGAGTATGTTCCTGTCAAAGCCTGCCGATGTAGCAATATCCTGGCTTATTGTCATTAAATGGTTTGTGAAGTTGCAGGCAAAAACTGCTGCCAGGTGAAGCAATTGTCTTTTTTCTGTATCAGCCTTAAATATTGATGAATTGATTACTGATGAAAGCTCCAGTATTGCATTTAATGTATAGTCATTTGATGCTTCAATGAAGAACGGTATCTCACTGAAATTAAAGCTTCTCCCCGGCGAAAATGTCTGAAGAGGGTAAAGAACACCGATGTTCAAAAGTGTTTCGGGAAAAACATCAAGCCCATAGCTACCGGCAGTATGCAGTACAATAGCTTGTTTACTGCAAACGATAGCGTTAAGTACCTTCTGAAGCTCCTTGTCAGGAACAGCAACAATAATTACATTAGTTGATTCGGGAAAGATAAGGTTATCAGACCAGATAGCGCCGCAAGAATCTGCCAGCTCTTTTCCTCTTGTCGGAGTTGCTGACGCAATTTTTTCGATGAAGCATCCTTTTCTGAAGAATTCAAGGCATAATGCTGATCCAACATTACCGGATCCAATAAATGATATCCTTTTACTTTCCAACTGAATTTTTTCAGAAAGATACAAAATTTGAATAAAGATTTCTACCTGTGAAGCAGAATGAGGACTAAAGATATCTATTTACCGTACAGATCAACATAAACATCTTTAACCTGTACCTGGAAAACTTTCTGTACTGTGTTATAATAAGAATAATTGCTCGACTGGTAAAGAAAGCTGCATTCCCAATAGGCTTCACCGGTTACTAGCATTACATCTCCTGATTTAACATCATCAAGTTTATTTGCCATTTCAGATGCATTACAAAAGTAGTAGATGGATTGAGTAGGATCGGAAACAAGATAGAAATACACAGTTGACCTATCCTCAGTAAAAATAACATTAGCCTGTTGTTTATTGAGAGTTTGAATAACATCTCCATTGCAGCCACATTTTGCCTGTTTTTTGCAATCAGCATTTACAAGGACAGGGGATATTATAATTAAGACAACCAGTATCTTCCGTAAAATATTCTTTATCATCAGTCGATATCATTTACAAACAGATCAACGTAACAAAGTAACCGTTTATTTCGATGAATACAAAATTATATGCTGAAAATATAAGTCAGCCAGATGTTTGAACACAACTGCCTAAAATAAAAACCCTTCTTTGAGTTCACAAAGAAGGGTCTAATATCATTTTTGTCAGATCGTTATGCCTGGGCTGTTGGTCCGCCGAAATTCATAGGAATTAATGGGGCTGAACCTTTTACCTCTTTAATAGGCCCATTTACAATTTCATACTTGTCAATATTATCCTGTAAAGCAGCAACAAGCCTTTTAGCATGTTCGGGAGTAAGGATGATCCTCGATTTAACCTGAGCTTTTGGTATTCCGGGCATTATCCTTACAAAATCAATTACGAACTCAGAGGCTGAATGTGTTATTACCGCAAGATTTGAGTAAATGCCTTGCGCTACCTCTTCATTCAGTTCAATGCTGATTTGCGTATTCTTCGTATCTGACATTTCAGTTTGTTTTTATCTGGCGTTTTCACTTTCAACATTCTCTGTCTGCTGGTCAGCGCCAACAAGTTCTTCATATTCTTCAAGTGAGCCAACAATTATGCTATTGTATTGTCTCTGTCCCGTTCCTGCCGGTATGAGATGACCAACAATAACATTTTCTTTCAGACCTTCGAGCCTGTCGATCTTGCCCAATATAGCAGCTTCGTTGAGTACTTTAGTTGTTTCCTGGAATGAAGCAGCTGAGAAGAAGCTCTTGGTCTGGAGTGAAGCTCTAGTGATCCCCTGAAGTACCTGGCTCGATGTAGCAGGAACAGCCTCTCTTGCTTCAACAACCTTAAGGTCACGACGTTTGAGCATTGAATTCTCATCCCTCAGTTTTCTTGATGAAATGATCATTCCTGGCTTAAGCGTCTGGGAATCGCCGGCTTCAATAACTACTTTTTTGCCATATATCCAGTCGTTCTCATCCATAAACTCAAGCTTGTCAACGATCTGTTTTTCAAGGAATTTAGTATCACCCGGATCAACGATCTCTACCTTACGCATCATCTGGCGAACAATGATTTCAAAATGCTTGTCATTGATCTTCACACCTTGCAGACGATAAACTTCCTGTATCTCGTTAACAATGTATTCCTGGACTTTTGTCGGGCCCTTAATAGAGAGAATATCAGAAGGTGTGATTGCTCCATCGGAAAGTGGGGTACCTGCTTTTACATAATCGTTCTCCTGAACAAGGATCTGTTTTGACAGAGGAACAAGATACTTCTTGGTCTCATCTGTCTTAGACTTGATTGAAATCTCCCTGTTACCTCTCTTTATCTTGCCAAATGTTACTTCACCGTCAATCTCTGAAACTATTGCAGGGTTCGACGGGTTACGTGCTTCGAAGAGCTCTGTTACCCTTGGAAGACCACCGGTGATATCTCCTGATTTACCTACAGCACGTGGGATCTTAGCAAGTACTTCACCAGGTTCGATTTTAGCGTCAGTATCAACGACAAGGTGTGCACCAACAGGGAGGTTGTAAACCCTTAGCTCTTCTCCTTTTGGACCCATGATCTTGATTGCAGGGTTTTTAGTTTTATCCCTGCTCTCGATGATGACCTTCTCCTTAAATCCGGTCTGCTCATCAGATTCTTCACGGAATGTGATACCTTCAATCAGGTAGTCGTATGCTATTGTACCACCAAGTTCAGAAATGATAACAGCATTGAAAGGATCCCATTCGCAGATCAGCTTGCCCTTTTCGATCTCCTGGCCTGATTTTATATACAGTTTTGATCCGTAGGGAATAGTATGTGTTGTTAAAGCAATGCTTGTTTTCTTATCAATGATCCTCAGTTCTGCAAGACGACCAATAACTATTTCAATATCACCTTTCTCGGCATCTTTTTTCGGAACTGTTCTCAGTTCGTCAATTTCTGCAATACCACCATAACGGGCAATAATCCTTGATTCGGTAGTAATATTGGAAGCAGTACCTCCAACGTGGAATGTACGAAGTGTAAGCTGAGTACCAGGTTCACCAATACTCTGTGCAGCTATTACACCAACTGCTTCACCTTTCTGAACCATACGACCTGTTGCAAGGTTTCTTCCATAGCATTTTGCACAAACACCTTTCTTTGATTCACAGGTAAGTACTGAACGGATCTCAACCTGCTCAATAGGAGAATCTTCAATCTTTCTTGAAATATCTTCTGTGAGCTCCTGGCCAGCTTCAACTATAAGCTCGCCTGTAAGAGGGTGGAATACGTTGTGAACTGTTGTACGTCCAAGAACTCTCTCATAGAGTGACTCAACAACTTCTTCGTTCTTCTTGATTGCAGTAGCGACAAGCCCGCGAAGGGTTCCGCAGTCTTCTTCATTAATAATGACATCCTGTGAAACGTCAACAAGTCGACGTGTAAGATAACCTGCATCGGCTGTTTTAAGAGCTGTATCCGCGAGTCCTTTACGTGCACCGTGTGTTGAGATGAAGTACTCAAGAACTGACAGACCTTCCTTGAAGTTCGAGAGAATCGGGTTTTCAATGATCTCTGATCCTGTAGAACCTGATTTCTGAGGTTTGGCCATAAGACCCCTCATACCCGAGAGCTGCCTGATCTGTTCCTTCGAACCCCTCGCCCCGGAGTCAAGCATCATATAAACTGAGTTGAACCCTTGCTTGTCTGTCGACAGCTGCTTCATTAATGTCTGTGTCAGCCTTGCATTGACATGTGTCCAGATATCAATAATCTGGTTATATCTTTCGTTGTTGGTGATGAATCCCATGCTATAGTTATTAAGAACTTCATCAACCTGGTCATAACCCTCGTTAACAAATTTTGTTTTTTCTTCAGGTATAATAACATCATCAAGGTTAAATGAAAGGCCACCTTTGAAAGCAGATGTAAAGCCAAGATGCTTTATTGCATCAAGGAAGTCTGCGGTCTTAGCGGTTCCTGCCATCTTCAGAACCCTTCCGATTATATCCCTAAGCGATTTCTTTGTAAGAATCTCATTAATGTAACCAACCTCTTCAGGAACGTACTGATTAAAAATAACTCTACCAACAGTCGTTTCTATAAGGTGGATGATAAACTCTCCATTTACCCTGTCTTTAACTTTCACTTTTATAAATGCATGAAGGTCAACTTTGCCTTCATTGTAAGCTATGTTTACTTCTTCGGGTGAATAGAATATGAGTCCTTCTCCTCTTACTTTTGTTTTCTCAGTGCTCTTTCTGCCTTTCGTAATATAGTACAGTCCAAGAACCATGTCCTGTGAAGGAACAGTAATTGGTGCGCCATTGGCAGGGTTAAGGATATTATGTGATGCAAGCATAAGCATCTGCGCTTCAAGAACAGCTGAGTTTCCGAGTGGAAGGTGAACAGCCATCTGGTCACCGTCGAAGTCAGCATTGAAGGCTGTACAGACAAGCGGGTGAAGCTGAATTGCCTTACCTTCGATAAGCTTTGGCTGGAATGCCTGAATACCAAGCCTGTGAAGTGTAGGAGCACGGTTCAGGAGAACAGGATGTCCTTTAAGTACATTCTCAAGTATGTCCCATACAACAGGATCCTTCCTGTCAACAATTTTCTTAGCTGATTTAACGGTCTTTACAATACCACGCTCTATAAGTTTGCGGATGATAAACGGTTTGTAAAGCTCGGCAGCCATATCTTTTGGTAAGCCGCATTCATGAAGTCCCAATTCAGGACCTACAACGATAACAGATCTTGCTGAATAATCAACCCTCTTACCAAGAAGATTCTGACGGAACCTACCCTGCTTACCTTTCAGGCTGTCGCTAAGCGATTTCAGTGGTCGGTTGGCATCAGTTTTTACAGCATTGGCTTTTCTTGAATTATCGAATAATGAGTCTACTGCTTCCTGGAGCATTCTTTTTTCGTTACGAAGAATTACTTCGGGAGCTTTGATCTCAATGAGTCTTTTTAAACGGTTGTTCCTGATAATGACCCTTCTGTAAAGGTCATTCAGGTCGCTTGTAGCAAAACGGCCGCCATCAAGTGGAACAAGAGGTCTGAGTTCAGGTGGAATTACTGGAACTACCTTTATTATCATCCACTCTGGTTTGTTAACCTGTTTTGAATCTCTGAAAGCTTCAACAACCTGAAGTCTTTTTAAAGCTTCATTTTTACGTTGTTGTGAAGTTTCTGTGTTTGCCCTGTGACGAAGCGAATATGACATCTCGTCAAGGTCGATACGGCTAAGAAGCTTATAAAGAGCTTCAGCACCCATATCAGCCACAAACTTATCAGGATGGCCGTCTTCGAGGTACTGGTTTTCTTTTGGAAGTGATTCTGTTATTTCAAGATACTCCTCTTCTGTCAGGAAATCGAGGTATTTCACGCCATCAACAGCTTTTATACCCGGATTAATGACAACGTATCTTTCGTAATAAATAATAGAATCAAGCTTCTTAGTAGGAAGACCCAAAAGGTATCCTATCTTATTAGGCAAGGAACGGAAATACCAGATATGAGCAACCGGGACTACAAGCGAAATATGTCCCATCCTTTCGCGGCGGACTTTCTTTTCTGTTACTTCAACACCGCAACGGTCGCAGACAATTCCTTTATAACGGATCCTCTTGTACTTACCGCAATGGCACTCGTAATCTTTTACCGGTCCAAAAATCCTTTCACAGAACAAACCGTCTCTTTCAGGCTTATAGGTACGGTAGTTTATTGTCTCCGGTTTCAGAACCTCGCCGCTTGAGCGATCGAGGATTTCTTCGGGCGAAGCCAATCCTATCGAGATCTTCGAGTAACTTGTCTTGGTTTTATTGTCTCTTCTGAATGACATATACTGTTTTATTTTTATCTAAAAATTAATATATAAAGAGCTAGTCGAGTATAACACTCAGTCCAAGTCCACGTAATTCATGGAGAAGAACGTTTAGTGATTCTGGTATGCCAGGTTGTGGCATAGGCTCGCCTTTTACAATAGCTTCATAAGCTTTGGCACGACCTACAACATCGTCAGATTTAATTGTAAGTATCTCCTGCAGGATATGAGCTGCACCAAATGCTTCGAGCGCCCAAACCTCCATTTCACCAAACCTCTGCCCTCCAAACTGTGCTTTCCCACCAAGTGGCTGCTGTGTAATAAGAGAGTATGGACCAATTGATCTGGCATGCATCTTATCATCAACCATGTGGCCAAGTTTAAGCATATAGATTACACCAACCGTTGCAGGCTGGTCAAAACGTTCACCGGTTCCGCCATCATACAGGTAAGTCTTTCCGTATTTTGGAATACCTGCTTTTTCTGTATACTCAACAATCTCGTTAATAGCAGCGCCATCAAAAATAGGTGTGGCAAACTTTACGCCTAATTTTAATCCTGCCCAACCAAGAACAGTCTCATAGATCTGTCCGAGGTTCATACGTGAAGGCACACCAAGCGGGTTAAGAACTATGTCAACTGGTGTTCCGTCTTCAAGGAAAGGCATGTCTTCAGCACGTACAATACGAGCCACAATACCTTTGTTCCCATGACGACCTGCCATTTTATCTCCAACTTTAACCTTACGTTTCTTGGCAATATAAACCTTAGCGAGACGAACAATACCTGCTGGTAACTCGTCACCTATGGTAATGTTGTACTTCTTGCGTTTATAGACTCCATCGATCTCCTTAAACTTGATAACATAATTATGAAGAAGCTGTTTGATCTGGTCGTTCTTCTTCTTGTCTGTTGTCCATTTATTAGGATTAATATTCAGGAAATCAACTTCCTGGAGCTGTTTAAGAGTGAATTTGCTACCTTTTGCAATAACGTCAACATTCAGGTAATCTTTTACACCCTGTGATGTTTTACCGTTGACAAGTATGAAAAGCTTATCAACAAGACGAACTTTCAGTTCCTCAGTGCTCCTTGTAAAATCAGTTTCGATCTTGTCGAGAAGTGGTTTTTCAACAGCTTTTGATTTCCTGTCTTTAATTGCTCTTGTAAACAGTTTCTTATCAATAACAACCCCATCGAGAGATGGTCCGGCTTTCAGTGAAGCATCCTTAACGTCGCCTGCTTTGTCACCGAAGATAGCGCGAAGAAGCTTTTCTTCAGGAGAAGGATCTGATTCACCTTTTGGTGTGATCTTTCCAATAAGGATATCACCCGGCCTGATGTGAGCCCCGATACGGATGAGACCGTTCTCATCGAGGTTTTTTGTTGCTTCTTCACTGACATTAGGAATATCGGAAGTTAGTTCCTCGAGGCCACGCTTTGTATCACGAACCTCAAGCTGGTATTCGTCAATATGTACAGATGTGAAATAATCTTCCTGGACAACTTTCTCCGAAATAACAATAGCATCTTCAAAGTTGTAACCTTTCCATGGCATAAAAGCCACTTTCAGGTTTCTTCCAAGAGCAAGCTCACCTTCTTTTGTACCATAACCTTCAGTAAGGACCTGTCCCTTTGAAACTTTCTCGCCCTTTCTGACAACAGGAATGAGATTGATACAGGTGTTCTGGTTCGTCTTTTTGTATTTGGGAAGAGTATAACGTTTGATATCATCATCAAAGCTTACAAATTTCTCTTCGTCGGTACGGGTATATCTGATAACAATTTCGTTTGAATCAACAAATTCAACAACTCCGTCGCCTTCAGCAACATAAAGAATGCGACTGTCAGTAATAACCTGTGCTTCAAGGCCTGTTCCAACAATAGGCGCTTCAGGATTGATAAGTGGAACAGCCTGGCGCATCATGTTCGATCCCATAAGCGCCCTGTTGGCATCATCGTGCTCAAGGAATGGGATAAGAGATGCGGCAATAGATGCTATCTGGTTAGGAGCAACATCCATAAGGTCTACTTTTTGTACCTCTTCAAAAGGATAGTCGGCCTCATAACGGCATTTTGCCCTGTTATTCTCAAATGAACCATCATCTTTCAGAGGAGCATTTGCCTGTGCAATCATCTTCTGTTCTTCTTCTTCAGCACTTAACCAGACAATACCTTCGTTTGAGAAATCAACTTTAGATTCAGGTGCATCTTCTTTACCATTGTGCTGTACCTTACGATATGGTGTTTCGATGAAGCCCAGGTCGTTGATTTTTGCATAAATACACAATGAAGATATAAGACCGATGTTCGGACCTTCAGGTGTTTCAATCGGGCAGAGACGGCCATAATGTGTATAGTGAACGTCCCTTACCTCAAACCCTGCTCTTTCGCGTGAAAGACCTCCGGGGCCGAGAGCAGACATACGGCGTTTGTGAGTCATTTCAGCAAGCGGGTTTGTCTGGTCCATGAACTGTGAAAGCTGGTTTGTTCCGAAGAACGAATTAATTACTGATGACAATGTCTTCGAGTTAATAAGATCAACAGGAGTAAACACCTCGTTGTCTCTCACGTTCATTCTTTCACGGATTGTCCTGGCCATACGTGCCAATCCGACGCCAAACTGTGCAAAAAGCTGTTCTCCAACGGTACGAACTCTCCTATTACTAAGGTGGTCTATATCGTCAACTTCAGTTTTTGAATTGATAAGTTCGATAAGATAGCCAATAATTTTTATTATATCCTCACGTGTAAGGATCTTGGTATCCATTGCTGTTTCGAGACCAAGTTTTTTGTTGATCCTGTAGCGTCCTACTTCACCAAGATCATATCTCTTATCAGAGAAGAAGAGCTTGTCAATTACGTCGCGTGCTGTTGCTTCGTCAGGTGGTTCAGCGTTACGCAGCTGACGGTATATATAGATAACTGCCTCTTTTTCAGAGTTACAGGGATCTTTTTGTAAAGTATTGTAAATTATTGCATAATCAGAAAGGCTTGTTTCCTCCTTATGCAGAAGGATTGCTTTAGCACCTGAATCGACAATAAGATCAACATGATCATTCTCGATAACAGTCTCTCTGTCAAGAATAACCTCGTTACGCTCAATCGATACAACTTCACCGGTATCTTCATCGACAAAATCTTCAACCCATGTTTTCAGTACCCTGGCTGCAAGTTTGCGTCCGACAAGTTTTTTAATATTTGTTTTTGATACCTTGTGTTCCTCAGCGAGGTTGAAGATTTCAAGAATTTGTTTATCGCTTTCGAAACCGATAGCGCGTAGGAGAGTTGTCACCGGCAGTTTTTTCTTTCTGTCGATGTAAGCGTACATAACGTTGTTTATATCTGTGGCAAACTCAATCCAAGATCCTTTAAAAGGAATAATCCTGGCGGAATAAAGTTTAGTCCCGTTTGCGTGAATGCTCTGTCCGAAGAAGACCCCGGGGGATCTGTGCAATTGAGATACGACAACTCTCTCAGCGCCGTTGATTACGAAAGTAGCACGTTCGGTCATATAAGGAACTGTGCCAAGATATACATCCTGGATAACAGTGTCAAAATCCTCATGTTCCGGATCGGTACAGTATAATTTTAGCTTTGCCTTAAGAGGGACGCTGAATGTTAAACCGCGTTCGATGCACTCTTCGATTGTATAACGCGGAGGATCAATATAATAGTCTAGAAATTCAAGTACGAAATTGTTTCTTGTATCAGTTATGGGGAAGTTTTCTGTAAATACTTTAAACAATCCTTCTTTCTTCCTGTTCTCGGGAGTAGTTCCAAGCTGGAAAAACTCACCGAATGATTTCAACTGAATTTCCAGGAAATCAGGATAAGGTAACTGGTTTTTCCTGGATGCGAAACTTATTCTTTCGGTATATTTTGAGGACATTTATTAAAAGATTAAGTGAACTTATTATTTAAAGAACGAAAGGCTTAGTCCCGATTTGACGGGACTAAACCTGTATTAGATCCTGGTGAACCAGGTAAACTTATTTAAGTTCAACTTCGGCTCCAGCTTCAGTTAATTGATTCTTGATGTTCTCGGCTTCTTCTTTGGAAACGCCCTCCTTCACAGGAGCCGGTGCAGAATCAACAACTGCTTTGGCTTCTTTAAGACCAAGGCCTGTGATATCCTTAACTAATTTTACAATCTGGAGCTTCTGGCCACCTGCATTCTTAAGAATAACATCAAATGATGATTTCTCTTCAGCTTTTGGTGCATCGCCACCTGCTGCCGGTCCGGCAATAGCGACTGCAGCTGCTGCAGGCTCAATACCATATTCGTCTTTAAGTATTTTAGCCAGTTCGTTAACTTCTTTAACAGTTAAGCTTACCAGTTCTTCTGCAAATTTTTTCAGATCTGCCATTTTATTGATTTTTAAGATTGTTTAAATTTATTCTGATTTTTTGGAGAGTGTTTCAAGAACACCATGAATTTTTGTTCCACCCGATTGTAGTGCAGATATAACATTCTTGGCCGGTGACTGAAGCAGGGAAATAACGTCTCCGATAAGTTCCTGTTTAGTTTTGACAGAGATAAGAGCATCAAGCATATTATCTCCGACATAAATCGACTCCTGAACGTAAGCACCCTTCAATACGGGTTTATCATGTTCTTTGCGGAATTGTTTGATCAGCTTTGCTGGACCATTACCGGTATTAGTAAACATGATGGACGTAGTACCCTTCAGAACCGGAAACAGTTCGTCGAAGTTTACTCCAGATTGTTCCAGAGCTCTTTTGAGCAAAGTGTTTTTAACGACAATTAGTTTGATGTCATTCTCGAAACATTTTCTTCTCAGAGCGCTTGTATCGGCAGCATTGAGCTTTGCAGTATCAGTCAGGTAAAAGTGAGTGTACTCTTTTAGTCTTTCACTCAGGCTTTCTATGATAGCATTTTTTTCTTCGCGTCTCATTATTTCTTAAGATTTTTAACTTGAATAATTAATCTTCAAGACCTT
>DATALD010000108.1:0-2907 GCA_036261255.1 Bacteroidales bacterium
AAGCAGGCGTGTTCAATGTTGTAGCCTCTTCAGGTACATCGCTTACACAGGAGCAGATAAGGCTGGTAAAGAGGTTCACACCGAACATGACAATCCTCTACGATGGCGATGCAGCGGGCATAAAAGCATCAATAAGGGGGATCGACCTAGTGCTCGAAGAAGGGATGAACGTTAAGATTGTCCTTCTTCCCGATGGTGAAGATCCTGATTCCTATTCAAAGAAGGTAAGCAACGAAGAATTCCTGAAATACATTAAGGAGAATGAGACTGATTTTATCAGGTTTAAAACAAGACTCCTCCTTGATGAGGCAGGTACTGACCCTGTGAAGAAAGCAAACCTCATACGCGATGTTGTTAAGTCGATTGCTGTCATTCCTGATACAATAACACGTACTATTTATATTAAGGAATGCAGTCTGTTACTTGAGGTAGCAGAACCTGTTATCTATAATGAAGTAAATAAGTTGCTGCGGCAGAAGAATTTCCAGGACAGGAACAATTATCCGAAGATCGAGGATCTGCCGGTTCCGCCACCTGCCATTCCTAAACCAATCGAGCCAGGCAGCCTCTCCTGGTACTCCGAGAGAGAGATCATCAGGTTGCTTCTCAGGTTCGGAAGTATCGAGTTTGAGCGCAGGAAAAGCCCTGAAACAGGCGAAGATGAGATTGTGAATGTTTCAGATTATATTGTTAATGAGATCACTTCCGATGGTCTAAGCTTTGATAACAATATCTGCGGCAGGATATTTGAAGATTTTAGCTTTAACACCCGTCAGGGACTTGTAACAGGCGAAAAGCAATTTGTCAAGCATGAAGATCCGTCAATATCGAGCTTTTCTGCCGAGCTTCTGGCCGATAGTCATGAGCTCAGTAAAATATGGAAGGCAAAGCAAACCTTCGTAGAGACAGAAACAGACAAGATACGTGAGGTTGTTCAGGATACTGTCCTCAAGTTCAAAAGCGATAAGATAAACAAGCTTAGAAAGGAGTTGATCGCCCTGCTTGAAATAGCCGTAAAAGAAAATAATACCGAGAAGATCTTCTCCCTTCAGAAACGATACACAATTCTTAGCACAGCTCTTATCGCTATCTCTAAGAAATTGGGAGAAAGGGTTATACTTTAGTGACCAGAGTAACCAGGGTATCTTTGCTCATTTCTGCCTACTGCCTACTGCCTACTACCTACTACCTACTACTTACTACTTACTACTTACTATTTACTTCATACTTCTTACTACCTGCTACCTGCTGCATACCGCATACCGCCCTCCGCCCTGTGCCCTGCGCCCTCCGCCCTTCGCCCTGTGCCCTGTGCCCTGCGCCCTGCGCCCTCTGCCCTGCGCCCTGCGCCCTTGAGTGTTCGAAACATTATTATCATAAAGAAAGAACGTTGAGAATTAGGAATTTAGGATTAATGATTTAGTCAATAATTATCGAAATACTAAACTGGGATCACCACCTAACCTCTCAACAAGCATTTCTCCATAAATATCATCCAATTGGTAAAATAACTGGAACATTGCCAGTTTGTACCCCATATTATTTGCTTTCTTATAGACGAGAATTAACATTGCCACTATCATCGTCATATAAAGTAATATCTTCAATCCATTGATTTTGGTTGAGAATATGTGTTTGAAGTGTAATTCCTGTTTTATGAATCGAAAGAATACTTCAATATCCCAACGTTTTTTGTATATGCTGATGATAGTCTCTACATCCTCATTCTCGAGATTTGTAAGGAACCATAATTCTTTGTTTTTATGATCTTTGGTCTGTATTAGCCTGAAAGGTTTTGATTTATTATGTCTTTTGTCAAAGAGATATACAAGATCATCTGACTTTATATTTAGGTTGCCTATTTTAATATTTTCCTGATGATTGAATGAATTGATAATCTCATAATTAGAATCAACATTTATCCGTGTTACAAACCAATAATCTTCATCAATCTCATTAAAAACTTTCCTGCTCTTTACCCCACGATCAAAAACAAAGACATTGTTTTCCTTTTTGTCAATGTAGTTCTTAATTACCTGGGGAATGGCTATGCCCTCATTAGCCTCTTTTTGGCTTGTAAAAATCTCAGCACTACTTGGAAAAAGATTGGTCATGCTGAAAGTATATTTGATCTGTTTTGATTTTTTATCAGTTTGATTCCCTAATGTCATCCCTTTCTCTAATTTATTGGCAGCCTCTGCAACCATTGTGGAATCAACTCTGACAATGTTATATTTTAAAATTTCACTCTCATTATAGTACTTTGAAAGTAGCTCATAAATCATTTCATATACCTCTTTAAAAAAATCTACATTCATTGTGGATAGTCTGTCCGACAGAGAGTTGAATTTGATCTCCTTGAGGGGATCTATGTTAAAAAGCACTTTAAACTTGTTTGTTTTGAAAGATTGCTCCAGGGTTCTGAGGCTGGATCTCTTGCTGTCTAGCAGGCCATACAGAAGCAAGAAGAACATTGTACGACCAAATAGTTTTTTTACTTGGAAATCTACGTTAGTTTCCTTGATGATTGATGCAAAGTCATCCTCGGGAATTAGCTTGAGCAAATCTCTGGCGTGTATGTTTTTTAGTTCCTTTTTCACAGCTTCTTGCTGCAACAAAAGTACTATACAGACTTAAATACTTACTCTACATAGCTACTGACTTACAAACACTTATGCGTCTATTTTGTTAATATCACTTAAGTTTTCAGGATTTAAATTGAATTCATTGTTAATATCTCCTGAATTTTCAGAAAAATCTGAAAAAAAGGTTAAAAGAATAATGTTTCGAACACTCAAGGGCTGGGCACAGGGCGCAGTGTACAGGGCCCCAGGGCAGCTGGATCTAAACGCAGTAAATCAGGACTCAGGGGCCAATGAAAGTGGCTTAACACCAATAATCCAAGGA
>DATALD010000007.1:0-16189 GCA_036261255.1 Bacteroidales bacterium
AAGCGCCGACGGGACAACCTTTGCACTTGCAGGAGTAACGACAGAGACGCTCAATCCGGGCATACTTACAGCCGACAGGTGGTATTACAGGGAAGTAACCTCGACACTTTCGGCTCATGCATGTACAGAGATTACAAACACAGTACATGTGAGGGTTAATAATTTTGATCCGGGAACAATACGGACGGCCCAGACAATATGTGAAGGCGGTGATCCTGCAACGCTTGAGAGCGATGTTGCAGCCACCTTCGAGACAGGGGCAGCGCTTACCTACCAGTGGAGAGAGAGTACAGATGGCGTGACATTCACGAACATCAGTGTCGACGGCACATCCGAGACTTACGATCCACCTGTTCTTACCCAGGATACCTGGTACAAGCGTGCCGTTACATCTACAATGGGAACAAGCGTATGTACAGAAGAGACAGGAGCTATAAGGATCTCAGTAAATAACTTCAACCCGGGCAGCATCTCGGCTGACCAGACAATATGCCTTAACACAACTCCTGCAACTATGGGAGGCGTTATGCCTACTGGTGACGGATCGTTTACATACCAGTGGCAGGACAGCCCTGATGGATCAACATTTACGAATATATCCGGGGCAAATTCAGCCACTTATAATCCTGGTCCGCTTGCAACAACAACATGGTACAGGCGTCTTGTAACTTCGACACTTAATACTTTACCTTGCACTGAAGCATCAGCTAACGATGTGAAGATCACGATAAACAACGTGGATCCCGGGACTATAGGTTCTCCTCAAACAATATGCGAAGGCTCAGCCCCGGCATTGTTAAGCGGAACTGTACCTACAGGCGACGGAACACTTACTTACCAATGGCAAAGCAGTATTGATAACATTGCCTATACGAATATCACAGGCGCTACTTCAGCAACATACCTGTCTGGTAGCCTTACACAGGATACATGGTTCAGACGCCAGGTGACATCTACATTAAATGGTGTATCGTGTGGCGAAACTTCACCTGAAGTGAAGATAACCGTAATCAACTTCAACCCTGGTTCAATTGCAGCAACACAGACAGTATGCCCGGGTGAAGTTCCTGCAGAATTTGTTTCAGTTGCGCCGGCGGGTGATGGTTCATTCACATTCGAATGGGAAAGCAGTCCTGATAACGGTACTTATACGACAATACCATTAGCCGCAGGAGAAACATATACTCCGACAGCGCTTACATCAGATACCTGGTTCAGAAGAGTTGTACATGCAGAGCTCGACGGGCAGACATGCACGAAATACACAGCTCCAGTAATGGTCTTTGTGAACAACTTTATTCCGGGTTCAATAGCATCTGAACAGACGATATGTGAGGGAAGCATGCCTGTTCCGCTTACTAGTGTTACACCTACAGGCGATGGATCGTTCAGCTACAAATGGCTGAGTAGTACAGATGGAACAACCTTCGATTATGTAACAGGAGCTCTTTATGAGACATTTAGTCCAGGTAGCCTGGCATCTGACACCTGGTACAGGAGAGAAGTAACATCCACATTTAATGGTAAATCATGCAGCGCTATTACAAATGACATCAGGATAACAGTAAACAACTTTGTCCCTGGTTCAATATCAGGGGAGGTCACCATCTGTGCAGGTTCAACACCTGCAGCGTTCGGAAGCATTCCTCCATCTGGTGATGCAACATCGTACTCATTCCAGTGGAAGAGCAGTACCGACGGTATCAACTTTACAGATATTAGTGGAGCTACATCAGAAGTTTATCCTACGGTAGCTCTGAACAACGATACCTGGTACAAACGTATTGTTACAGGAATGCTCAATGGAACGCCATGCATGAAAGAGACAAATGTTGTAAAAGTGACCGTTAATAATGTCAACGCAGGAACAATCATTTCTGATCAGACAATATGCATTGGAGCTGATCCGGTTACATTCTGGAGTATCGTCCCGGGCAGTGGTGACGGTACAATAACATTCGAATGGCAGAGCAGTACTGATAACATAACATTTACCCCAATTCCGCTTGCTAACGCAATGGTTTACGACTCACCGGCAATAACAACAGATACCTGGTTCAGAAGAGTTACCAAATCATTGCTTAACGGGGTTGAGTGTACCGCTGTATCCAATGCTGTTAAGATTACGGTTAACAATGTTGAAGGAGGAACAATAGGCTCAGACCAGGCTGTTTGTTACGGATCTTCACCAGCCGGCCTTACAAGCGCTGATGATGGATCGGCTACCGGTACTATTTCATACCAGTGGATGAGAAGCAGTGATAACGTTATCTTCTCAACAATACCATTGGCTACATCAACTACATACACCCCGGGAGCATTGTATGCAGATACCTGGTACAAACGGACTATTATGAGTATCAGGAACGGAGTGATTTGTGCTGATGAGAGCAATACAATTAAGATAAGCGTTAATCCTTTGCCTATGGCAATACTGACAGGTGGAGCAACAATATGCCCGGGAGAATCGGCTTCTCTTAGTATTGAACTGACAGCAGGAGCAGGTCCGTATGATGTTACTTTGAATAATACAATTGTTGTCGACGATTACACCAGTGGTTCTCCGATATCAGTATCTCCTCTTGCAACAACTACATACAGGATAACGAGGGTGAGAGATGATAACGGATGTGAGATAAATGATCCTCATGGAAATATTATAGGATCGGCCCTTGTAACAGTGAGAGCACTCCCAACAATCACCGGGTCACCTGCAAACAGAACCATCTGCGAGTATGGTGCAACAACATTCACAGCTGCTGCAACAGGTTCTGATATTACATGGCAGTGGCAGGTTGACAAGGGTACAGGCACATTTGAAGACCTGGCCGACGGAGGCGCTCACTTCGGAGCTACCAACCAGATACTTAATATCTTCGGCGGAACAAGAGAGCTGAATGGTTACAGGTATAGGGCTGTTGCTACTGCATGCGGTACTTCAGTAAATTCTGATCCTGCAACTCTTACTGTAAATACTTCACCTGTAATTGAAACGCAGCCGGTGGAATCTACCGTATGTTCAGGTGAAAACACAACGTTCACCGTTGAAGCATCAGGAACAGGACTGGGATTCCAGTGGCAGGTAAGGGCCGGAGCCGGATTCACAAATATCATAGACGGAGGTATCTATAGCGGCGCTACAACAGCAACACTTACTCTTACAGGTGTAACTGCCAGCTATAATAATTATATATACAGGGTTATTGTTAGTGGTACATGCCCGTCGCCTGCATATTCCAACTTCGTCATACTAAGAGTAAATACACCTCCGGTTGTTACCCTTAACCCGCAATCAAAAGCCATCTGCGCAGAAGCAGGAACAACATATTTCCTCGCCAACGGAACAGGGTTAACTTCAATGAAATGGCAGATTGATGAGGGCGGCGCCTGGACAGACATTGATGACAATGATGTCTATAGTGGTACTAACACACAGCAGCTTACATTCATCAATCCTCCGGTTTCTCTTAATGGACGACAATTCAGGATGGCGCTGACAGCTACATGTGCAACAATCTACACAAATCCTGCAACACTTACTGTCAACAGTAATCCTGTCGTAACATTCAATCCAAACCCACTTACTAACTGCGGTGGAACAGAGCTTACAATGACTCCTGTCATCGCTGGCGGATCGGGTACCTGGACTACTCATAACTGGTCGGGAGATGTTGGTCCGTTAAGTCGTTATGATGTTCAGTCGCCTGTGTTCAGAACACTCATCAGCGGACCATACCAGCTTACCTACAAGGTGAAGGATAACAATGGTTGTTTTGGCTCCGGAGCTGTAATGGTAAACGTCGACACTCCTGATGCAAATTACTTCCAGGATGTTCAGAGCGGGTGTACGCCTCTTACCGTTGAGTTCATTAAAGATATGACAGGCATAGCAAGCTGGTCGTGGGACTTTGGTGATGGCTCACCGCTTAATACCACAGATGAAAGTCCGCAGCATGTATATGTTAACAACGAACCATCAGCATTACAGTATCGTACAGTTAAGTTAACAGTACGTTCAACGGGTGGTTGCGTTGTTGAGAAAACATCGATGGTTACAGTATGGCCACAGATAACAGCTTCGTTTACTGCAAACCACGACCAGGTATGTAATGGAGAGATGATAATCTTTACAGCACAACCTGGCGGCAGTAGCTATATATGGGACTTTGGTGACGGTGTAACCTCATCGGGTACCAACATTGCATCTCATATATTCAATAACCTGACAGGAGATGCGATTGTGCGTACAGTGAAGGTTACAGCAACATCTTTCTATGGTTGTTCTACATCTGCAACACTTAATGTTACAATACTGCCGAAACCTATAGCAGCCTTCTCTGCTGCTCCAGTACAGCAGATCTTCAACTCTGCAGGCAATAATGTTGTATTCACAAACGAGACAAATGCCGGTTCGTATACCTGGGCATGGAGGTTCGGTGATGATGGTGCATCAGCTGAAAAAAATCCATCGCATGTGTATACTAACGTAGGGCAGTTCGATGTTATGCTCAAAGTAACAAACAACGTATGCTCCGATTCAGTTAAACACAGGGTAAGTGTTAATCCTATACCTCCTGTAGCATCGTTTGATAATATACCATCAGGATGTGAGCCACTTGAATTTACTATCAATAACACCTCGCAGTATGCTGATATCCCGGGTACAACCTATAGCTGGACCTTCGGAGATGGTGGTTCTTCCGTTTCGAAGAACCCGCAATACACATACCACGATCCGGGTATATATATTGTTGAGCTTACAATTTACGGTCCTGGTGGAATATCTAAAGCAAGCCAGACGGTACATGTATACTCTTCACCTGTTGCCAATTTTGATGTCGCTCCTACCTTTGTCTTCGTAAACGATGAGGTAGTGAGGGTATTCAATCTTACAGAAGCTGATTACTTTGTATGGGAATGGGGTGATGGAGATACATCAAGATCAGAAAGTCCTGTTCACAAGTACATGGAACCGGGAATATTCGACATAAGCCTGTCGGCTTACAAGGATAACGGCGATGGCAACATCTGCTTCGATAAGTTTACGCTTAGCCCGGCAGTAACAGTAGAGCCTGCCGGCGAGCTGAGATTCTCAAGCGTTTTCAGGCCTAACATGGGTGGTCCGATAGATGTTGATGAGCTTCCGACAGGTGGAGATGAGATAGACCAGTTCTTCTTCCCGCCGATACGTGAGAAAGTTCAGGATTACAAGTTGCAGATCTTCAACAGGCTTGGAGTGCTGATATTCGAAAGTCACGATATCAATAATCCTTGGAACGGCTACTATAGAGGCGAGCTATGTCCGCAGGGAGTATATGTGTGGTACGTGGAAGGTAAATATGCCAACGGCCAGGTATACAAGAAAGTTGGAGATATTACTTTACTGCACTAGATAAAGATTTTAAGGTTAGGAAGAAGGGAAGCCAGAGAGCTTCCCTTTTTTTATGTGGTTTTGCAGTGAAGGATTCATTTCATAACATTTCCCCTCCTTTTGAAGTCTTCAAAAGGAGGGGAAATGTGACTGACTTACAAGTCTTGCACGACTTGCACGACCTGCACGACAATCTCTACACCAGCTTCTCCTCGATCGCAATCCTGACCAACGCGGCAGTATTCTTTGCATTGAGCTTGCAGAGAAGGTTTTTCCTGTAGCTCTTAACTGTCTCTGAGCCAAGAAATAGTTTATCAGCAATCTCCTGGTATGTAAAACCTTCGGTGATAAGACGCAGAAGATCGACTTCGCGACGTGTCAGATAGATATGTTTTTCTGTCTTCCTCTTCATGAGCATGTCAACTTCGTGGCAGAGGAAGATCTCGCCTTTCATTACTGTCTCAACACCTTTTATTATCTCTTCGGGCATTGCATTTTTGAGTAGGTATCCGGAGGCCCCGTTGTTCATCATGTTATTCACACAAGTAAATTCATTGAAGCTTGTAAGGGCGAGTATCTTAATTGGAGGATATTCCTTGTGTATCTTCTCACACATATCGATACCACTGGCATCAGGCAGGTTGATGTCGAGTATCATGAGATCATACGTTACTTCATTAAGTTTTTTAAAACAATCAGCGCCGGTAACAGCTATATCGGCATCAGAACACATACCATACTCTGCAAGCAACGATTTCAGTCCTCCTGCCAGCACCGGATGATCATCAACGATTAGGACGTTATACATATTTATTTATTTATTTTTGCAACGTAATAATTGTCATGCAAGTCATGCAATTCATGCAAGTCGTGCAAGTCCTACCAATAGAATCGACCTGCAAGACCTGCAGGACCTGTAAAACCTAACATTTTCAAACTTTCAAATTCTCAAACTCCACATTCACCTCCGTACCCTTACCCGGGGCTGTGATCATCTCAAGTTTTCCGCCGAGAGATGTTACCCTGGAGCGGATATTCTTAAGTCCCGTGCCTCCGTGTGTTTCAGCTTTTGCTACATCGAACCCTATACCATCATCTTCTACTATAACGTGGATACGTGAATCATCAATGATAAGCTGCACGTTTATATTCTGCGCCTGTGAATGTTTCAGAGCATTGTTAACGAGTTCATTAACTATCCTGTATATTGCTATCTCCGTCTTCTCATCGGGACGTCTGTCTTCACCGAAAAAATGATATGTTACCTTTCCTGTGCTGTTACAAAAATCGGCAAGCGCTGAATTGAGTCCGAATTTCATAAGCGATTCCGGCATCAGGTTATGTGCAACCCTGCGTAGCTCTCTCATCGAATTGTCTAGCAGTTCGATTGCAGTGTTAAGAGCCGATACGTTCTCCTCCGGGATGGTAAGATTACCTTTCATATTTGCTATTTTTAATTTTGCCACAGACAACATGCCCCCTAAACCATCGTGCAGATCTCGCGATAGTCTTACTCTTTCCGTTGTTTCGCCTTCGAGAAGAGAGTTTGTTGCTGTTATCTTTTTCTCCTGTTCAAGTTCTTTGATCCTCTGTGCTGCCATTATAACCTTCTGCTCGCGGTTCTGATTAATGAAATACCCGGTTGTTCCCCCAACTACTAAAAGTATAACTAACGATATTATCATCATCCTGCTTTTCTTTGTTTTGGCGGTTAGAGACATTATCTCAAGCTCTTTCTTCGCCGTTTCATACTTCGTCTCTATTTCTGAGATCTTATCAGCCCATTCTGCATTAAGATCTTCTTCCTTCATGGTGATCTGTTGCTGCGAATAAAAGAGGGCTTCTTCAGGTTTGTTGAGCCATATAGCCGAGCGTTTGAGCATATCATACAATAACCTCATATCGAGCCTGTTAGTAGTATCGGCAAGGGCAAGAGCTTCCTTGCCAAGCTTCAGGGCTTCATCATAGCGTTTCGCTTCAATCAGGTAATCGCCGCTCTGGCGGTACGACTCCATCATTCCCCTTATGTTATTATTATCCTTATATATCTTAATTGAGGTATTGCTGTACTCCAGCGCTTTATCCTTATTGCCTGTCATATAATAACAATGCCCGGTCCGCACAAGGGCAGCTGCATAATAATTGAGGTCAATGTCTTTAAGCAGGTTAATAGCTTCATCGCCATATACTATCCCTTTCTGGTATTCACCTGCATTAATTGCAAAAACTACAAGGTTAATGAGAGAAACGGCAGTTGATCTTTTATCAGTTGTTGTTCTTTGTATTTCGAGAGCTTTGAGTGTATACTCCATCGCTTTTTCGAAGTTGGCTGCCGTATAATAAAGTGATCCGATATTGGCAAGAACTTTTGCCTCCTTTACCTTATCACCTGCTGTTTCGTAATACTTAAGGAGATCAACATAGATAACCATAGAGGTATCATACTTTGCCGTAACCCTGTATATATTGGCAATGTTGTTCATCACATCCATTTCTTTGCTCCTGTCGGCTGATTTCTTTAATTCAGGCAATGCCTGGTTGAAGAAATAGAGAGAGCTGTCGTTTTTTCCCTGGTTATAATATATGTATCCTTTCCAGCTAAACGCTTCTGCTTCAAGCGAAGCATCACCGGTCTTCTCAGCTATCTCCAGTTGCCTGTTTGAAACTGATAGTGCAGCAGGCAGATCGTTTATTAAATATTCATCATAGAGCTGACGAAGTAACTCGCTGCGGGCATGATAATCGTTTTTTGCAGTTGATTCAAGAACAAGTTTCAATGAGTCAGCCTTTTCTGAAGACTGCCCTGCAATGCCGGTTCCTGCAGCAAACAATGCGATAAGTATCAGAGCAAAATTTTTCATAAAAATAGATTTACAAATATGTTATCTTAGCGCCTTTTTAAAAACCCCCTTTTGGGGGTAAAGCAGGTTGGTTCGCTTAAATATTTTTGCAATATAAACTTAATGCATATAACCAAAACCATTTCTATTATGAAAAAGTATTTATTAAGCATTTCTTCTTTACTTATTATGCTCATATTCATTGTGAGTGGTTGTGAGAAGGATGATCCAAAGCCTGCACCAGTGGTTTCACCGGGCAAAGAGGTTGTTTCATTCAAGGTCACAAGCCTTAACCCTGTTGTTACGGCTGTTCTTGATACAACAAACAAAATCATAACAGTAACAGTACCTAACAACACAAACGTTACAGCTCTTGCCCCCGAAATTGTACTGGCCCCGGGTTACTCAATCTCCCCGGCTTCAGGAAGCGCTCAGAACTTTACAAACCCTGTTTCTTATACAGTTACCAGGCCTAATAACACAACATCAACCTGGACTGCAAAAGTTAACTTCCCCGATATGATTGTTGAAGATGATATTACACAATCAGTAACGTGGACTGCTGACAGAGTATATACTATAAATTCAAGTATAAGCATCAATAACAGTTCTGTTCTTACTATCGAACCCGGTACAATAATCAGGTTCGGCGCTGAAGGCTCTCTTGAATTCGGTTATGGCAGTAATTCTACAATTATAGCCCAGGGAACAGCTCAGAAGCCAATCATCTTCACATCAAGCGCTGCACTGCCAACAGCAGGTGCATGGAACGGCCTCTATTTTTATGACAAAACACTGAGCAACAGCGTTATGGAATATTGCAAGATTCTCTACGCAGGAAAAGATGCTTATGATGGCGCTGTGAACCTTTATGGCTGTGACATCACAATGAAGAATTGTACAATTGAGAACTCCGGAAGCTTTGGTGTTTTAACAACATACAGCGATATGAAGGGTGGATTTGTTGATTATAGTAATAATACAATCAACAAAACAGCTAAATATGCGCTTGAGCTTAATGCAATGAAAATTAGTAAGCTGGGTGCTGGAAACGTATTTACCGATACAAAAGGTATACATATAATTGGTGATTTCAGAAGCTCAAATGCAGAAACCTGGTTAAATCATAATGTACCTTATATAGTTACTGATGAATTAGGTATTGATGGCAGCCTTACTCTTGCTGCCGGTAGTGTATTTAAGTTTTCTTCAGGTGGTTCATTATCAGTAGGCTACTATGATCAGACTGTTCTTACAGCCATTGGTACAGCTACTGCGCCGATTACATTCACAAGCAGCGCCGCAACTCCGGCTGCCGGTGCATGGGAGGGCATTACGATGTATGATAATACACAGACAAACACCAAAATGGAGTATTGTGTAATTGATTATGCAGGCTCTGTTTCATATAACGGGTCGCTCGATTTAAGAGGTACGACTCATATATCACTGAAATCAAGTACTATTCGCAATAGCGCTGGATATGGCATTACACTTGATGCAGAATCTGGGTTCCAGGAATTCACCGGTATCAATATGTCAGCTTGTGTAAATCATCTTATTACAATCAGTACGAAACACCTGCCCGATCTTGGAGCAAATAATACTCTTACAGCAAGCTCGAATAAGGGAATCCTTGTTACTGGTGATGCAAATTATACTGATCCTGTTACCTGGAAGAAACAGACTGCCAACTTCTATGTAGACGATGAATCCGACATCGACGGTATCCTCACTATTGAAGCAGGCAGCAATTTCCTCTTCACAAACGATGGATTCTTCTGGTTTGGCTATTATCAGAATACAAAAGTTACTGCTGTGGGTACTGCAAACAGCCCGATAGTGTTCACATCAGCATCTGCAAGTCCTGCCCCTGCAACATGGAGAGGTCTTCGTTTCGATGCTCTTGTACAGACCAACTCATCACTTGACTTTTGTACCATTAAATATTCAGGTGCGAATTCAAAACCAGGTATCTTCACTGAAACATCTTTCAATGTAAGCAACACAACAATAAGTGATTTTACCGGTAATGCAGCAGAATATTCCGGTACAGCTCCTACAGGTTCAGGCAACAACTTCACCTGGACATCCGGAACATACTAATCGTAATAGGTACAATATTTTCAATAAAAAAAGGGCCCGTTGATTGACGGGCCTTTTTTTAGCTCAGGGCTCAGAGCATAGGGCTCAGGGCAAATCCCCAACTCTAGTCACTTGTAATTCTAGTCACTCTCTTAAGTAACTTAATTCTCTAAAGGTACTTCTTGCTCAACCAACCTAAATCCCATAGGGGGACTTAACTTTGTGCAAATTGAGGATCTTTGCCTCTTGCCCTGTGCCTGCGTCCTGCGCCCAATATCCACTTTTTAATAAAATTGCGTTTATAAACGCAAAAAAAGCATTAAATTTGCGTTTATAATCGCAAATACAATGATTAATCGATTTTTGGAAAAAAGGATCCTGGAAAACCTCGGGAAAAAGAAGGTTTTGCATATCCCTGGGCCGAGACAAACAGGGAAAACGACGTTACTTAAGAAAATTGCGTCTGAATACAGACAGCAGGTTCTCTGGTTAAACGGTGACGAGGCTGACACCAGAGAACTATTCTCAAATCCAACATCCACTAAGATCAGAACCCTTATCGGGAAGAATGATATGGTTATAATCGATGAAGCCCAAAGAATTAAAAACATAGGTATTACCTTAAAAATCATAGCTGACAGCCTTCCTGAAAAGAAAGTTGTAGCTACAGGTTCATCAGCTCTTGAACTTGCAAATGAGATAAATGAACCACTTACTGGGCGAAAAACAGAACTATTCCTATTCCCAATTTCATTCAGGGAAATGTGTGAACACACAAGTGATATGGAAGAGATGAGAATGCTTGAACATCGAATCATCTATGGCTATTATCCTGAGGTAGTTTCATCACCCGGAGAAGAAAAAGAAACTCTTGCCAGGTTGACTGATGCTTATTTATATAAAGATATACTCGCTCTTGAAAAGGTTAAAAGAAGCAGCATTATTGAAAAACTATTGAGGGCTTTGGCTTTGCAAGTGGGCAACCAGGTTAGTTTTAATGAACTCGGACAGATAATTGGAGCTGATAACCAGACTGTAGAAAGATATGTCGATCTTCTTGAAAAGGCTTATATAGTTTTTAGCCTTGGATCGCTAAGCAGGAATTTAAGGAATGAGCTTAAGAAAAGCAGGAAAATTTATTTCTATGATAATGGCATAAGAAATGCCCTTATAAGGAATTTTAATCCTCCCGAGCTTCGCCAGGATATTGGCCCTTTATGGGAAAATTTTCTCATTAGTGAACGTTTAAAAAGCACTTCTTATAATCTGATGTGGATGAACCGTTTTTTCTGGAGAACGTTGGCCCAACAGGAAATTGATTATGTAGAGGAATATGATGGTAAGTTTTATGCTTTCGAGTTTAAATGGAATGAAAAAAGCAAAGGTAAAATCTCAAAAACATTCACTGCAGCTTACCCCGACAATGTATCCAGGATCATAACCAGAAGTAACTTCCTGGAGTTTATCTAACATTAAGTGGAATTTTGCCTTTCCCCTTCGCCCTTCGCCCTGCGCTTCTTAACTCAACTCAAGTCACTCGTAACTCTTGTAACTAAGGTCTCTTCCTCTAAATACTCTAGCGCACTCTAGTGCACTCTAGGCACTTTTCATTACTTTTGTCTTTCAAACAACACACAATGCAAAGCAACCTTCACATCTTCAACAGCCTCACAAGGAAGAAAGAGCCGTTCAAACCATTGCAACCACCTTTCACCGGCATATACGTTTGCGGACCTACTGTTTACAGCGATACTCATCTTGGACATGCAAGGCCTGCAATCACATTCGACATTCTCTTCCGCTACCTTAATCATCTTGGTTATAAGGTGAGGTTTGTTAGGAACATAACTGATGTGGGTCATCTTGAGAATGATGCCGATGAGGGAGACGATAAGATACTCAAAAAGGCCCGCCTCGAACATCTTGAACCTATGGAGGTCGTTCAGAAATACCTCGATGTGTATCACAGGAACATGGATCAGCTTAACACTCTTCATCCATCTATAGAGCCCAGGGCATCTGGACATATTATCGAACAACAGGAGCTTATAAGCGAGTTATTGGAAAGAGGTTTTGCTTATGAGGTTAATGGCTCAGTGTATTTCGATGTCCTGAAATACAACGAAAAATATGATTACGGAAAGCTCTCAGGACGTGTCCTTGAAGAGCTCCAGACAAACACACGTGAACTTGAGGGACAAGGAGAGAAACGCAATGCTTTCGATTTTGCACTATGGAAAAAAGCTTCACCGGAACATATCATGAAATGGCCTTCTCCATGGAGTGTGGGATTCCCCGGATGGCACCTTGAGTGCTCTGCCATGAGTTTTAAATATCTTGGAGAAGTATTCGATATTCATGGAGGCGGGATGGATCTTCAGTTCCCTCATCACGAGTGCGAGATTGCCCAGTCAACAGCTGCCAGGGATAAGGCTCCAGTGCGTTACTGGATGCATAATAACATGATTACTATCGGCGGCCAGAAGATGGCCCGTTCGCTTGGCAATTTTATAACACTCGACCAGCTCTTTGCAGGAAAGCATCCCTTGCTGCAGCAGGCTTATAGCCCCATGACGGTGAGGTTTTTTATTCTCCAGGCTCATTACAGAAGCGTTGTCGACTTTTCAAACGAAGCATTACAGGCGGGAGAAAAAGGATTCCAGAAACTGATGAAAGCATTTTCTACGCTTGAGAAACTGAAACCTTCGGATAAATCAACTGTCGATGTTGAAGCGATCCGCAAAAGGTGCTATGAAGCCCTCGATGACGATCTTAACAGCCCTGTTCTCCTTTCTCATCTCTTCGATGCTGTCAGGATGATCAACTCAGTATCAGATGGCACAGAGAAGCTGGATGAAAAAGATCTTGCCTCTTTAAAAGAACTTTTCAGTATTTTTATTATAGATATCCTCGGGTTAAAGGATGAATCAGGAACAAGCCAGGATGAACAGCTTACTGCAGGGCTTGTCAATCTTATCATCCAGCTCAGGAAAGATGCAAGAGCCAAGAAGGACTTTGCCACGTCAGACAAAATAAGGAACGAACTAAGTAAGATAGGCATCATCCTTAAGGACAGGAAGGATGGTGTGGATTGGGAGAAAGCATCTAGTACCTAAACCCTCACGGGCGATTGTAATCATCCGCAATATGGAGGGGAAAGAAATCAGGACTGTTGAAGACAGTTTATACATTGACATTTGACGGCCATTTATTACCAGCCGGAATATACTATTATACTATTAAGGTTAATGGGTATTCACAGACATTGAAGTGTGTCTTGCTGAAATGAAGGCGTTTTAAAGTTTCAAAGTTTCAAAAGTTTCAAATGTTTCAAAAGTTTCAAATGTTTCAAATGTTTCAAAGTTTCAAAAGTTTCAAAGTTTCAAAGTTTCAAAAGTTTCAAAAGTTTCAAAGTTTCAGTGTTATTACTGAAGCAACTTCAACATAAACCCTGAAACCCTGAAACCCTGAAACCCTGAAACCCTGAAACCCTGAAACCCTGAAACCCTGAAACCCTGAAACGCTGAAACGCTGAAACATCCGAAGAAAACCCCTCTCTAAGAAAAATTTTCACCCAAATTCAAAAAAACTTTCATTTTTAGGGTAACAATTTGCTCCCTATTCCCATTAAACTAAAAAGCTACTGTTTAAGGTGACAATATATTATCATAAAACAAACACTGTAAACCAACAATTAATATCTATTATTATGACATTTATCGAACAGATGCAGAGGCTTGAACGGCTCGATTATCTTATTCGTTCGCGTGCCACAGGCACTCCCTCAGAACTAGCAAAGAAACTGGGACTATCCCAGAGCCAGATGTTCCAGATTATGAAAGCAATAAAAGAGAAGATGGAAGCCCCCGTCTGTTATTCCCGGGCAGAACAAAGCTATTATTACGGGGAAGATGTCAGGTTCGTCTGGGGTTTCTATTCAGAGAATTAAAAAAATTACTAAAATTTTCCTCACTCTTAATAATTCAGAGTGAAGAATTATAATTTGACAGCAATTTTCCAGTGCTATTTGTCTAAATGATAAGAAAGGAAAATACTGCTGCTTTGTCTCGCAATTGCCAATTTACTGTATTGAGCAATGCATTTCTTAGCGCTAAACGTGACTGGCTTCTGCCCATTCTATTGTATTTCAGATAAGGAGCCTTTTTCATGAGCGTGATTGCCAGTCACGTTTTCTGTATTAAATGTACTTAATACCAGCCCTTTTTAGGTAATTTAATGATTATACTCACAAATTTCTTCTACATCAATTTTCACTCTGTAAGACTGATGTCAAATAAAAAGATTGACAGGATTTATATTCATGTTTGATTTTATTTATATTTGCAGCGCTAAAATTATTTGATGTTTAATATTATTCTTGTTCGTGTTAAGTAAATAATCATTGTCGTAAGTGACTTTGATTATTCCATTTGTGCTTGGGCATATTCTTGCCGGAGTATTTCTATACAAATATCCTAAGTGTTTATATTGGCTAGATTACTAATCTCAATTAGTGACTAGTACTTAATGCAGAAACAATGTCACGAAATAAAATAATACGAGTAAATCCAATGGAGTCATTTATTTGCGCTTCATGCGGGAAAGCTGTTCCTCCGGTTGAATTTGGAGGGAAACATCGAAACCACTGTCCTCATTGCCTAAGCAGTGTACATGTGGACATAACCCCAGGCGATAGAAGAGCAAGTTGCCGGGGCATAATGAAGCCAATCAGTGTTTACGTACAAGACAATAAGGAATGGTCGATTATTCATCGATGTACAAAATGCAACACTATCCGGCTAAACAGAATTGCAGCCGACGATAATGAACTTCTATTGCTTACGATGGCTGCAGAACCATTGATGTCTTTGCCATTTCCATCGAAAACGATGATTTCGACTTTACACAAATTAAGCCTGGAGAAAGGAGGAGAAGATGCATACAAATAACGGAAGAACGGGACGAATAATTGAAAAACAATACAACACATATAAAGTACAAATGGGAACGGGCATTAAGAATGCCTGTGTAACAGGCAAGCTCTTTCAAAAAGCACAAAACCGCGGAGAATATCCATGTACAGGCGATTGGGTTGATGTTAACGAGGAGAACGGGATCTTACGAATTGAAAAAATCCATAAAAGGACAACCCAATTAAGCAGAAAATCAAATAGTACTGTCACCGAAGAACAAGTGATAGCTGCTAACATTGATTATGTCATCATTGTATTGGGCCTGGACGGAGGCAGAAACTACTCTGACAGATTATTGGAAAGGTTAATCACCGTTGCATGGAATAGTGGTGCCATTCCTTTGGTTGTATTAAACAAAGCTGACCTTAACAGTGAGGCGGAGTTTGTCAGGTCTCAGGCAGAGACAACTGCTCCCGGAGTTGATATTATAGTAACCAGTGGTGCGGATGGCACCGGCATTTCTATTCTTGAAAGCTATTTGTCAGAAGGGAAAGTTGGGGTATTTATTGGTCCTTCGGGTGTAGGCAAATCAACGCTTACCAATGCTTTATTGAAAAACGACATTCAAAAAACCAATGAAATAAGGCAAAAAGACAAAAGAGGGCGGCATACCACTTCCACATCGTTTATGTTTGAATTAGAGAGCGGTGGGTATATTATTGATTCTCCAGGTTTACGGGAAGTTCAGGCATGGGCAGAAGAGCAAGACCTTGATGATACTTTTAGCGAAATTGCCGATTTGGCACAGTATTGCAGATATAGTGATTGCAAACACGAGAGCGAGCCGGGATGCGCTGTTCAGGCTGAACTGGAAAAAGGCTTTATTAATCCGGAACGCTACGATAGTTATTTGCACATGAAAAAAGAACTTGCCTTTTTAAACAGACAAAAACTGGGAAAAAAGAGTTATGTTAAAAGAC
>DATALD010000032.1:0-58945 GCA_036261255.1 Bacteroidales bacterium
GTGATGTCTTTAATTCCGAGAACATTCTCTTTCTTCGAATAACCCCCAACGTCACCAAAAAAGAAAGATGGTCCAATACCTGCCACTGCCTCAACCCTTCTTCGCTTCCATAATTGTGCCTGTACCTCTGCAAAATTAGAAAGGAAAATAGCGGAAATAATTAAAAATAATAAAACCGGCCGTTTCATCGGAATCAGTATTATTTTACAAATATATAATAATAATTTAATTCCTTCTATCAGCCCCCCACATGAGCTTGTTTCGCAGGGTACTGTAGAAATCCCTGTTATTCATCATAATTGTCCTGATCTTTTCTCCTGCGCTCCCTACAAGTATCGATTCACTATATGGAATCTTCCTGGATCTGTAATCCACTGTAACCAGAAATTCGCTACTCCTTCCTTCAACAATCATTCTTAGTTTACTGTTGCCAGGTACAATTATAGGCCGTATTGTCATATTATGAGGTGCTATTGGAGAGATTATTATGCTCTCATCATCTGGTGTCAAAATAGGTCCGCCTGCACTAAGATTATATGCTGTTGATCCGGTAGCTGTCGAGATTATCAGACCATCTGACCAATAAGTATTAAGGTATACCTCATTAACATATACATTGATTGTAATCATACTCAGATCCGACTTCTGAATAGTCACTTCATTTAAGGCATAAGAGTTATTCTCTTCAAATAATCCTTCAGGTTTGTTGAGCTTAAGAAGATTCCGTTCAATTATCAAATACTCTCCCCTGTTTATCATATCTATTGAAATCCCAATCTCATCAGCATAGATATTCGCCAGAAAACCCATCCTCCCGGTATTTACACCCGCTATCGGAATTCCAAAATCTTTAACTTTTATTGTTGTTTCAAGGAAAGTGCCATCGCCACCAACACTGAAGATTAAATCGGGCAATTGTAAGAGCTCAGAAAGATCATGAAAATATATAACTCCTGGATAAATCCCTCCGGATTTATGCATACAAATTTCTACATTTCGGCTTTTAAGCTCCCCGATAAGCTTGCTAACTCCATTCCGTGTCTTTTCAGTACTATCCTTGCTGAAAATAGCTACCCTGTTCAGCATATTCAGATATTAAGGTATTTCATAAGAAGGTCAAATCTTTCAGTGTATAAATCTTCCATTGAATCATTAGATGTAATCCAGGTTTTTACCTCGTAATTATAACGTTCAAAAGTTCGGATAACAGATGTGAGATCGCCTGTATTTACTTTGATAGTTACCTCAAGCCTTGTTGATTCAGGAGGAGATGTTATATACATGCTAAGTATCTTAATATTATTACTCTCCACAATCTGTGCTATTTGGGTAAGAGAATAGTCTCTTTCAAGTAAGTCAAGAACGATGATCCCTCCTGGTTGGTCCATTGAGGAGATTCCTGCTATATGTCTTATCAGATCATTTGTCGTTATTACGCCAATGTAATGATTTTTATTATCAAGAACAGGCACCACCGATAGTTTAAGTCGTGACGCCAGTCCAATAACCTCGAAAATATGCTGATCGGCCTTAGCAAAAGGTTTCAAAAGAGTAAGTTCATGATTACCAATTGGCTCGCCGGCCTGATTCATATCATATATATCTGCATCTGAGATCAATCCGAGAAAATCCTGGTTATTTACAATGGGAAGATGGGATATCCTGAAGATCTCCATCCAGTTCAAAGCAGTCTGACCAAGATCGGATGTCTTAAGAGGCGGAATTACTTCTGATATCAAGTCTTTTGCCACCATGATAAATTTTTTATAAACTAATATAGCAAAAAAAATACCGTTATTGGTAATTTTGAAACTTATCTTTACCCAAAATTAAACAGATGACAAAGTTAAGTGTTAATATCAATAAAATAGCAACTATCAGAAATGCCAGGGGCGGAAATATTCCAAGTGTAATTAATGCAGCAATAAACTGCCAGCTTTTTGGTGCAGATGGAATAACTGTTCACCCTCGTCCCGATGAGAGACATATCAGGTACTCCGATGTGATGGAAATAAAGCCGGTGATTAATACAGAATTCAATATTGAAGGCTATCCTTCTCATAGCTTTATAACTCTGGTTCTTGCTGTTAAACCCGATCAGGTTACTCTTGTACCTGATGCACATGATGCAATTACATCAAATGCGGGATGGAATACACTTAAACACAGATCATACCTCACTGATATAGTAAAGACTTTCAGAAATGAAGGTATACGGACTTCAATCTTTGTCGATACTGACCCTGTTAATATGGAAAATGCCGCATACACTGAAACTGACAGAGTTGAACTATATACAGAGCCTTACGCCACAGCCTTCAGCCAGAATGCTCCGGAGGCAGTTGCCCCTTTCATAAGAGCCGCAGAAATTGCTAGAGAAGCAGGAATGGGTATTAATGCAGGCCACGATCTCAACCTCGAAAATCTGAAGTTTTTCCATGACAATATTCCATGGATTGAAGAGGTCTCTATTGGCCATGCCCTGATCTCTGACGCACTATATCTTGGACTTGAAAATACCATCCAGATGTATAAGAGACAACTTGTCTGATGGAGCTTTTTTACAGAAAATATGGCAGTGGTCCTCCTTTGATAATACTACATGGTCTCTTCGGGTCATCAGATAACTGGACATCAATAGCGAAGAAACTTGCCGATAGTTTTACTGTAATATTGCCAGACATCAGAAACCACGGGCAGTCTCCACACTCAGAAATTCATGACTATAATTCAATGGCTGAAGATATTCATGAACTTGCTGAGAGGATTGCGATTAATAAATTTTTTCTTGCAGGTCACAGCATGGGAGGAAAAACCGCGGTTCAGTTTGCGCTTAAATGGCCTGAAATGTTGTATGGATTGCTTGTAGCGGATATTTCTCCATTCAGGACAGAAGACGAAAAACGAACAGAATACAGGCAGCATGAAAAGATCCTGCAGATCATGCTTAACATTGATCTGACAAAAATATCGTCACGCCAGGAGGTCGCAGCTATACTTGAAAACCAGGGCCTACCTGAAAGGACAACTGCTTTTGTTCTGAAGAATCTTCAAAGAACTACTGATAAGCATTTTATTTGGAAGATCAATGCTCAATCTGTTTACAGGAATATTGTTAATATTCTTAAAGGCATTGACAGGAATAATGCTTATTCCCTTCAGGTAACAGGGTTTCCCGTGATATTTCTTAAGGGAAGCGAATCTGATTATTTGCCTGCTGAAGATTATAAGGATATTATTAAGGTATTTCCCGCTACTGAGTTCTTCGAAATCAATGATGCCGGACATTGGCTACATTCCGACAAACCTGATGAGGTTATCAGGTGCATAAAAAAATTAACAGCTGTGTAATCAGAAACTCACAGATTCAATATCCTCCTCTTTTATCTGCTCCAGGTTCATAAAACGTAACATTACCTGGGCAATTGCAAGGACATCTTTTTCACAATACCGCGCTATTCTTTCAATGTCATTATTACCATAGTATAGACCGGCTACCATGCTGCCATCAATATCATCCTTTGGAGTTGGAATTCCAAGTATCGTACAAAGTAGCTCAAGCGATGTATAGTTCTTGTAGTCGCCAAACTTCCATAGATCCATAGTATCAAGTAACTTTACATCCCAGGGTTTTTTGCCGGCATTATCGAGTATCTCAGGAATAGTCAGTCTGTTTATTATCATTCTCCTTGCTATATATGGAAAATCAAACTCTTTACCATTATGTGCACATAGAATAGCATCCTTTCGAAGCTTGCAAAATTTCACAACGAGATCTGTGAAGTCCTCAAGCAATAATCTTTCATCATTTCCAAAAAATGATTTGAGCCTTATAAAACTTGTTTTCTGAATTTTAAGAATACCAACTGAAATACATATTATCTTGCCAAATTCAGAATAGATGCCGGCACGTTCATATACATCTGAAGCAGATTGCTCGCTGTCGCGAAACTGTTTTGACTTTTTTTCCCACAGAACCTTTAAAGCAGGATCAAGCTTGTCAAATGATTCAGAAGAAGGTACTGTTTCTATATCAAGAAACAGTATATCTTCAGCTTTAATATTACTTAACATCAGGCATTTCTTTTAGTAACTGGACTTTTTAGAAGATGTTTTTCTATTATTGAAATGAGCACTTCAATAGCCACCTGGTTTTCACCTCCCCGGGGAATAATGATATCGGCATATCGTTTAGAAGGTTCAATAAACTGAAGATGAGAAGGTTTGACAGTTTCGTGATACCTCTCAAGAACAGCCAGAACAGATCTTCCTCTCTCAATAATGTCGCGCTGTATAACTCTGCCTAACCTGTCATCAGCATCAGCATCAACATAAACCTTTATGTCCATCATTTTCCTGAGCATCTCATCTGTGAGAATGAGAATTCCTTCAACAAGAACAACCCTTGCCGGTTTTATATTTATTGTTTCCTTCGACCTTAAACAGGTTAGATATGAGTAGACAGGCATTTTAATCGACTTACCTGATTTCAGCTGTTTGAGGTGCTTGATGAGAAGTTCAAATTCTACTGAATCGGGATGATCGAAGTTTATCTTTTGCCTTTCAACGGGCGGTGTATTGCTGTTATCGCGGTAATATGCGTCCTGTGGTATTACAATAACCTCTCCGTTCGGAAAGACTGATGAAATCTTGTCTACAACTGTCGTTTTTCCTGAACCGGTGCCACCGGCGATACCCACTATCAGCATAATTTTATTACTTTTGACTTCAAAAATAACAAATTGTACAGAATTGGAAGAAGCATAACATTTATCCATGTTTCGTTCAGTTGTATAAAATATTAACAAATAATCAATCAAGTATTATTAATGGCTGAATTATATCCGCTTAAGTTTGATTCAATCCTTAAAGAGAGAGTATGGGGAGGCCATTCCCTTTCAGAGCGTTTCAATAAAAAAACTGGTAAGCAGGGTAAAATTGGTGAAAGCTGGGAAATTTCAGCAGTGTATGATAACATTTCAGTTGTAAGCAATGGCTTTCTGCAAGGTAATAACCTCGAAGAATTGATTGAAGTATATATGGGTGACCTGATTGGTGATGCTATTTATGAAAAGTTCGGTAAAGAGTTCCCACTGCTAATTAAACTTATTGAAGCTAAACAGGATTTGTCTATCCAGGTGCACCCGGAAAATGAACTTGCAAAGAAAAGGCATAAAGCATACGGTAAGACAGAAATGTGGTACATTCTGGAGAGTGATAATGCAAGGATTTATTCAGGATTTAAAGATGATGTCACAAAAGAATCATACATTGAAGCTATTAAGGATGGATCTGTCGCCAGCCTTCTAAATGTTGAAACAGCCAAAGCGGGTGATGCGTTTTTTACCCCAGCAGGAAGAGTTCATTCCATTGGTGGGGGAATTGTCTTAATTGAAATACAACAGACGTCAGATATAACCTATAGAATATTCGATTGGAACCGAACAGGAAAGGAACAAAGGGAACTTCATACTGATCTGGCTCTCGATGCAATCGATTTTAATGCCAAAGGTGAGTCTGTAATAAGGAAAGAACCAATCTTGAATAAGAATGTAAACCTAGCATCCTGTGAGTTCTTTAGTACCGATTTGCTAAGGTTCAACAAGCTAATAAAAAAAGAATACTACCTGCTCGATTCATTCGTAATTTATATTTGCATTGATGGTGATTTCACAATAACTTGCGACGAATACAGTGAGCACGTAAAGAAAGGTGAAACTGTTCTTGTGCCTGCAATGCTCAAGGAGGTAATGCTTAATCCTGCCGGTGAAACCCAATTACTTGAGATTTATATTAATGAGAAAATAAACATATTATAAAATGAAGATTTTAAGCATAGCATTTCTGGTTTCTATCCTTATCCTTGGTGGATGCAAAGGATTAACATCACCCAAGGACTCTGCTAACGAAACCGATACGATAACTGTTGCTGACACTGGTTTTACCGGGATTACAAAATACTCAGATGGAGCTATGATCAGAAGTGAGGTCACTTTTAAAAACGGTGTAAAAAACGGGTTGACCAAGACATACTACCAAAGTGGAAAACTTCAAAGGACATTCTGGTTTGTTGATGGACTTAGACAGGATTCTTCATGCTGGTATTATGAAGAAGGCCAGCTGTTCAGAACAACGAGATACATTAATGATACTATACATGGAATTCAAAAACAGTATTATCGCACAGGCGAGCTTAAGGCCGAAATGGAATACCAGAAAGGTTACCGGACATTATATTTTAAGGAATACCTGAAGAATGGGAAACTCGTTAAGGACTACCCGGAGCTTATCGTAAAGACTGAAGATAAATATAACAGCAATGGTACTTTCAGAATACTCCTCGAGATGAGCGATAGCAAAGCAAATGTCAATTATTTCCGTGGAGATTTCATAAATGGAGCGTATGATACAACCCGCGTTAACAAAATTGAAAAGAATACGAACAAATGCTTCCTGGAACTAAAGAAGACAACCAGTGAAGGATCATCTCAGGTAGGTATAATAGCTGAAGTGCTTACTGATTTCGGAAACAGATTGTTAATATACAGAAAGATAGATCTCCCATATAGTGATCTAAAGTGATGATAATACATTCGGCAAGATTCGTTAAAAGTAGTCCGGGACTTAAGGAATGCCCTGCTCCCGACAAACCGGAGTTTGCTTTTATCGGGAGATCAAATGTTGGAAAATCATCATTAATTAACATGCTTACAGGGTTTTCAAAACTTGCCAAAACATCAGCACAGCCGGGAAAAACGAGGACTATTAATCACTTTATTATTGATGAGAGCTGGTATCTTGTTGACCTTCCCGGGTATGGCTATGCTAAAGTGCCTGTCAACCTTAGGGAAAAATGGACTGGCAATACAAAAAACTATATTCTGAAAAGAGAATCTCTGATGTGTCTTTTTGTACTAATCGATTCAAGACATAAACCCCAGGCGTCTGACCTTAATTTCATGGAGTTTCTTGGATTAAATGGAGTTCCTTTTGCCAGGGTTTTTACAAAAAGTGATAAATTAACTGAACGGGCTCTTGACAATACTAAGAGGGAATATGACAAAGCGATGCTTGAAACATGGGAATCATTGCCCGAAACCTTTATCTCTTCAGTTGTTAATAAAAGAGGCAAAGAAGATATCTTGAGATTTATAAATGAATCTATCAACAATTTTTCCATCGACCTCCGATATTGAAGGGATTTTATAATTTTGTACTCAATTTACTTTTTGACTCACCAAAAATTCCACTATTATGTTCGGACATGCGCCTATGAAACTTTTCTCGTGCAGGTCATCAGAAAAACTTGCAAAGATGATCGCAGATAAGCTGGGGATAGAAGTCGGGAAAAGTTCAGTTACAAAATTCAGCGATGGAGAATTCCAACCATGTTTTGATGAATCAGTCAGAGGTTGCATGGTCTTTATTGTTCAGTCAACCAACCCTCCTGCTGAAAACCTTCTCGAATTGCTGCTAATGATCGATGCTGCCAAAAGAGCATCAGCATACAAAGTCATTGCTGTTATACCATATTTCGGCTTCGCCAGGCAGGATAGGAAAGACAGGCCAAGGGTATCAATTGGCGCCAAGCTGGCAGCTGATCTTCTAAGCACAGCAGGTGTTGACAGGGTAATAACAATGGATCTTCATGCAGACCAGATACAGGGTTTCTTCAACGTTCCGGTTGATCACCTGTTTGGGTCAGCTATGTTTGCACCATATATTTCGAATCTCAAATTAAACAACCTTACTGTTTCTGCACCCGACATGGGAGGATCAAAAAGAGCCAATGCCTATTCACGATTCCTTCAGTCAGAAATGGTGCTATGCTATAAGCTTCGTAAAAAACCAAACGTCATTGAAGAAATGTCAATCATCGGAGAAGTTGAAGGAAGAAATGTTGTTATAATCGATGATATGGTTGATACGGCAGGCACTCTTGTACTGGCAGCAACAAAAATGAAGGAAAAGGGAGCGGCAAGGATTTTCGGAATCGCAACCCACCCTATCCTGTCAGGCAATGCTGTTGCAAGAATTAATGATTCAACTCTTGAAGAGCTTGTTGTAAGTGATTCAGTGCCCCTTTCAATAGATTCTCCAAAAATCAAAGTGCTGTCGATTGCTGATATTTTTGCAAAAACAATAATGGCTGTAACTACTAATCAATCAATAAGCACAAATTTTGTATTCTGATTCTGTTGTTCTATATTTGCAAGCTATTTTTTTATTAACCGTGTAATGAGAAATACCTTTATGGCAATTTCTAGTAGCACAATAAGACAAATCAAATGAAGACAATTGAAATCAAAGGATCATTAAGAACCGAACTTGGGAAACAAAGCTCAAAACAGATCAGGAATAAAGGTGGAGTTCCCTGTGTTATTTATGGAAAAGAAGAAAATGTTCATTTTTATGCTGATGAGTTAAGTTTTAAGGGTTTAATTTATACTCACGAAGCTCACCTTGTTAAACTTATTATCGACAACAAGGAATTCAATGCAGTTCTTAAAGATATACAGTTTCATCCGGTAAGCGACAGGATCATTCACATAGATTTTATAAGGATTTCTGAAGACAAACCTGTAATTATTGGAGTTCCTGTAACCGTTACTGGTACATCAGCCGGAGTACTTGCCGGAGGCAAACTTGTTATCAAGAAAAGGAACCTTAAAGTTAAAGGATTACCTGCAGATCTGCCTGAAGAACTTACAATTGATATCACAAACCTGAGAATTCACCAGTCAATTAAGGTTGGTGATCTTTCATTTGACAAGATTGAATTACTTGATCCAAAGAAAGATATGGTTGTAGGTGTTGCTACATCACGCGTAGCCCAGAAATCTGATGAAGAAACAACCGCTGAAACTCCGGCAACAGGAGCAGCTGCACCTGAAACAGCAGCCGAATAAATATCTTTTTTTTGCTATTAAGACAGTTGTACGGGCTCTATGAAATATCTGATAGTTGGCCTGGGAAATATAGGAGACGGGTATAAAGATACCCGCCATAATATTGGTTTTACAGTGTTGGATGCATTAGCAGAGGCATCCAATTCTGTTTTTTCGGATAAGCGCTATGGAGCAACTACATCTGTTAAGCACCGCGGCCGTGATCTGATCCTTCTTAAGCCTTCAACCTTCATGAATCTCAGCGGACATGCTGTTGATTATTGGCTTAAAAAGGAAAAAATTCAAATCGAAAACCTTCTTATCATAGTTGACGACCTTGCATTGCCACTGGGAAGTATAAGGATGAGAAAAAAAGGAAGCCATGGAGGGCATAACGGACTTGCTCACATAAACGCTATACTTGGTACCGATGAATACTCGCGTATAAGAGTAGGAATCGGAAACAACTTCAATAAAGGTTCTCAGGTTAATTATGTCCTTGGAACCTGGGAACCAGAAGAATGGCAATTCCTTAAAAGCAGAATTACTATAGTCATCGATATGATAAAATCATTTGCATTCGTTGGTTCTGAACTGACAATGACTAATTTCAATAAATTGGGGAAGTCTCAGCAGGATGAAAAACCTGCAAAAGATAAGTCAGCTGATGACAAATGAATAACCAGGAAGGAATAAGAATCGATAAATTTCTTTGGGCTGCACGAATTTATAAAACCCGCAGCATTGCTTCTGAAGAATGCAGAAAAGGCAGGATAATTATAGATAACGTTACTGTTAAACCTTCCAGAATGGTAACTGCCGGTGAAATAATAACTGTGAAGAAACCTCCAATCAACTTCAGATTCCGGGTAGTTGAACCTTCTGACAAAAGAGTATCTGCAAAACTCATTCAATCTCTTATTATTGACCTCACACCTGAGGATGAGAAAGCTAAATTGGAGATGGGAAAATCAACTGTTGTTTTCCGCGAAAAAGGTACCGGAAGACCAACAAAAAAAGACCGTCGCTTAATAGACAGGTTGAGAGAAGGCATTGATCAATAATGGTAGTATAAAGACCTATTATTCAGGAAGACTATCTTATTTTTTTTCATTCAATATTTTTTAGAATTCCTTTTTTCTAACTTGCGCCACGTTTATCCAAAAACGGGTATATGGGTTAGCAAAATGGGCAAAGAAAATATTGAAAAATACTCAGCACGATATGCTTTGCTGAAATCAATAGCCGGCTTCTGGCATAATAATGTTTTTTACAGGAAAGTAATAGTCTCCGGTAAAGAAAATATAGATCTTAACGAAAGCAATATATTCGCACCGAATCATCAGAATGCTCTTATGGATGCCCTTGCTGTCCTTTTTACACATAAAGGACAGCCTATATTTCTTGCAAGATCCGATATTTTCAAAAAGAAGCTTGTTTCGAATATCCTCTACTTCCTGAAAATACTTCCTGTTTTCAGAATTCGCGACGGATTCAGCAGCCTGAAAGAAAATGATAAGATTTTTGAAAAAACAATTGATGTCATCAAGAATAAAAATGGTCTTGTTATTCTTCCCGAAGGTGACCATGCAGGGTACAGAAGACTCAGACAATTAAAAAAAGGAATATGCAGGATTGCATTCCAGGCTGAAGAAGCTTCAGGTTATAGCCTCGACATAAGAATAATTCCTGTTGGTATTGAATTCTCAAATTATACAAGGTATAGGCAGGTACTTACCCTGAATTATGGAAAACCAATACTTGTTTCTGATTATTACAAAAACTATATCGAGAATCCTGAGAAAGCATTTAATGACTTGCGGACAAGATTATCTGACGAGTTAAAAAAAGTAATGATCCATATTGAATCAACTGATGATTATGAGTCTATCGATGAATTAAGGAGTATTGTAAATGGAAAGTATAGTGATGATATTAAAAACCCAAAAATTTTCAGAGATAGGAAGCTTATTGAAAAGTTAAATGAGCTGAAATCGTCCGACAATTCACTCTTCGAGGAAATTTGTTCATTGAGCCTTAATATAAAACGAAGAACAAAAGACCTTGGATTAACATACCGGTTACTTGAGAAGAAAAAGCATCCGCTAGGCTGGTTAGTTGCCGGAATAATCGGACTGATTTTCACATTCCCTCTTTTCCTGTTCGGCAATATTTTTAATCTTACCTTTCTTGCAATACCAAACCTGCAAATCCCAAAAATAAAGGATCCTCAATTCCATTCTTCAATCAGGTATGGATTGTCATTTGCAATGGCCCTTGTTTTTCTTCCAATTTACCTCATTATTTGTTTGTTTGTCCTTTCACCCTGGTGGCTTGGCATAATTGTTTTTTTAACCTTGCCCCTATCAGGTTTATTCGCCTGGAATTACTATCTCATTTTAAAAAGGATACTGGGAGGATTCAGAATAAGAAAGCTTATTAAGACTAAAGACAGGAAATTCGTTGAACTAAGAAAAGATTATAGCGAAATTATGAGGCTGATTAATAAATTACAGGATGCGTAGGAAAAATCGTTTTGAGAACAAGATAGCCTGGATAACTGGCGCCTCATCCGGAATTGGCGAAGCATTAGTGAAAAAGTTTATCGATGAGGGCGCTGCAGTGATTGCTTCCTCAAACGATCCCTCCGGTCTGGATCTCGTGAAACAAACATGCAAAAGACCCGATAAGTTATTTTGTGTACCTTTTGATCTTTCTGATTGCTCTTCAATTGAAGATTTAGTCAAAAACCAGATTAACAATCATGGAAAGATTGATTATCTTCTTAATCTTGGTGGCATAAGTCAAAGAGCAAGGATAGATGAGACTCCTTTGTGGCTCGACAGGAAGATATTTGAGATTAATTATTTTGGCACTGTCGCTTTTACAAAAGCAGTACTGCCGTACATGGTAAGACAAAGATCTGGTCACATTCTGGCAACAAGTAGCATATCGGGCCGGTTCGGTTTTCCTCTACGATCTGCCTACTCAGCCTCCAAACAGGCAATTCATGGTTTTTTTGAAACTTTGTATCTCGAAAATAAGAAAAGTAATATAAGAGTCTCAGTGATAATTCCGGGGCGTGTACGAACTGCTATTTCAATGCATGCATTAGAATCCGATGGCAAAGAGCATGGTAAGCTTGATGACGGGCAGGCTAAAGGATTGTCGCCTGAACAGGCAGCCGAAATAATCATTAAAGGAATAATGAAAGATAAAAGGGAAATTCTTGTCGGTAAAGGTGAGATGATGCTGCTTCATATAAGACGATATCTTCCGTGGTTGTTTTTCAGAATTGCCGACAGAATAAAATCGACATAAATATTAAAAACAAGATAAAAAATACAGATTAACTTGTCATATAAAACTCAGGGTATGAAGGGATATGTTATAAGTGGAATCCAGCAAATGGGGATTGGTGTTATCAATCTTGAAGAAGCATGGAAATGGTACAGGAACCAGTTTGGAATGGATTGTCCGATATTTGAAGATGAAGCCGAAGCCAAATTAATGCTTCCATATACCGGTGGTGAACCCAGAAAAAGACATGCTGTTCTTGCAGTTAATCTTCAGAGCGGAGGGGGTTTTGAGATATGGCAATATAAAGAGAGAAAACCTGAAACTATAAAAGAAGCCTTAAGAATAGGTGATCTTGGGATACTTGCATGCAAGATCAAGTCAAAGAACATCCAAAACACTCTTCTTTCATTTAAGAAAAAAGGTATTCCCGTTCCTGATGAAGCATCTTCAGATCCGTCAGGAAAACAAACATTCTTCATGAAAGACCCTTTTGGAAATTTCTTTCAGCTCGTTGAAGCAACAGACTGGTTCCGCAATGAGAAAAAAGATACAGGTGGATCGTACGGAGCATTGATTGGGGTATCTGATATTGAAAAATCTAAAACAGTCTACTCCGATATATTAGGATACGATATTGTTGTTTATGACAGAACAGGGGTGTTTGACGATTTTGCCAACATTCCCGGAGGAAACTTTGAATGCCGGAGAGTGCTTCTGAAAAGATCAAAGCGCTTTTCAGGACCGTTCAGCAAGCTACTTGGCGAGAGCATGATTGAACTGGTCTCTGGAAAAGGAGGAGCTGGAAAAAAGGTTTTCAATGGACGATTCTGGGGAGATCCCGGGTTTATTCATCTTTGTTACGATATGCACGGGATGGATGAATTAAAAGAGTATTGCTCATCAAAAGGCTTTCCCTTTACAGTTGATAGCAAAAAACATCATGAGGGTAATAGTTTCGATATGGGAGAAGCTGCTGGCCATTTTGCTTATATTGAAGACCCTGATGGCACACTTATCGAATTTGTTGAGACACACAAAATACCTGTTGTTAAGAAATTGGGGTTATATATAGATCTGCAAAAGAGAGACCCAAATAAATCTTTACCAGACTGGATGCTTAAAACCCTTAAGTTTTCGAGAGTTAAGAAGGAAAGAGTCTGATCAGGCAGCATGTTCAGAGAGTTCTGCAACCTGGCGCATAACTCTCATTATATTTCCTCCCCATATCTTCTCTATCTGTGATTTTGTATAACCACGACTTAGAAGCTCAATTGTAATATTCTTCACCTGTGAGACATCCATACATCCTTCAACCCCTCCTCCGCCATCGAAATCTGAACCAATGCCAACATGATCAATACCTATTACCTGAACAACGTGATCAATATGATCAACAATATCCTTTACGGTGGCTAGCTTTTCATATTTTTTCTGTATTGTTCTGAATTCTTCCTGCGCAATCTTCTTCGAATCTTCACTAAGCGAATTGATGTCTCCATATTTCTCTCTTAGAATTCTCATCTTTTCAAATAACTCCGGGTTCGGCTCAGGAGTTTTCAGGAAATTGCTTAATAAACATATCTGAATTACGCCACCATTCTCTTTTAGAGTTAAAAGCATGTCATCAGACATATTTCTTGGATTTCCGCAAAGAGCCCTGCAAGATGAATGTGAAGCAATCACAGGAGCAGCGCTAACTTTAATTATATCATAAAAAGCTGCATCAGAAATATGGGAAACATCTACCATCATTCCAATTCTGTTCATCTCACGAACAATTTCTTCACCCATAGTTGATAAACCATTGCTTTCAGGCCCTGCAGGGTCTGTGGAAGAATCACATATATCATTGTTCCTTGTATGCGATAGTGTTATATATCTTGCACCCAGATCATAGTATTGCTTTATTCTCTTAAGATCATGGCCGATGGCATAGCCGTTTTCAAGCCCAATAAACGCAGCAATCTTTCCTGATCTCTTGATCCTGTAAGCATCTTCAGCAGTCATGGCAAGTTCTGCTTTATCTGAATTGCTGAGGAGGCTATTTTGTATTTTACTAAATATTGACAATGTCTTCTCATGAACTAAAATATCTGTCGAATCATTACGGATTCCCTGTTCAATAAAAACAGCAAAGAATTCAGAATGGAGCCCCCCTTCCATCATCCTTGGAAAATCGACACACCCAAAATCATTCTTTACCCCAAGATCAAAATTTGCTTTATCAAGGCTGATAGGGGTATCACAATGAGTATCAACAGTAAGAATTGAAGAATGTATTCTTTCAGCCTTTCTCTCAAGTTTTTCTTCTGCACTGATACATCCGGATACCAATAGAATGCCCAGTGGGAATGCCAGTAGTTTCCTCATATATTACACGTTTTCAATTGCAATATATGCAAAATGACCATTCAGATTTATCAATTAACCTAATTTAACAGAGAGGAACTACATCCAGAATTAAGCCGCTTTCCATCAGGTGAAAAGAATAAGCAACAAGGCCCGGTTATTAATTCGGCCGGGCCGGAAAGTGAAATTTGCCATAGTCTTTATGTCAGTCTTATACAGCTTTATCTTCTATGGTTAAATGACTCCAAAAACAGGAGAACCGTTTTAATTTAGCTTCATTAAAATTATATTTCAGAGAGTTATTGCCACGTATCTTAAAAGAGTCGATCGCCACTGTTTGTCCGTCAACAAGGTTCCACTCTTTTAGAAGACAAACAAATCTGCGAAAGCCCTCCCTGAAAGCTTTTGGATGATTCTTCCTGAAATTAGCTATTGTCTTATATCTAGGTCTAAGTCCCGACAATAACCACATTGCCTCGATGTTACACTTAGCCTCGCGTTCAAGTTTCCTGCCTCATAAGCCTACCTCCTGATGTATATCCAGCGATATAAGAGAAATACTCATTAGATTCAAAAGGAGGTACTATATCCTCCGGGTCGATAGGTTTTAACAGCTTCTTACAACAAAAATGCCCCGGCATTTCTGTCGGGGCAGCCATGAAAAGAATGGGAAATTTTTGCTTTTTTGGACAGTAAAAAAGCTCCTGTAAATTTAGGTTATTTAATAGCTAAAAACAAATTTTAGGCTCTCATTTTCAGCGCTAAGCAATAGACGAGATGTAATCTGTTGAAAATAAGGTAAACAGAACAATGACTCCGATCAGGATTATAATAAAACCTGCTATTTTGTTTATTCTAACAATTGTTCGTAAACCAAACTTATCTTTGAAACGGTTGACAAACCAGCTCAAAGTTGACCACCAACCCATTGTTCCGATGAAGATACCCGGTACAAGAATAACTGGTATCATCTCCCTGTCTATATCGTGCCTGACGGGGAATCCTGAAAAGAAGGCAACAAAAATAAGCACAGTATAAGGGTTGGTAACAGCCAGGATAAAAACAGAATAAAAATCGCGCCACAATGATTTTGACGACTTGTCCCTTCTTCTGAAATCTTTAACAGGATTCGAGAAAAAGACTTTTATCCCAATAATTATTATAGCAATGCCAGAAATAACACCAAGTACAAATTTTTCTTCCCTGATAAAACCTATAACAATTGTAAATCCAAGAGCAGCAACTATTGCAAGAACAAGATCGCCAACACTCAGCCCCAAGCCTGAAAAGAGACCTGATAATAAGCCCCTTTTTATTGTCCTGTTTATGAGTATAATACCTATTGGACCAAGTGGCACAGACACTATTAATCCAAGCATTATTCCTTTAAATAAAATATCAAGTGTGGCAATCATCTCATTCTTTTGAATAACATCAAAGATATAAAGTCAAATGATTTTTTTTAATTTGATGGTAAAATTTTGCAACCCACCGATTACTTTATTGTCTTTGTCAGTGTAAAGAACAAGTGAATAATTTAAATATCAATATTCATTCTGACCTCATTGAGGGATGCAGGGAAGGGAATACAAGTTCCCAGTTTGCCCTGTATAAACAGTATTCAAAAGCTATGTATAACCTTGCTTTCAGGATATTAAACAACAGGGAGGATGCAGAAGATATTCTGCAGGAAACATTCATTGATTGTTTCAACATGATTGGAACTTTCAGGTTTGAATCAACTTTCGGAGCATGGCTTAAACGGATTCTGGTTAATAAATGCCTCAATCACCTCAAGAGAAGAAAACCTTTAATATCCTTCTACGACGAATTACCCGATTGTGAAGAAGAACAGGATGATGAAAAGAATTTCTATGATTTGAACAAAATATACGACGGGATAAAAAAACTACCCGACGGATACAGGATCATCTTCACATTATACTTGCTCGAAGGTTATGATCATGAAGAAATTGGCCAGATACTGGGAATATCTGAATCTACCTCAAAATCACAGTATTCAAGGGCCAGGCAGAAGTTAAAGAAAATAATTACAGAATAGATATTATGGACAGACTTGAAGAATTTATTAGAAAAAACAGGGAAGATCTCGACAGGCTTGTTCCTTCTGATAAAGCCTGGGACAATATCAGGAGAAATGTAGGCAAAGATAAAAGGAGTTTTTCGTATAAATGGTTATACGCTGCCGCTGCTGCAGCGCTCTTAGTAATTGCTTTTGGAGCAGGTATTTATTTTAAGAGCTCCACAGGCTTATTGGCGCCTGAAGCAAATTATCCTGGGTACGCTGACCTTAGGGATGTCGATAAGTATTATGGAAATATTATAAACACGATGTATTCCGAAGCCAAACCATTTCTTACTGAATATCCTGAACTTGCACAGGAACTTGCAAACGACATTAATCGCCTCGACAGTATTTTTTCCGACATCAGGAAAGATCTGAAAGACGATGTGGCAAGCGAAGAAGTTATTACAGCATTGATCCAGAGTTACCGGGTTAAGATCGGACTACTCGAAGATATGCTAAATATTCTTAGGGAGAATGAATCATCAGAAAATGGGCAAAAAACAGAAAGCTATGAAATATAGAAATCTGATTATCCTAGCAATTTACCTGCTGTTGCCAGGCATAGTTAACGCACAGAAGAGTAATTCCGAAACAAGAAACTTTATTAAATCATTTGCCGCAAGCAGGGAAGTAACCCTCGATCTGAAGAACAAGTACGGGAATATAAATATTTCATCATGGGATCGTGATTCTGTAACAATAAGGGCAGAGGTTAAAGCATTTGCCTCTGGCAGAGATAAGCTTGAAAAAATGTTTGAAGGCGTCTCTGTAAATATATCCGGCTCACAATTAACAATCAGGGCGGAAACCGAGTTTTCGCAGAGCTTCAGTATGATAATTGAGAGTTTTAAAGGAATGACAGGCAAGATGATCCCTTATGATTCGCGGCTTGAGATCAATTATTATATTCAGGCTCCCGAGTATATTAATTTAAGGCTTGAAAACAGGTATGGAGATGTATTCATTGAAAATCTTACAGGCTCATTTACAGCATCAATATCAAATGGTGCATTCAAAGCGGGATCTCTTGGCAAGAGCACAAACCTTAACTTATCTTTCTGCGATGCAATAATCAGCAAGATTGCTTCAGGCAGCCTCGAATCTTCACTCTCTGAAATTTCGATCGACGAAACTACTGATCTCACAATTGAGTCTATCTCATCGCGGTTGGATTTTAAAAAAGCAGGAGATCTGAGGATTGAATCACGACGTGATAAATTCTATATCGATGAGCTTAATTCTTTATATGGTAATTCCTACTTCACAGATTTCAGAATAAATGATCTTTCCAAAGAGATAAGAATAAACTCAAAATATGGAAACCTTGATGTTAATCCTATCAGGCGGGAATTTAAATCAGTAGATATAACATCATCATATTCTGACATTTCAATCAGTTTTGAACCCGGTACGTCATATAATCTTGAAATAAGGCATTTGAATACCTTCCTTGTCCTTCCTGAAGATGATATTAAGACTGAAAGGAGAGTTTTGAATGAAGAGAAGAAAGAATATATGATTTATGGCGCCAAAGGGAAAAATCCCGGAAGCTCAGTATTAAAAATAGATGCAACAAGGGGAAATGTTTATGTGAAATGATCTTTCATGCAACTTTCAATTTGTTAAGTTGTCTTTAGTCAAAAAAACAGAAATATTAATATGAAACAACTCCGAACACTCTTAATCTTATTGTTAATTATGTATTCAGGCAACCTGTTTAGTCAGCCACAAAGACAGATCGGCTTAAGGACAGGTGTAAGAAGTGGTATTTTTTTCCAGATATCTGATGAAATTGGCAATACTGAAACAGGCTACGCGGCAATCCTGGGCCTGAATAATGGCATTCACATAACAGGTTTAAGGATCCTCTACAAGGATAATCTGACGGAAATATCAGACGAGCTTTTTCTGTCACTTGGGTATGGCGGACATGCAGGCCTGATTTTTACAGACCATTATGCTTTTCTTGGCGAGGATTATTACTTCAAAGGTCAAAGAACTTTACCAGTACTGGGAGCTGATGGATGGATATCAGCTGAGTATAGATTCAGGGAAATACCATTAAACATCAGCCTCAATGTTAAACCTTTTGTTGAGCTCACAGTTCCTTCTTTTGTAAGAATCGTCCCAATTGACCTTGGCCTTACAGTAACTTATGTTTTTTAATACTTAATAAATTATATGATGATGAAAAGAATTACTTTACTTCTGCTTTTATTAAGCGTTTGCTCTCTTGGTTTTGCGCAGAACGACTTTGAAGATGAACAGGAGAACGAAAATAATTATTACCATGAACGCAGTAATAATGATGAAGATAATGATTATCGCGACAAGGAATTTAAAACACTTTTCGGCAATAACAGGGAAGGCGGCGTATATAGCGCCTTTACCGGAGGCTATTCAGAGATTGATGATGAACAGGCTGTCCTTTTTGGCGCCCGGTTTGGTTGGATGGCTGGCCATGCAGTTGGTGTAGGCCTTGGAGCTACCGGATTTATAAATGAATACCATAATGAGCCTGCACTTGGGAGCAATGTTTTTCTTGCTGGTGGATATGGTGGCCTTTACATTGAACCGGTAGTTATGCCTCGTTTCCCTGTCCATCTAAGTTTTCCTGTCCTTTTGGGTGCAGGAGGCATATCATATATTACCAAGTATGATGGCGATAATAATAATTTCATAGAAGACTCCGAGGCTTTTCTTATCGTTGAACCATCAGCAGAGATTGAAATCAACCTGACCCGGTTTTTCAGGCTGGCTGTCGGAGCATCGTACAGGCTGCCTACAGCTTTTGATATTGGCATGTCAGGCGTTCCTGGTATCGGAGCTGAATCAATTAAAGGTGTCAGCTATAACGTATCACTAAAATTCGGAAGATTCTAATCTTTTCCAGGTTTCCCGAACCGTGCAATTCCATCATCAAGCCAACTACCATATTCCCTCACATTAAGGTTTGTTGGCATAGGATCATTAAGTTGATTACCTTCATGATCGACAATAACGTATAATGGCATTGCATTGGTTCTGAACCTGGATATCTCAAGATCCTCATTTATCTTACCCATTGTCTTCTTAACCTTACCATCGATTGATGATGTTATCCATTCGCTCTCTGGCAATTCAGTTCTGTCATCAAGGTAGAGCGCTATGATAACAAATTCGTCCCTTAATTTTTTTAAAATCACAGGATCAGACCAGACCTTTGCTTCCATAAGCTTGCAGTTAGCGCAGGCATGCCCTTTGAAATCGAGCAACACTGGTTTACCAGTCTTTTTTGCACACTCAAGCCCCTGCTCATAGTCGAAATACCCGGTTAGTCCGAGTGGCATTTCTAGAAAATCTCCATATTTTGGATTATCGCACTGATCACCAAAAACAAAGGTACTTACGTCTGTTGAAGATATTTCTTGCTTACGTTCATTCATCAGTTTAGGAATATTGAGTTCAGAACCACCTGAAGGCAGAAAGGTGGTAATCCCTTTGAGAGGTGATCCAAATAAGCCAGGCACAAGGTAAACAACGAAACTAAAAACTGCAATAATCAGAAAAAACCTGAAAACGCTTATGTAAGGAAGATCACTGTCGTGGGCAAACTTCAGTTTACCCAAAAGATAAAGACCCATTAAAGTAAATAAGACAATCCAGATAGCAATGAATAAATCCCTGGATAGAATATTAAAGCCATAGACACTATCAATAGTCGACAGGAACTTCATACTGAAGGCTAGCATAATAAAGCCAAGTACAACCTTTACAGAATTGAGCCACCCTCCTGATTTTGGGATGCGTTTCATTATCGAAGGGAACAAAGCAAAGACAGTGAAAGGAAGTGCAAACGCCACTCCAAATCCCAGCATACCAATTGTTGGCCGTAAAACATCACCACTGGCAGCTTCAACAAGAAGAGCTCCGATAATAGGACCTGTGCAAGAGAATGAAACTATGACAGTTGTAAGTCCAAGGAAGAAGGAAGATAGCACTCCACCCCTGTCAACCCTGGCATCAGCGCCTGTAACCCAGCTGTTTGGCAAGACAATCTCGAAAGCTCCCAGGAATGATACTGCAAATAAAACAAACAGAAGAAAAAAAACAGTGTTTGGAATCCAATGAGTGCTTAATGCACTTGCTATCCCTGCTCCTGCGTTTGTGGCAGAAACTATTATTCCCAATGATGAATAAATGAGAATTATAGAAATGCCAAAGATTATTGCTTTTGTAATTGCCTTGCCACGATCTTCAGAATTACGCGAAAAAAAAGCAACTGTCATTGGTATCATCGGGAAAACACATGGGGTAAGTACTCCGGCAAAACCTGCGAGTAATGAGATCAGAAAAAATGACAGGAGTCCTCTCCCCTTCTGACCGGGAGCGGAAGTATCAGCAGAGATTGTCTTTTCAGTCTCCTTATCTCCGATTTTAATCTCAAACTCCAAATCTTTTGGTGGTGAACAGGTTACATTATTACAGGCCATATAATTTACAACGCCTGTAACTGTAAACGACTTCTTATCAGAAACTATCTTTTGTCTGAATTCTGCACTATTGCTAAACGAGCTGATTTTCATTCCAAAGGCTTCATCAAATACTTCCTCTGCTTTTGTAGCTTCGTAAGTCTTTCCTAAGGTTGTGAATAAGGCAGAAGAATCAATACTGAACGATGTCGGAATTGGTCCGCCTTCAGGTATATCCATAGAATAGATATGGGAACCCTTTTCTATTGTCGCAGTAAAGATGAGCTCATACTCATTGCCATTGGTTTTCGTATAACCAAAATCCCAGTTAACCGGGTCGTAAATCTGGGACGAGGCTAAAATGCCAGGGATCAATGCTATTACGAACAGGAAAGCTCTTTTTACCATATCTTGCTGGTTTAGAATACAAAAATAATAAAAACATCGTGTAAAGCAGCATCCTTGGTTATGGATGCGTATGAATGGTAAACTCAGCTCAGGTCAATCTCATTACCTTCCGGATCGCAGAACCTGTATTCGAGCATGTGGTATGATGTTACAGCCTGGACTATAAGATTGATCTTATGTTTTAAGCTCCATCTGAGTCTTATTGAGAAAACTCCTTTTTTGAGAAAAGATGCAACGAACGGGTGAACGTTGAGGATGATTCTTCGTGTTTTGATCCTATCAACAATAAACTCTAGATTTCTTTCAAGCTCATCGGTGAAAAGTATTGTTGGTTTTGTTTCTCCTGTTCCAAGACAGGAAGGGCATTTCTCATTTGTAACAATATTCATTTCGGGCCTTACCCTTTGCCGTGTTATTTGCATAAGACCGAATTTTGTCAATGGAAGGATATTATGCTTTGTTCTGTCATTTGACATTACCTCCTTCATCTTATCAAACAGTAGTTGTTTGTTCTCGTTTGTCTGCATGTCGATGAAGTCGACAACGATTATTCCTCCCATATCCCTTAATCGCAGTTGCCTTGCTATTTCGGTGGCAGCTTCCATGTTGACTTCCAAAGCATTTGATTCCTGATCGTTACCTGATCGTGACCTGTTTCCGCTATTCACGTCTATCACATGCAAGGCTTCAGTATGTTCAATAATAAGGTAAGCTCCATGTTTAAAAGAAACCGTCTTCCCAAACAGTGCCTTTATCTGTTTGTTGATTCCAAAATGATCGAAGATGGGCAGAGTGCCTTTATATACTTTGACAATTTTTTCCTTTTCAGGAGCAATCTCACTGATATATTTCCTCACATCTTCTGCGAAATCGGCATCATTTATATAGATGTTGTTGAAAGTAACATTCAACATGTCGCGAAGGATTGTGGAGGTCCTGTTCATCTCCCCAATGAACAACCTGGGGCTCTTTATGTCTTTTTTAAGAGTCGTGAATGCTGATTCCCATCTTGTAATGAGTTCTCTGAGCTCTGCATCAAGTACAGCAAGTTTTTTACCCTCTGCAACTGTCCTGATTATCACGCCGTAATTCTTAGGTTTAATGCTCTGGACAAGAGCCTTTAACCTGTTCTTTTCTTCAGTACTTTCGATTTTTGCTGAAACTGAGACCTTGTCACAATATGGCATCAAAACAAGGTTGCGACCTGCAATTGATATCTCCGAAGCTAACCGGGGGCCTTTTGTAGAGATAGGCTCTTTTGTAATCTGGACAATTACTGTCTGCCCTGTTGTAAGGACATCCGTTATCTTTCCATCTTTATCAATATCGGGATCGGTTTTGAATTTTTGAAGCGGGGGAACCCTCCCTTGTTTCTGGAGCGCGGCGGTGTAATATTTATGTTGTGTTCTGAACTGAGCTCCAAGATCAAGATAATGCAGAAACGCATCTCGCTCATAACCTACATTTACAAATGCAGCATTAAGCCCGGGCATAATCTTCTTAACTTTACCAAGGTAAATATCTCCGACAGAAAACTTAACGTTGCGTTTTTCTTTGTTCAGTTCAACTAACTGCTTGTCTTCCAACAAGGCCAAAGAAATCTCTGAACTACCGGCATCAATAATCAGGTCCTTGTTCAACACTTCACAATATTAATTCCAAATTAATATGATTTCACCCTCCCGATGTAATTATACAATAAACCTAAAGACAATCAGCCTTTAGGTTTATTGTATAAAATCGACCACAACTGATCCGTTATTTCTTCTTATGTCTGTTCTTCCTCAAACGTTTTTTACGTTTGTGAGTGGCCATTTTATGTCTTTTTCTTTTTTTTCCGCTTGGCATGGATTCAATTTTTATTTCTTATTCTGTGATTTAACTTTTGTAATAAATGATTTAGCAGGTTTGAATGCCGGAATATTGTGAGCTGGTATTATGATTGTGGTATTCTTTGAAATATTCCTTGCGGTTTTCTTAGCTCTTTTCTTTACAATAAAGCTACCAAATCCTCTAAGAAAAACGTTATTCCCTTTTATCATAGAATCCTTTACAGTTTCCATCAAGGCCTCAACAGTTTTTTGAACAGTTACTTTTTCGATACCAGTGTTCTTGGCAATTTCATTAACGATGTCTGCTTTAGTCATTTTTCGTGAAGTTTAAAATTCAACAAATTATTTTGAGTTATGCTTTTTTTCAACTGTGCAAATATAAAAATATTATTTATTCTACACCGGACGCCGAGAAAAAATAATTTTAATTAAATCATTATTATCGCCTAAAATACAATGAAATAGGAAGAGATATAAATAAGAAAAAACGAAATTCGACTCAAAGATATACAATTAATGACAATGAGTAAAGAACTGAAATGCTGATATTTATGTTCTTACCCTTAGCCATGTTGCACGAAGCAGTTTTTTTATTAACTTTACAATCCTGTTTTTTGGTTATATAACAAACACTTAACTATATGTCAATCAATAAGGTTATCCTGGTTGGAAATGTCGGAAAAGACCCTGTAGTTCGCTATTTCGATAAAGGAGTCGCGAAAGCCACTTTCCCTCTTGCAACAAGTGAATCTTACACCAATCAGCAGGGTGAAACAATAACATCAACAGAGTGGCATAATATTGTATTATGGAGAGCGCTTGCGGAAGTTGCCGAAAAAACTGTAAAAAAAGGATCACAGGTGTATATTGTTGGAAAAATTAAAACCCGTTCCTATGTCGACAAAGACGGGGTTAATAAGTATATTACTGAGATCCTTGCAGATACATTTTTGATACTTGAAAAAAAGCAGCCTGCAGTCACGCAGAACCAATCACAGAAAGATTCAAAATCGCCATCACAGGGAATAACTGTAAACGAACCTCTTGGAGGATATAGTTCAGCTCCGGAATCTGCTGATGACGATCCTATTATTCCTGGGAGTCAGAGTGAAGACGACCTTCCTTTCTAGCTTACATACTGTATCCATTCTATCGCTATTGGTAAACGAAACTGACATTACGGTATTTATTATCCTGACTGCATTGACAATGCTGCTCGCAGGCTCTTTCTTAATGTCAGCCTCTGAAATAGCTTTCTTCGCTTTTAAGCCTGAAGAAATCAAAACAATAAGGGCTGCCAGGAACAGGAAATCGATAGCTTTCATTTCGCTTACCGGTAACCCTGAAAAGCTTCTGAATTCAATTCTTATATCAAATAGCATAATAAACATATCTGCAATCTTTGTCGCAGCATTCCTTTGTATACATCTTTTCCCTCCACAGGAAGGAGGTACAAATGGTTTTATTCTAAGCATGGCAGTATTCATATTAATTCTTCTTCTTGCAGGGGAGATACTTCCAAGAATGTTTGCTACTGTTAATCACTTCAAAATTGCCATGCTGATGGTCTACCCTCTTACTTTTCTTACATGGCTTCTATATCCATTAATATCACTGATGAGCTTTTCATCACTTCTCGGAAAGAGACACCAATTCACCAACGGGATGAGCGAAATAAGCAAAGACGGGGATGACAACAATGAGTTGCTGAATGATAATGAAAAAATATTAAAAGGGATCACTAATTTCGGCAATACAAGTGTAAGTGCAATAATGTGTCCACGAATCGACGTTACAGCAATAGATATTAAGTCGGGATTTGATAAGATTATTCCTGTTATTATAAACTCTGGTTTTTCCAGGATTCCTGTGTATTCAGGATCATTTGACAGTATAAAAGGAATCTTATACGCAAAGGATGTTCTTCCTTATGCAGGATACCCTGCCAATTTCAGGTGGCAGTCATTATTGAGATCCTCGTACTTTGTTCCGGAAACAAAAAAGATTAATGATCTCCTTAAAGAATTTCAGCTCAGAAAAATCCACATGGCAATTGTCATTGATGAATACGGGGGAACCTCCGGGATTGTAACCCTTGAGGATATTCTTGAAGAAATTGTTGGAGATATAACTGACGAGAATGACGAGGATCATGTATTATACAGGAAATTGGATGAGAACAGGTATCTATTTGAAGGGAAGATCCTGCTTCATGATTTCTGTCGTATTTTGAATGTTGAAGATGAAATATTTGAAAAAGTTAAAGGGGAATCAGAAACGCTTGCTGGTCTTATGTTAGAACTTGCAGGTGAAATACCTCAGAAAGATCAGATAATAAAATTCAATAAATTCGTTTTTAGAATTGAATCTGTTGACAGACGTAGAATCAGGGAAGTGTATGTGGAAATAAACATGGGAACAGTTAATGAGTAAAATAAGCTTTCATATTTCTTTCTTTCTATTGGTGTTTGTATTCTCAGCATGCCATAAAACGCCTGTCCCTAAACCAAGGGGCTATTTCAGGATCGATTTCCCTGAAAAGCAATATACAACTGTTAGAGAGGATGAAATAAGAATGCCCGTATCATTTGAGTACCCCGTATATGGACAGATTGCTTTAGAAAAACCTGAAGAAGAAGAGAAGGGATGGTTTAATATTTCATTTCCGCGGTTTGACGCAAATATGTATTTTACTTACAGGAATATAAATAATGACTTCTCCGAACTGATGGAGCAGACTTACAGGCTTAACATAAAGAACCATATTCCTAAGGCTGATGCAATAAATGAACAGCCCTTTATTGATGAACGGAAAAAAGTATATGGAACAATATATGATCTTAAAGGAAATACTGCTACAGCTCTCCAGTTTTACGCTACTGACAGTGTAAATCATTACCTTAGAGGATCATTGTATTTCGATGCAGAACCAGATGCTGATTCCCTTGCTCCTGTTATCGAATTTTTCAGAAAAGATATAATACATCTTATCGAAACCCTTGAATGGGAAAAGTAATTGCATAATGAAATGGGGTGTATAACAAAACATTATCTCAATGAGTTTTCCATACTTGGAGTCTGGAAAATTGAAGAAGATATTGATGCCCTCTTAAGTCTTGTCAGTCTTGATGCTGAAGAGAAGAAAAAATTTAAAGGTTTCAGCAGCAATTCGAGAAAACTGGAATTTCTTAGTGTCAGGGCTTTACTCGCAGAACTGCTTGGAAAAGAAGCAAAAATAGTATATAATAAAAACAATAAACCATTCCTTAAGGATGGTTCAAGATTTATTAGCATTACTCATTCTCACAAGCTTACGGCAATACTTCTGAGCACAAATGAAAAGGTTGGCATCGACCTTGAATATATGAGTACAAATATTGCAGCCCTTGCTCTTAAGTTTCTTAACAGGAAGGAAAAGGTGGCAAAAGAACAGGAGGCAAAGAGATATCATCTCTATATACACTGGTGCGCTAAAGAAGCCCTGTATAAAATCTGTGACAAGGAAGGAATAAACATGCGTAAGGACCTTACAATAGAGCCTTTTACAGTACAGGAATCAGGTGAAATAAAGGGGCAGGTTCATACTAAAAAGATTAATGAATCGTTCGACCTGTATTATTCAAGGTATGATAACTATGCAATAGTATGGACAAAAAAGAAATTATAGGATTCACGTTCAATAAGTGTGTTGGCCTTCTGCTTGATCCGGATAAATGTTCAAATGATTCTCTCATTAAACTGCTGAGAGTAGCTGATGAGAGCAATACAGATTATGTCCTTGTCGGAGGAAGCCTTTCATTCAGCAGCATTGATGTTCTCATTAAAGATGTCAGAAAACATAGTTCTATTCCTGTAATTCTTTTCCCCGGTAATCTTCTTCAGATCAATGTAAATGCCGATATTATTTTATTCCTGTCGTTAATATCTGGGAGAAATCCTGAGTTTCTTATCGGGAACCATGTTACTGCTGCACCATTTCTTAAAGATCACAGGAATAAAATTATTCCCACAGGTTATGTTCTTATAAGCTGTGGACCAAAGACTTCAGTTGAATATATGAGCAATACCGAAGCCATACCATGTGATAAACCGGATATTGCCGTAGCAACTGCCCTTGCAGGAGAAATGTTGGGTCTGAAAGTGATATATCTTGAAGCAGGAAGCGGATCAGTTCACCATGTTCCATCTGATGTAATTAAGGCAGTCAGAAAGAACGTCTCTCTGCCGTTAATCGTGGGAGGTGGCATAAGAAGCGACAAAGAGGCTGAAGATATATTTAAATCCGGAGCCGATATGTTGGTTCTTGGAAACGGATGTGAGAAGAATCCTGAACTCCTTCGAAGTGTATGTTCAGTACGCAACAGATTGAGAACAAAAACAAACCCGGTTGTCTGAGCCTGGACTCACCTGAACAACTCTGTCATTGATTCACCTGTGCAAGCATTTGGGAACGGGATTCTGCAAAGCGATGAAAGAGTTGCAGCTATGTCGGTCATATTAACCTTCCGTGTAACAGTTGCCCTGTTAACAGTCCATCCATACCATATCAATGGAACATGAGAATCATACTCATAGGGTGAGTTATGGTTTGTAAGATGATCGCCATCTTTCTCCACCCAACCAGGATTGAGAACAACAATAACGTCTCCCGAACGCTGGGGACTGAAGTTATTTATGATACGCCTCAGATTTCCATTATTAAAGTCATTTGATTCAAAAGCCGAATAGGGATAGGCAGCCGAAACACCATTAAACTGAACAAGGAACCGTGCCACTTTCTTCTGAACTTCATCAATCGAAAGACGTGCATCTTCTATAAGTGTCCTGTTAAGGAATATCTGCTTCTCGGAGTATCCTTTAACCCAGTCTCCTTCTCCATATACTGCATTCAGGTAACTTCGTAACAACTGCAAAGCCTGATTCTGAAGAAAGATACCGGAAGGTATTCTGTTTGTCTTCAGAACCTCCGGAATCTCTGAAATTCCATGGGCAGCAGTAAAATAAACAAGAATGTTCCGTTTACCAATACTGTCATTCAGAAATTCAAGCAGCTTCTCAATATCCTTGTCAAGCCTGTAAAGAGCATCTGCCATTTCAACAGAAGATGGTCCAAAACGATGACCAATGTTATCAGTTGCAGAGTAGTTTATTGAGATAAAATCTGTTACATCGTCTTTTCCAAGCTTTTCATGACCTATCAGATCAATTGTAAAGCTTGTTGTAAGAGAATTGGCAAAAGGCGTTTCAGTAAGAAGTGAGAAATCCTTCTTTGTACCTGTTCCCCATTTTGTCCTTAATTTCTTAAGGTCGTAAGGGAAATAGCTTTGTCCCAAGAAACCGTTTTCGTACTTATTTGAATCAGGCAGACAGTCAGAATAGTAGGTCACAGGACGAAACAGTTCCCATGAACCATTAAGGTATGTCTCAGAATATCTCATGGCATTGAAATCATTGACCCATGCGGGAAGGGTATCAATATAGTAATCTGATGTCATCCAGGTACCTGTTGTATTATCAAACCAATAGGATGCATTTGCTGCATGCCCGGCTGTTAGTATCGAAGAATGAGGATTTATACCTACACCGAAAATTTTTGACCTACCCTTTGAGGCCAGGAAAAGTTCATCAGCAAAAGTCGAAGCCTGAAGGTTTGCAGGAGAATGAAGACCCGATTCATAGCTTCCTCCAACTGGATTAACACTCATATCCCTCGTGCTGTTTATGAGTTCGTTACGCAAAGGAACGAACCAGTTATCAGAAGTAATTCCATGCGATGAAGGTTCAGTACCAGTTGCAATTGTAGCATGACCAGGTGATGATTGCGTTAGCATATACTCAAATAAGGCATTTTTAAAATATGTGCCCTCGTTGATAAGAATCCGTATCCCTTTCTCGCTGAATTTATCCCTGAATGTTTCAAGCTGATCATATTTAAGTTGTTCTACAACAATACCGATAACAAGCTTTGGTTTATCAGGAGGAATGTACGCCCCTTGCGAATAAAGATTACTTAAACCTGAAAAAAACAAAACAACAAACCCAGCGAAAAACCCTTTCATATTAATTTCCTCTCAAACTTTCAGATGATAATTTTTCTTTATAAACGAAGTATTGGTGATAAGATTGCAGATGGTAAAAATAACATTTTTTGATCTATAATACCTAATTACCTGTCACCACAAACCTTGTCTTAACGCTTGTTCCACCATGAATATTTGTAAAAACGATTATATATGTTCCTCCGGCTAGGTTTTTTACCGGTATATTCAGAGGAATGCCAACTATAAAATTGTCATTAACTTCTTTAACAAGCATCCCGGAGGTATTGAATATTTGTATTCTTACAGGCCCCTCCATATTCGCGGGGAGCAATGCATTTATTGATATAAAAGCAGGATTCGGATACAGTGAAAGACTGTTATTTGACCTTAAGCGGTTTATTGTTACAGGCAGCAGTTTTTTATTATGCCAAAAGACTTCAACATCGGTAATAGTAGTATCGGCATAACCTCCTGCAGAAAATGTTACATCATAAACGCCATCATCAAGAAATCTTACGAATCTACCCGAAGTAGTATCAGAGTAGACATGTGAGTTATCTTTGTCATGGCCATTAATAAAAACCATTGCTGCAACACTCCTTCCATCATTTGCATCCGTAATCTCTCCATGAATGCCATAAAGAGCGTTCTCAAGATAAACAATCAACGATCTGTAATTATACTCCCAAAGCAAAGGAAGTCTGGCTGTCGGAGTAACAAGAGGATAATTATCAATATAATCAAGCTCAATAGTCACTTCACGTCCCTGGAGTTCCCATGTAACAAAATCCTGCCTGCCGCCATAAATAACATACCAGTTAGCTCCTTCTGTGACACCATTTTTGAAAGCTTTCATGTACAATGCATCACTATATTTATAAACAGTATCAACATATGCCCTGCTTATACGATAGAACCAAGTATTATCTGCATGGGTACTGCTTCTTAATTTTATCTCTCCCCTTTCAAATGCGTCCCATGGATAGTTTACAACTTCAACACCTGAATGAAAATTTGCGGAAAGAACAAACCTGTGAAGTTTTAGAAAATCAACCATTTCTTTTGTCTCCTTTTGCTGAACATTATTCTGATTATAAGGAGACATTGGATCAGGAAAATTCCTGTTAAGATCGTAACCATTTGAATTGAACCTTACAGGATCTGCTATTGTGTTACCGTTTCTGTAAGTACCATCAGGATTAGCAAGAGGATTTATCCATATCTCCAGATTATCGGCAAGATTCCTGATACGATCGCTTGTTGAATAAGATGATAGAATATAATCAGCAAGTCTTAACATTAAAACAAATCCAGCGGTTTCATCCCCATGGATTGTAGATGAATAAAAAACCTCCGGTTCATCTTCATCATCTGAAGCATTATCCGAGATCTTCAAAGCAAGGATTAGTTTTCCATTAATGCTTGTCCCGATTGTATCAAGCTCACAAAGCGAGGGATAATCTGTTGAAAATTTTGTAAGGATATCAAGATACTGTGTATATGTTGGATAAGTATCCCATTCAAGAGCTTCATTTGTTGATTTAGCATTTTCCGGCAAGTTGAAATGCTGCTTCTCGACGATTTTATAATCAAACTTCTGTTTTATGAACCATTCGATTGTCAACCGCGACAACCTTATGAAAATACGCCCGTCTTTCACAGTTGATACAGATGTGTTTTCAGAAAGTTTTTTTAATATATCAGGGGAATTATAAACAGAAACTTCTGCCTGTCCATCTTCATTTACCAGATACCTTACCTTCTCATCGTTTGTAACCTGGGAAAAGCACCTAAGCGCCGTGAATATGAAACACAGTAAAACCAGAGTTGGTTTCATGTAACATCAGACATTAAATCGTATATGAAGGATATCACCATCTTCAACAACATAATTTTTCCCTTCAATATTGAACTTACCAGCTTCTTTACAGGCATGTTCGGAACCATATTTTACGAAATCAGCATATTTCATTACTTCTGCCCTGATAAAGCCTCTTTCAAGGTCAGAATGAATTACACCGGCGGCTTTTGGGGCTGTCATTCCCATTTTTATGGTCCATGCTTTTATTTCCATTGGTCCAACAGTAAAGAATGTCTGCAGGTTGAGCATTTTATAGGCGGCACGAACAAGCTTATCCACACCAGGTTCATTTAGACCTGCATCTTTCAGGAAGGCAGGTCTGTCAGATGGATCGAGTTCTGCTATTTCTGCTTCAACAGCGCCGGCTATAACGAGGATCTCGCAACCTTTACCTTTCAGAAATTCCATGACGCGTTCCACATGTCTGTTGCCATTAACTGCAGATATGGCATCCACATTGCAAACAAACATCACAGGTTTCATAGTGAGGAGGAAGAGATCGTCAACGTATTTCCTGTCTTCCTCTTTAACATCGAGAGTCCGGGCATTGCCAAAGTTTTCGAGATGTTGCCTGTAAAGATTCAATATTTCAATGCCATGTTTTGCATCCTTATCACCAGCTTTCACAGCTCGTGACAGTCGTTCGATTTTCTTTTCAACTGATTCAAGATCCTTAACCTGTAACTCAAGATCAACAGTTTCTATATCACGAACAGGATCTACTGAGCCGTCAATGTGAGGTAAAGCCTCATCATCAAAACATCTTAGAACATGAATAAGGGCATCGGTATTGCGTATATCACCAAGGAATTTATTGCCAACACCTTCTCCTTTGTTAGAGCCCTTTGCAAGGCCGGGAATATCAACTATCTCAACAGTCGTATGCACGATCCTGTCTGTTACCTGGTATTTCTCCATTTCGTATAACCTTTGATCGGGAACCTGCACAATACCTATGTTCGACTTCGTGGCGCTGAAAGCAAAAGAGTTGGTCTCTCCCTTCGTATTTGATATGCAATTGAATATTGTTGTTTTTCCGGTATTTGTAATACCTATTATCCCACATTGGAGTGCCATCTGACTTAAGTTTTAATAAGACGCAAAATTATTACAAATTTCGATTATTCCTGCTATTTGGAATGCATTGATCTATTATCTTTTGCATCAGGCAAATGAAGACACATCGAACAATTTCCGGAAATTTCTGACAAACGAAACAGCCTTTTCAATTTCGCCATACATTACCTTATCATTGGTTATGAAGCCAATTTCTTTACGGAATTCTGATACAACTTTCTCTATCAATTGTGATGACTTAAGTGGCCGCCTGAATTCAAGAGCCTGGATTGCTGTAAAAAGTTCAATTGCTATTATCCTCTCAACATTCTCAGCAACTTTAAGTAACCTTGTTGCACCATTTGCCCCCATACTTACATGATCTTCCTGTTCGTTCGACGAAGGGATGGAATCAACTGATGTTGGTGTACAAAGCTGTTTATTCTGGCTAACAATTGCTGCAGATGTATATTGAGGTATCATGAACCCGCTGTTAAGACCCGGATTTGCCACAAGAAATTCAGGCAATCCGCGTTGTCCTGAAATAAGCCTGTAGACTCTTCTTTCCGATATTGAACCAAGTTCGGCAAGAGCAATTGAAAGGTAGTCAAAAACAAGAGCCAGGGGCTGTCCATGGAAATTACCTCCCGAGACTATCAAATCTTCGTCAGGGAATATTGTAGGATTATCTGTTACTGCATTTATTTCAGTTCTGATTACTGTGCCGGAATAACTGATTACATCCCTGCTTGCGCCATGAACCTGTGGGATGCATCTGAAAGAATACGGGTCCTGAACATGAGCTTTCGGTCTTGAGATTAGTTCACTACCTTCAAGTATCTTCCTGAATGACCGGGCAGTAACGATTTGGCCATTATGTTTCCTAATAGCATGGATACTTTCAAAGAAAGGATCCGGTCTGCCATCATAAGCATCAAGGGAAATAGCGGCTGTAATATCGGCAATTGGCGCAAGGTTCTCCGCAAGATCCATTGTATAAACGCCATAAGCGCCCATGAACTGCGTACCATTAAGAAGTGCAAGCCCTTCTTTTGATTTCAGGATAATTGGATCCCATCTGAATTTTGCGAGGATTTTACCTGATTCATATTTTTTCCCTTCCCACATTACTTCACCCATTCCCAAAAGAGGCAATACAAGATGAGCCAGAGGGGCAAGATCACCTGAAGCGCCCAATGATCCCTGTTCATAAATTACTGGAGTTATTCTCTCATTGAAAAAGTCAATAAGTCTTTCGACAGTCCTGACCTGTACTCCTGATAATCCAAGACTAAGAGCATGGATCTTGAGCACGAGCATAATCCTTACAATTTCTTCCCGTACCCGATCGCCAGTGCCACAGGCATGTGACATTACAAGATTTTCCTGGAGTTTGTTAAGCTGATCGGAACTTATAACACGGTTGTGAAGCGAACCAAATCCTGTAGTGATTCCATATATTGGTGTGGTAGTGTTCTCCAGCTTATGATCAAGATAGTCACGGCATTTTTCTATAAGCGCAAGTGATTCTTCTGAAAGAGACAGTTTGTAACCTTCACGTACAATTGATATTACGTTTTCCAGAGACATGTCTCCGGGTGTAATCTTATATATCATTTTCTAAACAGTATTAATGAATACTGCCCGGTTCCTTTTCTTTCCTTATTACGGTTCTTGCAAATGATTCAATATCTTTCAAGCTGATTTTTTGTTGCTCTCCTGTCGACATTATCTTGACAGTCATACTTTCATTTTTTATCTCATCCTCTCCTGCTATTATTATGAAAGGTATTTTTTTTGAATCAGCATAAGAGAATTGTTTTTTAAGCTTTGCAGGATCAGGGTAAAACTCTGTTCTTATCCCTGCTTTTCTAAGATTATCAGCAATCTGAACAGAATAGTCAGTTTCGTTCTGACCAAAGTTTACAATAAGCGCTTCTGTTGATGTCATACCGGTCTGATCAAAAAGATTCAGCTGGGTCATAACATCATATATTCGGTCAGCGCCAAATGATATACCTACGCCTGAAACTCCCGGAAGTCCAAAAACTCCAGTAAGGTTATCGTAGCGACCACCGCCACAAATGCTACCCATAGCTGTATCCCTCGCCTTTACTTCAATAATTGCCCCTGTGTAATAATTAAGACCCCTTGCAAGCGTCAGGTCGAGTTCTACTTTCGAAGAATGAATTCTTCCTTCCAGGTACTGAAAGAGAACTGTAATCTCATCAATACCCTTCATCCCTGCTTCTGAACCTGATAACAAAGTTTTTAATTGATATAGCTTTTCTGAAGTACTGCCTTTAAGCTCAAGAAATGGGTATATCCTGTCTATTGATGCCTGAGAAAGTCCTTTCTCCTTCAACTCTTCAATAACAGCGCCAAACCCGATCTTCTCTATTTTATCTATCGCCACAGTAATATCAGTTATCCTTTCAGGGATTCCGGCATATTCTGCTATCCCTGTTAGTATTTTCCTGTTATTAAGCTTAATCTCAACAGAAATGTTCAGCTTACTGAAGACGTCATCAATTATCCTTAAAAGCTCGAATTCATTGAGGAGTGAATCGCTTCCGATAATATCGGCATCGCATTGAAAAAACTCCCTGTATCTGCCTTTCTGCGGCCTGTCGGCTCTCCAAACAGGCTGTATCTGGTACCTTCTGAATGGAAAGGTTATTTCATCGCGGTGCTGAACAACATACCTTGCAAAAGGGACTGTAAGATCGTATCTCAGACCTTTTTCACAAATTTTTGAAGAGAGAGTAACTGTTTCTCTTTTCAATATCTCATCATCTGTTATTCCTGAAAGAAAATCTCCGGAGTTAAGTACCCTGAAGAGCAATTTATCGCCCTCATCGCCATATTTGCCAAGAAGAGTTGAGAGGTATTCCATCGAGGGCGTTTCAATAGGCTGGTATCCATATAAACGGAATACCTGTTTGATTGAATTAAAAATATACTCACGTTTCAGCATTTCGCTTGTGGAGAAATCCCGGGTTCCCTTGGGAATTGATGGCTTTGAGGATGACATAATTAAAGAAGTAAAAAGGCAAAAGTAGTGAAAAGTGCCTAAAGTGCCTAGAGTGCGCTAGAGTATTTAGAGGTAACTCTAAGTACTTTAGGCACTCTAGGCACACTAGTGCACTTTATCTAATACTTTTCCGGGATAAATGTCTGATCTGTAACTGGTGGCCTTACATAAGCAACATCGTGTTTAAGAGGGGGAAGCTTGAAAGGTTTAGGTGTAAGATCATCATAAGGAATGCATGAAAGAAGGTGTGTGATACAATTGAGACGCGCTCTCTTTTTATCATCAGCATGGACTACAAACCAGGGTGCCTGTTTTGTGTCGGTAAACGAAAACATCTTATCCTTTGCCATCGAATACTCGACCCACTTATCGCGTGATTCTATATCCATAGGGCTTATTTTCCATCTTTTTGTCGGGTCTTTTATTCTTTCCTGGAATCTCTTTTCCTGCTCATGATCGCTTACTGAAAACCAGTATTTTATAAGAATAGTACCTGATCTTATAAGCATTCTCTCAAATTCGGGACATGAACGAAGGAATTCTTCGTATTCATCGTTTGAACAATAGCCCATAACCTTCTCTACTCCTGCCCTGTTGTACCAGCTGCGATCAAATAGTACAATCTCGCCCCCTGCGGGAAGCTGTGAAACGTATCTCTGGAAGTACCACTGACTTTTTTCTTTTTCTGTGGGAATACCAAGAGCAACGATCCTGCAAATCCTTGGATTCAGGCAACCGGCAATAGTTTTTATTACTCCACCTTTCCCGGCGGCATCCCTCCCTTCAAAGACAACTACAACTTTTAATTTTTTGAACTTAACCCATTCCTGTAATTTAACAAGCTCAATTTCAAGTTCTCCAAGCAGCTTTTCATAATCATCACCCTTGATTTTTTTCTTCTTCTCAGGTTCTATATCATAATAGAGATCGGCCTTCTTTGCAATTTTTAATTTACCATGCCCCTTTTTTCCGTTCTTTTTAGCAGCTGCCTTTTCAGGTTTTAAGGTACCATTTGCCATAGTAATAAGGTTTTAGAAGATGAAATATAGTATAATTATTTGAAATTCCAGCATTATTGATATTCAGACTTTAAATACCGTAAAAGATAAAGTCCTTAACGCCATACAGAAGTTTATGACTTTAAGGACTTTATCTTAAGAGTTTGCAGAAAGCTACTGAACGAATGGTATTGTTAAAGGATACCTGAATAATTCTCCTTTTCCTGCTTTAATACTGGCAACACTAATGCACACAATTTTCAAAATGAAAATTGAAATCAATATTGGAATGCCAATAATGAGGAAAACAAGAGGTACTGCAAGTATTGAATAGAGAAGGATCGAAAGATTGAAGTTCAGGGCCGCTTTCCCGTTTAAATCAATCCAGGCTGAACTGTCCTTTTTTGAAAGCCAGCATATAAGCGGACCGATTATCCCCCCGAATGGGAAAAAAAAGCCTGCGAAAGAAGAAAGGTGGCAAAGCATTGACCAGTTCTTCTCAGATTCGGTTAAGATTCTGTTCTCTTCCATGATTTTACTGTTTATTAAAAGACGTAACCGGGCTCTGTTTGCTGCATCAATCTTTGAGTCTTTTTAAATCAGCTGCAAGAAAACCATTTGGCGCTGTTTTTCCAATTAAATGCTGGTTATAATAATACATGTTTGAATCATCAGTTCCTATGAGCATTTTAAAACAATAACTGCCATTAAGTTCACGGACCGGACCAACCTTGTGAAGAATAACTGTCGAAGGAACTTTCTTCTCTATAGCCTCCCTTATTTGCTCTTCAGTCACTATTTCAATTTTATTGCCATATATAGCTTTAATCTTTTCTATTGATGATATTTCAGGTGCAAGGTCTTCTTTCTTTACCAGGATAGTCTTCGAGCTGACCTCAGGTATAAACTTATTATAGTATTTAAGATATTTCCTTCCTGTCAGGGAAGGATCTTCAATTATCATTTGGGCATGTTTCTGCATAAATGCAAGGATAGCTCCAAGCTTATAACTATAACCGAAATCATCTTCACCGGCAAATGACAATGGGATTGCGCAAATCTCCGGCATTTCTCCGAGTTTATTAACATCCTTTCCCTGGAGGAGATTTATGAAATTAAACAGCCCGTTAGCTTTATCTTTTTCATAATTAGTCTCGGTAAGTACAATAAATGAATATGCAGGATTGGTTCGCCTCAGGTTAAATTCTTTAGTATCAATGATCTCATAAGGAGTTATCTTCCAAAATGACTTAACAGCATCTTTTATGTATTCATTGTAAAACGAGAAAGCATTATCCTCAAGGACAACACAGGTTTTTGAGGTTTCAAAATTCTTTATCTCTTCTTTGCTTGGGAAGGGAGCCTGCGCGGTAAGCTTTATCGATGTTGAAAGAACAATCAAGGCAAGAATTAATCGTTTCATTTTCTTTGTGATTTAGGTTAGATCAGGTCTGTGGAAGAATCGTGTACTACTGGGGAATATATAAAGGGTTTTTTTCATTAAATTTCCTAATATAGACGAACATCATTTCCTTTCTTTTTCTCTTTGGAAGGTTAACCCATTCTTCATAGAGTTCAGCATCTTTTATAAGCAGAAGTTCAGTATTATCGAGGTTAAATTCAAGAACTTTGCCATTCTCAAAATCAATAATGTATTGCTTTACTTCTTCATGGGAAGGATTTGACCTGTATGGTGAATAGTATGGGCTATATGGAGAATAAGGATAATAGCTACCATACGAAAAGGGAGAATAGTATGGATCATATCCGTAGGGAGAATAATAATTTGAATACGTAACAACATCAGCAACAAAATGACTTATATTTCCAACAAATGTTATCCTGTTAAAACTCTCCTGTATCTGTATGTAGAGAACTCCATTTCTTGAGTATCCCCAGATATTACCTGTCGTCAACTCCTGCCTGATGCCCATATTATCATAATAATATATTTTATCATTCTCAAGCAGTTTCTTATAAAACTCCCTGTCATTATAATCAATTGATGTAAGAAGTTTTGCTTTGGGTACAGGATTATTATTCTTTACCTGCACAAAATCGAGGTAGATGCCATCTTTGAACCTGAAATCAGGTGTGTATTTAACGGTTTTACCGGCGGTTCCCAACTGTGTCACCTCCACTTCCTGCCCGTTCATTGGTATAAACGATACAAACAGACTAAATAGAATCAGAAACCTGATTGCTTTCATCATTATCAGAATTTTAATCTTTAAGATCAATTATTGTTCCAATACAACAAAATTAACGTTTTCCTTTGAAGGTTGTTTAATTCTGATGATGTATATTTACTATTCAAAAGTATCTTTTTATTCTTCAAAAGATTTGGTACATGGACACTGAATCAGAAAATAAAAATTATCAGGGAACCCTTTCGAAACATGGGGATATTGTTTATGATTCTGCTACTAAAGAATTCGAAAGATTTCTATTGTTTTCTTCAGGTTGCCTGCTGGCCTCTCTCGTTCTCCTAACATTTGATTTCAAGCTTATTGCCGGAGTACTCATAATAGCAGCTGCTTCTTTAATTATCCTTGGTTTAAAAAAAGCATCCTATACTGCCAGTAAATACAGGGAAGCCCTTGATGAAGCAGAAAAAGTAACTGAGAAACAGAATGAAGTAATAACTAGCTTCTCACACAAAATCAGAGAGCCATTAAACAACCTTGTCATTGTTACAGATATGCTGATTGAATCAGGAATCCCCAAGAAACAGCTTGAACTTCTTGAGACTTTTATTGCTTCGACAAATAACATGGTAACTACTGTAAATGAATTGTCGATGCATTCAGCAGGTAACCTGGGTTATGAACTCCGTAAATCAATCAGGTTCAACCTTATTTCCACTCTTGAAAATACTTTTGATCTGTATAGTCTTAAGGACAAGGCGAATCTTGAATTCATTCTTAATAAGAAAGAACTGAAAGACCCTGAGTTTTTCGGCGACCCGATTATTCTTAAACAGATATTTCTCGATATCTTCAATATTATTGAAAACAAGGCCTCAGAGAAAGCTATTACAGTTACTATTAACCTGAAGAAAGCCCGGGAAACAAGTAATAATGTAACTATTGCATTCAGGATCCAGGTAGATCGAAATGTCACAATAATTGAAGAGTCAGAAACATCAATCAGTCTTGCTAAAAGGCTTATTTCGTTAAGTGGTGGTGAATATGAACAGGAACTTGGATCAAATCATACTATCCTGAACATTTCATTATCCTTTAATAAACCTGTTGCTGAAGTAAAACAGCAACCCGTCTCGACAAAAATGGAGGAACTTACACAGAGGGAGAAAGTGAAGAAAGAACTTAAAGATCTCAAAATTCTCCTTGTTGAAGACAATCTCATAAATCAGAAAATAACAATGCTGACCCTTAGTCCGTTTGTTGGCAGTATTGATACAGCTTCTAATGGCAAAGAAGCCCTTGATAAATTCGGCACCTCAAATTACGATCTGATCCTTATGGATATTCAGATGCCGGTAATGAGCGGCCTTACAGCAGCTGAAAAAATGCGTGCGTTGGAATCTTCGACAAACTCTCATGTACCAATTATTGCTATTACTGCAAACGCCATGATCGGCGACAAAGAAAAATGTCTTGCAGTTGGTATTGATGATTACATAAGCAAACCTTTTCAACCTGCCAGTCTTGTTGAAAAGATAAAAAAAGTGATTTAGCTGGTTAACTTAGAGGGCGAAACCCTATAACAAGCATGTCATCAATCTGAGCATGCCTGCCCATCCAGTTTCTGATGTTCTCCTCGATAATAGCTTTCTGATCAGTGAAAGGAAAACTGTGGATATTCAATAAAAGATACCTGAATCTCCTGTACATGAATTTTTTATTCTCCATTCCCCCAAACTGATCTACATAACCGTCCGAAAAAATATATAAGATATCATCTTCCTGCAAGTCATATTCATGATCTTTATACTGTAAACTATCGGGGTTCATCCCTATTATGATCTTGTCACTTTTTATCTCTACAAGACTATTGTCTCTTATCAGATATAGTGGGAAAAAAGCTCCTGCATAAGTAAGCTTCGCCCTTTTCTTATCAATAATACATAAGCCTATATCCATGCCATCGCGGATAATAGTTCCTATATTCTTCTCCCGGCTAAATGTTTTTTCAAGTCCTTTATTGAGCATTGATAATATCTCTGAAGGTTTGTCAAGCTCATCTTCATTTATTGATTTCTCGATTATCTCATGACCAATCATCGACATGAGAGCACCGGGAACACCATGACCTGTACTATCAGCAGCAACAACAAATATTTTCTCGTTTTTCTCTCCTATCCAATAAAAATCGCCACTTATTATATCCTTTGGCTTGAAGAAAATAAATGAATCTGAAAAATGGTGTCTGAAATAATCTTCAGAGGGAAGCAAGGCTTCCTGGATTCTTTGTGCATATATGAGGCTATCTGTTATATTCTTATCCTTAATTTCAAGTTCCTTCCTTTGCTGGTCTACAAGCGCAAGCATCTGTTCCTTTTCCTTAAGGAGATTCTTTGTTTTTATAATAACACGGCTCTGTAGCCTTAAAATAAAGAATACGGCAACAATTGCAAGCCCTATATAAAGTATATACCTGTAACGTGGATCAGTTGAAGATAAAAAACTAACGCCCGAATCCTCATGAAACAAACTCATGATGTTTATAATTGCAGATATAGCAGAATCTGTCCCCATCAGTTCATTAAAAATAAACAAAAAACTAAACTTCTATGCTAAATCCAATCAGGATTCAACAATTCTGTCATTTCCTTTTCTGCCAAGATTCATATATTTCAGTGAAGGGGATTCAATAATGTTGCCTAACCCCAAGTTACTCCACTTATTATCAATTATTTCAATAGTTGATCGGTCTGAATAAACTACATTTGGCCATTCACGGTCAAAACCAACTTTACTGAATAATTTTATAGTTGCGTCAAAAAGTATAGAATTACATATAAACATGTGATCTCTTTGAGGATCGGTATTGGCAAGCGTCTGCCAGGCTACAACAAAAAAATCATTCACATCAACGCTATGATCCACGGCAACGATTATGGCACGTTGCTCAATAATGTTACTCTTCAGATATTCCGCAACTTTGTGGATACTTTCAGGATCTTTTGAAGGGTTTATTGAAATAATTAAAATATGTATCCCTTCTTCGATAAGTGAGCTATTAAAATCATGAACCAACCCTGACGACTTCAGTTCATTTGCAATATCAATCAAATTCCCGGAGAACACGTGATCTGATGATTTTTCTTCGGCAAGTTTCACTGTTGCATCTATTGCAGCTTTACCACCAAAAGAGCTTACGTCAGAAGCATGATCGAGCACATCAAGGGGTCCCCTGCTGAAAAGAATATCTTTATGCAGATCGGTGTTTAAGAATACCTGTCGTGCAATCATCCTGTAATTCCTTATATCAACATTGCCACTTACTATTAAAATGTATTTCGAAAACATCATCTGCCCCGCACCTGCAAGTGAGTTGAAAACTTTCAAACCCTGCCCTGGATATTTCTTATCGATCTTTACAATAACAAGGTTGTGAGCTGTTCCTGCAACAGGCATGTGCAAATCAATGACCTCGGGTACAAGCGCAAACTTTATTGGTGAAAGGAATATTTTCTCAGTTGCAAGAGCAAAGAATGCATCTTCCTGTGGTGGAATACCAACAATTGTAGCAGGATAAACCGCTCTCCGCGAGTGAGTAATGCATGTTACATGAAATTTAGGATACCAGTCAGCAAGAGAATAGAAGCCTGTGTGATCGCCAAAAGGCCCTTCCCATACCGGTGATTCTGAAGGATCGACAAAGCCTTCAATAACAATATCGGCATCATTAGGCACATATATATCGTTAGTAATGCATTTTACAAGCTTGACCTTTTTTTTCCTCAGGAATCCTGCAAGTATATACTCATTAATATTTTCAGGCAAGGGAGCTGTGGCTGCATAAGTATAGACAGGGTCGCCTCCCAATGCAACCGAGACAGGCATTTTCTTTCCTTTTCCTTTCCAGGCTTCAAAATGATTGGCGCCTGTTTTATGACGTTGCCAATGCATGGCCGTGGTGTTCTTATCGAGTATCTGCATACGATACATACCAACATTCATCTGCCCGGTTTCGGGATTGATTGTATGAACCATTGGGAGTGTAATGAAACGCCCACCGTCGTGAGGCCAGCATTTCAATACAGGGAGTATGCCAAGGTCAGGTTGTTTAATAATAACATCCTGGCAAGATCCTCTTTGCCGGGAATATGATGGCATTATACCCGTTAAGCGGGCTATTTTTGGCAGCGTGGCAAGCTTTTTAATGAACCCCTCATTGTGTTGACCAATAAGCTCTGAAATTAGACAGTCGATTTCTTTCGCGGCGCTTTCAGGATTTTGTAATTGCAAGGCCAGAGATATTCTTAGATCCGAACCAAAAGCATTGATCAGTACAGGAAACTTACTTCCATTATTCTCAAAAAGAAGGGCCTTATTATTGTCAGATTTTACAATTCTGTCGTTTATCTCTGTGATCTCGAGAACAGGATCCACAAACGTTTTAATTCGCAGCAACTCATTGCTGCTCTCAAGCTTCTCAATAAATGATAAGAGACCCTGATAAGCCATTTGACTGAATGAATACAACTATAAAGATATTCATTATGCGATAACCATTAAACTAACAAAATAAATAAATGATTTTTTAAGGAAGCTATATAAAACAAAAATGGGAACCAATCTTATTCGGATAGTTCCCATTCACCATCAGCAACCGTGATTGCCGATGTGTCAGGCTACTGTTATTATGACCGGCTGTAGATTTGAACTAAATCAAACCTCCAACCCCTGGCTTTCAGGTAATACTTTTTACAGTATACCGTCTGGCTGTCCTTTCTCACGCTGGGCGTGATTAATTGGACGAAGTGTCTTTCAGGCCCCATTGAATATCCCGAAGGATTACAATAGTTTCAGATTATTGCGGAGCCGTGACTCCTAACTAATCTTGGCCCTATGACTCAACCGTTGAAAGAACGTTTCCGGCTTCTTCGATATTCTTGAACATTGTCAACTTTCGTCTCCTTGTTCAGACTTCGGCTCTCTTGACGTGCGATCCCGGAGGATCGAAGAAACGGATCCTGTTTCATTTAAGAAACCCTTTCCGATTCCACTTCATTCGAGCGGTCTTTTATCGCTCACCTGATGATACAAAGATACAACACAATATTGTAAAAACAAGTGTCTTAAAAGGCTTTTTTACACACCGTTTCAACATGGTTTTGATACAATTGTTGATAACCACTGAAAACCTCATTAAATGGGGGTCTCAGGAATCACAGAATATACCTGAAAAAGGCTCTAAAAACTACTTGTCAGAAAGGTAATGAAGCCTATCCACAAATAGTCTTCACTCGGCATGAATTAAAGGCTGATTATCAAATAGTAGAGAGTAAGGCGTTAAACAAAAGAAGTGACCCAAGTGATTAGAGTTATAGCTTTCTGGGTTCTGGTTCCTAACACCTAGCACCTAGAACCTAGCACCTAGTAAAAAGAAGGCGCCTTTTTGAGGCACCCTCCATGGTAATTTTCTTTAAATTATTTCTTGTAGCCGTATTTTGCAAGTTCACCGAGTTCCTCTTCTATTCTGAGAAGCTGGTTATATTTGCAGATCCTGTCAGTTCTGCTGGCAGACCCGGTCTTTATCTGTCCCGAGTTTGTAGCAACAGCGATATCAGCTATTGTTGTGTCCTCGGTTTCACCTGAACGGTGCGATGTGACTGATGTATATCCAGCCCTGTGTGCCATCTCAATCGCATTTAGGGTTTCAGTAAGCGAACCTATCTGATTAACTTTAATAAGGATTGAGTTAGCACAACCCATATCGATACCTTTTTTGAGGTACTCAACGTTAGTTACAAAGAGGTCATCTCCAACTATCTGGCATCTCTTACCAATCCTGTCGGTAAGCATTTTCCATCCGTCCCAGTCACCTTCTGCCATGCCGTCCTCAATAGAGTCTATTGGATATTTATTAATGAGCTGTTCGAGGAAGTCAACCTGCTCTTTCGAGGTTTTTCTTGCGCCTGCAGGGCCTTCAAATTTTGCATAGTTGTACATTCCGTCAACATAAAACTCTGATGCTGCACAGTCGAGGCCTATCATAATATCTTTACCTGCTGTATAACCTGCTTCTTTAATTGCTTTAAGAATTGATTCAAGAGCGTCTTCAGTTCCTTCGAATTTTGGTGCAAATCCACCTTCATCTCCAACTGCTGTGCTCAGGCCACGGCCTTTGAGAACTTTTTTCAGAGCATGGAATACTTCAGCGCCCATGCGAAGACCCTCCTTAAATGAAGATGCGCCAACAGGCCTGATCATGAATTCCTGGAAAGCTATTGGAGCATCTGAATGCGAACCGCCATTAATGATGTTCATCATTGGCACAGGCAGTGTTACTGCATTAGCACCACCGATATACCTATAGAGAGGAAGACCGTGGAATTGTGCAGCTGCTTTGGCAACAGCAAGTGAAACACCAAGGATAGCATTTGCTCCAAGGTTACTTTTTGTTTTTGTGCCATCAAGGTCGATCATCTTCTTGTCAATGCCAGCCTGATCTGTTACATCCATTCCCAGGACCTCTTCAGCTATAACATTATTTACATTATGAACAGCTTTAAGAACGCCTTTCCCAAGATACCGGCTCTTATCATCATCTCTCAGTTCAAGAGCTTCATTTTCTCCGGTTGATGCGCCTGATGGTACAGCGGCTCTTCCAAGAAAACCACTTGCTGTCATAACATCAACTTCAATTGTAGGATTTCCGCGGGAATCCAGGATTTCACGGGCATGAACACTAACTATTTGACTCATTTCGTTTTATTTTAAATTAAACAAACTTACAATTATTAAAGATAAGATAAAAGTAATTTCCACATAGACTAAAAATTACCAGTATCTTCGTGTTGTTATTAAAAAAAAAGGGATCATGCTTTTCAGCAAATCCCGTTTTTTTATCTTATTTAAGTAAGCATTACCTTATTCTTCTGAAACCTTATCTTCCTTGGTCTCAGCAGATGGCTGCTCTTCAACTGGTTTCTCAGCTTTTTGCGCTTTAGCTTCTGATATCCCTCCCTCTTTCTTTTTGGTTCTCCTTCTTCTTGCAGTTTTTGCTTTTCCTGTATCAGTTCCAAGCATTGCCTCATTATAGTCAACAAGCTCAAGAATGCACATATCGGCATTATCACCTATCCTGTGGCCTGTCTTAAGTATCCTTGTATAACCGCCTGGGCGTTCACCAATCTTTGGTGATACTTCCCTGAACAATTCAGAAACAGCTGTTTTATCTTTAAGATAACTGAAAACAACCCTTCTTGAATGTGTAGAATCTTCCTTTGATTTTGTAATAAGGGGTTCAACAAACGTTCTGAGCGCTTTTGCCTTTGCAGTAGTTGTTGTTATCCTTTTATGCAGGATAAGTGATGAAGCCATGTTGGAAAGCATAGATTTCCTGTGTGAGCTTGTCCTTCCCAAATGGTTAATAACTCTTGAATGTCGCATTTCTTTATTTCCTTAACAGGTTTTAATTAATCTTTGTCTAGTTTATATTTGCTTACATCCATTCCAAATGAAAGGTTCATGGAATCAAGCAGCTCATCAAGCTCGGTCAGTGATTTCTTTCCGAAGTTTCTGAATTTAAGCAGGTCGTTTTTATTGAACTTAACAAGGTCGCCGAGTGTTTCAACTTCAGCAGCTTTCAGACAATTCAGCGCTCTGACAGACAGATCAAGATCCACGAGTTTGGTTTTCAGCAGCTGACGCATGTGAAGTACTTCTTCGTCAAATTCTTCATTTGCAAGTTTATCATCAGAATCGAGTGTTATCTTTTCATCTGAGAAGAGCATAAAATGATAAATGAGAATTTTGGCAGCTTCTTTGAGAGCGTCTTTCGGATGAATTGAACCGTCGGTTTCAATTTCAAAAAGAAGTTTCTCGTAGTCAGTTTTCTGTTCAACGCGGTAATTCTCAATAAAGTATTTCACATTTCTTATTGGTGTGAAGATTGAGTCAATCGCAATAAGCCCAAACTCTGCGTCAGCAGGCTCATTTTCTTCAGCAGGAATATAACCACGGCCCTTATTAATTGTTATGTCAAACTGTAGTTTAACATCCGGTTCCATTCTAAACACGACAAGTTCGGGGTTAAGAACCTCGAAGTTAGTCAGTGCAGAATTTAGATTACCTGCTTTGAACACGTCCTGACCATTTAACTTGATTGTAACCTTCTCATGGTCAGCATCCTCGACAATCCTTTTAAAACGAACCTGTTTAAGGTTAAGGATTATTTCGGTTACGTCTTCCATAACACCGGTTATGGTTGAAAATTCATGGTCTATACCCTGTATTTTGATAGTTGTTATAGCATAACCTTCAAGTGATGAGAGAAGAATTCTTCTCAGGGCATTACCAACGGTGATACCATAGCCAGGTTCAAGCGGTCTGAATTCGAACTTACCTGTTCTTTCGTCCGCCTCAAGCATTATAACTTTGTCAGGCTTCTGGAATGATAAAATGGCCATAGAATAATTTCTTAATTAATATTACTTGGAATATAATTCAACAATTAACTGTTCCTTGATATTCTCAGGAATATCAGAACGTTCAGGTATATTCATGAATTTACCTGCCATTTGTGTATCATCCCACTCAAGCCAGGGAAGTTTGGCAAAATTTCTTGAAGAAATTGAATCAGCAATTTTTTCAAGTGATTTTGATTTCTCGCGGACACCAATAATATCGCCTGGTTTAAGCATATAAGAAGGAATATTGATCACTGATCCGTTTACAGTAATATGCTTATGAGATACAAGCTGGCGTGAAGCTGCCCTTGAAGGTGCTATACCTAGACGATAAACAACATTATCAAGACGCGATTCAAGCATCTGGAGGAGAACTTCTCCTGTAACGCCTTTACTTCTTGAGGCTTTCTCAAAAGTATTGCGGAACTGACGCTCAAGTATTCCGTAGGTATATTTTGCTTTCTGCTTCTCTCTGAGCTGAACTCCGTATTCTGAAGTTTTCTTCCTTTTTTTGTTTACTCCATGCTGTCCCGGGGGAAAGTTTTTCCTTTCCAGATGTTTATCGGGACCATAGATTGCTTCTCCAAATTTTCTTGCAATTCTTGATTTTGGGCCGGTATATCTTGCCATTTCTTTTAAAATATTTGAACTTACTTACTTTTTTCCTATTTCTTATACAGATTCTGAAATTTTGATACTGATATCAGTAATCAAAACATCCAAAACTGAAATATTAAACTCTTCTTCTACCGGGAGCGCGGCAACCATTATGAGGCATTGGGGTAACATCAACGATCTCAGTAACCTCAATTCCAACATTTGATATCGATCTGATAGCAGATTCACGACCTGAACCAGGACCTTTCACAAAAACCTTTACTTTTCTAAGGCCAAGGTCATAAGCAACTTTTCCACAATCTTCAGATGCCATCTGGGCAGCATACGGGGTGTTCTTTTTTGAGCCTTTAAAACCCATTTTACCTGCTGATGCCCATGATATGACCTGACCTGAATTATTAGTCAGAGTAACGATGATGTTATTAAAAGATGAATGAACATGAGCCTGGCCTGTAGGTTCAACCTTTACGACCCTCTTTTTCAATGCTCCAGTCTTCTTTGCCATATAAATCTATTTATTTAGTAGCTTTTTTCTTATTTGCAACAGTCTTCTTGCGCCCTTTACGTGTTCTGGCGTTATTCTTTGTACTTTGTCCGCGAACAGGGAGTCCAACTCTGTGGCGTACACCCCTGTAACATCCGATATCCATAAGCCTTTTGATGTTGAGCTGTGTTTCTGAACGCAGTTCACCTTCAAGCCTGTAATTATCATTGAGAATGCGACGGATGTCATTGATCTGATCATCGGTCCAGTCCTGAACCTTAGCATTTCTGTCAACACCTGCTTCGTCAAGTACCTTCTGAGCTGTGCTTCTTCCAACGCCGTAGATGTAAGTCAGACCTACTTCGCCTCTTTTATTTCTTGGTAAATCAACACCAACTATACGTGCCATATACTTTTATTAAATAGTTTGCAAAATTAATAAAATTATCCCTGTCTCTGCTTGAACTTGGGATTTTTCTTGTTAATAACGTAAATGCGACCTTTTCTCCTGACAATCTTACAGTCAGCGCTGCGCTTTTTAACAGATGCTCTTACTTTCATTATCGTAAATTTCTATTTATACCTGAATGTTATTCTTCCTTTAGTCAAATCATACGGCGACATTTCAACTTTTACTTTATCACCAGGCAGGATTTTTATGTAATGCATCCTCATTTTTCCTGAGATATGAGCTGTTATTACATGTCCATTTTCGAGCTCAACCCTGAACATTGCATTTGAGAGCGCTTCGATAATGGTTCCATCCTGCTCAATTGATGATTGTTTCGCCATACTTTATTTATTATTTAAAACTTTTTCAATCAACTCAAAAGTTGTCAGTACATCAGCTTTTTCCCTGTCAACAGCTACAGCATATTCAAAATGTGCTGAAGGTTTTCCATCAGCTGTTACAATTGTCCAGCCATCCCTCATCTGCAGTGTTTCCTTTCTTCCCATATTGATCATGGGCTCAATGCAAATCACTAATCCTTTCTGCATCTTTGGGCCTGTTCCGGCTTTGCCATAATTTGGAACTTCGGGTTGTTCATGAAGCTTTTTGCCAAGACCATGTCCAACAAGTTCCCTGACAACAGAGAAGCCGCCGCTTTCTGCCTTTGATTGCACTGCTTTAGAGATATCCCCTACCCTGTTTCCTGCTATTGCTTTTTTCACGCCTTCCTCGAGTGATAATCTCGTATACTCAAGTAATTTTTTTAAATCCTCTGCAATTTCTCCTACAGGAAAGGTGTAAGCGCTATCGCCATACCATCCGTTCAGAATAACCCCGCAATCAACAGATATAATGTCTCCATCGCGCAGTTCATAATCAGAGGGAATCCCGTGAACAACTTCTTCATTAACAGATGTACAGAGTGTATTTGGGAAACCACCATACCCCTTGAAAGCAGGAACAGCGCCATTGTCGCGGATAAATGTCTCTGCGAGATTATCAAGATAAAGTGTGGTAATTCCGGGGCGGATGACAGCAGCAACTTCAGCAAGTGTTCGCGACACAAGCATATTGCTTTCTCTCAACAACGTTACCTCTTCATCAGTTTTTAAATACAACATCAAAGAACGTTAACTTTATTATATTGATGTAACAGCGCCGGATCGGCCTTTGACCCTGCCCGATTTCATCAAACCATCGTAATGCCTCATAAGAAGGTGACTCTCGATCTGTTGCAGTGTGTCAAGAACTACGCCTACCAGAATCAAAAGTGTTGTGCCTCCATAAAACTGAGCAAATTGTTCAGAAACACTGACCTGTACTGCCAACGCAGGCAATATTGCAACAGCAGCCAGGAAAAATGATCCTGGCAATGTAATCTTCGACATTATTGAATCGAGGAACTCTACTGTTTTCCTTCCGGGTTTGATACCAGGAATAAAACCGCCATTCTTCTTCATATCCTCGGCCATCTGAACAGGATTTATTGTTATCGCTGTATAAAAATATGTGAACAGAACAATAAGAATTGCTGTTACAAAGTTATACCAGAATCCGTAGATATTAGTAAATGCTACGACAAAGTTTGAGCCTGTATCTGAAAAGCCGGCGATAATAGCAGGAAGCATCATAATTGCCTGTGCGAAGATGATTGGCATAACACCTGCTGCATTTACTTTTAAAGGAATATACTGTCTTACGCCACCATATTGTTTATTACCAACGATCCTTCTTGCATACTGTACAGGAATCCTGCGTGTACCCTGGACAAGGAGAATTGTTCCGAGAACAACGACAAAGAGGAATAATAATTCAACAATAATAATGAAGGGGCCACCAGCGCCGTTCATCCTGATTCCCCATTCGAAAAGGAAATTCTGTGGGAGTCGGGCAATGATACCGATCATAATAAGCAGCGAAATACCGTTTCCTATACCCTTATCTGTAATTTTTTCACCAAGCCACATTACAAATATTGTACCTGCAGTGAGAATTATTACAGATGATATTGTAAAGAACGTGCCCGGAATAACGAATGCTGTATCAGGTAATTGGTTATCAAGGTTAAGAAGATACGTTGGCGCCTGAAGAATAAGAATCAAAACAGTCAGGTACCTAGTGTATTGGTTCATTTTCCGTCTTCCGCTCTCGCCTTCTCTCTGAAGTTTCTGGAAATACGGGAATACTATACCGAGTAGCTGTACAACGATTGATGCAGAGATGTAAGGCATAATACCAAGGGCGAAAATAGAAGCCTGGGAGAATGCGCCACCTGAGAACATGTCGAGCAGACCCATTATACCAGTAGAGGTTTGGTTACGCAGACCTTCAAGTTGCGATGGATCGATTCCCGGCAGGGTTACATATTTTCCTAACCTGTACAATAAAATTATGCTGAAGGTATAAATCAGCCTTGCGCGCAGATCTTCAATCTTGAAGATGTTCTTTATTGTCTGAATAAATCTCATGAGATTACAGTTTTACAGCGGTACCCTCTTTTGCTTCAATAGCTTCTACAGCAGATTTGCTGAATGCATGCGCATGAACTTCAATTTTTCTGTCAAGGGTTCCCTTTCCGAGAATTTTTACAAGAGCGTTTTTGGAAACAAAACCTGCTTCCTGAAGAACACTCATATCAATCTTTTCAAGGTTATTCTTTTCAGCCAGTTCCTGGAGGGTGCTCAGGTTAATAGCTTTGTATTCAACGCGGTTAACGTTTTTAAAACCATATTTTGGAACACGTCTCTGAAGAGGCATCTGACCGCCTTCAAATCCGATTTTCTTTTTATAACCTGAACGTTGCTTGGCGCCTTTATGACCCCTCGTGGAAGTTCCCCCTTTTCCTGATCCCTGGCCACGGCCCAGGCGCTTGCTTTTCTTAACCGATCCCTTTGCAGGTCTTAAGTTACTCAAATCCATGATTATATCTTATAAATGTTAATGTCTTAAATGTTTTCAACCTTAACCAGGTGACTGATTTTTGTTACCATACCCAGAATCTGGGGAGTGGCTTCATGTTCAACACTATGGTTTAATTTACGGATACCAAGAGCATCAAGGGTCCTTTTCTGTCTTTCAGGTTTGCCGTTCCTGCTTTTTACCTGTGTAATACGAATCTTTGCCATTTTCTGTTCTTCTTAGCCGTTAAATACTTTATCCATTGATATAGATCTCTGTTCAGCGATTGAGAAAGCATCCCTTACTTCAAGGAGTGCAGCAAAAGTGGCTTTCACAAGGTTGTGAGGGTTTGAAGAGCCTTTTGATTTTGCAAGCACGTTTCTTACGCCCACGCTCTCAAGTACTGCACGCATAGCGCCACCAGCCTTAACACCGGTACCTTCTGATGCTGGTTTTACAAATACTTTTGCACCGCCGAATTTAGCTACCTGCTCATGAGGAATTGTACCATTTATGACAGGAACCTTGATAAGGTTCTTCTTGGCGTCTTCAATACCTTTTGCTATAGCTGTTGTAACCTCACTGGCTTTCCCCAGGCCATGACCGACGATTCCATCTTCATTACCAACCACAACAATGGCTGAGAAACTGAATGTACGTCCTCCTTTTGTAACCTTTGTAACTCTCTGGATACTTACGAGCCTGTCTTTAAGTTCGAGGTCGCTGGTTTTTACTTTTCTTATACCTTCTGCCATGATTCAATTAAAATTTTAAACCGCCTTCGCGTGCTGCGTCTGCCAATGATTTAACTCTGCCATGATACAAATATCCACTCCTATCGAAAACAACCTGCTCAATACCTTTTTCTTTGCATTTTGAGGCAAGCAGCTTTCCGACTAGTTTGGCCTGTTCAATTTTTTTAATTCCTGCCTGTGAAGCCACTTCTTTTTCTTTAGAGCTTGCAGAGAGCAGTGTTACGCCATTCAGATCATCAATAACCTGAACATATATTTGTTTGTTGCTACGGTATACGGCAAGTCTTGGAGACTCGGCGGTACCACTTATTTTTTTCCGGATCCTCATTCTGATCCTGGATCTTCTTTCCAATTTGGATAAGGCCATGATTTCTTATGCTTTTACCTTGTTATACACTTGCAGATTTACCAGCCTTTCTTCTGAGCTGTTCGCCGACAAACTTGATACCTTTTCCTTTGTAAGGTTCAGGTGGACGAAGTGACCTGATTTTCGCTGCCACATGACCGATAAGTTGCTTATCGATAGAAGTGAGAGTAATTATCGGGTTAGCTCTTCTTTCAGTTTTGGTCTCTACTTTAACTTCAACCGGGAGCTGAATAATAATTTCGTGGGAATATCCGAGACTCATCTCAAGATTCTGCCCTTTGGCTTCTGCCCTGTAACCTACTCCTACGAGTTCAAGTTCTTTTTTGTAACCTTCTGAAACACCAATGACCATATTCTGGATCAATGCACGGTTAAGACCATGCAGTGATTTGTGACTTTTCGAATCTGATGGTCTTGAAACATGAAGTACATTTTCAACCACTTCAACTTTCAGGTCTTTGTCTACAGCCTGGGTAAGCTGACCCAGGGGGCCTTTCACACTGACCACGTTGTCGCTGCTTACATTTACAGTGACATTCTTTGGCAGGTTTACAGGTAATTTTCCTATTCGTGACATTGAGTTATCCTCCTATTAGTAAACGTAACATAATACTTCGCCGCCGATTTTCTCTTTCTTAGCCTCTTTATCGGTCATAAGACCTTTTGAGGTTGAGATAATAGCGACACCGAGACCATTGAGTACCCTTGGCATTTCATCGAAGCCTGTGTATTGGCGTAGTCCTGGTCTGCTTATTCTTTGAATTTCTTTTATTGCAGGTCTTTTTGTTTTTGCATTGTATTTAAGAGCAATCTTCAAAACACCCTGCGGAGTTTCACCCTCAACAACTTTATAGCTGAGGATATATCCTTTTTCAAACAGAATCCTTGCTATCTCTTTCTTGAGATTGGATGCCGGAGCCTCTACTACCTTATGTCCGGCCATAATGGCGTTCCTTATTCTGGTCAGTAAATCTGCAATTGGATCAGTCATCTTTTATTTAAATTATTGTAGTTTATATTTAATTTTGATTACCAGCTTGCTTTTTTTACGCCAGGGAGAAGACCCTGTGATGCCATTTCCCTGAAGGTTATCCTGCTTATTCCGAATTGTCTCATATAACCCCTTGGACGACCGGTTAGCTTGCAACGGTTATGCATCCTGTTAGGATTAGAGTTCCTGGGCAGGCGGCTTAATCCGACATAGTCTCCTTCGGCCTTGAGCTTTGCTCTTTTTTCTGCATATTTCTCAGCAAGTTTCGCGCGTTTAACTTCGCGGGCTACCATGGATATCTTAGCCATATAATTAGTTTTTAGAATTTTTAAATGGTAAACCGAAATATTTCAGGAGCGACAATGCTTCTTCATCAGTTCCTGCTGAAGTAACAAATGTTATCTGCAATCCCATAATCTTGGCAACCTTGTCAAGGTCTATCTCCGGGAAAATGATCTGTTCAGTTATTCCAAGGGTATAGTTACCGCGACCATCAAGCTTTGAATTGATTCCTTTGAAATCGCGGATACGTGGTAATGCAACTGCGATTAGTCTCTCAAGGAATTCATACATCTTGTCCTTACGGAGAGTTACCATAATACCGATAGGCATGTTCCTTCTTAATTTGAAGTTAGAAATGTCTTTCGATGAATAAGTCTGAACGGCTTTCTGTCCAGCTATATCGGTCATTTCCTTCACTCCGAATTCAAGAAGTTTCTTATCGGCGATGGCCTGGCCAACACCCTGGTTGATAACAATTTTTTCGAGTTTCGGAACCTGCATAATAGTAGAATAGCTGAATTCTTTCATTAATGCAGGAATGATCTCTTCCTTATACTTTGTTTTTAGTGCCGGTGTATACATTACTTAATCTCCTCTCCTGATTTTTTTGAATAGCGCACCAATTTATTTTTATCGTTGAGTCTTTTCCCGACGCGGGTTGGTTTTCCTGAGGCCGGATCAACAAGCATGAGGTTAGAAATATGAACCGGGGCTTCTTTTTTAAGAATTCCACCCTGTGGAGCTTTTGCGTTTGGTTTTGTATGTTTTGAAACCATGTTTACTCCTTCAACAATAGCTCTGTCTTTTTCCCTGATAACTTCAAGGACGCGGCCTTTCTGACCTTTTGATTCACCAGTTATAACTATAACCGAATCTCCTTTTTTAATATGCGTTTTCTTCTGCATCGTCGTGTATTTAATAAGTTACAACACTTCAGGTGCCAGTGAAACAATCTTCATGTACTTGTCACGTAATTCCCTGGCTACCGGCCCGAAAATACGGGTTCCACGTACTTCGTTCACATTGTTCAGAAGAACAACTGCATTGTCGTCGAAGCGAATGTATGAACCGTCGGCACGACGGATCTCTTTGGTTGTTCTAACGACAACAGCCTTGCTGACTGTTCCCTTTTTTGCCTCACCTGAAGGAAGTGCGGATTTCACACTTACAACAATTTTGTCGCCTACAGTAGCATATCTTTTCTTGCTACCTCCCAAAACCCTGATGCAGAGTACTTCTTTTGCACCTGAGTTATCGGCTACTGATAATCTGCTTTCCTGCTGTATCATGATTACTTAGCTCTTTCAATTATTTCAACTAGTCTCCAGGTTTTATTTTTGCTCAGAGGCCTGGTTTCTGATATTCGGACAGTATCACCGATGTTGCATGTATTCTCTTCATCGTGTGCCATCAGCTTCTTTGTCTTATTAATGAATTTGCCATAGATAGGATGTTCTACTTTCCTTTTGATGGCAACAACGATCGACTTGTTCATCTTTGCGCTGACAACAACCCCGATACGTTCTTTTCTAAGATTTCTTTCCATTTGCTTTCCGGCTATTTAGATTTCTCGTTCAAGTTTCTTTTATTAAGCTCCGTCATCAGTCGTGCTATAGTAATCCTAGTTTGCTTTAGCTTCTGCGGATTATCAAGAGGCGTAATTGCATGATTAAGCTTCATGCGTACCATCATTGTTTTTTCTGTATCGATCCTTTCAATGAGATCGGAGGTGCTTAATTCCCTTATTTCTGAAATTTTCATCTCTCTTTATTATTATTCCTGTACGTAATCGCGTCTTACAACAAATTTGGTTGTAACCGGCAGTTTTTGTGCCCCAAGACGGAGAGCTTCCTTTGCAACTTCATAAGGTACTCCCTCTGCTTCAAGAATGATTCTTCCCGGTGTAATAGGTACAACAAATCCTTCAGGTGCGCCTTTTCCTTTTCCCATACGTACCTCGGCTGGTTTCTTTGTTATTGGTTTATCCGGGAATACTCTGATCCACAGCTGACCTTCACGTTTCATGTAACGTGTAACTGCCTGACGGGCTGCTTCAATCTGCCTTCCGGTAATCCACTGCTGCTCTAGTGCCTTGATTCCAAATGACCCGAATGCCAGCTGGTTGCCTCTCTGGGCATTGCCTTTCATTCTTCCCTTCTGGGCTCTCCTGAATTTGGTCCTTTTCGGTTGTAACATTGCTGTATCGTTATATAATTATTTTACTTCTTTGCTTTTCTCTTAAGACTCTTGCTTTTGGCATTCCTTGCACCAACATTCGGGCTAAGATCTCTTTTTCCAAATACTTCACCATTACATATCCAGACTTTTACACCAAGGAGTCCTACTTTTGTATGAGCTTCTGCAAGTGCATAATCTATATCTGCCCTAAGAGTATGAAGAGGAATTCTTCCTTCTTTGTATGATTCGCTTCTTGCCATTTCAGCGCCACCAAGACGTCCAGAGATCATAATTTTAATACCTTCAGCTCCCATACGCATTGTTGAAGCAATCGACATCTTAATTGCCCGCCTGTATGAGATTTTGCCTTCAAGCTGACGTGCTATGTTATTTGCAACTATGTTGGCATCAAGTTCAGGCCTTTTTACCTCGAAGATGTTTATCTGTACCTCTTTCTTGGTTATCTTCTTAAGTTCTTCCTTAAGTTTATCAACTTCCTGTCCGCCTTTTCCGATTATAATTCCCGGACGAGCCGTATTGACAGTTACGGTGATGAGCTTAAGTGTTCTCTCAATTATTATCTTTGAGATACTAGCTTTTGCAAGCCTGGCGTTAAGGTATTCCCTGATCTTTGTGTCTTCAACCAGTTTACCTGAGAAATCTTTTCCTCCAAACCAGTTAGAATCCCAACCTTTGATTATACCTAATCTGTTGCCTATCGGATTTACTTTTTGTCCCATCTATATTAGTTTGATGATGTTGATTCAACTTCTTCATTAATCATACTGTCGAGTACGAGAGTTACATGATTGGATCTTTTCCTAAGTCTGTAAGCTCTACCCTGAGGCGCTGTCTGCAATCTTTTTAATGCACGTCCACCGTCAACATGTACAAGTTTCACATAAAGATTGCTTTCTTCAATCCTAACACCTTCATTCTTGGCCTGCCAGTTTGATATTGCAGACAGAAGAAGTTTTTCCAGTCTTCTTGAAGCATCCTGCGAACTGTATTTTAAGACATCAAGAGCCCTGTTCACTTCCATTCCGCTGATAAGGTCTGTAAGCAGCCTCATCTTGCGTGGTGATGTCGGGCAGTTTCTCAGGACAGCCTGGTACCTTTGTTTGGCGGCTTCCTTTCTCTTCTCAGCTGTATTTCTTTTTCTTGCACCCATTGTTAATTCTTTTTCAAATGCCTGTATTTTGTCTTTGTATCATCTGGTGTCTCCTGGTCTTGTTCTGGATTTCCGACCACAAGACTCCATGACGCCAGGACATTAATTATTTATTACCCGAGTGGCCCCTGAATGTGCGGGTTGGTGAGAATTCTCCCAGTTTGTGGCCAACCATGTTTTCCGTAACGTAAACCGGTATAAACTTGTTACCGTTATGAACTGCTATGGTATGTCCAACAAAATCAGGTGATATGACTGACCGCCTCGACCAGGTCTTGATAACTGATTTCTTCTGTCCTTCATTCATTTCAAGAACTCTTTTCTCCAGTTTGTAATCAATGAAAGGGCCTTTTTTAATTGATCTGCTCATAGTTCAGTTATTTTTTCCTTCTTTCAATAATGTGTTTTGCAGAATATTTCTTTGTGTCTCTTGTTTTGAAACCTTTTGCAGGGATGCCTTTGCGTGATCTTGGGTGACCACCTGAAGCCCTACCTTCACCACCACCCATCGGGTGATCTACAGGGTTCATTACAACACCGCGTACTCTTGGTCTGCGACCTTGCCAGCGTGAACGACCAGCTTTACCTGATCTCTCAAGGTTATGGTCAGCATTTGAAACCGTACCAATTGTTGCGCGGCAGGTTACAAGAATCAATCTTGTCTCACCTGAAGGAAGCTTAATAGTTGCATACTTGCCTTCGCGTGCTGAAAGCTGTGCATAAGTACCGGCGCTACGTGCAAGCGATGCTCCCTTACCAGGTTTAAGCTCTATATTATGAATAATTGTTCCGAGAGGAATATCGCTAAGAAATAACGTGTTTCCTAATTCAGGAGCTACATCCTTGCCTGACATTATTACCTGACCAACCTGTAATCCTGCTGGTGCAATAATATACCTCTTTTCTCCATCCTTGTATGTAACAAGTGCAATCCTTGATGAACGGTTAGGATCGTACTCGATTGTTTTAACCGTTGCAGGCATACCATCTTTCTCCCTGAGGAAATCAATTACTCTGTACATTTTCTTGTGACCGCCACCAATGTACCTCATAGTCCTATGGCCGTTAACATTCCTTCCTCCTGATTTTCTCAGCGGTCTGAGCAAGGATTTCTCCGGCGTTTCACTTGTGATATTCTCAAAAGTGCTAGCGATCTTGTGTCGCTGACCTGGTGTTACAGGTTTGATTTTTCTGACTGCCATTTCTTAATTAAATATTGCTATAGAAATCAATTTTACTCCCTTCAGCAAGGGTAACTACTGCCTTCTTTGTTGCAGCAGTTTTACCGAGTAAAAGACCAGATTTTGTATTGCGGGCTTTTACTTTTCCACCGTAACGCAACGTATTAACCGAATCAACTGTAACACTATACAGCTCCTCAACTGCTTTCTTTATCTGCAGTTTGTTTGCGTTCCTGTCGACAATAAAACCATAGCGGTTATGCTTGTCGCCCTGGGCTGTCATTTTTTCCGTTACAATCGGTCTAAGTAAAATATTCATCTCAGTTTTCAGTTTTCTAGTTTTCAAAAGTTGCCTGTAAAACGTCAACAGCACTCTCTACAAGTATCAGTTTTGAAGCCTTCATAATCTTGTAAGTGTTTAGCTCTGCGGCAGTTACAACTTCAACCCCTTGTACATTTCGGGATGACAAATATATGTTATTATTTTGTTCCGGTAAAACAAATAGAGAATTTTTCTTATCAAAATTCAGGTTATTACCAATTTTGACCATCTCCTTTGTTTTCGGAGCCTCGAATGAAAAGTCTTCGAGAATAACAATCTGGTTAGCTGAAGCCTTATATGAAAGGGCTGATTTCCTTGCAAGCTGTTTTACCTT
>DATALD010000057.1:0-3798 GCA_036261255.1 Bacteroidales bacterium
GGGCGGGCAGCCTCAAGGCGAGGTCAGATTCGGCGCTATTGTAACAATCAAAGCTGAAGCTACAGGAAAAATACAAACCTTTCGTATAGTAGGAGTTGATGAAGCTGATATTTCAAAAGCCAAGATCCCATTCATCTCACCTTTTTCAAAAGCGCTGATGAATAAAAAAGTAGGAGACAAAACTATTTTAAGACAAACCGGGAAGGATATTGCTTTCGAGATAATTGATATAAAATACAACTAATAGGAAAACTGTTTGTGTTTTAAGATGTACGTGTCTCGAGAGTGAATTTCCATGTGAAAAAATTGTTGAAAATTGTATATACAGGTTTTCAGGCCTTAATGGGATTTCTCATAGTTTTGAAAATATCAAATACCATTGTTAAAGTATATGAGAGTAATTCACAATTCAATTATTTTGTTCACATTGCTTTTCCAGGTTATAAACACTTTAGCGCAGAGTGCAACTGAGTCGCAGGAGAAAGAAATTCAAATCTTTTCAGATACGCATACAACTGTAAAAGCAGTCTATAAAGACAGATCGGATAATATCTGGATCGCGGGAAACTTTGAGCTTGTTAAGATAGCAGGAATGGAAGTTACACGGTTCAATGAGGGTTTACCTGATCTGATTAAAACCATCACCGAAGATGCATCCGGGAATATCTGGGTTTCATCCGATAAGGAAATAGCAAGCTATGACGGAAAGACCTGGACTATGATCAAGTCTCCGGTCAATGAAACAATAAATGCACTAGCCGGTGATTTAAGAGGAAACATCTGGCTGATCACATCTGAGACACTTTCAAAGTTTGATGGGAAAAAATGGTCTAAGATCAAAATTGAAAAATCCGGAAAATATGACTTCAGGCTCTTCAACACCATGGCGTTTGACTCTAATGGCAATCTCTGGATCGCACCGTCGATCCTTAATGAAATTTACAAGTATGATGGTAATAAACTGACTGAGGTTGCCTGCAATTTTGATGAAAGCTCACAGAAGTTTACAAAATTCCTGTATATAACTCCGACAAATCAAATATTTATCGGTACTGCAACAAATAATAAACCGGCTGCTGACGGTCTTTACAGGTTCAATGGCAAATCATGGAAATCATACCTGAAATATGAGAAAGTATATTCTATGTTCAGGACTGACTATGCTGATTATTTTGTCACGACAAACAAAGGCGTCTACCTGAATTTCAGCAGAGTATCAGAAAGTCATAATGATGATATTGCAATACCCGGGAAAAATTCAATATGGTTGGTTGGTATTCATTCAAATAAAATGACAACCAGTTTCAGATAATTTAAAGTAAAATTAAAATGAATAATAAATCAATAATATCTTTTTTTCTTTTAATGGCTTTAACTGATGTTTCAGCGCAGGAAACAATCAAATTGTTTAATATAGAATGGAGCCTGAAAAATCTCGATGTAGTAACCTTCAGAAACGGTGACACAATTGCCGAGGCGAAGACAGCTCTTGAATGGAAAGAGGCTGGCATTCTGGGAGACCCTGCATGGTGTTATGCCGATAACGATCCTTCAAATACCATGATGGGCAAACTTTATAATTTTCATGCTGTAACAGATGAAAGAAATCTGGCACCTGAAGGTTTTATTATTCCAGCCATAGGTGATTTTCCTCTTTCAATACAGGACCCCAAAACAGAATCCGTCTTTAAGGGGAATTCTGCCAAAAATCGTTATTCGGACGGGGAATTCAGCTCAGTTGGAGGCTGGTGGAGCAGGAATAGCAGCAGTTCTCAGAAAGCGCACGTACTTAATATCGATAAGTTATGGGGAGTTGTTGAAAATAAAGGCAATGGATATTTTGTAAGATGCATGAAAGCAAACCCGGACAATCGCTAATAGTTTTCAGAATAATCTAAGGGTAAGTACATTACAAACTATACAAACTATACAAACTCTTACCAATCCAACCCGAATACAATTTTACGGGATATTTATTCCAATACCTGGATAATAGATTCTAAAGTAACTTTTTCAAAACTATCAGATCCCCAACTCCGCTGTTTGTTGCTGCAATCAGATCCTGCGGAGCTATTCTGAACTGCAATCCCCGCATGCCTGCGCTGACAAAGACGATATCATACAAAAAGCAGCTCTCATCAATGAAGGTCGGATAATTCTTTTTCATTCCTATAGGTGAACATCCGCCACGGATATAACCTGTAAGCTCCTGTATTTCTTTTAAAGCTACCATATCAGCGTTCTTGTTTCCTGAAATCGCTGCAGCTTTCTTCAGGTCAAGCTCCTCAACACCGGGAATGACACACACAAAAACACCACTTTTATCTCCTCTTACCACAAGTGTTTTAAATATCTGATCATGGTTCTGGCCAAGCTTTTCAGCTACCGAAACAGCGCTTAGATCCGATTCATCAACTTCATAAGCAATCAGCTCGTATTTTACTCCGAGCCTGTCGAGAATCCGTGCAGCGTTTGTTTTGTGCATAATACTTCAAAGATATTACAAATAGCCATCACATAAACCTGAGAACAGGAGCATTGCGTAAAAGCAGTAACAATTTTTAAAACAGTTTGTATATATTCTGAATTTTCATCTCATTTAATATATTTGTATGGCAATGTGTGTAAATACTATTTGATAACCAAAATTTATTTTTTATGAAAACCCGGAATCTTGTAATTCTCGCTCTTTTTTCAATTTTTCTGTTTGCGTGTAATACAACAAAAAAAGGTGCAGTTTCTTGCCCTGATATTTCGGTAAAGAAGAGCAGGTATTCAGTAAACCACAGGAAATCACAATTGAACCTTCTTATTGTTTCAAACAGGAATAAGCCGAATCATTCAAATAAAAGCAAAAAATTACAACTCAAACCGGAACCGGGTTCTCCAGCCATTGTGCAGATCAACAAAGCCGGAAATTATGAAATTGGGAAACCAGATGTACGGGGGATGATTGCTTCAACAAACAATATGATTTATACCCCCATTGAATTCACGGAAGATCAAAACAGTAACGATGTAAACACTATTGAGATTCAGACGGGCTCACAGACCATTCAGGGAGAATCAGAAGCTCAGGAATGTGACACAATCTTTCTGAAATCAGGTGGTACACTGATTGGGAGAGTCGAAGAAATTGGCCAGACAGAGATAAAATACAGAAAATGCAATAATTTAACAGGACCAGTGATTTCAGTTATCAAATCGGAAATCTCGTCAATAAAGTATGTAAATGGCACAATTGATTATTTTGGACCATCGGATAATCCGGTTCCTGTTCAGACAGTTAATTATCCTCGTTCAACTGACCCTGTAAAAACTGAAGGCCTCGGAATAGCAGGTTTTGTTTCAAGCCTGGTTGGTCTTTTCATAGCTGGAGTTCTGCTAGGTATTATAGGAATTGTATTTGGGGGTGTCAGCCTTTCGAAAATTAAGAACAATCCCGGGAGATACAAAGGCAGGGGATTGGCAGTTGCGGCAATCATAATTGGTATTATATCAGCTGTTGGGGCTATTATAGTAATGGGAGCACTTTAGGGTATTATTCAGTTGTTTTCCCTTTCCGGAGCTGTGATCTCTCCGACGTACGATATCGATTCCCTGTTATTGCTTGAAATTGAAAGCGAAGCAGATCCGTCGAAGCTGACTGTAAGGAAAAGCCTGAAATTATCTGTACTTTCGCTAACATTAACTGTAACCTGATAATTAGCTTTCCTGTTTTTTTCAACTGTAAAATCATCAGGTTTTCCCTTAAAATGCAAACCTGAATCGCTGCCGCCGTACCCAACTCCTCCATAG
>DATALD010000071.1:0-5820 GCA_036261255.1 Bacteroidales bacterium
TACTGCCTTTATATAGTTCAACAACTTTTTTAACAATTGACAATCCCAATCCGCTTCCCGAAATGTTCTTTGTTTTTTCGTTTTTAATCCTTGTGAATTCATTAAACAGGTTTTCAGTATCATCTTTACTTATTCCGATCCCTGAATCGGAAACAATAATAACAGCCTCATTTTCCGTTCCGCTTATAATTATTTCAACGACGCCACCGGTTTTGTTGTACTTAACAGCGTTGGAAATAAGATTATTCAGAATAATCTCCACATCTGAAGGATCGGCCATAATATCGATATCAGATTGTAAACTTAGATTTATGGCAACATCCATCTGGATAGCATAGGGTTGAACGGTAGTTATCGAAGCAGCGGCCGCCTCTCTAAGACTGATCTTCTGAATGTTTTCCTGTTTTCTCTCAAGCCTTATTTTTGTAAAATCAAGAAGGTCTTTTATAAGGTTTCGCATTCCATGAATACGTTGCAGCGATCTTTCAATAGGTGTTGCATAGTCATCTACGAGCTCGCCCGACTGCTTATCCTGCATCATTATAAGGTATCCTTCAATTGCATTAAGGGGAGCTTTTAGCTCATGTGAAAGGACAGAAAGGAACTGATAACGTATTTTCTTTCCTTCCTGGTTCATTTTATGAGTTATCCTTTTAAGATATTGTTGTTTTGTAATGTTCTCAATGCTCGATTTAAGCTCCTGTGGAGTAAAAGGTTTGGGAATAAAATCGATGGCGCCATCGCGTGTAGCTTTCACTGCTACATCGAGTGATGCATAAGATGTTATCATTGCAACAACGATATCGTAATTATTCCTGCGGATATGTTCGAGAACATCAACGCCCTGGATCCCCGGTAACTTATTGTCGAGCAGAAGGATATCATGCATTTCCTTTTCAAGTATGTCTAATCCTTCCTCGCCTGTGGCTGCTTCAGTAACCTTAAAAGTATAATCCTCATCCATAAAAGGATATGTAACATGAAAATTGTTCAATATCCTCGAAACACCAGACCTGATTCCAGGCTCATCATCAATAACAAGTACCCTCAGAAAGGCCATCTCAAATCTTTAATAATTTCATTATCTCCTGATCAAGTTGCTCAGGCCGTATTCCTTTTTCAAGGTACCTGTCAGCCCTGATCCATGCTTTTTCATTCTGCGAATCGACACTGAAGCTTAATCCTGTTTCATGTGATACGGCTGTAGCTAGTATAACCGGAACATCTGGATATTTACGTTTCATCTTATAACAGAGTATGAAGCCGCTGTCGTCGTTTTCCATCATAAGATCGAAAATTGCAAGATCCGGCTTATGTCTTGCTATAACTGATTCAGCTTCAGTCTGACTTTCTACGGCCATTGTTTTATAACCAGCTTTCCCCAGAGCATGTACAGTTTGGAACAGATAATCAGGATCATCATCTGCAATGAGGATGGTTATTTCACTTTTTTTCATTATATGCAAATTTCATAAATTTTGTCAAAATGGTTTTTCATCTTCAAATTATCGCATTTTCAAATTTTCAAATTAACTAATCTCTCTAGGCAGTAATATCTTAAAAGTTGTTCCAGTAGGCCCTGTTGTGGCATTATCATTCGACTCAACCGAAATCTGTCCTTTATGCATCTTAACAATCCCATAAGCAGTGGCAAGTCCAAGACCGGTACCTTTCCCGATGCTCTTAGTTGTAAAAAAAGGTTCGAATATTTTCGACCTGTCTTCTTCCCTGATGCCTGAACCTGTATCAGAGACTGAGATAAACACATCACTTAAAGTATCTTCAAGTTTAAATGTCACAGAACCTCCATGAGGCATTGCATCGATTGCATTTTTTATAAGGTTTGTTATTACCTGCATCATCTGTTCAGAGTCAAGCATTGCATCAGGATTTGTCGTCTGGTCATCAATGATAGTCTTGACATTTGATGGTATTATCAGACTCTCAAGGCTACGCTGAATAAGTTCCCTGATATTTACCTGCTGATGGTTAACCTGGTTCTTCCGTGCGAAATTAAGCAGACCCGCAACTATCTTCTTGCACCTTCCGGCCTGTTCAACAATAAGTTTAAGGTCCTCCCTTACAGGAGCTTCAGGTGGTGCTTCTTCAAGAAGAATATTGCTGTACATTATTACAACTCCAAGTGGATTGTTAAGTTCATGTGCAATACCTGCAGAGAGTTGTCCCATGTGAGCCAGCTTTTCTGATTGCTTTAAAGCCTGGCGCATTGAAGTAAGCTTCTCATTTGATAATGCCAACTCTTTAACTGATTTATGAAGTTTTTCAATTGTATATGGAAGACACATTTCAACCTCAGCCAGCCCTTTTGTAATTGCAATTGCATGTTCAACACAAGTCTCATAGCCACAAGCGCCGCAATCGAGCTCATCTTTCTTTGTTTTCTTGCCCATGCTGCGAAGAACATCATTTACCTTATTCTCATTGAGTGTTTCAATGTGCCGCGTATCATTTCTGTGACGGATCGAAAGGTCAATCTGATTAAATTCATCGTAAAATTGCTCCCATTTTCTTTTATCAAGGCTTTGCATCTTCCTACCGGCATAAGAGCTTACAAGTGTCCTCCTGTTATATTGTTTTCCGCTCTTCGATAACCCTGGTCCCATAATACAGCCCTCACAGCAAAGCAATTCGAGATGCTGATTACGGATAAGCCCCGATTCGAACTCTTTAAGAGCATTTTGAAAGTCAATTCTCCCCTCTGCAGCGATCATATTGCCGGTAACCGCATCATCACTAATCATTGCAGTCTGCAGCAAACCTCTGGCAACAGGGAAAATTGCTCCACGGCCGCCAATAGGCGGATCAAATTCTGAAGGATGAATGTTCTCAGGTGAGATACTTTTTAGGTTAAACAGTTCCCGAAGTTCTGTAAAAGTAATTGCCTCATCTATCTCACTGCTCTCTGCCTTCTTTGCAATACAAGGGCCAATGAACACGATCTTTGTATCACTGCCATATTTTTTTCTGACAACCCTGCTCATTGCAACCATTGGCGAAACAACAGGTACAAGGTTATCAACAAGGTCAGGATGATAGTACTTGATATAATTCACTATTGAAGGGCAATCGGAGGAAATAAAAAAACTATTGCTTTCCGAGACAAGTTGCTTATACCGTCCTGCTACCAGGTCAGCTCCAAAAGATACTTCAGCAACATAATCAAAACCAAGCTTCCTTATCATTCCAACAAGTACTGAATATTCGGGGAGATCAGAAAACTCTGCGGGAAAACTTGGAGCGATAATTGCTGCAACTTTTGCAGGGTTTTCAAGGAGTTTCAATACCCTGTCAGTAGTATTAAGAAAAACCTTTGCACCCTGGCTGCATACTTTTGTGCAGTTGCCGCATGCTATGCATCGTTCATCAATAACCTCGGCCTGCCCGCCGACAATACGTATAGCTTTAGCCGGGCACTCCCTCACACAGGTGTAACAGGTACGACAAAGCTCTTTTATTGTGTAAACAAGCATCCCGTTTAGTTATTGGTTATAACAAAACATTCCTTTTTTCATAGTGAGTATGAAATATCTTCTTATCTGCAAGACCTGAATCCTTTTGCGATATCTTTTCATAAACACCGATACATGAAGGCGATTTGCATGGCAGGTTGATTGCCTCTGTCTCATCAGACTGATAAATCTGTTTTGCCCTTGTCTTAATCTCATCTTTCGATGAATTGAAAGGGAGGCCAGCTCCATGAACACATCCGCCGGGACACGCCACTACTTCGATGAGATCGTACGTTTTACCTGAAGTGATTGATGCTTTTAGTTTCTCAAGGCCGGTGAAGCCATCGACAACAGCAACTTTAATCTCGTTCTCCCCAATCATCACCGAAGCTTCTCTGAATAAACCTGTCGATCTTAGCTTCTTAAAAAGCTGTTTTTCAGGCTCTCTTTTGAGCTTATCATAATGCATGAGTCGCAGAATGCCTTCGGTAATTCCTCCCGACACCTCTGCAAGGATAGCTGATGAGCTTCTGCCGCTAAGCGGATCATCGGCAGGTTCAGGGTCAATATTTGTGGTATCTATTCCATATAACCTTATGAGGCGGGCAAGCTCTCTTATTGTGAGAACGGAGTCAACATCGCTCATCCCCTTTCTTGTCATCCCATCACGTCTGGCTTCATACTTATTGGCCATACAAGGGGTTGCCGAAACAGAAAATATTTCTTCCGGTTTTACATGCAACTGATCGGCAACAAGGGTTTTAATCAATGCACCGGTAAGTTGTTGTGGGGTCTTAACTGTCGAAAGCTGAGGAATAAGCTCTGGCATAAACTGCTCTGCATACTTTACCCATGATGGACATATTGAGACATACAATGGCTTCCCTGTTTTCTTCACAATATTATCATCAAGCTGGGCAGCGGTTTCACTGATACATATATCGGTGCCTGTTCCTGTCCTGTACACTTTATCAAAACCAATTTTCCTAAGAATTGCATTAAGAGTCTTGTCAAAATCCTTCGTATACTTCATCCCGAGTTCTTCGGCAATTCCATAAACAACCATTGATGAATATTGGATAACCTTCACAATACCATGTTTATTAAGGTATTCCTGTACCTCTGTAATGTTGTGTTTCTCATGTAAGGCGCCAGTAGGACAGACAAGAACACACTGGCCGCAATGAACACAGCTCGAGAAATTGAAATCTTTATCGAGAGCGGCGCCAACATGTGTAAGCTTTCCTTTGTTTATAAAATCAAGCGAGTTTGCTGTGACAATCTCCTCGCAAACCCTGACACACCTGCCGCAAAGGATGCATTTTGAAAGCTCCCTGACAATCGAGTGGCCTGACTGATCAAGCCGCATTTTGATCTTTCTTGCAGGGATCCTTCGTTCTCTTATATTAAGCTCTTCTGCAAGACGCTGCAATTCACAGTTAAGGTTCCGGTCGCAGTACAGGCAATTATCAGGATGATTTGAAAGAAGAAGCTCAACGTTAGTTTTGCGTGCTGTTATAACCCTTGGTGAATGAGTGCTTATTTTCATCCATTCCTCCACCGGCTGTGAACATGCTGTCACTAACCTTTCACGGCCTTCAACTTCAACAACACACATCCTGCAGGCGCCTGTAGGTGAAAAATCCTTCATCCTGCAAAGAGTGGGGATAATTATCCCGTTCCTGTTCAGGGCTGAAAGGATAGTTTCGCCTTTTTCTGCTTTTATCTTTTTATTATTTACCTGTATTGTAAAGAGCATGACAGTTACTTTACATTTATCGCACTGAATTTACATATATCAAAACACACACCGCAGCCGGTACATTTCTCCTCAACAATAAAGAAAGGCTGCAGTCTTGTTCCATAAATAGCATTGACAGGGCATTTTGAAGCGCATGCAGTGCAACCTGTGCAACTATCAACATTTATGGAGAAAGATCTAAGACCCCTGCAAATGTTGGCTCGGCATTTCCTGTCAAAAATATGTTCCTCAAATTCGTCCCTGAAGTTCCGAAGGGCGCTGATGAAAGGGTTAGGAGCATTTTGCCCGAGTCCGCACAGGGAGGTATCTTTCATCACTGAGGCTATTGTTTCAAGCTGCATCACGCCCTTGAATCTTTCCAGTGTTGTTCCTGAATCTTCGTTCTGAGGCTTCCTGATGACGCTTTCAAGTATCTCAAGCATTCTCCCCGTTCCTTCACGACAAGGGATACATTTTCCACAGCTCTCATTCCTCATGAATTCCATGTAGTATCTAACCAGATCAACCATACAGGTATTCTCATCAATAATTACAAAACCACCAGGAAGCCCTGGAACTAAGCTTTTCGCAATTGCAGGAAAGGGAAGG
>DATALD010000085.1:0-19540 GCA_036261255.1 Bacteroidales bacterium
TCAGACCTGCATATAGTTCACTTCAGTTTCCTCCGGTTTTTATTAACATCTTTCAAAGTTATCAACTCCCCCTAAAACCCCCTTTTCAACATCATTATTTAATATTAAACTTAAAGATGCTAATCTAAAGGACCTGCAAAATTTGCACGACCTGCACGACCTATGGGTATTTATACCCCTTAACAAATAGGCTTTAACTCTCTACCAGTCATCATGGTTGGTGGTTACTTTTGTTATGCAATTAACAGGTAGAAATGGGAGAACTTTACGACCGGCTAAGAGAAGATATCAGGTTTGAGGAAGGACTGAAAGCCTGCATGAACTGCGGCGTTTGTACTGCTATTTGTCCGGCTGCCGAGTTTTATGATTATGATCCCAGGAAAGTTGTTGATCTTGTGCAAAAAGGGGATGAAAAAGATCTTGACAACCTCCTGAAATCAGAAACAATCTGGTATTGCGGTGAGTGTATGTCGTGCAAGACAAGATGCCCACGCGGAAATACGCCCGGTTTTGTAATTATGGCGCTCCGTACCTTGTCACAGGAAACCGGATATTTTACTGAATCGGAAAAAGGTCGACAGCAGCTCGCTATTAAGAGAACTGTTGGAGAAAATATTTTTAAATACGGGTATTGTGCTGCTACTTACGCAGTGAACGCCGAAATGCATCCTGAACAGGGACCAATCTGGAAATTCATTCTTGATAATACTGATGATGTTTTTGAAAGACTTGGTGGCCAGTTAAACGGATCCACAGGTCCTTTGAGGAAAATACCACCAGAAGCTCTTGAGGAGTTGAAGAAAATATTTGATGTTACAGGAGGTACTGAATTCTTTGAAAAGATTGAAGATCATTCAAAGAAGAAAGCTAGCGAAATGGGGCTTCAACTTAACCCAAATGGTATAGATAATGAATACGTTATTGAAGTATTCACAGCTAATAACGGGAGACATACTCATAAAGATTAAATTATTCGTACATGATTCAAGAAGCTAAAAAAAGAATATGGTCAGAATATCAGAAAGATGTTGCTGACGATCATTTTTTTTATGTACGGTCATGCATACGTCAGAGCTTTTTTCCTGGCTCTGAACAGTTCTTCCTGAAACTGATGCGGGAAGTGCTGGGTAAGGATGTATATGAAGATCCTGCTCATACAACGTGTACTGGTATCGGTTACCATGGTGACATTGTACCATCGGCAACAATAATGACTGTTATTGCAAGGCATTTTGCCCTGATGAAAGAACATGGATACAAAGACCTTGCAATCTCTTGTGTTACATCATTTGGTTTATATACAGAGATACTTGAGACCTGGAAACATTTTCCTGACCAGCTTGAAAAAACTCGCGAATACCTCTTTAAGGCGACAGGCAGGGAATTTGATATTCCTGAAAGTCTTGCCCATGCCAGTGACATTATATATAAATTCAGACACCAGATTGCAGAAAAAGCAAAACACAGACTTGTCAATAAGAAAACCGGAGAACCTTTAAGAATTGTCGAACATATTGGATGTCATTATGCCAAGATGTTCCCAAAATCGGGCATTGGAGGAGCAGAATTTCCAAATGTACTCAGCGGTCTGGTTGATGCCTGGGGAGGTGAAATTATAGATTATCCTGAAAGACGTCATTGTTGTGGCTTTGGTTTCAGGCAATACCTTGTACAGGCAAACAGGGGATATTCTGTTTCTAACTCTGAGAAGAAATTTTCTTCAATGAAGCCCTACAAACCAGATATGATATTAACTAATTGCCCTGGCTGTAATATGTTTATGGACCGATGGCAATACACAATAAAAGAGCTCGAAGGCACCTCTTATGGTCAAAATGGTGAGTCTATACCGGTGCTTACTTATGAAGAGCTGGCAGGTCTTGTGCTGGGATTCAATCCCTGGGATCTTGGATTGCAGTACCATATGGTACAGGCTGAACCATTACTTAAAAAGCTGGGAGTTGAGTTCGACAGCTCTGATAAGTTCAAAACAAAAGATGGAAGACAAATGCCTGTTCCCGAAAATCTCATAAACGTTTAATCTAATGAAGGAAGTTGTTGTGATTGGTGGCGGCGCTGCCGGGATGGAAGCAGCCGGACAGCTTGCTATAAATGGTTTCAGGGTGACGTTGCTTGAGAAGGAAAAACAAAGAGGTGGACATGTAAAAAACTGGAATCAACTTTTCCCCGACAGAAGGCATGGAAATGAAGTCATTAAATACCTTGAACAAAGAGTAAATAACTCCAATATTGAATTGATTAATAATGAATCTGCAAAATCGATTACAAAGCATAATAAAACATACAAGGTTCTAACAACCGGCGGAAAGACAATAGATGCTGACGCTGTAGTGGTAGCCACGGGATTCGATTTGTTTAAAAGCGAGAGGAAAGAAGAATACGGCTATAGTATTTATGAAAACGTTATTACTTCGGCCGACCTTGAGAAAAAATTCCTGGCTGGAGATCTCAAGAGGAATGATGGCATAATCCCTGGGAAAGTTGGGATTGTACATTGTGTAGGATCACGCGATGAGAAGTCGGGCAACCTGTATTGCTCAAAATTATGCTGCGTAACTGCTGTTAAACAGGCAATTGAAATAAAAGAGATGCTTCCTTCTTCAAAAGTGTTTTGCTTCTACATGGATATGCGTATGGGAGGAGCTCATTATGAAGAACTGTACATGCATTCACAGGAAAAGTATGGGGTTAATTATATCAGGGGAAAAGTATCAGAGGTTTCAGAGACAATAAGTGGATCTGTTGTTGTTAAAGTAGAAGATACCCTTGCTGGCAGACCTATGAGAATGGAACTAGACCTGCTGGTTCTAATGGCAGGAATGGAGGTGTCATCTGGTACGAAGGAAATTGCCGGCATGATAGGATTGGAGGCTGGTGAGAACAGGTTCCTCGCATGTCGTGATAATCACTTTGGAAGCAATATCAGCAACATTCCCGGTGTTTTTCTTGCGGGAACATGCACAGCGCCGATGAATATAACAGAAACAATATCACATGCACGGGCTGCTGTTGCAGAAGTAATTGAATATCTGAATAGATAATGAGCAGGTTTGGTTTCAACATAATGAAAGGGCGTCAGATAAACTATGACACAAATGACAGAAGCATTGCTGAATACATTATGGAGAAAGAACCATCTTTCAAACTATGCATAGAATGCGGTGGATGTTCGGCCACATGTACCACCGGTAACCTGATTCACTTTAGTCTTAGGGAGTTCAACATACTTATAAAGAGGGGCGAGATGGATCTTGTCAGGAAGAACATAAGGAAATGTATGCTCTGTGGAAAATGTTCGTTAGTGTGTCCACGTGGCGTGAATACCAGGAATGTCATCAGCCTTGCAATTGAGGCCATTCAAAAATCATGAAGATGCATCATATACAATTTGATATTTTCGTTATTCCATTTAATATAGGACTCTACTTTATTCTTATATATGCCGTTACCCGGTGCGTAATCTGGTTCCGTGATCTTTCGCGTCAGGATAAGCTGAGACTTCAGAGAGGTTTTTTCGGGCGGGCATTCGGGCAGAGCCTTAAAGAAATATTTTTTGAAAGCCTTTTACACAGGAAGATATTAAAATCGAACTTCAGACTCGGCTATATGCACATGAGCCTTGCTTTTGGGTGGTTCCTGTTAATTTTATTCGGAACAATAGAGGCTGATATTTTCGGTGAAAAACATCTCAACCCTCCTTATAAGGCTATCTTTTTCAGGTTCTTTAACCCTGAATACGGCCGTACAGGTATAGAAGCAGCTTATGGATTTCTAATGGATTTTATCCTTGCTTTCATTCTCTCAGGTCTCATACTTGCGATTCTTAAACGATTTTACTCCGGGACAGTGGGAATGAAGAAAACAACAAAGCTGAGAGTTTCAGATAGAATTGCTCTTGCATCACTATGGACTATTTTCCCGAGCCGTCTATTAGCAGAAAGCTTTACAAGCGGAATATATGGCACAGGAAACTTTCTTACGGGAGCTCTTGGAACATGGCTGTCAAGTTTCCTGCCTGCTGAAACACTGGCATACCCTTTCTGGTGGTTATACTCAATTTCACTCGGTACTTTTTTTGTTCTCCTGCCAATAACAAGATATATGCATATCCCGACAGAATTGTTTTTAATATTCATGAGAAATTCCGGGATAAAAACGGGCGATAAAGAAGGATCATTCTCGGAGGTTGAGACTTATTCATGTTCTTCATGCGGTATGTGCATTGATACATGCCAGCTTAATTCGTCATTGGGAATACGAAATATACAATCAGCCTACCTGCTTAAGGCAATAAGAAATGATGAAGATGTGAGACCAATTGCTCACAACTGTCTTATGTGCGGCCGGTGCGATGTTAAGTGCCCTGTTGGCATTGAGCTTACACCTATTAGGATGATTCAACGAAGGGAGCAGTTACAACCTTCAAGAAATATATACAATGGTTATTTCAGGAGAAAAGCGATTAACGATAAGTACGACAAAACAACTGTATATAATTTTCTGCCTGCCCCTGGTAACGAAAAGGCTGAAGTTGTGTTTTTTGCTGGTTGCATGACACATCTTACACCTTCGATTAAGAACTCAATGGTAAAGATACTTGATGCATCAGGTGTAAGATATAAGTTCATCGATGAGAATGGAGGAGTATGCTGTGGACGACCTCTTATGCTTGCCGGTAAAACAAAAGAAGCAAGGGAACTGATTAATTATAATTCTGAAGCAATTGCGGCAACAGGCGCCCGCATTCTTGTAACATCATGCCCTATCTGCTATAAAGTACTTAAGGAAAGCTACTACCTCGATATTGAGATCATGCACCATTCTCAATTTATAAAATTGCTCATTGACTCTGAGAAGGTTAAAATGAATTTTTCCAGGAAACGGGTTGTTTACCATTCTCCCTGTGAGCTTGGCAGGGGATCAGGAGTATATGAAGAGCCCAGGGAGGTATTACAGCATGTTTCAATTCTTGAAAAGACAAAATTCGACGACAGCAATTCACTTTGCTGTGGGGGAAGCCTGGGTAATATGAAGATAAACACACGCGATAAAAGAATAATCGCAACAGATACTGTCAAAGTAATGACAAAAACAAATCCCGATATATTAGCAACAGCCTGCCCTTTATGTAAAAAGACCTTCGCAATGGTTTCTGATACGAAGGTTGCCGATATAGCTGAAATAGTAGCTGATTCTATAAACGATGATGTAAATGAGGCTAAACAAACCAGTAAAAGGTTCACTCCGGTAAAAGAACTCGTTCGATTGTAGGACCTGGCTTGCTCTCTCAACTGTAATATCCCCATCATTAGGATATGGTTAATCTTTTATTAACATTCACCATGTGTAAAAACAAAGAATATACTGGAATTGTTAATTATGCGTTATAGTCAATGTCTTTATTCTGTTAATACAAGTAATTCTAATTCGTACAAACATGAAGATGGTGAAAATTATTAAAGGGCTGTTGGTAATTGCAGGGATCATCTTGTACTCATGCAGCAATAGCGATAAAAAGATAAATACCGGAAAAGAACTGAGTAATACCGTAATGCAGGATCAGGATGGAACAGTATCGCTCCTTATTGATGAAGCTGATACTTACCATGATTCTGAAGATCCGGAGAGTAATACTGCAGAATGGAATGTATTAATTTCAAAATCTGGCCGATATGATATCTGGCTTTCAAGTGCAACAAAAGATACAACAAGACTTGAGTTTGATAACTCTGTAATGCTGAGTATCAAGGATGATTTACTTGAGGCTTATCCTTCTGTTGACAAAGTGATACACAATTCGACTGATGTATTTTATCCATTTTTCAGGGCAGACTCATTTATGGGTTCATTATATCTCCAGGATACCGGCATGTACAACATACAGGTAATAAGCGATAAAATACTGCCGGAAGATCCTTCGGAAAAGTCTCTTGAAACTGATGCAACAAAGATACTTTCGGTTTTCCTAACCCCGGCTAACTGATTTTATCCAGGTCTTTGCATTAACGAAAGCTTTTATCCATGGCGTGACTTCGTCATTTCTTTTATCACGGGGATAATAGCCACATTGCCATGGAAAGACTGATCGTTCAAGATGCGGCATCATAACAAGGTGCCTTCCGTCTTCTGAACAAAGCCCTGCCACATCATAGTCTGACCCGTTTGGATTGGCAGGATATGTGTGCTTGCTATATTTTAATGGAATATGATAACGGGTTTCATTGTACGGCAAGCTGAACATTCCTTCTCCATGTGCAACCCAGATTCCAAGTTCCATTCCTGCAAGATTCGAGAGCATTACTGAATTGTTTTCAAGTATCTTAACTGACACAAATTCCGATTCGAATTTATTCGATTTGTTATGAAGCAGACGAGGTCTTTCTGTATGATCAGGATATAAAAGATTAAGCTCTGCCATTAACTGGCAGCCATTGCAGACACCCAGTGAAAGAGTATCATTTCTCTTGTAGAAACGCTCAAGAGTGTTTTTTGCTTTTTCATTGTACATGAAAGCTCCTGCCCATCCTTTTGCTGATCCAAGTACGTCAGAGTTTGAGAATCCGCCTACGAAAACAATCATGTTAATGTCTTCAAGATTCTCTCTTCCCGATATCAGGTCTGTCATATGAACATCCTTTACATCAAATCCGGCAAGATATAATGAGTATGCCATCTCCCTGTCACCATTGACTCCCTTCTCCCTTATAATAGCAGCTCTTATTCCTGACCTTTTTCTTCTTTCCGGTGAGATCGACATTGAAGCTAAACTGCCTTCAAATCCATTCAATTCAAGTTTAATACCATGTTTGTTGTAACTCTTAAAACGCTCGAGAGCCAATTTTTCTCCTGACTGCCTTTTGTCGAGGAGGTAAGATGATCTAAACCATTTGTCACGTAGCTCATCTATATCAAAGCTAAAAGAGTCATCATTGTTTGAAATATGTAACGATCTTTCATTTACAGGGTGCCCGATTGAATAATAGGAGATACCATTCTCAAGTAATAACTCTGCAATATCAAGCTCATCCTTTACCTGGATGATCACTCCGGGGTTCTGGCTGAACAACAGTTTAATAGTATTGCTCTCATCTATTGAACTGAGGTTCACTGTTATCCCACCTTCAGTATTTGAAAAACACATTTCAAGAAGAGTGGTGATCATACCGCCTGCAGAGATATCATGCCCGGCTAGTATCCTGCCATCTTCAATAAGTTTCTGTATCGTGTTGAAAACATCTTTGAAATACGAAGCATCAGTTACTGTCGGTACTTCGTTGCCAATAGCGTTTAACACCTGTGCAAAACTACTTCCTCCTGTTTTAAATGAATCTCTGCTTAAATCAATGTAGAGGAGGCTTGTGTAGGGATCGTTAATAAGCACCGGCTCAACAATCTTTTTTATGTCGCTCACTTCTGCTGAAGCAGAGATAATTACAGTTCCCGGTGAGTAGACAGTCTGGTCATTATACTTCTGTGTCATCGACAGGCTATCTTTTCCTGTTGGTATGTTAATACCCAGTGCAATGGCGAAATCTCCTGCAGCTTTTACTGCAGAGTAAAGCCTTGTATCTTCTCCTGGATTTCTGCATGGCCACATCCAATTTGCTGAAAGCGAAACACTTTGCAATCCTCCTTCAATAGGCGCCCAGATTATGTTTGTAAGAGCTTCAGCTATTGAAAGAACTGAACCTGCTGCGGGATCTGCAAGACCAGCTGCAGGTGCATGGCCAATCGAAGTTGCCATACCTTTCTTTCCCCTGTAATCAAGTGCAATTGCACCAAGGTTATTAAGAGGAAGCTGGAGCGGACCAGCACATTGTTGCTTCGCTATCCTGCCTGTAACTGACCTGTCTACTTTATTTGTTAGCCAGTCTTTGCATGCTACCTCTTCAAGCTGAAGCACCCTTGATATATACTCAAAAATCTCCCTGACAGTGTATTGGGGTTCCCTGAATTTTACTTCAACAATTGCGTCATTCATTATGGTCTTCGGAGGATTCCCAAAGAAAGACGCAAGGTCGAGATCTATTGGTTTTTCGCCGGTTACAGGATTCTCAAATGTAAACTGCATATCGCCTGTAACTACACCAATAACATACATCGGGGCTCTTTCCCTTTCGGCGATTCTCCGCAGCGTTTCCGCATCATCCTTTTTCATCACTAGGCCCATTCGTTCCTGTGATTCGTTGCCAATTATCTCTTTTGCTGACAGGGTAGGATCTCCAACAGGCAGTTTACTTATATCAATGCGTCCTCCTGTAGCTTCAACAAGCTCTGAAAGACAGTTCAGATGACCGCCGGCGCCATGATCGTGAATTGAAACAACAGGGTTCTTGCTTGATTCACCTAATGCACGGATGGCATTGTAAACTCTCTTCTGCATCTCTGGATTCGCTCTCTGAACAGCATTGAGCTCAATTGAGCTGTCGAATTTTCCCGTATCGACAGATGAAACAGCGCCACCGCCCATACCAATCCTGTAATTATCACCGCCAAGGAGGACAATGATATCACCCTTTTCAGGGGTGTCCTTTACACTGTCCTTCTTTTTCCCGAGACCAATACCACCAGCCAGCATGATTACTTTATCAAAACCATATTTTCTGAGATCTTCCTGGTATTCAAATGTAAGGAGAGATCCGCAGATCAGAGGCTGACCGAATTTATTACCAAAATCACTTGCCCCGTTTGATGCTTTTATAAGTATATCTTCAGGAGTATGGTATAGCCATTGCCGCTCTTCATTTGCTTTTTCCCATGGCCGGCCTCCTTCAGGACGAGGATAGGAAGTCATGTAAACAGCTGGACCTGCAATCGGGAATGCACCTTTGCCTCCTGCTATCCTGTCTCTGATCTCACCTCCCGTACCTGTTGAAGCGCCATTGAAAGGTTCTACAGTTGTTGGAAAGTTATGAGTTTCGGCTTTTAGCGAAAGCACTGATTCAAAGTCTGAAATTACAAAGTAATCCGACTTGTCCTGTGTTTCAGGAGCAAATTGTTCAACTACCGGCCCCTGGAGGAAAGCACAGTTATCTTTATATGCTGATACAACCTTATTCGGGTTTAATTTTGTTGTTGATTTGATTATCTGGAAAAGACTCTTTTCTTTCTCCTCACCTGATAAAATAAATGTACCATTGAAGATTTTATGTCTGCAATGCTCTGAATTTACCTGCGAAAAGCCAAATACCTCGCTGTCAGTCAGCTTCCTGCCAAGTGTTTTACTCAGGTTTTCGAGGTAGTTTATTTCATTATTATTTAATGCAAGTCCTTCACTTTCGTTATATTTTTTTATGTCGTCAATGTAAATAACAGGCTCAGGTTTTCTCGAAATTGTAAATAATTCCTGATCCAGTCCATCATACACTGACTGCAGCATAGGATCATACTCAGGCGATTCCTTTGTTGTTAAAGTAAACTCCTCAATCCTGATGATCCCATAAATACCCATATTCTGGGTGATCTCAACTGCATTAGTACTCCATGGGGTGATCATCTCCTTCCTTGGACCAACATATCTTCCCTCTAACCTCACTTCATTGGCATAATCTGCCTCTCCGAACAGCCATTGAAGTTTTGAAATTTCATTTACCGATAAAAGACCAGAAGTTCCTGTTGCTATTATTTTCCCGTTTTTGCTTCTGAAGTATAAGATCATCTGATTAATATTAAGAAAATGCAAATATAATTGTTTGAATCCGTTTTCCCCGAATTCATTCATTCATTCATTCATTCACTCATTCACTCATTACTTTAATCCGCTTCTTCTAAGGAAGGCTTCCATTGAAGGTTCTCTCCCCCTGAACTTCTTAAAGAGGTCCATTGGTTTTTCAGTTCCACCTTTTTCGAGAATGTTCTTCCGGAATGAATCTGCAACGTCACTGTTAAATATCCCTTTTTCCTTGAATAGTTCAAAAGCGTCGGCATCAAGTACTTCAGCCCATTTGTATCCATAATAGCCTGCCGCATATCCGCCGCCAAAAATATGGCCAAATTGAACGCTCATATTCAATCCTTTAACAGGTGGAAATAATTCAGTTTTATTCATTGCTTTTTTCTCAAAGTTATCAACGTCTGATTCAATATGTTGCTCTAATGCATGCCATGCTATATCTAGAAATCCGAAGCTGAGTTGCCTGAAACATGCATATCCTTCGTTAAAGACTGCCGATTCTTTAATTTTTATCATTATTTCATCAGGTAGTTTTTCACCTGTTTTATAATGAGTTACCCATAAGTCGAGCCATTCTTTTTCATAAGCAAAGTTCTCCATAAACTGTGAAGGCAGTTCAACAAAATCGCGCGACACATTTGTGCCCGATAAACTCTCATAAGTGCATTGTGAAAGCATTCCATGAAGAGCATGCCCGAATTCATGAAGAAAAGTGGTAAGTTCGTTAAATGATAGGAGTGAAGGGGTGTTATCTGTTGGTCTGGTGAAATTAGCAACAATTGATATCAGTGGTCTCACATCAGCCTCATTTATTCTTTTCTGATCCCTGAATGATGTCATCCAGGCTCCTCCATTTTTACCAGTTCTCGGGAAATAGTCAAGATAAAGGATTGCAAGAAAATGATTGTTGCGGTCAATAACCTCATAAGCTTTTACTTCGGGGTGATAAACCTGGATTGATTCATTCCTTATGAATTTTATGCCATATAGTTTCCCCGAAAGATCAAAGATTGCTTTTTCAACTTTATCAAGAGGAAAAAAAGGCCGTAGTATTTCATCATCAATATTATACAGCTTTCTCTTAAGTTTTTCAGAATAGAATGCCCAGTCCCACCTCTCAAGATTTCCTTTGTGACCTGATTTAGATGCAAATTCCTTCACATTCCCAAAATCTCTGGAGGCAGCATCTTTCGAGGCTTCGAAAAGTTCATCAAGAAAAGTATTTACTTTTTCAGGTGTATCAGCCATCCTGTCTCCGAGTATCATTTCAGCAAAATTTCTGAATCCAAGCATTCTGGCAAGTTCAAGACGAAGGTTCGCTATCTTTAAAACATTATTACTATTGTCCCTTTCATTTCCGTGAAACGACCGTGAAGAATATGCCTTCAACATCATTTCACGCAGTTCACGTTTTTCTGAATATTGCATGAATGGAACATAGCTCGGATAATGAAGTGTAAATACCCAGCCATCCTTATTCCTTTCCCTTGCTGTACTTGCTGCCATTTCGATGACTCCTTCAGGCAATCCCAATAAATCATCCTTATTAATAAGGTGTAACTCCCACGAATTGGTTTCATCAAGAACATTTTCCTCAAACTTCAGAGACAGTTTTGCAAGCTCTTCTGTTATTTCCCTGAATCTTTTGCGAGCTTCATCGTGAAGTCCTGCTCCACCAAGTATAAAACTTCTGTATCTTTTCTCGGTAAGTATTTTTTGTTCCGTTAACAGGTTATCTTTATGTTCGAAAACTTTCTTAATTCGTTCAAAAAGCTGACTGTTTAATGTAATATCGTTGGAGAATCGTGTCAGTAATGGTGATACTTCCTGTGTAATTTCCTGCAGCTTTTTATTTGTTTCTGCGCTATTAAGATTGAATAAAACTGATGTAACCAGCGATAATGATTCTCCTGCTCTGTCGAGAGCAGCAATTGTGTTCCCGAACGAGGGAGATTCTGTATTTATTGATATCGCTTCAATCTCTTTTTCAGCAAATCTGATTGCTTCTTCAATTGCAGGTTTGAAATGTTTTAGCTCAATTTCATTAAAAGGTGGGGTTTGGAACGGTGTTGTCCATTTTGAGAGTAAAGGATTGTTCATGTCTATTCTTTTGTCATTAATAACAGCTGCAATGAATCAATTGTTAAAAGAAAGAGACGCCTTTCCGGGCGTCTCTTTTGTTAGTTTTCTGTTTATTCAGAAAGGAAGATCATCAAGCTCGTTTACATCATCAGCAGGCAGAGTATCGAATGACTGAGGAGCTGATGCCGGCTCGGAAGACACTCTTTCAATCTTCCAGGCATCAAGGTTGGTGAAATAGTTCACTTTCCCGTCTCGTTCCCATTTATTACCCTTAATATTAAAGGTAACTTTAACTTCTTCATTCAGGAACGATTCATTAATGATATCACACCTGTCCTGCACAAGCTGAAACTTGATGTAATCAATAAAAAGCCCTGATGAGCCTGTCTCCTTTTTTTCAATAACAAATTCACGTTTTTTGAATTTGTCACTAACCTGGTTTACAGGTGCAATCTCGATAACCTTTCCGTGAATGTCGAAAGCCATACTTGTTTATTCTTCTATTATTAATATTTTTTCGATTTTATCGCCTTGCTTGATATTATCAATAACATCAAGGCCTTCAATAACCTTTCCAAAGCATGTATGTTGCCTGTCAAGATGCTTCGTGTTGGTCCTGTTATGACAAATGAAAAACTGTGACCCTCCGGTATTTCTGCCGGCATGGGCCATTGAGAGAACACCTTTGTCGTGATACTGATTGCCTCCATTAAGCTCGCAATCAATCTGATACCCTGGACCACCTGTTCCCACGCGACGGTCGTTCATATCTTTTGAAAAAGGACATCCTCCCTGGATCACAAAATCAGGAATCACCCTGTGAAATGCAAGACCATCGTAAAAACCGTTTTTTGCCAGGGTGGTAAAGTTTTCAACTGTTTTTGGAGCATCTTCCTCAAAGAAGCTGACAGTCATATTGCCTTTTGATGTCTCTATTACTGCTTTTTTCATTCTTTAACAATTTCAATAAGTTCAACCTCGAAAATGAGGGCTGAGTATGGTTCAATAACGCCACCGCCTGCACCTTGTTCACCATAAGCCAGGTTCTGTGGAATAGTGAATTTGAACTTAGAACCAACAGGCATCAGCTGTAGTCCTTCAGACCAGCCGGGAATAACACCCATAACAGGGAAAGTAACGGGTTCATTGTTTGTAACTGACGATTCAAACTGAGTTCCGTCAATGAACATGCCTGTATAATGAACCTTAACAGTATTTTCAGCTGTTGGTTTTGGGCCTGTTCCCATTTTTATAACCTCATATTGAAGTCCGCTTTCGGTTGTTGTTACACCTTCTTTTGTTTTGTTCTGCTCAATATACGCCTCATTTTTAACTTTATGGTCTTGATATTTGGTAAGTTGCTTTCTATTTAGATAATCAATAATGAAATCACGGGCAACCATATCATCCATTAAAAGCTTTCCATCATTACCATCCTGAAATGCTTTTCCAATAAGCATTGGATCGAGATCAAGGCTGTCTCCGGCAATTTGATTGTATGTAAATGATCCTACTGCATAGGATAAGGAATCTTCTTTTGTCTTAATTTTTACATTACTAAGATTTGAACTGCATGAGCCTAAAAAAAAGGCTGAAATGATTGTCAATACTATAAGACGATTTTTCATATTTAAGAATTTTTGATTTTTTAAAATTTTCGCTAAGATAACATAATGATAGATGTAATAGAATAAATTTCAAATTTTTATTGCTCTGATTATTTGTCTTTTGCCCGCAGGACCAGGTAAAAGACTGACTTTGAAACCACATGATTCAAGATTTCTTCTGACCTCGCCACGTGCCGAATATGTCATGAAGATGCCATTCGTATTTGTGGCTGAAGCAATATTTGAGATAACATCCCTCGTCCACATTTCAGGTTGTTTTAATGGTCCAAAGGCATCAAAATAGATAAGATCATATTTTTCAGCAAATTGAAAATCAGTTAAATCTGCTTTGATCTTTTTTAGATAAAAGCTGCCACAGATATTAATGCAGCTTTCCCAGGATGAAGAATGAATTCTTCTAAAAACAGAACCTGATTCTACTCCAAGAAATTTATGATAATTGATCTGTGATATTATATCATCAGCTAATGGATACTTCTCAATTCCGGTATAGTACACGGTTCTATTGCTCTTATACTTATAGCTTTCCAATGCAGTAATTAATGCATTCAGCCCTGTGCCAAACCCTGCTTCAAAAATGCTTATGGGGTTTGCTACACAGTTATGATATCCCGCTTTTATAAATATATGCTCAGATTCCGCTATTGCTCCGTATATTGAATGATAATGCTCGTCAAGATCGGGAACATAGATAGTATGTGAACCATCAGATGTTATTATCAAACTGTTTTCCATTTAGATAACTCAATCACCATGAAGAATCATACCATGATCTTACATCAGTAGGTATCATCCCTGCAGCTAATGCAGCGTCAATCCCCAGCTGGCTGTCTTCAAAAACCTCGATGAATTCAGGTTTAATATTCATCAACTCTGCACATTTCAAAAAGGTTTCAGGATGGGGCTTAAAATGTTTAACGTCATTTGCTGTTACAATAATATCGAAGTATTCTTTCAGACCTGTAATCTCAAGAGTCAGGTAAACAGCTTCTCTATGTCCTCCGGTTCCTACTGCCATTGGTAACTTTCTGTAATACTTCCTTGCAATTTCGGCAACAGGTTCAATAGCTTTTACAAGATGATGTTCATCGGAGAATAGTTGCAGTTTCTCTTCTATTATCTGTTCTGTTGTTACTTTATCTCCGAGCTGGTGTGTTTTAATTACCTCATCGGCAATAAGCCATCCGGGACTACCAGAATATTTTCTAAGGAAATTATTATCGATTTCTGCACCGTATTTTCTGCATGCTAGTTGCCAGCATTTAAAATGCAAAGGCATTGTATCGGCAAGTGTGCCATCGAGATCAAAGATTAATCCCCTGATCCCTTTCTTTATGTCAAATTTCATATTATTTATCAGCAGAGGAGCCGGTTTTAACCGGCTCCTGATACTTGTGTTCTGTTATTTATAGTTTTTCAAATATCCTTTTACCTGGTTGAACACGTTCTCGCCTGTAAAACCAAGTTTTTCGTCAAGTATTTTATAAGGAGCAGAATACCCAAAGCTGTTCAATCCCCAAACTTTTCCTTTAGGTCCGACAAGTCCCTGCAATGTTACTGGTAAGCCTGCTGTCAAGCCAAAAACAGGAATTCCAGGGGTTATTACTTTATCGCGGTATTCGTCACTCTGTACGCGGAAGAGGCCTTCAGACGGAGCTGAAACAATTCTTACCTTTAAGTTATCTTTCCTAAGAAGTGCCGCGCCTTCAACTAATGTTGCTACTTCAGATCCGCTTGCAACAAGAATAACATCGGGTTTTCCCTGACAATCCTGTACAATATAAGCTCCTTTATCTGACTTAAGAGCATCAGCATAACGGTCGTTATTGTCTGAAGGAAGGTCCTTAATGTTTTGCCTTGAAAGAATAAGGGCTGTTGGAGTTTTAAGGTTTTCGAGAGCCATTTTCCATGAGACATTAGTCTCAAGTGAATCAGCTGGTCTGAGGACAAGCATACTGTTTTCTCCGTGGTGATTCTTCAGATGTTCCATTAACCTTATCTGTGCTTCATGCTCAACAGGCTGATGGGTAGGTCCGTCTTCTCCAACCCTGAATGCATCGTGGGTCCAGATGAATTTAACAGGGAGTTGCATAAGGCATGAAAGCCTTACAGCAGGTTTCATATAATCAGAGAAAACGAAAAATGTTCCGCATGCTGCAATAACACCACCATGAAGAGCCATTCCATTCATTAATGTAGCCATCGTTAGTTCTGATACCCCAGCCTGCAGGAAAGCCCCACTGAAGTCACCTTTTGTAAATGCATGGGTGTTCTTTAGGAAACCATCAGTCTTATCTGAATTGGAGAGATCAGCTGAAGAGACTATCATATTCTCAACTTTCTTTGCAAGAACAGAGAGGATAGCTGCTCCAGCTGCTCTTGTAGCAGATCCTTCTTTCTGCTGAATCTCCTTGAAGTTTACTTCAGGAACATATCCTTCATAGAACTTATTAATTTTGCCATTTAGTTCAGGATTGCTCTTTGCCCATTCATCCTTCTTCTTTTTCCAATCTGCAGCTATTTTTGCTTTTTCTGCAAGCGCTTTATTGTAGAGTTCCTTAACCTCATCGAATATCCTGAAAGGATCTGCAGGATCACCGCCAAGGTTATCCAGTGATTTTTCAAACGAACCACCAGCTTCGCTTACAGGCATTCCGTGGGTTGATGTTTTTCTTTCAAAGCTGTTACCGTCTTTATCGAGAAGACCTTTCCCCATTATTGTTTTACCAATTATGATAGTCGGCTTTTCAGTCTGCTTTAAAGCCTCATTTAGAGCTTTTCTTATCTGGTCATGATTGTTTCCTTCGATTTTAATTACATGCCAGCCCCAAGCTGCATATTTCATTGCAGTATCTTCGCTTGAGACAGATTTTGTCTCTGTCGAAAGCTGTATGTCATTTGAGTCATAGAACATAACAAGGTTGTTCAGTCCCAGGTACCCGGCAATCCGGCCTGCACCCTGTGATATTTCTTCCTGGACACCACCATCTGAAATAAATGTAAATATCTTATGTGAAAACAACTCCCCAAAACGTGCTGCAAGGAACCGCTCGGCAATAGCTGCTCCGACAGCCATTGTATGTCCTTGTCCAAGTGGGCCCGATGTATTTTCGACGCCTCTCATCACATCAACTTCGGGGTGACCTGGTGTTGAACTGCCCCATTGCCTGAAATTCTTTAGTTCCTCAGTTGAAAAATGACCTGTAAGTGAAAGAACAGAATATAACATTGGCGACATGTGCCCCGGATCAAGATAGAACCTGTCACGATTTATCCACTTTGGATCAGTCGGGTCAAAACTAAGGTATTCAGAAAAGAGAATATGTATAAAATCAGCACCACCCATTGCTCCTCCTGGATGCCCTGATTTTGACTTTTCAACCATTGCCATCGCAAGAATACGGATGTTATCTGCAGCTCTTTGATTCAGATCTGTTTTCATTTATTATTGATTTAAGGTTTTAAAACAAATTTTGTGCAAAATTAAAATTATTGCCGACACAAAAAAAATATTAGAATTCTGTTTATGGCGCGTATTTACTAAATTGCACCTAAAATTTAAACCTTTTATGTACATTTGAACACTGTTTCATAATAATTAAACAGAAATATGGGAAAGGATTTAAATGCCCTTGTTGTTGATGATGAAGAGAATGCAAGATTGTTTATGACTAAACTTCTTGAAGAGCTTTTGTGCTTTGCTGAAATACGAACTGCAAAATCTGCCACGGATGCAATGAAGGAGTTGGAGTTTTTTGATGCGGATATAATTTTTTTAGATATTCAAATGCCTGGTAAGGATGGCTTCTCTTTCATTAATGAACTACCACCAATGAAGGTGAAACCAAGGATTGTATTTGTTACAGCTTTCGATCAATATGCATTAAAGGCAATTAAAAACCAGGCTTTTGATTACATTTTGAAACCCGTCAACCGTAAGGAATTAAAAGAATGTGTTCAGAAATATCTTGACTCTGATCGATCTTCTGCAAAGGATGTTGTTGAAAAATTTTCACGTATCAAGATCAATACGCGATCAGGTACCATTTTCGTAAATCCGTCTTCAATCCTTTATTGCCAGGCTGATGGCAATTATACTATGATATGCACAGGAGAAAAACAGTATCTCTGTTCCATAAATCTGGGAAAAATCAAAGACATGTTGCCTCTGAATGGTTTTATCAGAATTGGCCGGTCTTTAATAATAAATATGGAATATATTTCAATTCTCGACAGGAAAGAGGGTTCAGTGACACTGGTAAGGGATAATGAAAGTGTTAAGGTGAAAATACCAAAACATCATCTGAAAGATCTTGATAAAATCTGATCCTGAAGATATATAGATTTACATTATAAGGTTTTCTGGAAGAGACCTCCTGAACTCATTAATAATATTTTTCTGAAAATCTCCCAAGAATTTTCCTTCCAGGAATACTGGCAACCCTTCGTTGATAAATATTTTCCACGACTCTTCCTCTTTACCAGGGATAATAGGAAAGAAAAGTATTCCATTTGCTTCGGATGCATTAAGGTCGCCGATTGCATCACCAATCATTATAACCTTGTCTTTATCATACTTTCCACCGGCTGCATGCTTTAACTGTTCGCTCTTGGTTCCATATTCCTGGCCGGCAATAGCCCTGGTATACACATCAAGACCATTTTCTTTCCATTCCCTAATGACAGCTTCAGAAGGTGTCTGTGATATAACAACAAGGTCGGCAGCTTTTATTATCTTCTCAATAGCGGGTTTAACATTTTCAAAAGGTGGTATGTTGCGAAGCCATTTTGTTATATCTTCATTTACAGCTTCTGACCATAACAGGATTTTTTTAAGAGAAGAATCAGGATGCTTTTCAACAAATTTTCTCAATGTATCATTCCCTAGTTTGTTCTCCGTAGCAACCCATTGTTTAAGCAAATTGGTGTCAGGGAGTAATATCCTGTGTTTTTTTACAGTTTCGTTTTTTGAAAGAAGATCGAAAACCTTGATTAGCGAAATGAATCTATTGCCACCCCTGTTAATTGAATAAAGATTAACAGATTCCCAGGTCTTCCTTAGAAGCCCTGAGATAGGCCATAATTCAAAATATTTTAAAGCATTCGGAATGAAGAATTCCTTTTGCTTTACTTCCATTGAATCGAAGACACATCCATCTGAATCAATCCCTACGAAAAAATCATGTTGTGGTTTGAGACTACTCAATATTTCAGGGCTCATAAGAATGAATAATCATATAAATTTTGACTTCAAAACTTTGTCGCGTAAATATATCTTATCTTAAGGTTCCCTTTATTCATCACCTGAATAATAATTTTAAAAGACAAAGATCCAGGTTATCTTAGTAAAAGATACCATGCCGGATACCATAGCAATTAAACTTCAAAGTAAGCCAATAATCTGAGTAATAGTTAAATAATTCACAATAGAACTGCTTCTGTATATTCATTCTAAATTGCAAACAATGATGTTTTTTTGCTTTTTTTAAAAAGTATTGTTATTAATTTCACAATTGATTTTACTGTTAATTTATTAACAGTAAATATTTACTAATTACCAATTACTAAAACCAAACTAAAAATGTATCAAGTAGGAAATCTCGTTAAGGAACTGTCCGACAAACATGGTCGAGAGAGGAAAAGCCTTATGCCGATTCTCCAGGAAATTGTTCAGAAACACAATTACCTGACAGATGAAGCTATGGTTGAAGTTGCAAGAGAACTGGATATCTCTGCGGCTGAAGTTTATGGAACAGCATCTTTTTACACCTTTCTCGATACCCTGGAGAAAGGGAAGTATGTAATCAGAGTATGTAAAACAATTACATGCTCTATGAAGGGTAAAATGGACATTATTCAAACCCTGGAGGATATTCTCAAAATAAAGATTGGTGAAACAACTCCTGACAAGCAATTCAGTTTGCTGGAAACAAATTGCATAGGATGGTGTCACAAAGCTCCTGCTATCCTTATTAATGATATGCCATACACGGAGCTCACACCAGAGAAAGTGACAGAGATAATAAAAAGTTACATGCAAAAATAAATCCGGCGCCACCACGGCCATTGAGACCTGAATCCAGAACATTCCGGATAATCTCTTCACTTGTCATTTTATGAACTTTTTTCAAGACCT
>DATALD010000087.1:0-42123 GCA_036261255.1 Bacteroidales bacterium
ATTGCCACAGATTAAAACTGGTAATCGAAGTGGATGGTGAAATTCATTCAGAGCCAGAAGTGCAAGAGCATGATGAAGGTCGGACAGGTGAGATGGAAAGATTTGGAATACAAATCCTCCGATTCACAAACAACGAAGTCCGGAACGAAAAAGACAAAGTAGTAAGAAAAATCAAAGAATTTTTGTTAAGACAACCATAACTACCTATTATCCAGTAAGTTCATCCCCCTCGCCCTCCGGGAGAGGGGGACCGAGGGGGTGAGGTCGTACAAAACATGGACCGAGGGGGTGAGGTCGTACATGAAACGAAGGGGTGAGGTCGTACAAAACATGGAGTGATGAGGTGAGGTCTCATTCCACCACCGCCCCATACACCGCCTCCAACACATCCGTCCGGATATTCATCTGCGAAAGCAGATTGTTGTTCCGGGTAGGATAGACGCGGTTGCAAAGAAAGATGTAGGAGATCTCGTACTCCGGGTCAACCCATACAAACGCCCCTGTATATCCAGAGTGACCGAAACTTGAGGGTGTTGCACTTTTTGAGGGATAGGCATTTTTTGCAGGTACTTCGGAGTTGTTGAGCAATGGCTTGTCGAATCCCAAGCCTCTCCGGTTGTTGTTTCCGGGAAACTGGACGCTTGTATATTCCTTAAGCACTGCACTGTCTATAAGCTGCTCGCCTCCGTATTCACCCATCCTGCGGTACAGTTCCATCAGTTTCATCAGGTCGTTTGCTGTCACAAACAGCCCCGCGTGACCGGATACACCACCCAGCATCGCTGCTCCTTCGTCGTGGACTGTCCCATGCAACAGCTGCTTTCTGAATGCTGAATCGTATTCCGTGGGAACAATCCTTGTCAGGCTGTGTTTCTTGTATGGATTGTATGTGATGTCAAAAGCTCCAAGCTTGTGATAGACTTCATTTGTAACAAATTCATCGAGCTTTCGTCCTGTAATATTCTCAATTATGTCAGGCGCAAGGATGAACATAAGATCAGAGTACAGATACTTCTTTTCGCCAATAGGACTCTTCTTTATTTCCTTCAGGATTTTTTTTTTGTAGTTTTTATTGATAAAGATGCCGTCAGCAACCTCCAGCGGGTATTTCTTTGTCATTCCCGGGCTGAATACCCTGTGCCTGAACCCGCCATTTTTTTTCACAGTTTTTTCCCAGAATGGGATCCAGGCCGTTAATCCTGCCTGGTGTGCAAGGAACTCGCGCATGGGAATATCTCCTTTATTTGACTTTTTGAAGCCTGGGAGATAGTCGCCAAGTGTTTTGTCAGGTGAGAACTGGTTCCGGCCATCGAGGATCATCATGGCAGGTATTGTTGAAGAGACCTTTGTTACTGATGCAATATCATAAAGGTCATCTTCATTTACGGTCAACCTGTTTTCGTATGTCTGGTAGCCATATGCTTTATGGAAGATGCTGATGCCCTTGCGTGCTACCATAACCTCGCAACCGGGAAAGGCTTTGGCATCAAGACCTGCCTGGATGAGTGAATCAATTTTTTTTTCAAGCAGCGCTGAAGATACCCCGGCATTTTCGGGATAGCCATATTGCAGCCTTATTTTGCCTGGTGTTTCGATCCCGCAGCCTGCCGGCCATTTTTCATTGATTGTTACAGGCAGTTTACCAGCAGCGCCGATCGCACCAAAGATCAGTTGTGCTGATAGATCTTCAGTGAATTCGTTTTCCTGGTAAGCAAGTACTAACCCACCTGTCTTTTGCAGTGAGGGTATTTTATCGACGCCATAAGGATTGCCATACCAGGCTACTATTGAATTCTGACCGGCTATCCTGTCAATAAAGCTGATCATCCCGGGTTTTATGCCGAATCCTGCCGATGGTCTCTGGTCGAGTCCATACACCCCGGCAATGATGAGATTATAATTCTTCATCTTTCGCAATACCGGGTTGACAGAAGCTGTATCCTCGGAATTAATATTGAAGAGATCGCATTGATAATATTTCTTTATTCTTTTCTGGAATGTTGTTGTTGCTGTTTTGTTGACCGCTATTACAGCTATCTTCAATCCGGGGGTGAATTTCAAAGGAATAAATTCGCTTTCGTTATTAAGCAGCGTGAGAGAGCCTGCATAAAGGTCTCTTATCAGGGCGTTTGTTTTTGCATTTGAAAGATCTTCCTTAAGACCTTTTGTCTTTATTTCCTTAACCTTATCAAGCCCGGCCCAGTATTTGGCGGCAAGTACTTTACGGCATTTCAGGTTAATAGCCTCTTCCGAAACTTCACCTTTTTTTATCTTCTCAACGATGATGTTAATTGTCAGTTCCGGGTCTGTTACATATTCAAGCACATCCATCCCGGCAATGAGGGAGAGGGCTTCAGCTTCACCCGGCTTGTAGTATCTCGTGAGGGCGCCCATGTTCATTGCATCGGAGATTGCTATTCCTGAAAATTGAAGCTTATCGCGAAGCAGTCCTGTGAGTATTGGCGAAGATAATGTTGTAGGCAGCCCCGGAGTTGAGTCGAGCGAAGGAATATTAAGATGCCCCGGCATCACACCGGCAACACCTTCGGAGATCAGCCTTCTGAATGGAACAAGTTCAACTGAATCGAGCCTTGAAGATGAATGCCTGATGACCGGCATATCAACATGCGAGTCAGTTTCAGTATCACCATGACCCGGGAAATGCTTTGCAACAGCCAGGATGCCGTTATCCTGCATTCCATTCATATACAAAGCGCCTTTCCTTGAGACTTTCTCAGGATCTTCACCAAACGATCTGTAGTTGATGACTGTGTTCTTCCTGTTATTGTTTATGTCAACAACAGGTGCAAGGTTGATATGCATCCCGGTGCGCTTAAACTGCTGGGCAACTGCAGCGCCCATTTCATATATCAGGGAATCATTATTAAGGGCGCCAAGTGTCATCTGGTAAGGGAATTTCGGAACACCTGCAAGCCTCATCCCGGCTCCCCATTCACCGTCCATGCCAATCATCAAAGGTACTTTTGAGATCTTGTTGAAATAGTTGATCATTTCACTTTGTTTCACCGGATCATCCTGGAAGAAGATCAATCCGCCGATCCCTGTCGTTTTAATAAGATTGCCAAGTTCTGCTTCATACTCAAGATCCTTGTTTGAATATGCTGCTACCCAGATAAGCTGGGCAACCCTTTCTTTAATAGAAAGCGAATTGAAAACAGAGTCAACCCAGGGATGGTTTGTATATTTCAAAAAAGGAGGTTCCACTGTTTGCGATTTTACCGTTAATGATACCAGCATCATAATAACAGTCAGAACCAGGGAATATGTTCTCTTAAGCATTTTCATCCGTATATAATAATTTCCCGGGTATTAATAACCCGCGTAAAACACTTCTATTGTTGAGAAGATGAACAACTTCACAAAATTATTAATTATATCGTTGAAGGTTGCTGCGAAGGCAATTAGTTTTTAATTAGTAGTTTTGCGTATCCTGAACCAGGAACCCTTAAAAGATAAGATGGAGATAATTAATATAGTTAAAGGTTGTTATACTGAATTCTCGGGCAAATCTGATATTGGGATCATTGCCTTGCCACAATCAGGTTCAGACAGGCGGTATTTCAGGATAATGGATGGTGACATGAGTTTTATCGGGGCATATAATGCCAATCATGAAGAGAACGAAGCATTTATAGGGTTTACAAAACACTTTCTCAGGAAGCAGCTTCCCGTACCCGATATACATGCCTATTTTCCAGAAAAATCAGTTTACTTCCTGAGAGATCTTGGTGATATAAACCTTTATACCTGGCTTCATAAAAGGCCTGATATAAGTGATTTCAACAGTAGTACCAAAATCCTCTACAGGAAAGTGCTTGATAATCTTATCAGGTTCCAGGTGAACGGGATAGAAGGTCTTGATCTTGACCTGTGTTACCCTCACAGATCGTTCGACAGGCAATCGATGATGTGGGATCTCAATTATTTCAAATATATGTTCTTAAAGCTCCTTGCTGTTCCTTTCAATGAAAAACAGCTGGAGAAAGATTTTAATGTTTTCTGTGACTTCCTTCTGGAGACATCACAGGAATATTTTCTTTACAGGGATTTCCAGACGGCCAACATAATGGTTGTTGAAGATGAACCCTGGTTTATTGATTACCAGGGTGGGAGGAAAGGCGCTCCCCAGTATGATGTTGCTTCACTTTTGTATGATGCAAAGATCCCCATGGCTGATGATGACAGGGAAGAGCTGCTTACCTATTACATCGAAAATTTCTGTTCTGTAACAGGTGAGGATAAGAAGAAATTCAGACAGTATTATACCGGATTCAGCATGATAAGGGTTATGCAGGCGCTTGGAGCTTTCGGCTTCAGGGGATTATATGAGAAAAAGCCGACATTCATCGAGAGTATTGTTCCCGGGGTAGTTTTGTTATCCAAAATTTCGCTTTTGGCCGAAACAAATCCTGATGTTCCTGAGTTGTACAAGACGATAAGATCAATTAAGGATACAGCTATTTTTAAAAAACTATCTGAAGAGCACAATCGCCAATGAAAGCAATGATATTTGCAGCGGGGAAAGGAACAAGACTTGGAAAGATCACGGAGAAACTTCCAAAAGCGCTTGTTGATGTAAATGGTAAAACTGCCCTGCGTCTTGCAGTTGAAAAGTGTGCCGGTCATGGGTTTGACGATGTAATTGTGAATATCCATCATCATGCTGACCTGATGGAGGAGGAGATAAGGAAGCTTAACAATGAAGGTTTCAGGGTGGCAATATCAGACGAACGCGATGGCCTTCTTGAGACAGGAGGCGGCCTGTTCAGGGCAAAGGATTATTTTGATGATAAGCCTTTTCTTGTTTATAATGTTGATATCATTTCTGACATTGATCTTACGGCGCTTTACAATTATCATATTGAAAAGAAAGGACTGGCAACCCTGGCAGTACGGGAAAGAAAAGGAAACCGTTTTTTCCTGACAGATCAGGAAGGAAGGCTATGCGGCTGGCGTAATAAAGCAACAGGTGAGGAGATTCTTATTTTTAATCCCGGTGAAGGTTTATCTGAAATTGCTTTTTCCGGGTTTCATATTATAGATCCTGATATTTTCAACTACATGACACCGGGTGTCTATACTATGACGACTCTTTATCTTAGTCTCGCAAAGCACCACAGGATATATACATTCAGGTACGATGCCGGGTATTGGGGTGAGATAGGTACTCCTGAGAGCCTGGAGAACGCCAGGTTGATCTCAAAGCTTCCAGAATGACCTGGTAAATAAAGTAAGAATAGCTACAATTTCAATCCTCCCTATTATCATCAGGAAGCTGAAAATAGTCTTGGCCGAATCAGGGAAAAAAGCATAATTACTCATCGGTCCGGCATGAGCAAGCCCTGGTCCGATATTCCCAAGTGAGGCAGCAACAGAACTGGCTGCCGTGATCACATCAGAACCTGTTATCACAATCAGGATTGTCCCCATCAGGAAGATAAACAGGTATATCATTATGAAAGAGATTATTGAAATGCAGGTTTTCTCTGACACTATCCTGCCGTTAACCCTGATGTTTGCCAGTGCGTTTGGATGAATAAGCTTGATGAATGACGATTTTATTGACTTCAGGACTACCATATGCCTTGCAACTTTGATGCTACCGGTTGTTGAACCTGTGCTGGCTCCCATGAACAGAAGAAGGAAGATTATCATCACAGCCGATAGTGGCCAGAACAGGTAATCAGTAGATGAAAAACCTGTTGTTGTAATAATTGAGATCACATTAAAGAAAGCATCCCTGAATGCCTTCTCAGGTGAATATGTGAAATTTACATAGAGTATTGCACTTGTTAAAACCCCTGCAAATAACGTTATCAGGAAATAGTAACGAAGTTCTTCATTGTGCCTGACTTTATTGAAATTCAATTTGATAAGGTAATAATATACAACCTGGCTCACCCCTGAGAAGAACATAAAGATCATCACAACATACTGGCTGTATGATGAATAGGAGACAAGGCTGTCGTTCTTTACTGAAAAACCTCCTGTGGCGACTGTTCCGAAAGTATGGCATATGCTTTCGAACAGGTCCATATCGCCGGCAACAAGAAAAAGTATTTCAGAAATAGTTAGTCCAAGATATATGATCAGAACCCTGTAGCCAATTGATTTTGTCTTTGGAAGTATTTTTTCCTTTAATGATGATTCAAGAGTAAAAAGCTGGTATCCGGTTATTCTCAGTGAAGGCAGGATGATAATAACAAGTGCAATGATCCCAAGTCCGCCGATCCAGTGTGTAAAGCTTCTCCAGAACATTATTGAACGGGGTACAATATCAAGGTCAGGGATTATTGTTGATCCAGTTGTTGTGAAGCCAGAGCTGCATTCGAAAAAAGCATCTGTGAATGAAGGAATGACACCACTTAACATGTAAGGCAATGTTCCTCCTATAATAAAGATGATCCAGGCAAATGTTACTACAATATAACCGTCGCGGTTGCTGAAGTTCTCTTTCTTTGCATTATGTGCAATTAATGAGAACAGGACTGAAACCGAAAATGTTATTAATGCCGACAGGATGAATGGGGCTGCAGGTTCGTTGTAGACCTTGCAGACAGGTATGCAGAACAGGAATGAAATGCTTTCAATAAGCAGTATTGTGCTTAGGATCCTTAAAATAAGTAATGGATGAAAGAGCTTCATGTCAGCATCCTGAAATAAGGATACAAATATAGCAGATTTGGTAATCTTTGGACTACTGAAATATGTTCATTGATAGCTCATCATAAAATCGTATATTTACAAACTTTTTTAAAATCTGGAAAATTTTAAGAATCATGGGAAAAGTACTTGTAATAGGAGCCGGGGGAGTAGGTACAGTTGTTGTACATAAAATGGCCTCCCTGCCTGAAGTGTTCAGCGAGATCACTCTTGCAAGCAGAACAAAATCAAAATGCGATGCAATTGCTGCCAGGATCGGTAACAACAGGGTCAAAACCGCCCAGGTTGATGCTGACGATGTTAAGCAGCTTGTGGCTCTTATTAAAGCAGAGAAGCCTGATCTAGTTGTGAATGTCGCCTTGCCTTACCAGGATCTTCATATTATGGATGCATGCCTTGAAACGGGTGTTTCATATCTCGATACTGCCAACTACGAACCGCCTGAAGAAGCGCATTTCGAGTATAGCTGGCAATGGGCTTATAAGGACAAATTCAAAAATGCCGGTCTTACAGCTATCCTTGGTTGCGGCTTCGACCCTGGCGTTACCTCGATATTTACTGCCTATGCAGTAAAACATCATTTTGATGAGATCCATTATCTTGATATTGTTGACTGCAATGCCGGAGACCATGGAAAACCTTTTGCAACAAATTTCAATCCCGAGATCAACATCAGGGAAGTAACCCAGAAAGGCAAATACTGGGAAAACGGCAAATGGGTTGAGACAGAACCTCACCAGATCCATAAGCCACTGAATTATCCTGAGATAGGTCCAAAAGAATCGTATGTTATATACCACGAGGAGCTTGAATCGCTCGTAAAGAACTATCCTACATTAAAAAGAGCCAGGTTCTGGATGACATTCGGACAGGAATACCTCACACACCTAAGGGTTATACAGAATATCGGCATGGCAGGTATTGAACCTGTGATGTTTGAAGGTAAAGAAATAGTTCCCATCAAATTCCTCAAAGCTGTACTTCCTGATCCAGGTGATCTTGGCGCTAATTATAAAGGCAAGACATCAATTGGTTGCCGTATAAAAGGTATTAAAGACGGGAAAGAAAAGACATACTATGTCTATAATAACTGCAATCACGAAGATGCCTTTAAGGAAACAGGCACACAGGCTGTCAGCTACACAACAGGTGTCCCGGCGGCTATCGGCGCTATGATGTATCTGAAGGGTATATGGAAGAAACCGGGAGTGTTCAATGTTGAGGAGTTTGATCCCGATCCGTTCATGACCGAACTAAACAGGCTAGGTCTTCCATGGGTAGAGCTTCATAATGTAGATCTTGAGCTGTAAACTCTAAGGAAGGCTTCATCTATTTTGTTTTAAGTATTGCGATGATTGATTATAACAAAATTCCTTCACCCTGCTATGTTATAGATGAAAACAGGTTCAGGAGGAATCTCTCATTGATAAAGAATGTTGCCGATTCATCCGGCGCGGAGATCATACTTGCATTCAAAGGATTTGCAATGTGGGGTGTATTTCCCATATTCAGGGAGTACTTTTCAGGCGCTGCTGCAAGCTCTGCCGATGAGGCTCGTCTTTGTCTTGAAGAAGTTGGGTCACCAGCTCATACTTATGCTCCTGTTTACCGCAAGGAGGAATTTGAAAGCATTATAGAGTGCAGCTCGCACATCACTTTCAACTCGCTTTCTCAATACAGTAAATACAGGGATAAATTAAAGAAGTCTTCGAAAAAGATCTCACCGGGAATTCGGATCAATCCTGAGTATTCTGAAATAAGTCATGGACTTTATAATCCCTGTTCTCCCGGTTCGCGCCTTGGTGTTACAGCAGAAGATCTTAAAACCGGGTTACCGGAGGGAATAGAAGGACTGCATTTCCATGTCCTTTTTGAATCTGATTCATATATACTTGAAAAAGTTCTGAAGGTTATCGAGGAGAAATTCGGGCACCTTCTGGCAAAGATCAAATGGATCAATATGGGGGGTGGTCATCTTATGACACGTAAGAACTACGAAACAGAACACCTTATTAAAATACTGAAAGAATTTAAAAATAAATGGGGCATTCATGTGATCCTTGAACCCGGCAGCGCTTTTGTGTGGGAAACAGGTGAGCTAGTGTCAACAGTAGAGGATATAGTTGTCAACCAGGGTATTTCAACAGCAATACTCAATGTATCATTCACGGCGCACATGCCTGATTGTCTTGAGATGCCCTATAAGCCGGCAATTATAGGCGCTACAGATCCTGTTGCAGGAAAACCTGTCTACAGGCTGGGAGGAAACTCCTGTCTATCGGGCGATTTCATGGGCGACTGGTCATTTGACAAACCCCTTAAGCCCGGCGACTGCGTCATCTTCCTTGACATGATCCACTACACGATGGTGAAGACAACCACCTTCAACGGAGTTCACCATCCCTCAATCGGAATCTGGACCAACGATGGCCTCTTTAAACTAATCAGAGAATTTGGCTACGATGATTACAAGAACAGACTATCCTAATTGTAACGCCCCTATGCCCCATGCCCTATGCCCCATGCCCTATGCCCCATGCCCCTTGCCCCTTGCCCCATGCCCCATGCCCCATGCCCCCTGCACACTAAACCCTGAACCCTGAACAATCTATGATTAAACGTTGGGTCAAAACCCGAGCTCATCTTGCAATACTTGCTGCGAACATAATCTACGGCGTAAATTATTCCATCGTCAAGGATATTGTGCCCGGTCATATTAAACCATTTGCCCTTCTTACACTAAGAAGCGTTATTGGAGCCGCCTTGTTCTGGGGAACAAGTCTTTTCCTGCCAAAAGAAAAAGTAAAAGGAAAGGACCTGCTCTATATCTTTGCAATCTCATTCTTTGGTGTAGTCATTAACCAGATTGCATTCCTGACAGGCATCAGCCTGACATCACCTATAAACTCATCAATACTGCTTGCGACAAACCCAATATTTGCATTTGTCTTTGCAGCATTGATACTGAAAGAAAAAATAACATTCCTAAGCGGTCTCGGGCTTACAATAGGTTTCTCTGGAGTGATGATGCTCATTCTCCAGAACGGCACCCCTGATATTTCGAATACAACATTCCTGGGTGATTTCTACTCACTTATCAACTCTGTCAGCTGGGCCTTCTTCACTGTCATTATAAAAAGGATGTTAGAGAAATACTCACCAGTTACAGTAATGAAGTGGGTATTCTTCTTCGGCATGTTCACCAATATACCAGTTGGACATCATGAATGGAGTACTGCAGACTGGTCTTCGATTCCTGTAATCTCCTGGCTTGAGATAGGCTTTGTTATTGTCTTTGCCACATACCTTGGTTACCTGTTGCTTATCTACGGTCTCAAGACAGTAAGTCCTACAGTTGTCAGCATCTATACATATCTTCAGCCGGCGCTGGCAGCCTATGTTGCCACCCTCATGGGCCAGGACACGGTAGATTTTGTCATGATTATGTCGGCCGTGTTGATTTTCTCGGGGGTATATGTGGTTAGTAAGCAGAAGCAGGCAGCTGGGTAAATCACAAACTCCGACAGGGTGGTTGGTTCGAAAAAGCTACAGAGGCGGTAGAGGCTATAAAGGCTGTAGAAGCTTACTTACTGCATGATTGTAAATAAGGTAGAAATTTCTTTACATAATTTTCCCCTCCTTTTTGAAGCTAATCTTTATACACATCTTTTGAAAAGGCAAGAAAAATGATTGAAATATTCACATTAACCTTAACCCTACCTGCCTCCCCTTAAACAATAAGGGGAGGTTCAACACCCTGCAAAATAGGTTGTTACGCAAGTAATGTTAATCTGGATACTGTAGATTAGATTCATAAATCCATATCTGCTTCTATGTCGTGCGAGAGCAAACCGCAAATGGTGCGAACTTCAGGTTTTTTTGGGCGCGTGATGCCTAAGGGATTATGCCAAAAAAGCCTGAAGTTGTCATTTGCGGGGTCTTTTTCTTTGTTTCATTTCTTTTTGGGCAAGCAAAAGAAATGAAAAATATAAGGCATGATTAACAATTTGCAGTACTTCAATAATTGTGTATAAAGATTAGCTTTTTGAATGAGGGGTGGCCAGGACGAGCAGTTTCTTCAAAACAAAAAATACGCTACCTGGCCGGGGTGGTTGGTTCGCAATCTTATGTTCACAGAGTACTTTTATGAATTTTGAAGTTTCTAATCAACCACCCCGTCCGGAGTAGAAAATTTCATTTAAACCCCATCAAATGTGGCTCCGGATACCCCTCCTTCAAAAGGAGGGGAAATGTTTTGTAAGGAAACTTCTACCTTGTTTACAATCGTGCAGGAAACAAGCTTCTACAGCCTTTATAGCCTCTACTGCCTCTACAGCTTTCTAATCAACCACCCCGTCCGGAGAAGAAAATTTCATTTACAACCCCATCAATGTGGCTCCGGACACCTCCCGTCAAAGCGGGGGGAAATGAGGGAAGGTAGCTACCTGTCAATCACCCCCGAACCCACAACTTCCTCGCCATCATACCAGGCAGCAAACTGCCCTGGGGCGATGCCTCTTTGTGGCTGGTTAAAGACAATATATAGTCCTTTTTCTCTGATGTATAATCGTGCTTCCTGGAGGGGCTGCCGGTATCTTATCCTGACCTGGTAATCACGGGCTTCGCCGGTGGTTGCCTCAAGGTCAGGCCTTATCCAGTGGATCTCATCTTTCCTTACAAACAGGCCTTTCCTGTTAAGCCCGGGATGGGAGTGACCCTCGCCAACATAGACTATATTGTTTTCAATGTCGGTGGCTATTACGAATAAAGGTTCCTTATATCCCCCCACATTCATTCCTTTCCTCTGACCGATAGTAAAGAAATTGGCTCCCCTGTGATTGCCGATTATCCTGCCAGCTTCCTTTTTATAACTATATGGATCTGTAAGTGAAGAAAGAACGTTTTCATCAGCATCATCCTGTGGGTAGCCATCTTTCAGTTCCGGAAACGCTGACAGGTCGTTTATCTCTATAATATTTCCTTTTCGTGCTTCAAGCTTTTGTTGCAGGAATACCGGGAGATCTACTTTGCCTACAAAGCAGATTCCCTGGGAATCTTTCCTTGTGGCTGTTGCAAGTCCCAGTTCAGCAGCAATTCTCCTGACTTCGGGTTTTACAATATCACCAATAGGAAAGAGCGCCGTTGAAAGCTGATTCTGGCTTACCTGGCACAGGAAATAGCTCTGGTCTTTATTTGGATCAAGGCCAGCCAGCAACCTGTAGATTGGTTTTCCTTCCACGGTTACTTCACCTTTCCTGCAATAATGACCTGTTGCTACAAAATCACCGCCAAGCTTTTTTGCTTCCTCTGCAAACGAATCGAATTTTATTTCCCTGTTACAAAGCACATCCGGGTTTGGAGTACGTCCTTTTTCATATTCGCTGAACATGTAATCAACTACTCTCTTCCGGTATGGGATGCTCAGGTCAACCTGGTGAAAAGGAATTTTCAGCTTGTCGGCCACCATCGAAGCGAACATAAGATCATCTTCCCAATGGCATTCACTTTGAAGCAGTCCTGTTGTATCGTGCCAGTTCTTCATGAACAACCCTTCGACTTCATAGCCTTTTTCCCTGAGTACCCAGGCTGCAACGCTCGAATCAACGCCACCTGATAGTCCGACTATTACCTTCTTTTTCACTTTGCAAAGATAGGCCCTTTCCTGTTTATCACAAATTCATAGGGTTTAACATTCTGGTTTTTATAATAACTTAGCGCAATGTCCGAGGGTACACTGACTGTATATAACGCATCTGCTGGTTCAGGTAAAACTTACACACTTACAGGTATTTACCTGTCTGCCCTGTTCAGGAACAGGTATAACTACAGGAAGATACTTGCCGTAACATTCACCAATAAGGCAACAGCAGAGATGAAGTCGCGGATACTTGAGAGCCTTTACAAACTTTCCAAAGGGGAAAAAAGCGAGTTTCTTTCTTCTCTTGTTGATGAGAATCATTCAGAAGAATGGATCAGGAAAGAATCAGGGGAGATATTGAACTGTATTCTTCATGATTATTCAAGGTTTTCTGTAAGTACAATCGATAGTTTTTTTCAGAAAGTAATAAGGGCTTTTGCAAGGGAAGCAGGACTCCATTCGGGTTTCTCCGTTGAGCTTGAGCATGAACTATTGCTCTCTGCGGCAGTAGATGAGATGATCTCATCAGCATCGAAAGATGAACAGCTTGCAAAATGGCTCTCCTCTTTTGCAACTCATAATATCGATGAGGAGAAAACCTGGGATCTTAGGTATGCTTCAATAAAACTGGCAAGGGAGCTTTTCAGTGAGAAGTTCAAGATTCTCTCACAGGATGAGATTACAAAACTGTCTGATAAAGGTTTTCTCACTTCTTATATTGAAAAGCTTAAGAATCTGAAAGATGATTTTGAAAAGCGTCTTAAGGATTGTGGCAAAAAAGCCGTGAAGCTTTTTGATGAACACCAGCTTAAGGATGAAATGTTCTTCCAGAAAGGGAGAGGAATCCCGCGCTATATCCGCATGCTCAGCCAGGGAAATATCATTGATCCAAATTGCTATGCCAGAGAGGTGCTTTCTGATAATCCAAGGTGGTCGTCGGGACCTGTTCCTGCTCCCCTGCAATCGGCAATTGCTGCCGGACTAGGTGATATACTGCGTGATTCAATTACCTATTACGATCAGAACAAGGTAGCTTACAACACTGCTGATGTGATCCTGACAAATATTTATGCACTTGGTATACTTACTGACATTTTACACCAGATACATATAATTACAAATTCTGTCAACACTTTCCTGCTTTCCGATGCCGGAGAATTTCTATACCGGATCACCGGGAAAGACCAGTGTCCTTTTATCTATGAAAAGATAGGAAACAGGTATGAGAATTATATGATCGATGAATTCCAGGATACTTCAATAATCCAGTGGAATAACTTCAAACCATTGATAGAAAACAGCATGTCGCAGGGATATGACAACCTTGTTGTTGGCGATATTAAACAGTCAATATACAGGTGGAGGAACAGCGACTGGACAATCCTCAATAATCTGCCCGTTCACAACCCCGGGAAGAGATTTTTATCGAAATCGTTGAATACTAACTGGAGAAGCGCTGAGAACATAATCAGCTTTAATAATTCCTTATTTTCATCTATACCCGTGATTCTCGATGAACAGTTTGCAGAAGACTTACTTCCTGTCAGTTTCAGTAACCTGTATTCTGAAGCAATACAGAACGATCCCGGGAGAACAAAAGGCGGTTATGTGAGATTTGAGTTTTATGATGATGATGATAATGAAGATGATGGTCCAAAAACATGGAAAGACAAGGTTCTTGAAAAGCTTCCTGATCTCATAAATTCATTGCTAGATAAGGGTTATTCAGCTTCAGACATTGGAATAATCGTCAGGGAGAGCAGGGAAGGGTCAATGGTTCTGAAACATCTTATCGAAAACACCGGACGATCCTCCGACTATAGTGTGGTATCGGATGATTCACTGCTGCTCTCCGGTTCACCTGCAATTAACTTTATTATTTCAACGCTTTCTGTAATAGCTGATCCAGCTGATTCCATCTCGGCCGCCTGTATGTTGCGCTTTTATCTTGCTGCCAGGGATCAGAAGGATTTTGACAATATCATTCCGGGTTCGAAGGCTTTCAATTCATTCTTTCCTGAAGATTACTCCGGGTTCCTTGCTTCACTCGAGAACATCCCTCTCTTTGAAACAACTGAAAAGATCACCGGTTTTTTTGGTTTGGGCGATTTTGCATGGAATGTTCCCTACCTGTCAGCTTTCCACGATGTTGTGCTTCAGTGTACAAGTAACGGCAATACAACTATAAACTCATTTCTTGAATGGTGGTTTACCTCGGGATACAAGAAGTCAGTTGTACTTCCCGGCAACCAGGATGCAGTACGTATCCTGACAATTCATAAATCAAAAGGGCTTGAATTCCGGATTGTCATAGTACCTTTTATCTCATGGAATCTTGATCATTCACAATTGCACCAACCACTTATATGGGCAAAGCCTGAGGTAGCTCCTTTTAAGGAACTGGGCGTAGTACCAGTTAAGTGTAGTAAAGATCTCAAAGACACAATTTTTGCCAGTTATTACGGTGAGGAAAAATATTCAGTGTACCTTGATAACCTGAACTTATTATATGTTGCTTTCACAAGAGCAAAGGAAGTCCTTCTGGGATTTGCTGAGAAAAAAATGCGCCCTGGGTGTATATCGGGATTGCTGAAAGAAGCGCTGATAAAAGAAAATGTAAACCAGGAGATCCAATTAAAAAAGTATAATAATCCTGAAGAAAATATTTTTGAATTTGGAGAGCTTCCTGGTGTGCAGAGGACTTGCAAAGAGGAAACAGGAATGATCACTGACAAATATCCTGTTAAGAGACTTCCTGGTTCACTCAGACTGAAGCTCCATGGTGAAAACTATTTTTCACCCGGTGCAGAAGAGATTAGGAAGAGAATAAGCTACGGAAAAATAATGCATGAAGTATTTGAGAACATCAATACAGTTGATGATATCAATGCTTCTGTAAGAAAGCTTGTTCTTGAAGGTAAACTGCCGGAAACGGAATCACAGGCTGTTATCGAAAAGATAACTAACCTTTTAAACGATTCCAGGGTAAAAGAATGGTTCGCTCCCGGAGCAAATGCTATGAGAGAATCGGGTATAATACTTACTTCAGGCAATATAAGGCGTCCCGACAGGGTTATACTAAAAGACGGGAATGCTATAATCATAGACTTCAAATTCGGAGAAGAAAAAGAAGATCACATAAAACAGATTGAGCTTTACAGAAGTCTGTTGATAGATATGGGTTATGAGAATACTACGGCTTATGTCTGGTATGTTGATAAAAATAAAGTTGTAAATCCTGATGCACAATAATAAAGAGGAGCGGGTCTTTCCATGGGGCCATAACCGGAGGTTCAATGCCTATTCAAACTATTTCAGGAAGAAATATGGGGCACGGATACAGAAAGTATCAATCGATGCCGGGTTTACATGTCCAAACCGCGATGGCACAAAGAGTACCGGTGGATGCAGCTTCTGCCTGAACGACGCGTTCAATCCTTCATATTGCCTGCCTTCAAAACCGGTCAGCCGGCAGATCAGCGAAGGCATTGAGTTCCACAGGAAGAGATATTCTGAAGCAGCCTCATACCTTGCTTATTTCCAGGCTTTTTCTAATACATACGCACCTGTTGAGTTTTTGAAGAAGGTATATGAGGAAGCTCTTTCAGTTCCGGGTATTGCCGGCCTGATAATCGGAACAAGACCCGATTGTATTGATGACAAGAAGCTTGAATATATCCGCTCAATTAGTGACAAGCATTATGTTGCGATTGAATATGGTGTTGAGTCGTGTTATGACAGGACTCTAAGCAGGATTAACCGTGGACATACTTTTGAAGAAGCTGAAGAAACCATCAAAAGGACCGCCTCACTGGGTATAACTACAGGTGCCCATTTTATCTTTGGATTACCCGGTGAATCGATAACTGACATGCTCGCTGAAGCAGACATCATTTCATCATTGCCACTCACTACAGTAAAGTTTCACCAGCTGCAGATAATCAAGGGAACCGCAATTGAGAAAGAATATGAAAGAGATCCATCTGATTTTACAATGTTCTCTCTGGAGAAGTATATTGAATTTTTCATTAATTTTCTTGAAAGGTTGAATCCATCGATTGTAGTAGAGAGATTTACCGGGGAAGCGCCACCAAGGTTTCTCGATAAGATCAGGTGGGGCAAGAAGAGGACTGACCAGATCGTTGACCTCATTGAGAAGAGTCTTGAGGAGCGGGATACGTGGCAGGGGAGGTTGTGGAATGGCGCAGGGCTCAGGGCGGAGGGCAGAGAGCACTTAAAGACGAAGCGATGAAGCGACAGATGGACTTAGTGACTAGAGGACTCAGAAAAGTCAGGGTTTTGGGCTAAAGCCCGGGAAGATAATTGTCTCATTTGCCGTTGGATGAAGCCAACGGCAAAATGAGAAAGATGGACTTACCAGACTTAATAGATGAAATGACATTTCATTAACATTTCCCTCCGCTTTGGCAGGAGGTGGCCGGAGCCACAATACATGGGGCTGAGAATAAGTTTATACTCCGGCCGGGGTGGTTGATTAGTAATGAAGAATAGTTCCGGGAATGAAGCGATGTAGTTATGTAGGACGAAGCGACAGATGGACTTAGTGACTAGAGGACTCAGAAAAGTCAGGGTTTTGGGCTAAAGCCCGGAAAGATAATTGTCTCATTTGCCGTTGGCTGAAGCCAACGGCAAAATGAGAATGATGGATTTACCAGACTTAGTTGATGAAATGACTAAGTGAGAGAAGATACTTAAGTGAACGAATTTAGCGACGGAGAGAGCCACAGAGTGGCTCAATAACAATAACCATGGATGAAATCCAGGGTTATGAGAGCAACCAATACATTCAACCCTGAAAGGGTTGAATAATAGATACTTATATGAGACTTACCCCAGAATATCTTGTCTCCGGATTCATCCTTCTTCTTGGTTTATTCATTCTGATGTATAAACCCTTTTATGATGAAGACAAACGGCTCAATCTTCGAAAAGCCTCGATTTACCAGGGTTGGATTATGATTGCTCTTGGAATTTGCATGATAATCCTTAAGGTTGTCCTGGATGTTTTTGATTTACCTGGTTGGGTATGGCCCCTTGGAATATTGATTGGTATTATTCCTCTGTTGATAATTACATTTCGCTTAAAGAAAGCCTGTTACATAAAAGATGAATCTGAAAACCTTGAGTTCGACAGCGAAACCCAGAAAAGAAAAGCTACAGTAGTAAAAAGATTTGCTCTGATCTTTGCAACGGGTTTTACATTGTTCCTGTTTATCAGTATGCTAATCCGACCCTCAATAAAGATAGAAGATGACAGATTCAAGGTAGGAGGAGGGTTTGGTTTTGAATACCCCGTAAGTGAGATTGTAAAAATAGATACTGTTAATGGCTACCCGAATGTTGGTTTGATGCTTGGTGGTTCGGCATTCAAAGGTGTCTTTAAAGGCAGGTTTGAACTCATGGGTCATGGCAGCGGAAGGCTGTTCCTGAAGAAAGGACTTCATCCCTATATCTTTCTTAGATTCAGCGATAATGAAGTTGTCTACTTTAATCTGGAAACGAGGGAAGAAACAATTGAGTTTTATGATGAGCTATTAAGGAAGGTGAAAACCAAAGGAGCAATTTGATTTGATATAATGATGTTCTGAACGAAAAAGATAAAGTTGAGAGTCAGCTAAATATGACGTTATTTATCTGATATTCAGAATGTACATTCCCCTCTCACTTCAGGAGAGGGGAAATGAAGGGGTGAGGTCTGATAAAGAAGAAACTGCCAAATTTCTACTGTATTTGACCATGTTGCCAGATGTGTATAAAGATTAGCTTATTGAAGGAGGGGTGGCTAGGACGAGCAGTTTATTTAGAAACAGAAAACTCCGCTGCCTGGCCGGGGTGGTTGGTTCAAAATTGTGTTCTCTGAGTACTTTTATGAGTAAGGAAGCTTTAAAATCAACCACCCCGTCCGAAGAAGTACTATTTTCTCATATCCCATCATTTGTGGCTTCGGACACCCCTCCTTCAAAAGGAGGGGAAATGTGAAATGCGTCCACATCGAGGTCAAATTATAAAAAAAGGCCCCGGAAAACCAGGGCCTGCTATGTTTCTTAACTCTAAATACTCTAGGCACTCTAGGCACTCTAGGCACTCCAGGTACTTTTATTTATTTTTTCTCTGCTACCAGCATCGCCGATTTATCTTTGAACGATGTATGAAGATAGTGCTCTGCTTTTTCACTTCCCGGTTCTTCAAGGAACTTTTTATAAAGCGTTTTGATTTCAGGATTATTATGGCAGAATCTTATTGCAGCATTCTGATCAGCATTATTCAAAGCCAGAGCTCTCTTTTCGAGTGTTTCAGCTGACTTGGCAGGCTGACCTGCACCACCGATGCAACCACCTTCACAAGCCATTACTTCAATAAACTGGTATTTGCAAGTGCCTGCTTTTACCTGCTCGAGTATAGCCTGTGCATTTCTCATTTCATAGCATACTGCAACATTGAGTGTTAATCCACCTAGATTAACTGTTGCTTCTTTCAATCCTTTCAGTCCCTGGACTTCTTTAAGCTGAATAAGATCTTCGGATGGATTTTTCCCTGTTATGTTATAATGGGCAGTCCTTACTGCTGCTCTCATAACACCTCCTGAATTACCGAATATCATTCCCGATCCTGATGCCTTACCCATCAATGAATCATATTTGCCTTTCATTGCAGCTATGTCGATATTGGCGTCTTTCATCATCAGGGCAAGCTCGTTTGTTGTGAGCGAGAAATCTGCATTCCTCATCCCTTCAGTTGTAAGCTCTTCACGTGTAATTTCATATTTTTTAGCTGTGCAGGGCGCAACAACAACATGTACAATTTTTGAAGGATCAATTTTCTTCTTCTGAGCAAAGTATGTCTTGATCAACGATCCCTGCATCATATTTGGGCTCTTTGTAGTGGAAAGATGGCCAGACATCGAAGGATAGTACATCTCAACATATTTAACCCAGGCTGGACAGCAGCTTGTGAACTGTGGAAGAAGCGCCTTTTCTTCTATACGTTTTTGAAGCTCATGAGCTTCTTCCATTATTGTAAGGTCGGCGCTGAAATTCGTGTCAAGCACATAGTCGAAACCAAGCGCTCTGCAAGCGCCAATTATATTCGATGACATATAGGAGCCAACCTGCATTCCGAAAAAGTCACCGATGCCTGCCGGTACAGAAGGAGATATTGAAGCAATAACTATCTTATTTGGATCGGCAATAGCAGCTTTTACCTCGTTCCACTGGAACTTCTCCGTAATTGCATTATGAGGACAAACAGTAAGACATTTACCGCAATGAATACATACATGATGTCCCTTGGCCTGTTTGTATGTGCCATGTACTTTCTGGATATCCTTGCATACTGTTAGACACTCTTTGCAACCTTTGCATTTATCCTGCGACCATAAAAGTGAAGGATTATTCTCCTGGATCGGCACATGATACTCGATTGCCGGTAATAACATGAAATTGTCAAGCAGTGGGCCAAACCAGCCAGCGCCGAAGATAACACCTCCATTAACAAGTAAAGACTGCTCAATAAATTTTCTTCTGTCGATCTTTGCCATTTTAGTTCATTTTTTCAATGTAATCATGTCCCTTATGATTGCATATTGATTAATACTCGGAATTACAAGAATAATAAGTATTATTAAAATTCTTTCACAAAAAATGTTAAATAAATTGAAAACAAAACAGGAAAATACTAACAAATGATTATAGCTTTTCAATGCGTGGATATTATTTTTACCTTTCTATTAATTGATACTCCATAATGGATTATTTCCTGGAAAAGATTGCAAAATCGCTTAAAAATGAATTCAAAAATCTGAATCGTCATTGCCTTGTATTTCCAGGAAGACGTGCCGGTCTTTACATTATAAAATATCTTTCTGACGAACTTGAGAAGCCAATGTGGGCTCCTGCAACCTGTACAATCAATGAACTTTTCAGGTCGGGTAGTTCGCTTCAGATGGCTGGCGCCGAGGTACTGCTTTGCGAGTTATATAAAGTATACTGTTCGATAAGAAAGAATCCCGAGAGCTTTGATGATTTTTTCTTCTGGGGCGACATGATGCTTAATGATTTTGATGATGTTGACAAGTATCTCGTCGATCCGTCTTCTCTTTTCAGGAATGTAAAAGACATTAAGGATATCGATTTCCATTTTGGAGGACTGACAGATGAACAGAAACAGATTATAAAATCTTTCTGGGTAAATTTTGATGCTTCAAAGCCTACTGATGAAAAAGATTCTTTCGTATCTACCTGGTCAATTCTTTATGAAATATATACAGAATTCAGATTATCCCTGCGGCAAAAAAACCTTGCCTATGAAGGTATGATCTTCAGAGATATTGCTGAGGAATGTGATAAGGAATTATGCTTCCTTGATGACTGGGAGATGATTCATTTCATTGGCTTCAATGCACTCAATGCTTGCGAACAGAAACTGATGATGTCATTAAAGCGATCAGGAAAGGCACGTTTCTATTGGGATTATGATAATTCCTATATAAATGGTAACTATTATAATTCAGCTGGTCATTTCATAAGAGAAAACCTTAGGCTTCTTGGGAATGATATGCCAGGAGACTGGGACTATGATACACTTTTGTCATCTTCAGACAATGTGTCGCGCAAGGTGATTAAGACTTCATCAGATGTAGCACAGGTGAAACTTATCCCGGAGATTATGAAGAGTATTCCCGGTCTGACAACTGAAGATGCTCATCATACGGCAATAGTACTTTCAGATGAAAATATGTTGATGCCGGTTCTGACAAGTCTTCCTGAGGGCCTTGATATTAACATTACAATGGGTTATCCGCTTAAACAAACTCTTGTTTATACACTGACCCGACTCCTCGTTGAACTTCAGAAGTCAGCCTTTGTGATAGATGGTATTGTGAGATTTCCTTCAGGAATTATAAGGGGATTGTTAAATCACCCTCTTGTTAAAAGAGTTCTGACCGATGATGAAGTTTTAAAATCACGTGAGGTAACTTCAGGAAATTTCTCATGGATCGTCCCGGCGGGTTTTTCCGCGATGGGGCTTACAGCTAAGATGATACAAAAAATAGAAAAGCCTGAAGCAATCTCGGAGTGGTTCAGGGAAATTCTCACAGATATTGCATCATTTGAGTATCCTGAATCGAACGATTCGACGGAGGAAAACATCATTAATGAGTTTATATACAGGGTTGTTCTGGCGCTTAACAGGCTTGAGGCTGTAATAAAAACTCCCGGTGTTATCTTATCAACTGATACCTACCTTAAGATATTTGACAGGCTTCTAAGGAATCAATCGGTTCCATTTTCGGGTGAACCTTTGTCTGGTGTACAAATCATGGGAATCCTTGAAACCCGAGCTCTTGATTTCAGAAATTTAATTATTATGTCTGTTAATGAAGGTGTTATGCCTTCATTATCATCATCTTCTTCGTTTATTCCATTCAGTTTAAGGGAAGCATTTGGAATTCCTTCAATAAATCATCAGGAATCTATTTTTGCTTATCATTTTTACAGGTTGCAACACAGGGCTAAAAATGTAATATTCACGTATAATTCAAGTTCTGAAGGATTAAAAAGTGGCGAGATGAGCCGGTTTCTTATTCAGATGAATTATAACGAGAATATGAAACTTGAATTTATAAATACCGGCTTTGCCTTAAGAGCCGCCAGGCCGGCATCAGAGGTCTTACAACGAACCGATGAACATTCGGAAAATTTAGCTAAAAGATACCTCACCAAAGGAGGAAGTGTTCTATCTCCCTCGGCTATCAACACATGGTTGTCATGCAGAATGAAGTTTTTCTTCAGGTATGTAGCTGGTCTGAAAGAACCGGACAAAACCGCTTCCGAAATTGATCCCGCAATGTTCGGTACAATACTTCATGATGTAATGACAAATCTGTATAAAGAATACACCGGGAAAGTTGTTAATGCAGGCATAATTGAAGCCATTGTTAAGAATGAAAGTTTAATTCAGAACACAATCGATAAAGCAATCCTTGAAAATTTCAGAAACGGGTTTGATGGACCGGTAACAGGGAATGAACTTATAATTAAAGACGTGCTTTATAACTTCATAAGGAGAGTTCTTAGTACTGATATATCTGCCACACCGTTCACTCTGCTGTTCCTTGAGAATTTCTTTGAATTCAGTCCGGATGTTGAAAACACTGACCTATCTTCCTTAAGGATCGGGGGTTATGCTGACAGGATCGATATGGTAGGGAATGGAACAAGGATCGTGGATTACAAAACAGGAATTGTATCTGATTCGATCAGCTCCATTGATGATCTTTTTGAAGAAGATAAAAAAAAGGATTCCGATGGATGGTTACAGGTTCTGCTATATTGCGAAGCATTCACCAGGAAATATCCTGACAAAGTTGTGATGCCATCAATTTACAAGATCAGGAAGATGTCTTCAAAATCGTTCAATGACAAGCTAATTATTAAACAAGGAAGAGATGGGGAGCCGGTATTGAACTATCTTCTTGTAAGAGATCTTTTTAATTCTGGTTTGAACAGTACTGTCTCAAAGATATTCAACCGCGATGAGCCTTTTGTAATGACAAAGGATATAAGAGGGAAGTGCTTATATTGCCCTTATTGCAGGCTTTGTTCCCGGTGAATTTATTTCGAATTTGGATTATGTTCCATATCTCTCTGTAAAGCAGCCATCTTAATTGCGGTAATTGCAGCTTCATCTCCTTTGTTGCCATGTTTCCCTCCTGCGCGGTCTTTTGCCTGTTCCATTGAATTTACAGTGAGCACACCAAAAATAAATGGAATATTGTATTCCAAGTTAAGTTGTGTGATACCTTGTGTTACGCCCTGACAGATGTATGTGAAATGAGGTGTTTCACCCTGTATCACACACCCAAGGCAGATAACTGCATCAACGTCATCATATTCAGCAATAAACTGGGCGCCGATTGTAAGCTCAAAGCTGCCCGGTACATGCTTTATAATAATACTCTTTTCTGGCGTTCCATGCTTTTTGAGGGTATTCAGAGCGCCTTCAAGAAGAGCCCATGTTATTTCTTTATTCCAGTCAGCTACAACTATTCCGAACTTCATCCTGCGTGCATCAGGAATTGACTCATGATCATACGATGAAAGATTGGCAGTTCCCATCTTATTATTATGTTAAATGAAAAACGCACCAGTCCCAGTTGTGTTGAGCCCGATGCGTTTTAATTATTACTTGATTGTTAGTTCATCAGGACTTTTACCCTGGCAATGTACTTGTCTATTGAAATGCCTTCTGTGCTTTCAGGATAGTCTGCTTTTATCCTTTCATAGAGTTTCAGAGCCTCACCATAGTTGCTCTGTAATTCATTCAATCCTGCTGCTTTCATGAGGAAAAGCGGAGTGTTGAATGAGTTATTTGCATAATCGGCGGCTTCAATATATTTTTCAATTGCTTTTTTCGAATTTCCAAGCTCAGCATAAGCATCACCGGTAGCACCGATTGCCAATGATCCAATAACCTCATCTTTTTTCGAATACTTGTCAAGATATTTTATGGCTTCTTCGAAGTTACCAAGATGAAGATAGCAGATACCTGCACCATATAAGGCGAGATTACCTGTGCTTGTAAATTTATAATCATTAGCGATGTCCAGGAAGCCGAGGTAGTTACCGTCACCATTCAACGCCAGGTTGATTGAATCCATCTCGAGGTATTTCTCAGCCTGGAATACCTGAGACTGAGCCTCATCGTTCCTGTTGTTAAGATATAGTTTACCAAGCCAGATGATAGCTACAAATCCAACGATCACTCCGAGAATGATAAGAATCGGTTTATAATTCTCTTCCAGGTATTGTTCTGTTCTGGTTAGTGTTTCCTCAACATTTGAGATACCCTGTGGATTTTCTTCCTTTTTTTTCTTAGCCATATTGGTTTAAATGTTTATGCTTCCGATTTTTCCATCGCAAAAGTAATTTTTTTCAAGTAAATCTGAAAAATAACATTAAAAAAATAGAGATTCAATTTATTCAGGAATTGAAAAAATTAACAAACTTCCTGTTTCTTGCTAACTTTACGGGCAATTACAAGAGATATTATGTATCTTAAAAAACTTGTCCTGACTAATTTTAAAAATTACGAATCTGCTGAATTTGAGTTTTCTCAGAGAATCAATTGCTTAACCGGCAACAATGGTGTCGGAAAGACAAATATCCTTGATTCAATACATTACCTTTCTCTTACAAAGAGCTTTTTCAATAATACCGATAGCATTAGTATCAGGCATGGTGAAGATTTTTTTATTATTAGGGGCACCTTTGTTGTAAATGATGATGAGGACGATATATCGTGCACTTTCCAGCGTCAAAAATCGAAGCTCCTAAAGAGAAACTCAAAAGAATATCAAAAACTATCAGACCATGTTGGCAGGTACCCTGTAGTGATGGTTTCTCCTGCTGATAGTGCACTTGTAGCTGAAGGAAGCGATGAGCGAAGGAAGTTCATGAACAAGATAATCAGCCAGTATAATCCTGAATATCTTGATTCTGTTTTAAGGTATGGAAAGGCCCTCCAGCAAAGGAACAGATTATTAAAAGATTTTAAAGCATCAGGCAAGGCTGACAGAGAAATGCTTTCAGTTTATGATAACCAGCTTATTAAGTATGGTTCCTTTATCTTCAGAGAAAGATCAAAGCTTGTCGATGAACTTATCCCTGTTTTCCAGGAATATTATTCTCTTATCTCATCAGGGAAGGAATCAGTGAAGCTTCAATACAGATCACAGCTGTCTGAAGGAGATTTTGGAAAACTACTTGAAGAGTCTTTTACAAGAGATCTTTATGTCGAATACACAACAGCCGGTATTCACAAAGATGATCTTATACTGGAGATGAACGGGTATCCTGTAAAGTCGCTTGGTTCTCAGGGACAACAGAAATCGTACCTTGTTGCGCTTAAACTATCAAAATTTGTTTATATCAGGCATAAAGCCGGTTTTTCACCTATTCTGCTTCTTGATGATATTTTTGATAAATTCGATGCAGGAAGAGTAGAGCAGATTATCAGGCTGGTTGGTGATGACCTCTTTGGTCAGATATTCATAACAGATACCCATAGCGACAGGCTCAAAGGAATTCTCGCGTCACACAATACACGATATAAACTTTTCAATGTTGAAGGAAATTCCGCCGGAGAAATTATTAATGATATTTTATGAGACGAAGTAAAACAATATCTATTGCCGAAGCAATTAAGGATTATATCGTTGAGAATGATCTTGGTGAAAAACTAAATGAAGCTAATGTTCTTAACTCGTGGAATGAAATAGTTGGTAAAGCGATAAGCTCCAGAACCCAGCGGATCTATATCAAGGATCATGTTTTGTATGTACATCTTAGTTCTTCTGTCGTAAGAAATGAATTGCTGATGCTGCGACAGGCCCTTAGGGAAAAAATCAATAAAAAAGTAGGAGAGGAGGTTATCAGGGACATTGTATTAAGATAATGGTATTGCTATAGATGCTCCTGCGTCTTGCGCTCTGCGCCCTTTACCCCTTGGCACTTCTACAAATCAATTATCACTTCAAAACCCTTTTTTGAACTGAAGACATAATTCTTGTTGTCAAAGTTAAGTGTCACCTTCTTTCCACTTGCATTGATCTTTATTGGCGACTTACTAACGGAATGGTGGAGATAATCAGCCATCAACAAAGCTTTTTCAACCCCATCACCGGTAACGAAATTCCAAACTTCATCAGGCAGCGCCAACCTTTTGCCATCGTAAATTGAATCGCCAGCCATTTCCAGAAGCTTAGTATAGACTTCATCAGGAGTTTTTCCTTCAAGTCCCTCAAAGCAGACTGGATTCCTTTCAATAGCTGCCTTAATAAATGGCGCCCATTCTATTGATTCCATATCCCTGAATACATACAAAGCCAGAAGCCCGGTTTCAGATTTTTTCGAATATCTTCTGATTTTCGTTATTATTTTATCCCGGGTATCATCAACTGATATACTCAGATTCTCTGATTCGGAAAAATGTTTGTCAGTACCTGGAAGTTTCGGCACTGTTATAATAAACTTTTCAAGGTCGCTTATCATCTCCCTTATTATTCCATGAAATGAAGAATTTGTTAGCGCAATGAATTCATTCTCAAAAAATTTAAGATCCTTTCCATGATTCCGTGATATCGCTGACTCAAACTCATTTAAGATCAGTTTGTCCTGTATGGGGCTTAGGTGAAAATCATCACCATCGATCTCCGTTAATAGCTGATCGCGTGTTTCAAATGCATTGAACCTGCTTGAGTGTTCATATTCGAACATTCTTTCAAGAAGAATAAACCGTTTAGATCCCGAGTTTATATCTATATATTGGAAAAGCTTTTTATACTTTGATTTAAACCTTAAAAAATTGAGAAAGATCAAAGTTGTCAGATCAGTGACAAGAAAACTCTTAAGCTTCCGGGAGAATTCTTCATACGAATTTTTATCAATTGTTGCATGTTCATGGATTGTATGAATATACCCTGATATATGGGAAACAATTGTTACTTTTTCATTTTCAAGCGCTCGTCTTGCTTTCTCAGAAAGGGAGGTGCCATTAAACCACATATTCTTAGTAACAATACGACGGTTGTTTGTAATGAGACCTTCTTTTTCGAGGATAAAGTTCTGGGAATGTAAAGGTGTTGCAATCAAAAAAATATTCTCAAGAGGCACCCTTCCGACAACAAACATAGCCGAGGCATACAAAGCTGAAAGTGAAACGCATTCACCGGCGCCCGTGCTGAAATTTGGTTTATGCCTGAAGGCGTTCATTGCTTCAATAGTTTCAGTCTTCCAGTAAGGAATAATGTCAGAATCGAACTTGTCGAGGCCAAAGTGTTTTCTTATATCAATGTCGAAGTAATATTTATCTCCTTCATACCCAAACAAGGCATTTGACTGACGAAGTATGTTAATATCAAAAAAATCACTGAACCTGGCTATTTCTTTTGTCTTGGTTGTCAAGCCCCATGTTGAAAGATCGAGATTGAAAACATAGTTCTGTATTATGTACTGTTTAATCCTGTTGGTTTTATATGTAAAGTTCTTTTTTTCGATATCCTTAAACCATTGATCCTCTCTCCACTTCCAGAGAACAGGAGACATTATATTTGCCAGGACGAGCGGGTAAAAAAGTTCAGGAAAAATAAATATCTCCATATCCGAAAGCGTGAATGCAGAAGATAACTTTTCCAAATCCTTCTTCTCTCTTATATCAGTGCCCATTTCTTAAAACTGAAAATAACGTGATACAATCAAATGAATTTTTCCATTTCTGAGAAGAAAAACCCAGCTTCTTTAATTGCATTTTCATCACTGTCAGAACCATGAACTGCATTCATCTGTGTATTAACAGCGTATAGTTTCCTGATAGTTCCCGGATCAGCTTTTTTGGGATCAGTGGATCCCATTAGCTTCCTATATTCAGTAACAGCATTTTCATGCTTTAGGATCATTACAAAGACAGGTCCTGAAGTCATAAACTCTATTAAGCCTTCATAAAATGGCTTACCTTTATGTACTTCATAAAATGATTGTGCCTGTTTTAAAGTAAGTTGTATCATCTTTAATGCGGCAATTTCGAATCCTGCTTCATTGATCATTGCGAGAATAGGACCCGTTTTGCCTGTTCTGACAGCATTTGGTTTAATAATCGAAAATGTGAAATTACTGCTCATTTTATCTCTTTATTTGGGTGATTTACAGTATCAGCAGACTTCCCGGAAAATATTAATTATCTTTACCAGCCTGTAATAAAAAGTAACGCGTGATTGATCTTCCCAAATATACAAAAGAATTAGGCAACCTGATTGCAGGTTCAGAGAATATACTCATTATATCACACATTAATCCTGATGGTGATGCCATTGGATCACAGCTGGCTTTATACCATTTCCTGAAATCAATAAACAAGAATGTTGGGATGATCTCTCCTAACTATTTGCAGGAATTCTTAAAATGGATGGATGGAAGTGAGATAATCGAAGTTTTTATACGCGACAGGAAGAAATGCCTAAAACTCATTTCAGATGCTGACCTCATTATTATAGTTGATTTTAATCAACCTGGGAGAATGGGAGAAGCAGAGGAAGCAATCCTGAATTCGAAGGCAAAAAAGGTGATGATTGATCATCATCTTGAACCCGGAAGCTTCTGTGATATTGTCATTTCTGATCCTTCAAAGTGCGCTACAGCCGAATTAGTGTTTGAGATTGTAAAAACATTAAACAGCGGGAACATTTTTACAGGGAGATCTTTTGCAGAATGCATCTATGTAGGTATCGTCACAGATACCGGTAATTTTGAACACGGTTCATATTCTGCTGATACTTTCCGTCTTGCTGCATTACTGCTGGAATCCGGAATCAGGAAAGAGATTGTTCTAAACCTCGTTTATAATAATTTTTCTGCTGACAGGATGAAACTTCTCGGTTATGCTCTTTACCAGAGAATGACCGTAATTCCGGAACACAAAACCGCATATATATACCTGACAAAAGAAGATATAAAGAATTTCAACCATGTTAAGGGCGATACTGAAGGTTTTGTAAATTATCCTCTTTCGATAAAAGGAATCAGGTTTTCTGTTCTGTTCATTGAAAAGGAGGGTTTCATAAAACTATCGTTCAGATCAAAAGGAAGTTTCCCGACAAACAAGTTGGCTGCAAAATATTTTGGTGGAGGAGGTCATCTTAACGCCTCCGGAGGCGAATACCATGATTCATTACAGAATACAATAAACTATTTTCTCGACGTTCTTAATGAGAATTCACCAAAATCTGAAGAAGATATATGACCCCTAGGTTTATTTTTATAATACTTTTGTTTTCTTTCTCAATTCTGATTTCATGTGGTACACGTGAAAATGATTCAGCAATTGTCAGGAAACCAGGGAAAGAAGACATGGAAGAGCTTAACAGGAATTTCATTCAGAAAGACAAGGAAAGAATTCAAAACTATATTGAAAGGAAAAAACTCAATATGATTGAAACACCAACCGGGTTATGGTACAAGGTGAATGAAGAAGGAACAGGTGATTTTTTTGCAGATGGCGATCATATCAATATGAAATACGATTGCTATCTTCTTGACGGTACTCTTTGTTACTCATCGGAGAAAACATTTATACTTGGAAAGACAGGCATTGAAGCAGGATTATATGAAGGCATGAAAATGCTCAGACCCGGGTCAGAGGCAATTTTCATTCTTCCTCCTTTTTTGGCATACGGTTTGCTGGGTGATAACAATAAAATACCTCCAAGATCGGTCATAGTTTATTATGTAAAGGTCATGGAAACACAATAAAAAAACTTAAACTTTAATAATAGTAAATTAATAAATTGCAGCAATGAAGAAAAATCTCAGAACTTCTCTTTTTACAATCATCTCATTATCAACTATCTTTTTCATATCATGTATGCCCAGCCAAAAGGAACTTGAAGAAGAAGAACAGGCAGAAATTCAAAGTTATATAAGCGAAAATCCAAATATTAATTTTGAACAAAAAGAGAGTGGTTTGTACTATTGTGAAGTTACTCCCGGAACTGGTCCATCTCCAAGTTTATACGATACTATTTATGTGAGTTACACGGGTAACTTTCTTAATGGATACGTATTCGATACTAATGTAGGTGGAAATTACTTTGTGTATCCATTTGGTGAAGGCTGGGTAATTGATGGCTTTGATGAAGGTATTTCATATATGAAGGAGGGTGGAGAAGCATTGTTTCTCATACCATCCAAACTTGGCTATGGACCATCTGGATATAACGGAATTCCCGGATATAAGCCTTTGTTATTTGAAGTAACTCTTGTTAAAATAGGTGTCAGTTCCAAATAAAACTTACTGAAGCGCAAATACAACAAGCCTGCCTTTCAAGTCCGGAGGGAATTTCTTCCATTCTGATATTGTCATTGTCTTAATCCATTCATCAGGGAGGGTGATATTTGTTGCAATACAGAGTTTCCTGTCGTTAGTACAGTACTTAAAGATACTGTCAAGGAGCTTCTGAGCCCTGTATGGTGTTTCCATGAACAACTGTGTATACCCCTGTGAAGCTCTTCTTTCAAGATCTTTAAGGCTTGAAAGAAGATCAGGCTGTTTTGCCGGTAAATATCCATTGAATGTAAACTTCTGCCCATTGAATCCAGATGCTATAAGTGCAAGAATTATTGAAGAGGGACCTGTGAGGGGCACAACAGTAATTTTTTTCTTGTGAGCTAGAGCCACAACAAGTGAACCCGGATCGGCAATACAGGGTAATCCTGCCTCGCTTAAAATACCTATATCTTTTCCCTGTTCAACAGGATCAAGATAACCAATTATCTCACGAGGATCGGTATGTTCATTTAGGACAAAAAAAGTTGAATCATCAATTGGAAAATTGTGATCCATCAACCTTAGAAACCTCCTGGCGCTTCGCAGATCTTCCACGATAAATACTCTTAAACTCCTAATAATTTCGAGTACCTTCGAAGGTAGTACCTGTTCATAGTCATCACCACCCAGGGTTACCGGTAATAAATATAACTTTCCAGTCATCAACATTTCTTTGTTCAAAGATAGGACATAGAAAACCAATTAGCGCGGTTGGCTGTTAGAGATTTTTGAAGTAGGTTTGTTAAAAGATAAAAACCCAGATAGTGAAAATTACTTTTCTTGGCACAGGCACTTCGCAGGGTGTGCCGGTAATAGCATGTTCCTGTAAAACATGTTTATCTGAAGATTTTCATGATAAGAGACTGAGAACCTCCGCACTTGTTGATACCGGGAGAAATATGCTTTTATTTGATGCAGGACCTGATTTTAGACAGCAGATGCTGCGTGAACATGTCATTAAACTTGATTCAATTCTGCTCACTCATGAGCATAAGGATCATATCGGAGGACTTGATGACGTAAGAGCTTTCAACTACATAAGCCAGGATGCAATCGATATATGGGGTGAAGAAAGGGTATTGAAGGCTGTCAGAAAAGAGTATTCTTATGTTTTTTCAGAGAATGAATATCCTGGAATCCCTAAAATGAGACTCAATACTGTCCAGGAGCAGGAAATACGAATAGGAGAGATAAGCATTATCCCGGTGAGGGTGTTTCATTATGGGCTCCCGGTATATGGTTACAGGATAGGTAATTTCGCATACATAACTGATGCTAATTATATTCCTGAAGAAAGCAAAGAGAAGCTGTTCGGCGTTAAATATCTTGTTATTAATGCCCTGAGAAAAGAAAAGCATATATCACATTTCTCACTTCGTGAAGCAATCGAAATAATCAGGGAGATCTCTCCAAAAAAAGCATTTATAACTCACATCAGTCATCAGATGGGGCTTCATTCTGAGGTGTCGGAGGAACTTCCTTCAGGTGTTCATCTTGCTTATGATGGTCTGTCGATAGTTTGTGAAGAATAATCAACGCTTCTTCTTCCGGTATGTTGAGCCCAACTTTTTCTGGTATTGCTGGGAGAAGTAGTATTTATTCCTGCCAAGCTGCTCCGTATTAACATGAGATGCTTTTTTCTTTTTCTGATAATGACTGCTCTTCCTGGCCGGAGCACAAGAGGCAATCAGTACTATTGAGAGAAAAATCAATAAATATTTCAGTATTTTTTTAACTTTAGCCATCAGGAATGTTACGAGTGTTGAAAAATACAAAAATTTTTTCGAAAGAAAAAATACCTTTATTCATCAAGCTCAGGATAGCCTCTATCATATTTATGGCAACTCCATCATCTTTGCTCCATCTCCAATCTGTGGCATATAGAAATCAGGTATAAGGCCTGTTTTTAAGGTGTAAATCTCCGAAAGTATCTTCATGAAAGTTTCTGAGTCTTCCTTCTTGACAATGCTAACTGTACACCCTCCGAAACCTGCACCTGTCATCCTTGTTCCTATTACTCCTTTAAGCTTTCTTCCTTCATAAACAAGTGTGTCAAGCTCATTACCGGTAACTTCATAATCATTCTTAAGCGAGTCGTGCGATTCATTCATGAGGATCCCGAATTCATATATATTACTCATCTTAAGAACATTGACTGCTGAAAGAACTCTACCGTTCTCTGTAATAACATGTTTTGCGCGCCTTCTTATAACAGGATCTTTAATATACTTGTCGAGAATACCGAGTTCTTCAGTTTTAATTTCACTGAGATTTTGAATAGTCCTGTAGCTCTGAAGCAAGCTTACTGCGGTTTCACACTCACTTCGCCTTTCGTTATATTTGGAATCTGTTAACCCCCTTCTTTTGTTCGAATTTGTAATTATTAATACATTATTACCAAGATTAACTGGTACATTCTCGTGTTCAAGTGTGCTGCAATTAAGATAGATAGCATTATCTTTTTTGCCAAAGCCAACTGCAAACTGATCCATTATTCCGCAGTTCATCCCAACAAACACATTTTCAGCTCTCTGGCTCATCTTCACAAGATCAAGCGTGGTCAACTTCGCTGAGTAAATATTGTTAATTGCAGTTGCTGTGACCATCTCAATAGATGCTGATGAGGAAAGACCAGCGCCATTGGGAACATCGCCATAAAAGAGCAATTCCAGTCCTGATAATTCAATTCCCCGCAGCATAAACTCTCTAATGACGCCTAACGGGTAATTGATCCATAGGCTCCCTTGCTTCACCGGTAAGCTGCTAATATCTACTTCTGCTGTTTCTTTGAAATTAAGAGTAGAGAAACTGATGATCTTTCCTGGCACCTGCCTTGCAAGAAGATAAGTGCCATAATTAAGAGCACATGGAAACACATACCCGCCATTGTAATCGGTATGTTCACCTATAAGATTTACTCTCCCGGGAGAAAAAAAGAGTGCAGGTTTCTCCTGCACTCGACCATATTTCTCATAAAAACTATTAACGATATCTCTTATGATCATAATTCAAACCTTTAATTTCTTTTCAATTTCAGTAATCTGTGTTTTGAAATGCTTATCAGTGTCGATAAGATTATTTACAGTCTTACATGCATGCAATACAGTAGCATGATCTTTTCCTCCAATATGCGATCCGATGCTTGCAAGAGAAGCTTTAGTAAGATTCTTTGAAAAGTACATTGAAACCTGTCTGGCCTGTACTATTTCGCGTTTCCTTGTTTTACCCTGTATTAGATCGATAGAGATCTTATAGTAATCACAAACAATCTTCTGGATATAATCAATGGTTATCTCTCTCCTTGTAGTGCTTACGAGCTTTTCAACCATCTGCCTTGCCAGCTCAAGAGTAATCTCCTTTTTGTTTAGTGTTGACTGTGCATAAAGAGAAATAAGCACTGCCTCCAGCTCCCTGATGTTGTTTGAAATATTAAGAGCCAGGTATTCAAATATTTCTTCAGGAAGTTCAATTCCGTCGTTATAAGCTTTTTTCTTGAGGATAGCTATCCTTGTTTCATAATCGGGCCTTTGAAGATCAGCCTGCAAGCCCCATTTAAACCTCGAAAGAAGTCTTTGTTCCAACCCTTGCAATTCAACAGGAGGCTTGTCACATGTAAGAATTAATTGCTTCCCCGATTGATGAAGATGATTGAAGATGTGGAAGAAAGTATCCTGGGTTTTTTCCTTGCCGGCAAATTCATGAACATCGTCGAGTATAAGTACATCAATCATCTGATAGAAATGCAGGAAATCATTTTTGTTGTTGTTCCTGACTGATTCAACAAATTGTGTCTGGAATTTGTTCGCATTTACATACAGAACCACCTTCTCAGGGTGTTTTTCCTTTACAAGAATCCCTATTGCCTGTGCAAGATGGGTTTTCCCAAGACCTGAATCTCCATATATCATCAATGGATTGAATGCTGTTCCTCCAGGATTATTCCCAACTGCAATTCCTGCCGACCTTGCAAGCCTGTTACATTCACCTTCAACGTAATTATTAAAATTATAATCAGGATTAAGCTTTGGATCGTAATGGATCTTCTTTATTCCCGGGATAACAAAAGGATTCTTAATTGAAGGTTGTGTTACGTCGAAAGGAACCTGAACAGGCTTATTGTTAAGATCCGTTTTATTCCTGGAGGGATACCTGACTGTATACGGCTTCCCATCAGAAAAATTGGTATTCTCCATAACAACGTTATACTCAAGCTTTGCACCTGTTCCGATTTCCCTTCGAAGTGTCTTTCTAAGGATGTCAATGTATTGTTCCTCCAGGTACTCGTAAAAGAACGGACTTGGTACCTGAATTGTCAGTACATTATTCTCAAGCTTTAAAGGAACAATTGGTTCAAACCATGTTTTGTAGCTGATGGATGGAATAATATCACGGATAATCTGAAGACAATTATTCCAAACGTCATTATGCGACTTATTCATTTAGGGTTGGTTTTAAAAAAATATTACGGTTCGAATCCAGATGATTCATGAAGCAATATTTGTAAAAAAAAAAGTAATAAAAAAAAATTTTTTTTGCTTGATTATATCAGAAAAATTATATGTTTTTAATCATCAACAACTTATGAAACAAATTTTAACACATCAATGTATCTGATTGAATTATAGCGAAATACAGAAGGATGCTTCCATTTGTTCGTGTGTCACAATTCATTATGAGCGCCTGATCAAAAATCAACATCATACCTCTAAAACTATTACTTTTTTAACCTTGTTATAATTAGGCTTTTTAAGATCAAGAATATCTGGTTTTTAACTAAATGAATTCTTAAGGGTAATATTTTAACAATTATTTTCAGATGTGACTGAGGAAAAAAACAGGAGAAATGAATGTTGCTTTCTCCTGTGTTCAGTGTTTATGATTTCAAATTAATCAATCCTTGGCTTTATCTTTTTTACCAAAGACTGAAAAATGTACATATCTTTTTGGGTTTTCTTTCAGATCAACAAGGAGGATATTGAGATTTTCAAGGCTTGATGAAAGATTTGCATAGACTGAGTCATTAGTAAGGAATTGTCCAGCGCTTCCTTTCCCTTTATTCAGGTTGTTCATCATTATTGATGTTTCTTCGAGGCTGGCCTTAAGATTATTAACAGCGCCATAAATGTCTGCTGCTTCGAGTGTATCGGATATGTTTTTAAGGTTTGTGAATGTTTCATCCATTTTCCCAGAGTTTTGAGAAAGCATCTTTGTGAAGTTGTTGAGATTATCGAGTGTAGACTGTAGCTCTTTTTTCCTGGAAGTAATAATTTCATTCAGGCTCGCTGTAGAATTATTGATATTCGACATTGTCTGATCAAGATCTTTCTTGAAGTTTTCATTCATCACTTCATTTATTGAACTGATAGCTGAATCAACTTCAGTAAGCAGATGAGCTATCTGGTCTTTAACAGGAAGTAATTCTGTTTCGAGCATATCTGTAATTGATTCTGCCAGGACACCTGGTATTGTGTCGCGGTATTCGTAGAACCCCGGTCCCTCTCCATATACAAACTGCACTTTCATACCTCCAAGCAATGAAACAGGAACAATTTCTGCAACTGTATTTCTTGGAATCTTGAAGTCTTTATCGACAGAAAACTCAACAAGTAGCTTCCCGCTTTTTGGGTCAATGAAATTGATTGACTGTACAACGCCAACTCTATATCCATTTACTTCAACGGGACTTGATTCAGCAAGACCTCCAACTTTTTGATATACAGAATAGTATGTAGCATCCTTGTTTAAGAGATCATTTCCTTTCAAAAAATTGAACAACCAGATGAATACCAGGATAGTTATTATTGCTATTATTCCTACTTTAACCTCGTTCGAAATCTTTTTCATCGATTCTTTTTATTTATTTTTTCTGTTAATTTTCAATGCCTGTTGAAGAGATACGAGAGTGTCATTCTTCAACGCAATAATAAAAGCATCAGGGTAGAGTCTGTTGATCTCTTTTCGATATACAAGAGCATCATCATATTCTTCAAAGTTGCCCGTAAGGTATTTATATCTTCCACCTGACTCCAACTCGATTATGTCTTTTATTCCTTTGAAATTCTCAGGCTTCATTTCCTTCCTGATTGTGGATGATGCGACCTGAACCCTGAAATTTACCTGACGCTGGTTTGTTGTAACTAATTCGGGCAGACTTGTATCTGCAGAGTCGTTCCTGTTATTGGCAATTGCATTACTTCGCAGCTTAATATCATTTATATAATCACGGCAGGCTCTGAAGATAGCTGATGCCATATAATCTTGTCCCTGTTCTGAGTTAAGAAATTTTTCTTCTGCAACATTAGAGATGAATCCTGTTTCGATAAGTACACATGGCATTGCTGTGTTGAATAGTACCCAATACCCGGCCTGTTTAACTCCCCTGTCTTTCCTGGATACTCTTTCGGTAAACTGTGTTTGAATCATTGATGCAAAATTGGTACTCTGTTTCTGGTAGACGTTTTGCATTAAAGTAAAAATGATATAAGATTCAGGCTGTTTAGGATCAAAATTCTGGTATTTGGTTGAGAAATCATCTTCAAGATAAATAACCTCATTTTCCCTCATGGCAACAGCAAGGTTTTCCTCATCTTTTGTTATTCCCATTATGTAAGTTTCAGCTCCAGAAACTGCGGGTGATTTAGCCCAGTTTGTATGAATTGAAATAAAAAGGTCAGCCTTGTTATTATTTGCTATAATTGGTCTTTCCCGCAGATCCACTGTTTTATCTGTTTTTCTTGTATATATAACTTTTACATTTTCGATGCTCTCTTCTATATACTTGCCCGTTTTCAATGCAATAGCAAGATTGAGATCACTTTCGCGACTAAATGAACCCAGGGCGCCAGGATCACGTCCTCCATGACCCGGGTCAATTACAATAACCCATGTTTTCTCATCCGTTGAAGAAAAAGCTATTGAAAAAAAGCTGACAAGGAAGAATGCAGTAAAAATGAATTTTGCGGAACATATATTAATGGAACAATGTTTGACGTTTTTAACTTCTGCGGCCATTTAGGTTAACGTTTTTTAATTAGTTTTGCACTTGCTTCCGGCGAACAAAAACTATACAAAAATAAGTATTAAAGTTGTATTTTTTTAAACAAAAGCGGTTACTTACATTGTTACTGATCCTGTTTTGGTCTTGCAGGGTCTTTTCGCAGCGGGATACATTGAGGTTGCCGGTAGAGAGAGATTCTTCAGGTTTGATCCCTGTTTCAGAAAATGCAATTGAATCACAGATAAAATACGGAGCCAAAGGGTATAGGTACCAGGATATTATCAACAAAAAAGTAACACTTGTCTCGGAGGCCTGGGTAAACTATGGCGAGATTAAAATAACCGGCGATTCCATTTTTATTGATATGAAGAATAATACTCTTTTCGCAGTGGGTCGTAAGGATACAAGCGGAACGATACAGGGAAAGCCGGTATATAAAGAAGGTTCGCAGGAGATTGCAGCTGATGACTTCCTTTATAACTTCAAAACAAAGAAAGCAGTAGCATCAAATATTGTTACCAAACAGGATCAGGGGACTCTGAGAAGCCAGAAGACAAAGCTGCTTGAAGACGGTACATCTAATATTTTTAGAAGTACATACTCTACCTGTGATCTGGATACTCCACATTTCTATTTAAGACTTCCAAGGGCCAGGGTTTACCCAAAAGAAAAGACGGTGTTTGGTCCGGCATATATGGTTCTTGAAGGAGTTCCTTTGCCACTATTCCTTCCGTTTGGTTATATCCCGGTTCAAACTAAGACATCTGCTTCCGGAATACAGATACCCCGTATCGGGCAGGAGGCAACACGCGGATATTCGCTGACTGATGGTGGTTATTACTTTGCAATTAACGACTATTTCGATTTAAATATTACAGGAAATATCTATACAAATGGCACCTGGATGGCAAATGCTACATCGAACTATAAGAAGCTCTACAAATACAGTGGAAACTTCTCTTTTAGTTATGCCAATAACGTTTCAGGCCACAAAGGATGGACGGATTACGATGAATCTTCAAACTACCGTCTCGGATGGACTTTCAACCAGGATGCCAAGGCTTCACCAGGCTCAAGATTCTCTGCGAACGTCAATATGTCGTCATCAGGATTTGATAAGAATAACAGCTATAATGTGACTGAACACGTTACAACCACAAGACAATCAAGTATAAGTTATTCAAAGACATGGGATGGAACACCGTTCAATTTTTCTGCCAGCATGAATCATTCGCAGGATGTACGGCAGAAAACTGTCAGCCTTAATCTTCCAAAAGCAAACTTTAATATGAACAGAATCTATCCATTTAAGAGGAAGGCCATGGTTGGCACTCCAAAATGGTTTGAAGAGATTCAGTTTTCATATACAGCTGCACTCGATAACCGCATAGTTGGATTAAAAGACTCATTATTGTTTACAAATGAAGTCTGGAACAAGATGAATAATGGTTTCCAGCATTCAGCTCCATTATCTCTTCAGATAAAACCTTTTAATAACTTTTCAATTACTCCGTCAGTAACCTATAATGGAGTACTGTATAACAGTATGCTTGATTACAGGTATGATGAAGAAAGTGGCACGGTTATTACAGACACAATAGATGGCTTAAGTTATGGTCATGCTATTAATACAAACCTCAGTGTTTCTTTTAATCCACAGGTATATGGTACTTACGAATTCACCAATCCCGATTCAAGAGTTCAGGCTATACGGCATGTTATAAAACCATCAGTTACTTTTTCATATAATCCTGCTATTCCCGGGTTGAGTTCAGACATGTATAGGGAAGTCCAATACGATACTCTTGGTCATACACGCGAGTATTCGATCTACAATAATAAGATTTTTGGTACACCTTCGGTTTCAAAGAGAAGCGGTAGTGTAAGTTTTAGTCTCGTCAACCTGATTGAGGCAAAGGTATTTGACCGTAACGATACCACGGGTAAACCCAAAAAAGTAAAAATTCTCGACAATTTCGGAATTACTACTTCGTACGACATTTTCAGGGATTCAATGAGATGGGCTCCCATTTCAATGCAGGGTCGCACATTACTTGCAAATAATATTAATATATCAGCTTCAGCTAATTTCTCTCTTTATGGTTATGATAGCAGGGGAGCAGCAATTAATACATACAACTTTAAACAAAACGGTAACTTATTACGGTTGACACAGGTTAATGGTAGTGTTGATTTAAACATAAGCGATTTGTTTAAAGGGAAGAAAGATGCTAATGAATCAGCATCACAGACTCCTAATGCACTTACAGGAGGCAAGCAAACAACTACTGCAGCCACTAACACTGATCTTTCACAGAGCAACAAGGGAGCTGGGATAAGAGATGAATACGGATACCCTGTTTTTAATGTGCCATGGACAATGAATATGTCATATAGCATGACCTATAGCAAGAATGGGATTTCTTCAAATCTTGCTCATTCCATGACACTTAGCGGATCAGCTTCAATTACAAAAAAGACGGCTGTGACATATAATACAGGATATGATTTTACTCAAAAGGAGATCACGATGACGCAAATTGGAATTTCACGTGATCTTCATTGCTGGCAAATGAACTTCAACTGGATACCCAATGGAACAATGAAAAGCTGGAATTTCACAATAAGAGTCAAAGCTTCAGTTTTGGGTGACCTGAAATACGAAAGAAGGAAAGACTTTCATGATACATATTAAAACTTTGGAATTATGAAAAGAACAGTATCAACATCAAAAGCGCCCGCCGCAATTGGTCCCTATAACCAGGCCATAGAAGCGGGGAATACCCTTTACATCGCAGGGCAGTTAGGTATTGATCCGGTTACCGGAAAACTAGCTGAAGGCATTGTTGAGCAGACACTGCAGTGTTTAAAGAACTTAGGAGCTATTCTTGAGGCTGCAGGATATAAATATTCAGATGTAGTTAAATCAACCTGCCTGCTGAAGGAGATAACAGATTTTAAAGCAATGAATGAAGTCTACTCAACAATATATACTGACTCCTTTCCTGCACGGGTAACATACGCAGTGAAAGATCTTCCAATGGGAGCCCTTGTCGAAATAGATGCAATAGCTGCAAAATAAAAAGAGACGCAAAATTTTGCGTCTCTTTTGTATCATGAAAATTGTCGGTTATTCACCAACAATTTCAAATTCAATTTCTACTTTAACTTCCCTGTGAAGCTTAATAACAGCTTTGTAAGTACCTACTTCTTTAACCTGGTCTTCAGGGAGTGTAATGTTCTTACGTTCGATATCGAAACCTTTATCTTTAAGTGATTCAGCAATCTGGATTGTGTTTACAGAACCAAAGATCTTGCCTGATGTGCTTGTTTTTGCACCAACGGTAAGCTTAAGACCCTGCATTTTACCTGCAATTACCTGAGCTTCAGCTTTGATTTTTTCTTCTTTATGAGCTTTCTGCCTAAGGTTCTCAGCATGCATCTTTTTTGCTGATGGAGTAGCTGCCACTGCATAACCTTTTGGTATGAGAAAGTTTCTTCCGTATCCGTTCTTTACATTAACAAGGTCATCTTTCTGACCAAGTTTATTTACATCCTGTAGTAAGATAATTTCCATATTGTTTCCTCCTTATTTTAATAGGTCAGTTACATATGGAAGAAGAGCTATGTGTCTTGCTCTCTTAACGGCTTTTGCAACTTTCCTCTGATATTTCAATGATGTACCTGTGATTCTTCTTGGGAGTATCTTGCCCTGGTCGTTAAGGAATTTCTTCAGAAATTCAGGATCTTTATAGTCAATATAACGTATCCTGTTCTTCTTGAACCTGCAGTATTTTTTCTTTTTGATCTCAACAGTAGGGGGAGTCAAATATCTGATTTCCGATTCGTTCTGTGCCATGTCTTATTCCTCCTTTGTTTTTCCTGATTCTTTCTGTTTTCTTTTCTTCTCTGCGTATTCGATGGCAAATTTTTCCATCCTGAATGTTAAGAACCTGATAATCCTCTCATCTCTTCTGAACTGGACTTCAAGTTTTTCAATCAGATCACCTTTGCCCTTGAATTCGAGCAGGTAGTAAAATCCTGTTGATTTTTTCTGAATTGGATAGGCTAGTTTTTTTAAGCCCCAATTTTCTTCATGAACGATCTCACCTTCATTATCGGTGACGACCTTCTTGAATTTCTGTACCGCTTCCTTCATCTGGTTCTCAGACAAAACGGGAGTTGCAATGAAAACGGTTTCGTACTGGTTTAACATACTGATTATCTATTAATAAATTAAAATTTTGGTCCGCAAAAATACGATTATTTTGCATTATTCAAAAGGAATGTTTCAAAATTTTGAAGAGAGTATGAAGCATTGTTCAATATTTAAAAACAAATATAAGAAATCAGCCCATCAACGTTTTTAATTATATTTGTACAATCAGTTTCACTGCCTTTATGGAGAATTTTATTGTTTCTGCACGAAAATACAGGCCTGCCAGCTTTGACATGGTTATTGGCCAGATGTCAATAACAAACACTCTTAAAAGTGCAATAAAAAACAATAAGCTGGCTCATGCTTACCTTTTCTGCGGACCACGCGGAGTTGGAAAAACTACATGCGCCCGCATTTTTGCAAAAACAATTAATTGCAGCAACCTGGCTGCTGATTTTGAGGCTTGTAATGAATGTGAGTCATGCCAGTCATTTAATTCATCAAGGTCTTTTAATATTCATGAACTTGATGCTGCATCAAACAATAAGGTAGAAGATATCCGGAGCCTGAACGATCAGGTTCGCATACCTCCACAGATCGGAAAGTATAGCATCTATATCATCGATGAGGTTCACATGCTCACTTCTGCTGCATTTAATGCTTTTTTGAAAACTCTTGAAGAACCACCTTCTCATGCGATTTTCATTCTTGCTACAACAGAAAAGCATAAAATCATCCCGACAATTC
>DATALD010000092.1:0-6361 GCA_036261255.1 Bacteroidales bacterium
ATTGAAGTAGCCGATGAATCTGGATATATAAATAATACTCAAAAAACCGAACTGATTTCTGAATGTGAACAAATTGGTAAAATGCTTCAATCAATGATTGATAAATCCAAGTTGTTCTGTAAATCGCAAAATCGGTAATCAGTAATCGGTAATCGGTTGACGACACTGAATACCGAATACCGAATACTGAACACTGAAGTAATCAGTAATCAGTAATCAGTAATCGGTTGAATCCACTGAACACTGAACACTGAATACTGAATACCGAATACCGAATACCAGACACTGGACAATGAAAAATTGATATAGTAATCAGTAATCGGTAATCAGTAATCGGTTAAAGACACTGAATACCGAATACCGAATACTAAACACAGGACAATGAAAAACTGATATAGTAATCAGTAATCAGTAATCAGTAATCGGTAATCAGTAATCGGTTAACGACACTGAATACTGAATACCGAATACTGAATACCGAACAATTATACCGAACACCGAACACCAACTAACCCCCCAAAGTATGGTCAACTCAAACACCCCCGACTTCTACCCCGAAGAAGAAACCATCGACATCAAGCGGTACATTTCATTGTTCCTTAGCAACTGGTACTGGTTTGCAGGAGCATTGTTTATTGCATTAACAATAGCTTATGGGATAAACAGGTATTCTGAGAAGGTTTACACTGTTTCTTCAACTTTGCTTATTCGCGATGACCAGGTAGGGAGTATAAACAGTAATGTGGAGAGTGTTATTCCCGGGGGTGATATCTTCAGGAGGCAGCAGAACCTTAAAAACGAAATGGGGATCCTCAAATCGTTAAGCCTCAACTTCCAGGTAATGCAGGCCCTGAAAGATTTTCATGTTACGATAGTTGGAGTTGGAAGAAGAGGAATTGTTGAAAGCCGTATTTATAAGTCAGCTCCCTTCACTGTAAAATATTATTCTCTTGGTGATCAGACACCAGGTAAAAGAGTGAATATAAGTATTATTTCAGAAAACAAGTATATAATCTCATTTAAAGACTCAACGGAGTTCAGCAGGGAAATGCCTTTTGGTGAAAGGTTCAATGAAAGAGGATTTGACTTCTCAATAGAGTCCAGATTTTACGGTAAGAATACTTTTGATAAAGCGAAATCGAATAAATATTATTTCTGGTTTGAGGATCCTGCAGCGCTTGCAAACAGCTACAGAAACAGCCTTTCTGTTTCACCAATAGATAAGGACGCTTCTTTAGTAACACTTTCGATATCAGGGTTTGTGCCGGGGCAGGAGGCTGATTATCTTAATAAGCTGATGGAAGTATACCTCGAGTATGGGCTTGTTATTAAAAATGAAACTGCAGCAAAAACATTGAAGTTTATTGATGATCAGCTTGGTATTATCTCGGATTCATTGGGCCAGGCCGAAAGTAATCTTGAGAAATACAGATTAGCCAATAATTTTTTTGATCTCAGCCGTGAAGGTGCAAACATTCAGAATAAGCTCACATCTTCTGAAAACGTGAAGGCGACACTCGGAATGCAACTCCAATACTATAGGTATCTTTCGGAATATCTTAACAGCGCCGATGGTAACGAAAGTATTATTTCCCCTGCATTGATGGGGATATCAGATCAGGCTTTAATCAAGCTGGTTAATGATCTTTCAATGCTTCAAAAAGAAAAGGAAACAATCGGGTTCAACCTAAAGCTTGATCAGCCTCTTGCCGACCTGATGAATGCAAGGATAAATGAAACAAGGACGGCGCTAAAGGAAAATGTCAGGAACGGTATTGCAACGCTCTCACGTTCAGTGACCGAAGAAAATGACAAAATTAAAAACATTGAAAGTCAGATCAGAAAATTGCCAACGACAGAAAGAAATCTTATAGGAATTCAAAGGAAATTCGATCTGAATAACACAGTATACACATATTTGTTAGAAAAACGCGCTGAAGCGGGTATAGCCAAGGCATCAAATGTATCGGATAATAGGATAATCGATTATGCCACTGCCTTTAGCACAAGCAGAATAAAACCAAAAGGAAGGACTAATTTAATGATTGCCATGATTCTTGGTTTCATGTTTCCTGGCGCTCTCATTATTATTATTGATTTTATTAATGATAAGATAATTGATAAAAAAGATATAGAGAAGAAAACGAAAGTTCCTGTAATAGGATATATTAGTCATAGTGACATTAAGAGTTCAATTCCCGTCATAGAAAAACCCGGATCGGCATTTGCAGAATCTTTCAGATCGGTACGAACAGCTCTGAAATTTTATAATAAAGAGAATGAAGTACCGGTGATAGCAGTTTCATCGACAATAAGTTCCGAAGGGAAAACTTTCATATCAATCAATCTGGCATCTATTATAGCTCTATCGGGGAAGAAAGTACTTCTTGTTGGTCTGGATCTTCGCAAGCCAAGGTTAAATAAAATTTTCAAATCAGATAATTCACCTGGGATGAGCTCTTATCTGAGCGGACACTGCAGATATGACGAGGTGATCACACAAACCCATGTTGAAAATCTATATTATGCTGCTTCAGGGCACATACCTCCTAACCCTGCCGAACTTCTTGAAAGGAATGAAATGAAACAATTCATTGATTCCGCTAAAAAAGAATTCGATTATATCGTTATTGATACCCCGCCTGTTGCAATAGTAACAGATACAATGCTGATAGCTCCTTTTGTAGATCTGAATCTTTTTATAGTGCGGCAGAGATATACATCACGGGGAACTCTTGAGATTATTGACAATTATTATAACCAGGGCAAGTTTAAAAACCTGGCTCTCATTTTAAACGATATAAATCTCTCAGGTTACTATGGTTATGGTATAAGGTATGGTTATTCTATGGGCTATGGTTATAAATATGGGTCGGGTTATTATGGCAAAAGAAATAAAGGAAGATATGGAAACTCGGCTGTAGGTGATGGGTATTATACGGGGGAATAGTCTTAAGAATGAGTAAGTAGTAAGTAGTAAGTAGTATGTAGTAATCAGTAATCAGTAATCAGTCAATGACAATAAATACTAAATACTAAATACTGAATACTGAATACCTACCTACTATTATATAAAAAATAATCAAATAATCATGATAAAAGCTCTCGTTACCGGCGCAGATGGTTTCATAGGTTCGCATCTTACGGAGTTGTTGCTTGAGAAAGGTTATAAGGTAAGAGCGCTCGCTCAATATAATTCTTTCAATAACTGGGGATGGCTTGAAGATATTCCTTCAAACCCAAACCTGGAAATAGTTACCGGTGATGTTCGTGATCCTCATTTCTGTAATACAATTGTTAAAGGGACGGATGTTGTTTTTCACCTTGCAGCCTTGATTGCTATACCATACTCCTACATTGCTCCTGATAGTTATATAGATACTAATATTAAAGGGACATTAAATATTTGTCAGGCTGCAAAAGAAAACGGCAACATTCGCGTAATCCATACATCAACATCCGAAGTATATGGTACTGCAAAATATGTTCCTATCGATGAGAAGCATTCAAAGCAGCCTCAATCGCCATATTCAGCATCAAAGATCGGAGCGGATGCAATTGCTATGAGTTTCTACAACGCATTTAATCTGCCAGTTACAATCGCGCGGCCATTTAATACTTATGGACCAAGGCAGTCTGCCAGGGCTATTATACCAACGGTTATATCTCAGATTGCAGGAGGGATGAAGGAAATTAAGCTTGGAAACCTGACTCCGACACGTGATTTTAATTATGTTACAGATACAGCTAAAGGATTTTTGGCTATTGCTGAAGGTAAAGATACAATAGGTAAAGAAATTAATATTTCCTCTAATACTGAAATATCAATGCAGGAGGCGTTAAATATGATTAAAGAAATCATGAACGTAAATGTTGAAATTATTTCAGACAATCAAAGGATAAGGCCCGAAAATTCAGAGGTGTTTCGTTTATGGGGCGACAATTCATTAATTAAAAAACTTACAAATTGGCAACCTGAATTTCCTATCAGGAAAGGATTGGAAAATACAATCGAATGGTTTTCAAATCCTGGCAATCTTAAGAAATATAAACAGGGGATCTATAATGTATGATTCCCGTAAATATTTTAGGAAGTTAGATTTTATTAATGTTTATGGAAGAGTATAAAAAGATAGTTTCATTCATCCGTGAGCTGTACAACCAGCCTGAAGGCATAATTCCACTCCATGCCCCTGTATTTACAGGCAATGAAAAAAAATATATTAATGAATGCATAGATTCAACATACGTATCATCTGTTGGCAAGTATGTCGATCTTTTTGAGGATGCTATCGCTAAGTATACAGGAGCAAAGAAAGCAGTAGCTTGTGTGAACGGAACAAGCGCATTACATTTAGCGCTGAAGCTGGCAGGTGTTCAACCGGGAGATGAAGTCATTACTCAACCGCTCACATTTATTGCCACTGCAAATGCAATTACATATTGTGGAGCAAAACCTGTTTTCCTGGATGTTGATATGGATACAATGGGTCTTTCCCCAACTGCATTAAGTAACTGGCTTGAACAAAATATCATCTTTAAGACCATTAAACCCGAAACCCGCAACGCGAAACACGAAACGCGAAACCTCAAACCCGAAACGCGAAACCCGAAACCCGAAACGCGAAACCCGGAACCCGAAACAACTAAATTTCCATTTAATAAAAATACATCACGTCCTGTCTCAGCTTGCGTTCCCATGCATACTTTCGGCCACCCATGCCATATAGATGAAATTGTTGAGATTTGTAATCATTATAATATCCAGGTAGTTGAAGATGCCGCTGAAAGCCTTGGAAGTTATTATAAAGGCCTGCATACCGGTACATTTGGACATATCGGAGCGTTAAGCTTTAATGGAAATAAGATAATTACAACAGGAGGGGGAGGAATGCTGTTGTTTCAAAGTGAAGATTTAGCAAAATACGCCAAGCATCTGACTACCCAGGCGAAATTGCCTCATCAATGGGAATTTGTCCATGACGAAACAGGTTATAATTACCGTATGCCAAATATAAATGCTGCATTAGGCCTTGCCCAACTTGAACAGATCCAGGTGTTCCTTGCATCTAAAAGATCAATTGCTGAAGAATACAAAGATTTTTTTTCAAATTCATCCGAAATCTTCATCTCTGAACCCCCTGGCGCGCAATCAAATTACTGGCTTAATTGCATTCTTCTTCACAGTAAAAATGAACGTGATAATTTTTTACAATATTCCAACGAAAATCAAGTTATGACACGGTCAGCATGGCAGCTCATGAACAGATTAGTAATGTTTAGGAATTGCAATACTGATGATTTAGCAAATGCATACAGGTTGGCAGACAGATTGGTAAATATACCTAGCAGTGCAAAATCATTAATGAAGGAAAAATGAAAAAAGAAATCATTTTGATAGGTGGTGGCGATCATTGCAAATCTGCAATTGACGTTATTGAACAGGAAAATAAATTCCATGTTGCTGGGATTGTTGATTTTAAAGAGAAAATTGGGCAAAAAATATTTGGCTACACAATAATTGCCAGCGATGATGATCTGCCAAAATTGGCTAAAGATTATGTCAATTTCTTTATAACAGTAGGACATGTTAAAAATGTTACAACAAGAAGAAATCTATACAATAAACTGAAAGAATTAGGACTTAATATACCGTCCATAATCTCGCCTTTAGCCTACATTTCCAAACATTCAACAATACAAGAGGGATGTATTATTTTCCCCTTTTCCGTTATTGATGTTGACGCGGAGATTGGAAAAAATTGCATAATAAATCATTCATCGATAATCGGGCATGGAGCAATAATTGAAGATCATTGTCACATATCTGCTAATTGCGTATTGGGTAAATGCCATATCGCAACCGGAACTTTCATTGGAGGTAATTGCTGGATAAACAATGGAGTTTCAATAGCACAAGATTCAATTATTGGGTCAGCTGGTAATGTCATTAGAACAATTGAAGAGACCGGAGTCTATGTTGGGAATCCTGCTAAGAGATTGGTCAAATAATTATAAGTATGAATTCAAGTAAAATTCGACATAGAAAAATTTTAGCTGATACTACGATTCTCAAGGCACTAAAACGTATGGATAACATATGTGTGAAGTCTCTGCTTATTATGAATGAAGCTGAGGTTTTTGTTGGAGTTCTTAGCATAGGTGATATTCAACGTGCCATTTTAAAAAATATATCATTGGAAAGGCCTGTAGGCGAAATTCTTCGCCAAAATCCTAAAGTAGCATCAGTAGATACTTCCTTTGACAAGGTAAAGAGCATAATGATGCAGTTCCGGATGGAGTTTCTTCCCGTTATTGACGAGCAAAAACATGTTGTTGACATCTATATCTGGGATGAAGT
>DATALD010000109.1:0-66352 GCA_036261255.1 Bacteroidales bacterium
ACAGCAGGATTATTGAATCAGGAACATCAGATGTAAGAATACTACTTGGAAGGGCAAGCGCTTTCAGGAAAACGGGTGAGAATGAAAAAGCTTTATCCGACCTTGAGTCCTTTCTTTCAATATATCCTGAAAACACTGAAGCTTTGAGCATGAAGGGAAATATTTATTTAATCAATGGTGACAATCTCAAGGCGCTTGAGGTTTTCACAAGAAATCTCAATCTTCATCCCTCGAATCCGGCAATGTATATTGACAGGGCAAACTCGTATTTTGCTTCGAGGTCATGGCAATGGGCAATAAATGATTACAGCATGTCGCTTGATCTTAATCCCAATAATTCGGATGTATGGATAAACAAAGGCATTTCTCTTGTAAATTCAGGAAAAACAACTGAAGCTTGTCATGATTTTAGAAAAGCATTGAGCCTTGGAAACAAGAGAGCATCAGATTTTATCAATAGAAATTGTATAAAATGATGTTGTGCGGCTTATTTATCTTATATTGCGTTTGATCCGCTCGAAAAGATCGTGCGGTTTGAAAGGCTTTAGAACGTAATCGTTAATTTTAAGATCTTCAATTTTATCCTGGCTTTCCGACATAATAGCAGCTGTTAAGGCAACAATTGGAATGTTCCTTATTTTCTCCACAGGTGACTTTCTAATAATCTTAGTTGCTTCAATACCATCGAGTATTGGCATGTGAAGATCCATAAGAATAAGATCGAAATCTTCAATCTCGATCATATCTAAAGCCAGGCGGCCATTTTCGGCATGGCTGACTTTAATGCCCCAGTTAGTGAGGAACTTGTTTGCAACAAAGAAATTTACTTTATTATCTTCTGCAACAAGGATTTTCTTGCCTTCAAGACCAATGTAAGATTCAGCAACCTCTGTTTTTTGCGGAACTCCTTTTTCGGGAATTCCAAAAGATAAACTGAACCTGAATATCGATCCTTTTCCGGGTTCGCTCTCAAGGTCAATGCTTCCGCCCTGTAGTTCTACAAGTTTTTTGCAAATTGCAAGACCTAAACCTGTACCGCCGAACTGTCTTGTTGTTTCGGGAGTTGCCTGGGCGAAACTATCGAAAACATGCTCATGCATCTCTTTAGGGATCCCTATCCCGGTATCACAAACAGCAAACTCCATAGTCGACTGCCCGGCACTTTTTGATAGTTCCCTGACAATTACTTTAATTGTTCCGTTATTCGTGAATTTTATCGCATTTGAGAGGAGGTTTGATAAAATCTGATTAAGTCGCAATGGATCTCCTGTAACTTCCTCAGGAAGATTGTTTTCTTTAACTATATCAAAATCAAGCTTCTTTGAATGTGCCCTGAAGGAATATGATCTCTTAATTTCATTAAGGAATAAGGATAGGCTGAACCCAACCTGTTCAAAGATGATCTTACCAGATTCCATCTTATTAAAATCGAGTACATCATTGACAAGAGTAAGGAGGTGATTGCCTGAGAATTTTAGTGTATTAATGAAATCCATCTGGTCTTCTCTTGGATTTCCCTGGAGGAGAAGATTTGTTATGCCAATAACTTCATTTAGAGGAGTCCTGATCTCATGGCTCATTGTTGACATGAACTGCTGTTTCGAAAGGGCAGCATCTTCAGCTTTTTTCCTTGCATTAACCAGGTTATCAAGCATCATCTTTCTCTGAAGGATCATTGCTACCTGGTTGCCAACGAATTCCATTACATAAAGATCTTCATTTAAGAATTTCTTCTCATCATTGTAGTCCTGGAGGCACATCACTCCAATAATATCATTATCAAATCTCAGAGGTACGCCCATCCAAACTTTACAGGGAGTGCCAACAAGGTCAATTTCTCCTGCCTTCTCAAGAAGATTAAGATCGTCCTCTCTCAGGAGAACTGATTTATTCTGCCTGATTACCCAACCTGTGATTGTTTTACTTGTAGGTATCTCGTAGAAATTATCTTTTTCATCTGAAAAGAACGGAAGTGAAATTGTATCGGTAGCTTTGTCGTGTAATGCAATGAAGAAATTATTTGTGTCCCAAAGCTTATTTAGCTCCTTGACAATTACCGCATATATCTGTTCGATGTCAAACTGTTTCAGGGCAGATGTTGAGATATTAAATAAAACATCCTGCAGCAGATGATTTTTTCTTTCAATAGTTATGTCGCGGTAAATGCCAAGGTGAGCAATTGTTTCAGAGTTGATATCAATTGCACTTGCAACAAGCGATACATGTATTATCTGACCATTCTTCCTTTTCCTGATTGTTTCACGTGTCTCTTTTGTACCTTGTTCAGCAAGACCATCAATTACTTCAGCTTCTTCCAATAAATCGTCAGGAACAATCAGGTCGTTAATATTCTCATTAACAGCTTCTTCTGGAGTGAATCCGAATAAATCAGTGAACTCCCTGTTTATCATCGAAATTGTGCCTGAAGGATTTGTTATAACAATTGCTGCTGGCGCTGAATTAATTACATGCTCAAGAAATGCCTTCTCCCTGTTAATACGGTTTTCATATTCTTTCTGGCTGCTAACATCCGTTAATACTCCTCTGAAACTTACAGCCTTATTGCCGAGGAAAGTAGCGAATGAATGAGTTACCACAGGAACTCTTTTCCCGTTTTTCTTTTGTGCAGAATATTCATGGCTTTGAACTTCCCTGGATGTTTCAAGCAATTTAAGATTCTCGACCATTTTCTTATAGTCATCAGGGAAGACTTCACTTATTAATATTTTGTTGCTTAAATCTTCTTTGCTATATCCAAAGAAATCAAGAGCATACTTATTTGCATACTTAACTATACCTTCAGAATTGACCTCGTAGATTATTTGTGGCAACATCTCAGCAAATCTCTCAAATAAGAGGCTTTGCTTATTCAGATCATCCATGTTCTTCTGAAGATTACCCGGTTCCCAGGTTATGACAATATTGCCTGATGAAAGGGGGAATCCCATATAATAGCCTTCAGAATCATCGCCTTTTGTTGAAGCTGCAAGTTTATAAGCTTCCCCGGTAATTCTAATATGCTGAAGAAGCTCAATGAGTTTAATTCTTTGATATATAGGTGTTTCGTCAATAAATCTTCCGATAACTTCTTCTTTCCTTACAAACTCAACCTCTTCTGCTTTGTTATTAATATCAATAATATATATCCTTTGGTCATTATCATACCCGAAGAGAGCCATATACTGACTTATAGTTTCAAATATTTCAGCAACAGCATTTCTTTGTGTCTGATTATCTTCCAGTTGATCACTATCTTTCCTTTCCATAAAATTGATCATCAGGAAGGCTCTCTCGTCGAAAAAAATCGTTTCTGCTGATAAAAGGAAATCTTTTTCGTTTCCTGCTTTTGTTCTTAGTTTTGCAGGATGATTTTCAAATGATTTCTGTTCTGAAATCATTTTTATGAAATCCCTGTAATGATCCGTTTCGGGATATATGAAAAGTTCTTCTGACGGTCTGCCAATTATTTCTTCCCTTTTATAACCAAGTATGGTGAGGAAAGTATTATTTGCACCTTCAAAACAATATGTTTTAGTATTGACAATTGCAAAAGGATGTAAAGATGACTTGAACATATCCGACAACATGTTGGTTCCAGTACCGTTCATTTTTATGTTGTTCTTCAACGATACTATTTCTTCCTGAAGGAGTTTATTTGTTTCAAGCAAACGATTGTATTCAGCTTTCAGGTCCATTGCAGGTCTATGTTTTTCAGTTTGTAGGTTACAAAATTATTCAATCTTTAGTGTTCTTGTTTATTTTTTACTGCTTTATAATAATTACAGATATCTTTTAATCCACATTCACCGCATAAAGGTGATCGTGCTTTGCAGATGTATCTTCCATGTAGTATGAGCCAATGGTGTACATTATGCATTAACGATTCAGGTATATGCTTCATTAATTGCTTCTCTGCATCTATCGGTGATTTTGCATTTTTCACAAGTCCGATTCTTATTGATACCCTGAATACATGTGTGTCAACAGCTATCACAGGTTTATTAAAAAGTACTGATGCTATAACATTAGCTGTTTTTCTTCCCACTCCGGGTAAGCGCTGCAATATAGCCGGATCGGAAGGCATTTCCCCATTGAATTCATTTACAAGCATTTTAGCCATACCCAAAAGATTCCTTGCTTTACTATTAGGATAGGTGCATGAACTAATGTATTGAAGTATATCCGATGGGTCTGCTTTAGCCATTTCGAAAGCGTCAGGAAATCTTTCAAAGAGCGCAGGGGTAATTAAATTGACTCGTTTATCAGTACATTGAGCAGATAATATAACAGCCACAATTAGCTCATAGGGATCACTGTAATTGAGCTCTGTTTTAACTTCAGGCCTGTTTTTTGAAAAGTATTCGAGTGTCCTTTTATATTTATCAGTGATTGTCAAATGACAAGTTTTTTAATGCCTTAAGGTAACACTTTTTATCTTTGCATAAAATATTTATTCAAGTATGATTAGTTACCTGCAAGCCGGGAGCGTCAGCCGACGTATCGGAGATAATCTTCTTTTCGAAAATATCAATCTTAACATTAATAAAGATGATAAAATAGCAATTGTCGCAGTGAATGGCGCAGGAAAGTCATCACTCCTTGATATTATATCAGGTCGAGAGAACCCCGATTCAGGTTCATTAAGCATAAAGAAAGGCCTGCGGATCGCCTATCTCAACCAAACACCAGTTCTCTCTGAATCAAAGAGGATTATTGATGAGCTTTTCTCAACTGAAAGCAGTATTACAAGACTAATCAGAGAATATGAGGAATGCTCATTAACCGGAACCCCTGAAGAACTACAATCAGTTATTCAACGGATGGACGATAATAAAGCCTGGGATTATGAAGTGGCTGTAAAACAGATTCTGTCGAAACTACAGCTTAATGATCTTCATGCAAAAATCGGCTCACTCTCCGGAGGGCAGAAGAAGAGAGTTGCTCTTGCAAAGGTTCTTGTTGAAGATACAGACCTCCTGATTCTCGATGAACCAACAAACCATCTTGACCTTGATATGATCGAATGGCTTGAGGATTATCTCGAGAAAACTAACAAGACAGTATTGATGGTTACCCACGACAGATACTTTCTCGACAGGGTCTGTAACGTTATACTCGAACTCGATAAAGGTGAAATGTTCAGATATGACGGTAATTATGAGTATTATCTTGAGAAAAAGCAGGAGAGGGAGTACTCACAAAAAATGAATACTGAAAAAGCCAGGAATCTGCTTAGGACTGAATTGGAATGGATGAGAAAAATGCCAAAAGCAAGGCGCCATAAGGCAAAATCGAGGATCGATTCATTTTATGACCTTAAAGAAAAAGCAATAGCTCGTCAGCCAGAAAAAGGCATAAATATTAATGTTAATGTATCAAGAATGGGCAAAAAAATTCTTGAGATTAAAAATATTAATAAAACATACGGGCAGAAAAAGGTCATTGATAATTTCTCTTACACATTCGGCAGGTTCGAAAAGGCTGGTCTCATCGGGCCTAATGGTTCCGGTAAAACGACACTTCTAAACATAATTACAGGAGCGGTTGAACCCGACTCCGGAGAGATTCAAAAAGGTGAAACAATTGTTTTCGGGTATTACAACCAGAATGGTATTCAGTTTGAAGATGATATGACAGTTGTTGATGCTGCAAAAAAGATAGCCGAGACTGTCAGAATGAGTGATGGAACGGTTATGTCAGCGTCACGTTTTTTGAACTATTTTCTTTTTCCTCCGGAAAAGCAATATACATTGATTAGAAAACTCTCAGGAGGAGAGAAGCGAAGGCTATATCTTTTAACTGTCTTAATGAAGAATCCTAATTTCCTGATTCTTGATGAACCAACAAACGACCTCGATATTTTAACACTTAATGTTCTTGAGGAATACCTGTCCACTTTTCCGGGTTGTGTTATTATCGTTTCACACGATCGTTATTTTATGGATAAAGTAGTGGAGCATGTATTTGAATATAAAGGTGATGGAATGATTAAAGACTTCCCTGGCAACTACACGCAGCTTCGCGAAAAGCAAGATGAAGAAAAAGTAAATATCCCCGTGAAGGGAACAAAAGCAAAGGATTTACCAAAGCGGGAGAAGAAGCCGGGATTGTCATTCAAAGAGAAGAAAGAACTTGAAACACTTACTATTGAAATTGATGCTCTCGAATCTGAAAAAAAGAAAATAGAAGATGAGATGAGCAAAGGATATCTCAATTCGACTCAACTATACGATCTTTCAGTGAGGCTTGGGAACATTATGAATGAACTAAACGAGAAAGAGATGAAATGGCTTGAGCTTAGCGAAAAATAGTAATTATGATGCGTTGACTACCCTGATGGAACAGAAATGATGAGGAATTGCTATCTTTAGGACTTAATATTGTTAAAGGTTGGAAAGGATTGTAATAAATACACCGGAAGCAACATCGACTATCAGTGTTGGAGAAAACTGGGAAAAGGCAGGAGAACTGATTCCTGAAACTGGTGTTGTTATCATCACTGATGAAAATGTCCGTGACCTGTATGAATCAGGTTTTCCGGATTTTCCTGTAATTTCTGTCAAACCTGGTGAATCAAGTAAAACTCTTTCAGTAATTGGGTATTTATCAAATGAACTTCTTAGGCTTGGGATAGACCGTTCAGGGTTTATTCTTGCCATTGGCGGGGGTGTTGTTTCTGATATTGCAGGTTTCCTGGCGGCAATCTACATGAGAGGTATTAGGTGCGGCTATGTTTCCTCATCGCTATTGTCACAGGTCGATGCAAGCACAGGTGGTAAAACAGGTGTTGACCTTGCAGGTTTAAAGAACATCCTTGGTGTAATACGACAACCTGAGTTTGTAATTTGTGATCCCGTAATGCTACAGACACTTCCGGAAGACGAATACCTTTCAGGTCTTGCAGAATTGATAAAGACAGCAATCATAGGTGATGCTGAATTGTTTAAAATGCTTGAAAAACATTCTGATGATATCCTGGCAAGAGATGCTGGCCTTTTGGAGATACTCATTTCGAGGGCAGTTCGTTTTAAGGCCAACGTAGTTGCTGAGGATGAGACTGAGAAAGGTCTTAGAAGAATCCTGAACTTCGGTCATACCTTTGGGCACGCCATTGAAGCAGGTCTTTCACTTAAGCATGGTTTTGCAGTTGCTTCAGGAATGGTAATTTCTGCATCATTTTCACTTGAAAGAGGTTTCTGTAGCGTAGACGATACCAAGAGAATCAATGATTTACTTGTGAAGTTTGGTTTTACACTAAATTATGATTTCTCTTTAGAAAAAATGAAAAATCTTGTTCTTCATGATAAGAAGAAAGCAGGCAATGACATATATTTTATATTTAATAAAGGAATTGGAAATGCGACATTCCAGAAGATTCCTGTTGATACTATGATTGATTTTTATAAGAGGTTTACAAGTTGAAATTTATGAATACTTTCGGCAAAATATTCAGAACATCTATTTTCGGAGAATCGCATGGTGAAGTTATTGGCGCTATATTAGACGGATGTCCTGCAGGTATAGAAATTAGCCCTGCAGACTTTCTTTCTGATCTTGCCAGGCGACAGAGCGGTAATAAAGGAACAACCCCACGTAAGGAACCTGATCATCCTGAAATTGTAACAGGTGTATTAAATGGCCATTCAACAGGCGCGCCTATAACAGTAATTACACGGAATACAAATAAAATATCATCCGACTATGATATATTCAAGAATGTTCCGCGTCCGGGACATGCTGACTTTGTCGCGGGCAAAAAGTATAAAGGCTTTTCTGACATGCGTGGAAGCGGTCATTTTTCAGGACGTATTACCTGGGGACTCGTTGCTGCAGGAGTGGTTGCAAAGAAGATAATTTCAGATTCATCAGTCAATGCGCGTCTTATTTCAGCAGGAGGATCTGTAAATATTGAAGAAGCTGTTTCTGATGCAATTGAAAAAGATGATTCAATCGGTGGAATAATTGAATGTGTAATCCGTAAACCGCCTCGATTTATAGGTGAGCCGTTTTTCTATTCTGTTGAATCGGCAATCAGCCAGATTGTTTTCTCCATACCTGCAATAAAGGGAATTGAATTCGGTGCCGGGTTTGCTGCTGCAAGCATGTACGGGTCACAACATAATGACGCAATTATAGATGTCTCAGGGAAAACTGCAACAAACAATGCAGGGGGAATAAACGGAGGAATTGCCAATGGTAATGATATTGTGTTCAGGGTCGTTGTCAAACCTACATCGTCAACTGGAGTTGAACAAAAAACACTTGATATCAATACTGGCAAACTAACTTCTCTGAAGGTCAAAGGACGACACGACTCATGCATTGCATTGAGAATTCCGGTAATTGTTGAAGCTGCTGCTGCAATCGCTCTCGCTGACCTTACGATAATTGACAAAGGAATAAACGGGATGAGAGATTAGGCTCATTTCGCTGCACTCACCGAGCCGTTATAATGAGGGCTTTTCTTGTTTCCACAGTAATCCGGAATCTATTATCAATTCGGTCTCCGACAATCCAGATGATTTTGCCATCTGATTCAATGACGACCTTCTTTCCTTCTTTTTGGAATACGGAGTATTTCCTGTCAATGAAATAATCACTTAATTTTTTGGGATGATCCATGCCCAGGGGATAAAACTGATCACCGGGTTCCCAGTTTCTTAGGGTAAGAGGGAATTTGATTTTTGCTGAATCAAGGCATGCTATGTTGCTATCTGACGGAATAACGAAAGAATTGTTTATATCAGTAATTATTATTTTGAATTCAATTGAAGCGCTTAGTTCATCAATTGAGTTAAATGTTTTTTCAGTAGTATCATAATCAGTCAAAGGAGACACCAGAATTTCTTTCCTGTTTCTTATAAGTCGATGAGTGTTTGTGATAATGCTGCTGCCTGTTCTTCCCTCAATAATATTTACCAGATCACCGATATTTTCTCCATTCAATCCATAAAGCCTGAAGAGCTCGAATAATACTGTTTTGTTTTTACTAAGATCTTTTAGATCGGGAATATTGAACGATACAAGGTTTCCCGAAGGTGAGGAAATTTTTTTTCGGATTGATTCTATAAATTCGCTGACTATACAATTAATATCTGAAAACCTCTCAGACTCTTCATTCAAAGTCTGTTCAATTGAAGGATTTATTTCCTTTAGGACAGGAATTACAAGATGCCGGATCTTATTCCTTGTATATTTTGTTTCTGCATTTGAACGGTCTTCCCTGAATCTTATATTATTTGTTTTACTGTATTCTGCTATTTTTTCGCGTGTTGCAAAAAGCAAAGGCCTTATTATGCTGTTTGATGATGTTTTTATCCCCGTTAAACCTGAAAGGCCTGTACCTCTGGTGAGGTTTATTAAAACTGTTTCAATTTTATCATTTAAATTGTGGGCAATTGCAATACTTTCGTATTTACCATCTTGCCTGATTGATTCGAACCACTCGTATCTGAGATCACGGGCTGCCATTTGAATCGAAATACCTTTTTCTTCTGCAACTCTTTTTGTATCAAAGCGTTTAGTATAAAAGATGATATTGTGGGTCGAGCAGTATTCTCTTACGAAATCTTCATCACCTTCAGATTCAAGTCCTCTTAAACTAAAATTGCAATGCGCTATAGCTATTTCATAGGGGAGATGCCGGAAAAGGTCGGCCATTACCATTGAATCGATACCGCCACTTACAGCAAGTAATATCCTGCTGCCTGGTTTTGCAAGGTTATTTTCAGATATAAAACTATGAAATTCAGCAAGCATACCGGAATATTAACAGGCAAAAATATGAAATTAAGTGCAGCGGACTATCCGGTTTGTCGAATCAGTATACAATTAATGACGTTTTTTTCTTTTATTCCTGGCAATCAACAGAACTGCAGTAATCAAAAGCGCTGAAACCACAACTTTTGTTGTTGTCTGTGTTATAAATTTTTTTCTGTTATGTTTAAGCTCAGAAGCCCATCCTCGTTCTCTAAAGATATTTGGAAGCCTTCCTTTTCCGAAGTCTTTTATATAGCCTTCCCATACGTTGATACGATCAGCAAAAATGAGCGGAAGCCAATGGCCGAAACTTGATTCACTGTATCTGAAAGCCAGCCTTCGGAACAACCCGCTTAAACCGGAAAGAGGTACAGATGTGCCGAATACTGATGAGATTGTTGGTCGTTCATTTGAATGTAGAACTTTATTGTTATTGGCCTGCTGTTTTGGTTTTTCATAGTTCAGTCTTTTATGATCATCGCCGGTATAATTCTTAATTGGGTATGTTGGTTCATTTTTTGGGTCTGAATCTATTCCCCACCCTTTTATGTTTTTGTATTTATCTTCTGTATTTTCCATTGTACTGGGATTTTATAATGCATGATCAGGAATCAAGACTGGTTTTATCATATTATCTAATTTAGCAGAGAACATCCTGTATGCTTCAGATACATCTCTCAGAGGTATTCTGTGAGTTATGAGTTCTTTCGGGCTAAGAATGCCATCAATTACATGTTTAATTAATTTTGGTAAAAGTCTTTTAACTGAAGCCTGGTTAGCTCTTACTGTAATCCCTTTGTTTACGATATTACCAACAGGCACCAGGTTGGCTGTGGGTCCGTAAACACCAACGATTGAAAGAATACCACCTTTTTTTACCGAGTTTATTGCCCATTGAAGTGCAACTGATGAACCAGCGAGCAATTTCAGCTTTTTCCCCTGGAGTGTCTGCATTGCACTTCCTGAAGCATCAGCTCCGACAGCATCAATGCAAACATCAGCCCCATACCAGTCTGTTGTTTTCTTGAGGAACAGAACAGGATCATTCAATGATTTGAAATTATATGCTTCACAGTGTGAAAATTTCCTGGCGAACTCAAGCCTGTATTCAAGGTGATCGATTATTATAACACGGTATGCTCCGAATAACCATGCGCATCGTGCAGCCATTATTCCAACAGGTCCTGCTCCGAAGACAACAACAGTATCACCTGGTTTTATGCCACCCATTTCGGCTGCCTGGTACCCTGTCGGAGCAACATCAGTCAACATAACGGCATCGTCATAGTCCAGACCCGCAGGTATTATTTCGGGGCCAACATCTGCATAGGGCACTCTTACATATTCTGCCTGCCCGCCATCATATCCACCAGCCATGTGAGAATAACCATATATACCGCCAACAGCCGTTGAATGCGGGTTCGATTCATGACAATTTCCATACAGACCCTGCTTGCAGAATGAGCACTGTCCGCATGCAATATTAAAAGGCACAATTACGGTATCTCCTTTCTTCAGTTTTTGTACAGAAGAACCTGTTTCTTCCACAATCCCAATAAACTCATGGCCAAAAGTCATTCCTACCCGTGTGTCAGGAACCATGCCATGGTAAAGATGCAGATCAGAACCGCATATACATGATCGGATAACCTTAACAATTGCATCATTTGGATGGAGTATTTGGGGATAGGCTTTCTCGTCAACCCGGACCCTGAAAGGTCCACGATAATTCATTGCTAACATAGTTTATTATTTTAGTTAAAACTAAGTATCACCCCAAAACATCAAAATATTCTGATTTGTAGAGCATTATATATAAGACAATGCCTTTGAATTATTTGTTCATTATCGGAACGGGATCATCGAAGGAGCTTCAGGATCAAAATTTTCAAATTTAGATGGCTGTCTTCCTGAGAAGGTTAAATTATTTATTCTTGAATACTCAGGCGCGTTAGGGAAGAACCCGAGCCTGATCTGGAAGGTATTGAAGATGAGGCTGTCATTTCTTACCCTGATGCCCAATCCAATACCGGACAGGACTGTTCCGTTTGAAAGTACCTGGTTGGTTGTTGCAAGGGAAGAGATATCGGCAAAACCAAAAAAAGCGAACCTGAAACCATAAATATTAATTGGGCTGAAAAGAACTGTTTCAAGGTTAACAGTCATTCGTTGCTTGCCGTTAACAGAGTCGTTTCGGAACCCCGAAAACCCATTGTCTTTTATGAAATAAATGTACTCATCAAGGTTCCTGTCGAAACCTCTCGTATAATCGAGTGTGATGAAGCTCCTGATCATATTCCTCCCAATAGGAATAAGGTTTGAAAAATATTTAACCTTTACTGCAAGAGTTCCCTGTTCTGTAGTGTTTTTGTTAATAAATGCACCAAGGCCGGATGAGAGGTGTAGATAACCATATTCAGGGAATGATTTGCTGAAAGAAAGCTCTGATGCAAAATAATTTCTTATTTTAAATTCATTGAATTCCCTCCCGAACGTAACCTTCATTAGGCCTCCATACGGAATATCTTCAACCCTACCATATTCATATACAAGGTTTGCCTTATAATATTTTTGCCTTGAGAGAGAAATAGAAGTAAGATAAGCTTTGTAACTCTGGAATGAATGATATAAATCAGGACCGATTTCGGGTCGTTCGAAAACATTATTGTTTGTAAATCGTGCGCTTAGAATAAGTCTAGTAACATTTTCATTATCAATTAGAAAAGATCTGGCTAGCCAAAAGTCCTGGTACAGGAATCGTAATGGTTCAGGGTTTCTGAGAGTGTCAAGGGCATTGTTTTTATTTGTTCTTGTCAGAGTGATACCCCCGGAATATTTTGTAGTTGAAGTAAGGAATTTTCTTTTTATGTCCATTCCATACGATTCTTCCCCTGGGCTATCGAGATAAAACAGGCGGAGGTTTGCAAAGGTTTTTGCCGGGTTATCAATCTGTATATGAGTTCCAAAGCCTGGTGAGTCAGAAAAAGAATTATCGAATGGGATTTCAAATCCAAGTTCATTCCCCAAGCCAAGGATATTATTATCGAATACAGTTATTTTGCCTTTGGTAAACCCAAATGGTGCAAATGACCCTCCGATTGAATATACATCTTTTGTAATTACAGTTATATCTGCCTGATTACCCTGCACAGGTTCTATTATTATCCTTGCATCATCAATAAATGGCAGATCCCTGAGAAGTCTTTCATTATCACTTAGTTGAATTGGAGATACAGTATCGCCTGATGAAAAAAGGAGATTATTCTTTATAATATACTCAATTGTGCTAATATGAGTCTTATTCAGAGCCTTCTGGCTCTTATATGGATTGTATAAATCAGGCCTTTCTATATCTGAACCGAATACAGCAAGTCTCCTTATTTCAATATTCCTGATAACCTTGCCTGAATTTGTCGAATACTCTATTTCACTTTTTCCGCTTACATTCTTATTGCTTATTGAATCAGCTATGATGACAACCTCATAAATCTTCCTGGCAATTTTGTTTTTTGAGGCTTTCTCTTTTAAAGAATTCATGAGTTCAAAATTCGGATCCTTAATTTTCATAGAACTAATAATCCGATCAGTTTTATCTCCAGACAGTGACACATTGTCGAGCAAGTGGGAGGAAGGAACACTAACGATTTTATCCTGTGCTGATAAACCATCAGCTGTAACAAACAGGATGATAATGTGAAAGAATCTAAGTATTCTCAACTCAGCTAGGCTGGTTCTTATTTGATAGCCCGTTTTTACCATTCAGTACATCATCAGAATTGAATTGGAACCCAAGTCTTTTTCCAGTAATAACTTTCGAATGTTGGATTTTAGCTTCTGCCTGTCCAACTGTTGCAATCTTAACTGTGTCGTATGGAGGTACCAACAGATCAAACTCAAGAGCATACTGCATTGATGTTGCTATGATAGCCTGAAGAGCTTTTTTCGAAATCTCTTCACTGCCATAGTTGGTAAAAAGCATCCCCATTTGCCTTTTACCTTCAACAAAGTATTGCTTCTCATGGTTAATAAATATCCTTGCAATAAGGTAGCCAAGATCATCGACTCTTGAATACTTAAAAGAATCGGCAAGAAAATTATAGATATTAATTATTCCGGAATATGCATTGAGTTTATTCTTCTGGATATACGAGGTTTTCCATGCCGGATGTTCCCTGTCGAACTGGAAAATATTTGAATGCATACTGAAAAGAAGAATATCTCCTGCTATTTTTATCTGGGCATCGAAATTACTTCTATCTGTATACTCGAGCTTTATCCTCTGGTCGGATCCTTCTATTTGTGAGTTTATCTCTTTGACCATTCCCTTCAGGACTTCTTTAGTTATATTAAAAGCCTCAAGCGTATTGTCATAAACTTTCTGCTTAAGAAGAGACTTCTCCTTTAATGTTCCGACAATTGTATCTTTCTTATCTTCGGATTCCTGCATGGTACTAGTTTTAGGTAATAGATTGTAAAATGATAAAGTTCTGAAAAAAGTTTCCCAAATCAATATGATCTTGCAAAAAGTACCCTCTTATTTGAAGGTTTGCCTGTAAGTATGCATTTGCCTTTTTCTTCCGGAGCATCAAATGGAATGCAGCGGATGGTTGCTTTAGTTTCCTCTTTTATCTTCTCTTCAGTTTCTCTTGTTCCATCCCAATGGGCCATGATAAAGCCACCCGTCTCATCAAGAATCCTTGTAAAGTCATCCCATTTATCGACATGAAAAGTATTCTCTTTTCTGAAATTGAGAGCTTTTGAGTAAATGTTTTTCTGGATATCTCCAAGCAACGCTGGAATATAATCAGCTATTTTATCGACAGATATTACCTGTTTCTCGAGAGTGTCCCTTCTTGCTATTTCGACGGTTTTGTTCTCAACATCTCTCGGGCCGATAGCAATCCTTGCAGGAACTCCTTTAAGCTCATAATCAGCGAATTTCCAACCTGGTTTGTTATTATCACGATCATCATATTTTACAGTAATGCCTTTAGCTTCAAGGTCGGTCTTGATTTTGGAGGCAATTGCTGAAATTTCGGATAACTGTTCTGTTTTCTTATAGATAGGAATAATTACAACCTGAATAGGAGCAAGCTTAGGAGGCAGAACAAGTCCATTGTTGTCTGAGTGAGCCATTATCAATGCTCCCATTAAGCGGGTTGATACACCCCATGAAGTTGCCCAGACATAGTCGAGCTTACCGGTATTGTCGGTAAACTGGACATCAAAAGCTTTTGCGAAGTTCTGTCCCAGGAAGTGGCTGGTACCGGTCTGGAGAGCTTTTCCGTCCTGCATAAGAGCTTCTATTGCAAGTGTTTCCAATGCCCCTGCAAATCTTTCATTTTCGCTTTTGAACCCTTTGATTACAGGCAAAGCCATTGAGTTTTCTGCAAAGCTTGCATAAACATTTATCATCTTTTGGGTCTCTTCAATTGCCTCCTCTCTTGTAGCATGGGCTGTGTGGCCTTCCTGCCAGAGAAATTCTGCAGTTCTAAGAAACAACCTCGTTCTCATTTCCCATCTTACAACATTTGCCCATTGATTTATTAAAATCGGGAGATCCCGGTATGAATGAATCCAGTTCTTATAAGTGTTCCATATTATTGTTTCCGATGTTGGACGTACAATTAATTCTTCTTCAAGTTTTGCGGCAGGATCAACAATTACGCCACCTTTGCCATCATTCTTCAACCTGTAATGCGTTACAACGGCGCATTCTTTTGCAAACCCTTCAACATGTGACGCCTCTTTGCTGAAAAATGATTTCGGGATGAATAATGGAAAATAAGCATTTACATGACCCGTCTCTTTAAAAAGTTTGTCAAGCCCTGCCTGTATCTTTTCCCAGATTGCATAACCATAAGGTTTGATAACCATACAACCCCTTACTGCTGAATTTTCAGCCAGGTCAGCTTTAATAACCAGATCATTATACCATTGTGAATAATTCTCCTCCCTGTTAGTTAAAAACTTAGCCATTTTCTTGGTATAGAATTTGTTTAAATTGATTTAAAAAAATAGATTGCGTAAAAATAAGGAAAAAGTTCTGTTATTTTGATTTTTCATAAAAATGAGGTTTTTCTCATCAGAAAATTCACGATAGCCAAAAAAATGTTAAGAGTAAGTTAAAATAAATGTTTGTTTGGTACAGAATTTGATGGTTTTATAACAAAAAACTAAGGGGGAATAAAATGAAAAGAATAACTTATATATCACTGATTGCTCTTCTGACAACTGGTGCCTGTTCTTCAAATCTATATACCGGCCTGGAATATGATGATGTATACTATCAGTCATCAGACCAGCCAGTTTCGAGCATGAGGCATGAACAGATGGCACAATCTTTCAATTCAGACTCTGATTATTATTACGACAATATCTATGCCTCCGATACTCTGGTTTCACAGGAGTACTCAGATGCCGTTGATATCAATACTCCTCAAGCTGATGAAAGCGGTTACGATTATTACGATTACTATGATGGTTATTCCTATGCATCAAGAATAAACAGGTTCTACGGTAATTACTTTGACCCATACTGGCGCGATCCTTTCTACTTCAGCTTTGGCTATCCTTATGCATTCAGCTTTGGCTATAGTTATGGTTTTGGTTATCCGTATAGCTTTTATGATCCATATTATTATGGATATGGATACGATTATTACTGGCCTTATAATAGCTATATGTATGGAGGTTATTACGGAGGTTATTACGGAGGATACCCATATTCCTGGTATTCAGATAGCAGGAGTTCGGTTGCTTATGGAAGAGCAGAAAGGTCCAGCAATCTTTCTTCACGATGGAACTCAACCACAGGATTAACTGGTTCAGCAAGCGCCAGGAGAGATTCATATCTCTCAAACGGTCAAACAGGAACAAGGAGGGTTGCATCTTCTACTCAGAATTCTCTTTCACAGAGATCAGCTGTTACGCGACCTTCATCCCAAACCACAAGAACAGTACAGGAACCAACAGGAAATGAACGCTCAGCTACATCGACACCGAGAGAAGCTGTTACAAGGCCTAAGTACGATAATTCGAACAGAACCTACACTCCAAGTTATACAAGTCCTAAGATGCCAACAAGGCCATCATATAATAATAGCAGGTCCACGGAAAACAATTCAGTAAGAAATGTGCCTTCTCAGAGCCAGCGTTCAGCAAGGCCTTCCTCTGAACAGGTTATGAGAGTTCCATCTCAGAATGCAACACAGAGTCAGCCACGTAGTTCTACACAATCACAGGGTTACGCTCCTTCAAACCGGCCATCTTCATCCGGTTCATCAAGCCGCAGTGTAGCCCCATCATCAGGGAGCAGATCAGGATCGTCCTACAGGACACCAAGTTATTCAGCTCCATCTCCAAGCTCAGCTCCTTCACGCAGCTCTTCATCATCAGGTTCCGGAAGCAGCAGATCATCAAACAGCGGAGGTGGCTCTTATAGTGGCGGATCATCCTATAGCGGCGGATCATCCTATAGCGGTGGAAGCAGTTCTTCAGGTTCTTCATCATCTGGTGGATCAAGATCTTCATCTTCAGGTTCATCATCAGGCAGAAGATAAATATTTGCCAATCCAATTCAATAAGTTATGAAACCTTCATGACGATTACAGAATGAAGGTTTCATCTGACCTAAAAATATTATGTACAATGAAAAAGCTAAGTTTATTAACTGCAATAATACTGTTACTTCAGACAGGGCTGCATTCACAGAATGTTGATGACGCACTTAGGTATTCACAAATCTTCTACAGTGGAACAGCCCGGTTTAATTCAATGGGAGGCGCTTTCACTGCAATCGGGGGCGATATCTCAACATTGAGCCAGAACCCGGCTGGCCTGGGCTTCTTCAGGTCATCAGAGTTTACAATAACACCTCATCTAATGCACAATAAGACCGATGCATTATTCCATGGAAACAAGTCTGATTTTATTTATAACTTCAATCTTGGACAAGTCGGTTTTGTGAGTAACCTTCTTTCAAATGAAAGCGGCCTTGTTTCTTTCAATTTTGGTTATTCATTCAATAAAACAAACAACCTTAATCAATCTGTAAGAATCCAGGGAAACAATCCCACAAGTTCAATGACAGACTTTTGGGCAAATTCAAGTTATGGAACTTATTTTGACGACCTTGAAAATGCCCAGGATCTTGCTTATGGTACATGGTTGATTGACACTCTTACTGGTTCAGGAGGCATTGAATATGGAACTGTGTATTCAAACTATGGTGATAATCCACCATCAAGATATGGTCAGAATTTAAGAAGAATAATAAGCAATGAAGGTTTCACTGCTGAACATGCTATTTCTTTCGGTGGCAACTATTCAAATAAAATCTATTTTGGAGCCACCATTGGAATTAACACGATTGATTATACTGGCCATTATGAACACATGGAATCAACAACAGAAGATCTTCCTTCAGACTTCAGGAATTTCACGTATGCTGATCATTTTGAAAATAAAGGAACCGGTTATAACATAAAATTTGGAGCTATTATCCGCCCAATCGAAATGGTTCGTATTGGTCTTGCATTTCACTCACCGACATGGTATAGAATTCATGAGTATTTTAACCAGGATATTGTATCAAACTTTGCAGGAGGCGACAGATATAATGCTGCTATTGATCCTGCGCGATATGACTATGGACTCACAACACCATTCAGAGCTTTAGCTGGTGCAGCTGTACAAGTTGGCAAGCTGGCTATTCTTAGCGCAGACTACGAATTTGTTGATTATAGTATGGCGAAGTTCAGGAATATTGGTGATGATTACAATTATAACCAGGTTAAGAATCCAGAGATACGGAACAGCCTTAAAGCCGTACACAATATCAGGCTGGGAGGTGAGCTTAGATTCAGTAAACTCTATCTAAGAGGTGGCTATGGATATTATGGGAAAGCATTCCAGGCTGACGAAGACAACTCAAATCTTAAATATGATGTAATTTCTGCCGGATTAGGTTTCAGGGAGAAGAAAGTATCTATTGATTTTGGATTCTCAAATACAAGATATGATCAGACATATTTCCTCTATCCTCTTGATGCTACGTATGAACCTGCTGCTGCATTGTTAAGCAGCAACAAAAATCAGTTTACACTTACTCTGGGTTACAAATTTGGATATTGATCAAAGATAATTGCCGGCCTCGGGGCCGGCATTAAATATTAAGTCCAGGATGCTTAGGTTTTCGATAAAACCTTTTTCAGACTGAAATACCTGAATATATCGCTTTTTCTCGGTTATCTGTTTGTACCCGGGTGATATAAAATACCTGCGATCGTATGGCTGGTCTGAAATAGCTTCAAAATTATCTGTATACGTGATTTTCTTTGTAAGATTTAATATCTTAAGAACAAGGGTTAACAATGATTCATTAAGATCCCATAAATGGGAATAGTCATTTGAAATTTTGCCGGCGAAATCATCATAATAAAAGTCAAAATATGGCGAATTGCGGTAAGAAGATTCTATTGCCCTTAGATGAACTTGCTGCCATCTTTTCGAATAATCAATCTTAACATCATCGATTTTTACTTTATGCCTGCTTCCTTCAAGTACAGGAACACTTAACAGATGACTACCATGTGCAGAGAGTATGTAACACCTGTTCCTGAAAGATTGCTTGATGAAATGTTCATTTTTCTCAATTAAGATTTCATCAGATGATGCAATCTTTGATATATAATCAACCGGTGGTAAATAAGCGGTTGATAATAGTATCTTTTCGGACATTGAAGATTATTCAAGTTTATTGATTATGCTGGCGCAGAAGCCGGCTCCAAAACCATTATCAATATTTACAACTGAAATACCTGAGGAGCAGCTTGTAAGCATTCCAAGTAAGGCTGATATGCCACCAAAATTAGCTCCGTAGCCAACACTTGTCGGAACAGCTATAACAGGTTTATCAACAAGTCCTCCCACGACACTGGCAAGAGCGCCCTCCATCCCAGCAATGACAATATTTACCCTGCATTTCCTTATTTCAGGCAACTTGTCGAAGAGCCTGTGTATTCCAGCAACACCGGCATCAAATATTCTTAGAACTTCGTTGCCCAGCAATTCGGCAGTAACAGAAGCTTCTTCAGCCACTGGCATATCCGATGTGCCTGCTGTGATTACGGCAATCTTTGTCGGTGCTATTTCCGGTTTCTTTTTTTGAACTGAAATGATCCGTGCTACTGGATAGTAAACTGCATTCTTGTTTATCGATTTTACTGCTTCAAACATCTCAACTGTTGCCCGGGTTCCGATTATGTTATTCTCTTTCAACGACATTACCCTTACGATTTCTTTTACCTGGTCAATTGTTTTACCAGCGCAGTAAATTATCTCAGGATAGCCTGTCCTAATTTCGCGATGATGATCGATCCTGGCAAACCCAAGATCCGTACTTGATAAAGTCTTAAGAGCTTCAAGTGCATCATTAACGCTTTTTTCGCCTTTACTGACTTCTGTCAGGAGTTTTTCAACTTCTTTTGAATTCATTTTTTAAATTCTGGATTTGAACTTCCTGTCCTATAACCTTCCAGGTCCAAAGATACATATCTGAAACCGATTTTTTTCATGCCTGAAACAATGTAATCTCTTAATGGCTTCTTAACAAGCTTATCAATAAAACCGGGTATGCATTCTATCCTTGCAACGTTATCATGTACACGTACCCTTGTTCCAGGAAAACCTTCCTCAAACAGCAAATTTTCTGCTGCTTCAATCATCCTTAAGGTCTTCTCATTTATTTCAGTATCGTAAGGAATTCTTGTAAGCAGGCAGGCCAGTGCAGGTTTGTCCCATGTATCAAGTCCTTCTTTCCTGCTTAAAGCCCTTATTTCATCTTTTGTGAGGCCGGCTTCAAGCAATGGACTTCTTATTTCAAGCTCCTTAAGCGCTCTAAGGCCAGGTCTGTAATCGCCGGTGTCGTCAGCATTTGACCCATCAACGACATACTTTATATTATTTTTTCCTGCGAAATCGATTAATTGATTAAACAATATCTTTTTACATAAATAACATCGTTGCAGTGGGTTGTTTTTTATGGAGTCAGGTATATCTAGCTCAATAACATTATGCCTTATACCATGCTTTTTAGTGAATCCGACAGCTTCGGAGATCTCCATATCAGGAATGTATGGTGTACGGATTGTAACTGCCATAACCTTGTTCTTCAAAAGACTGGAAGCACGGTTAAGCAGGAATGAACTATCAACTCCACCTGAAAATGCTACAACAAAGGAGTCAAGCGCTTTTAATATTGAATCTAGTTTTTCTGATTTTATATCAGCCATGGTACTACAATTAACCTTTAAACAGTGTTGCTATAATTTTATTGTATACTTCTTTCAGAGGAATTCCTTTTTCCATTGCAATCCTTTTGCAATCGTCGTACTCAGGTTTCACAGATATCTCCTTTCCTTTGAAGAATGATTTTTTTATATTGATTTTCCCGAATTCAGTATCAATTAATTCGGGACTTCTCATCAATGTGTCTTTCCTGAATTTGTATGTTCTGATACCCAGTGAAGTTGATTCTGTGAAAATTATTTCTTTTATTGTTTCAGTATATTCATTTTCGCAAATTATGCTAAGTATTATTCCGGGTCTGCCTTTTTTCATCATGATATTTGAAAGAAAAACATCAGCAGCACCGGCCTTAAAAAGCATATCAGAAATGTAATCGAAAAATTCTGGATTCATATCGTCAATGTTGCATTCAAGAAGGACAGCGTCATGACCAGGTTCCTGTTTTTTTGCATCAGCCAGGTGGACTCTAAGAAGATTTGGAACATCATTATTGTCTTTTTGTCCCACTCCATAACCTGTTTTTTCAATTCTCATTGATGGACTTTGGCTGAAATCGGTTCCCAGTGTTGCCAGAATAGCTGCACCTGTAGGAGTGGTTGCTTCAAAACCTACCCCGCCCAATTTAACAGGTAACCCTTTAATAATTTCAACCGTTGCAGGAGCAGGGACAGGTAGTTTCCCATGATCACATTTGACAAATCCTGACCCAAGCTCAATTGTTGAAACATGAACGCTTTCAACATTCAATGAGTTAAAGCAAATAGCTGCGCCAACAACGTCAATAATTGAATCAATGGCTCCCACTTCATGAAAATGTACATGATCAATTGAGATCCCATGTACTCTTGCTTCAGCAACAGCAATCGTCATGAAAATTTTCATCGCAAGCTCTTTTGTTTTTTCATCAAGAGTAGACTCCCTTACGATTTTTTCTATATCAGATAAATGCCTATGGGCATGCTCATGTCTTGTTTTGATAGTCACCTTAGTACCTCCGATACCATGTCTTTGATCCCTAACGGCAATGAGTTCCCATCCCTTGAGATTGAGCTTGTTTAGTTCATTTATAATAAATTCTTTACTGACTCCCAGGTCAATCATTGCTCCGAGATTCATATCTCCGCTTATGCCGGAGAAGCAATCATAAGATAGAATTTTCATACTAAGCTGTTCATTTATAATATAAATACGAAAGAAACAATAATAAAGTATTAATCTGTATATTCAATGCGAAGATACTATTTGCAAACTTTAGAATATCATAATGAAAAAAATAGTACTTTCGGCAATGTAGTTGTAACCTGACTTCAATAACCACATATATATATGAAGAGAAGAGATTTTCTTAAGACTTCTACTGCAGGTTTGGCCGCAGGCGCAGCCCTGTCAATTATTGACAGGCGTTCTTTTAATGAATTTCCTGCTCCCGAAAAGTATGATATGGTTGCTGTTATGGGAGGAGAAGCTGATGCAATGTTTGATCTGGGAATCCAGGAATACGGCGGTATGAGCGCTTTTGTCAGCAAAGGTCAGAAAGTACTGATTAAGCCAAACATTGGTTGGGATGTTATTCCTGAACTTGGTGCTACAACAAACCCCCTTCTTGTAAAAAGAATAATTGAACAATGTTTTAGCGCAGGAGCAAAGGAGGTTTATGTGTTTGATCATACTTGCGATAACTGGGTTAATTGCTATAAGAATTCAGGTATAGAAAAAATTGCAAAAAGCGCCGGAGCAAAGGTTGTGCCAGCCAATTCTGAGAGTTATTATCAAAGCATTACTATACCTGGGGGGGTAAAGCTTTCATCTGCAAAAGTCCATCAGTTATTGCTCGAAACAGATGTTTTTATTAATGTTCCCATTTTGAAAGATCATAACTCAACAAGAATGACAGGCTGTCTTAAGAATATGATGGGGATGGTTTGGGACAGGTCATACTGGCACTCAAATAATCTTGATCAATGTATTGCTGACTATGCTCTTTATGAGAAGAAACCTGCACTAAATGTTATAGATTGCTATAATGTTATGGTTAAACACGGGCCACAGGGAGTATCAAAACAAGATCTTATATTGATGAAATCGCAGATACTTACAACAGACTGGGTTGCAGGCGATGCAGCAGCAGCTAAAATGCTCGGGGTTCCGGTTGAAAAGATACAATACATTCCTATCGCCCATAAAATGGGCCTTGGGAATATAAATCTCGAGACTCTTAATATTAAAAGAATAAAAATGTAGTATCTGATGAAAACGCATCAGCTCAGGACTTTAAGGATAATTGTTGCAGCGTTTGTTTTTCTGGCTTTTTTCCTGATTTTCGTAGATTTCAGGTCACTTATTCCATCAAAGTACATTGACATAACATTATATCTTCAATTTATTCCTTCTGCGATTAAGTCTTATAATACAGGTTTGCTAACTATTACAGCAGGCTTTCTTATTGTTATTTTTCTGACTATAATAAGCGGTAGGGTATATTGTTCTTTTTTATGTCCAATGGGAATAGGGCAGGACATTTTCAGCCGGATTGGAGGACGTTTTAAAAAAAGGTTCAGAAGGTTTGGCTACAAAAAACCTCAGAACATTCTCAGATATTCAATTCTAGGTATTACTTTGATAGTTACCGCCGGATGGGGTATGTATATGATTACGCTGCTCGATCCATACAGTGTGTTTGGACGCTTCATGTTGTACTTTGGTAAACCTATGGTAATTTCAATTAATAATCTGCTTTCAGGAGTAACTGGAAGATTTGACATATATACTTTTGCGCATACTCCAATAAAGACTTATGCTGCAATATCCTATTCGATTCCTTTACTCTTCTTCATTATTGCAGGCACAATGTCGTTCACTAAAGGACGCTTCTATTGTAATAGTATTTGTCCGGTAGGCTCATTACTTGGGCTTATTTCGAAAATATCCATTTTCAGGATTCGGTTCGATGATTCAGTATGTACAAGGTGCGGAAGATGTTCGACAAGGTGTAAATCATCGTGTATTGATTCAATCAATAGAAAGTTTGATGTCTCAAGATGTGTTTCATGCTTTAATTGTATTAATGTTTGCCAGGATCATGCAATATCATACGGTCTTGTAAGATTAAAAAAGACAGAGCATAAGACAGACGAAAGCCGGAGGAAAGCAGTAGCAAGTTCTGCGATGCTTCTTCTCGGAATACCACTTCTTGCTGAAACACAGAATAATGAAGCTCCAAAACCAAAAAAAGAGTCGACAGTTAAAGAAGATAAAAAATTTCCCGTTTGTCCCCCTGGCGGAGTGTCAATTTCTGAATTTACACGCAAATGTACTGCTTGTTCTCTCTGCATTACAGCGTGCACGAACGGTGTTTTACAACCTTCAATAAAAGAATATGGCATTACTGGTTTTATGCAACCTGTAATGAATTATCACAAGAGCTTTTGTACATACAAGTGTAATATATGTACTGAAATATGTCCAACAAATGCTCTTCAACCTTTGAAACTTGAAGCTAAGCAACTTACCCAGCTTGGTAAGGCTATATTTATTAAGGACAATTGTATTGTTAAAACTGAAAAGACTTCATGCGGAGCCTGTTCTGAAAGTTGTCCCACAAAGGCTGTTTACATGATACCTTTTGAAGGAAACCTTCTCATTCCTGAAGTTGACGATTCTATCTGTGTTGGATGCGGCCATTGCGAATTTGCATGTCCTACTGTTCCATTTAAAGCAATATATGTAGATGGGAACCCCATACATGTGGCAGCAAAAAAACCAGAAATTAAAGAATCTGATTCCAAAACTCCAACTGATTTTCCATTCTGACAAATATGAAACCATCATATATAGAACATATCGGGATTGCAGTAAATGATCTTGATGCTGCAATTATGCTTTATGAGAAAATTCTTGGGCAGAAGTGTTACAGTATCGAGGAAGTTGCTGACCAGAAAGTGCGTACCGCGTTTTTCAAAATAGGAGAAACAAAAATTGAATTGCTCCAGTCGACTGATGCAGAAGGACCGATTGCAAAGTTTATTGAGAAAAGGGGTGAAGGAGTCCATCATATAGCCTTTGCTGTAAAACAATTGGAAGAAGAACTGAAAGAAGTTGAAGATGAAGGAATAAAGCTTATTGATACAAGGCCAAGAAAAGGCGCTGAAGGCCTCAATATTGCATTTCTTCATCCAAAATCAACTGGTAATGTTCTAATTGAGTTTTGCGAGAATCCTGCAAAAACAATCTGAATCATGAAGAAATACAAATGTGTTGTTTGCGGGTTTATCTATGACCCTGATGAAGGTGATCCTGCGTCAGGAATTGAACCAGGCATTGCTTTTGAGCAACTACCCGATGATTATATATGTCCTGTTTGCGGCGCGGGCAAAACTGAATTCGAGGAAATTTGATTGTCACTGACAGATCAGGATTTCTCTTCAGGAATGTTTGCTATCACATCGAGCAAAAGATCCCAGAACATCTGTGCTGTTTTTATCTCAATTTTTTCATCAGGTGTATGAGCTCCCTTAATTGTAGGGCCAAAAGATATCATGTCAATATCTTTTATTTTCTGATAGATCAGTCCACATTCGAGCCCCGCGTGTATAGCTCTTACCTGTGCCTCCTTCCCGAATAGCTTCAGATATGATTTTCTTGTAATATCAAGTATTTCTGAATTCATATTTGGCTCCCAGCCGGGATATCCATCAGAGTGTGTTACTTCAGCTCCACCTATCCTCATACAAGATTCGACTATACCGGCTACCTCATGCTTCGAAGATTCTATTGAACTTCTCTGTGTTGTAATAATTTTAATTGTATTGTTTTCGCAGAACTTTACAGATGCAAGGTTTGTGGATGTTTCAACAAGATCATCCATCTCTTTCGACCATGCAATCACACCATGAGGGCAACAATTTATTAAGCCGAGAAGTTTTTTCTGACTTGCAAGATCTACTACATACTCCGGAACGGGGACTTCTTTTATTGTAAGTAAAAGATCCATTTCAAGTTCTCCGAATTCCTCAATTATGGCACTCCTGAAAAACTCAATTTTGTTCTTTACCAAATCGATGTTTTTTAACTCAAGAACCAAAACTGCACATGCTTCTCTTGGAATTGCGTTCCTTAGATTGCCTCCATCGAATAATGAGATGAATACCAGCGATTCATTTGTTAATTCCCATAGAATATGGTTTATTACCTTAACAGCATTTGCATATCCTTTATGGATTTCATCTCCGGAATGGCCCCCATGTAAACCAGTCAAAGTAATTTCGAGTGCTGCCTGCCCGTGGTTAGTTTTAACAGGTTTATACTTCATTGTACCAACTGTATCCATGCCGCCTGCACAACCTATGAATAATATTCCTTCGTCTTCAGAGTCAAGATTTAGGAGAGTTTTACCAGTAAAGAAGTCAGGTTTTAAATTTATTGCACCCGTCATTCCTGATTCTTCATCAACAGTAAAAAGACATTCAATTTTTCCGGCAATTATTTCCTTATCGGTCAGAATAGCTAACTGCGAAGCAATTCCTATACCATCGTCCGCTCCCAGTGTTGTTCCATTGGTTCCAACCCAGTTGTCTTTAATAATCGGTATAATAGGATCGGATTGCCAATTATGAGAGTAATCGAATTTTTTTTCACCTACCATATCCAGGTGGCTCTGGAGGACGATTGTTTTACGGGATTCCATCCCTTGAGAGGCATCTCTTACAATCAGAATATTACCAGCTTCATCTTCTTTGAACTCAAGATTTTTTTCAATGGCAAAATTACGGAGGTATTCCCTTATTTTCGACTCTTGTTTAGAAAGCCTGGGTATCTTACACACCTCTTCAAAATAATGCCATAATAAATATGGATGGAGTTGGCTTAAAACATTCATAAAACTCAAAGCTGAAAAGCAAAAATATTATTTACAAGAGAATTAAAATGTTAAATAATTATAAATAATAAGGGCACATATACCATAATAGCAAATGTGCCCTTAAAGTGTTTAGATACTCTGAAAAAATCAACCAAGCTTCATTTTTTCAACCTGCTCAATATTTCTTTCATTTGTAACTGCTTTAGCATCGGGAGTATACAGGTATTCAATAAGATCGTGGTATTTGTCCATAACTTTCCCTCTCACGATTTTGAGAGTTGAGTTCATGAGACCATTATCTTCTGTAAAGCCTTCTTCAAGAATTCCAATAGCAACAGGAAGCCATCTTTGTGGGAACATCCTGCCATATTTCCCATTTGTCCGATATTCGTTTAATTCACTTTCAATAAGGTTTATTACAGTTCTTTTGCCTTCGTCAGAGTCAGCAGTAAGATTTTTCTCTTCAAGATAGAGTTTAAGAGCATGTTGATTTGGGATAACAAGAGCCACTGTATATGGTCTCTGATTATTATATAGCATGCATTGATCTATGTACTTTGATTGCTCCGATATAGCTTCCTCTATACCTTCGGGACTAAACTTTTCCCCATCATCAGCAATGAGCAGGCTTTTGAATCGTCCGAGAACATAGAGAAAGCCATCAGGATCCATGTAACCCATATCGCCTGTATATAACCATCCGTCTTTTATTGTATCCTTTGTGGCGGCATCATTTTTCCAGTACCCATACATCACATTTTCGCCTCTGATCACGATTTCTCCTTTTTGACCTGTTGGCATCTCTACATTGTTTTCGTCCATGATCTTCAATTCCATGTTATTCACGAGAACACCTGAAGAACCTAATTTATGCCTGCTCATTGAATTCGATGAAATAACTGGTGATGCTTCGCTAAGGCCATATCCCTGAAACATTGGTATTCCAAGGGCATAGAAAAACCTTTGAAGCTCAATTTCAAGGAGAGCTCCGCCACCAATGAAATAATCAAGCTCACCACCATAAGCTTCCCTGATTTTGCTGAATAGTATCCTGTCAAAGAGATCCAGCAAAGGCTTTTTCAGTTTCTGAAGACCCTGACCTTTATTCCATCCCTCTTTATTGTAAGCATAAGCTGTTTTAATTGCATAGTTAAAGAGCATTTCGGTCAGAACACCTTTCTCCTTAATACCTTTCTCAATGTTTTTCCTGAAATTTTTCGCAATGGCCGGGACGCTCATCAACAGGTTAGGTTTTATTTCCTTGAGACATACCGGGAGGTTCCTGAGAGTTTCCATCGGGGTTTTTCCAGTCTTAACCGACGCAATACTGGCCCCTTTTCCCATGAAGGCAAATATTCCCGCTGTGTGACCGAATGAATGGTCCCATGGTAAAATAAGAAGAGTTTTATAAAATGAAGGGATGTCCATCAGACTATATGACTGATAGACATTACTTACATAGTTACCATGTGTGAGTATAATGCCTTTTGGGTCGGCAGTTGTTCCTGATGTATAACATATATTTGCAAAATCAGAAGGTGTAATGCTCTTTGAGAGCTCTGTAAAGAATTCCATATTTCCAGGAGTCTCGAGCCATTCCCTTCCTATTTTTCTTACCTCATTGAAATGAATTTCAGTTGAAGCATACTCTTCCTGTGTATCAAAATGGATTACTTTTTCTACCGAAGGACATTCTTTTAAAATTTCTTTAAGTTTCTGCGCCTGGATATTTGAAGCAAGTATCATTCTTGCTCCGGAGTGGTTAAGCCTGAATTTAATCTCATCTGGATTGAGCTTAACTGATAATGGAACATTAAGCGCTCCTGTATACAAGATGCCTATTTCACCGATCACCCAGTTGTTTCTTCCTTCAGACAGCAGACTCAGCCTGTCGCCTTTTTTTATACCAAGCTTTATTAACCCGGCTGCGAATTCATATACTTGTTTCTTTGTTTCACCGTAGGTTGTTCCTTCATATTTGTCCTGTGGCTTTTCCCAGAGATAAACATTGTTTGAATATTTTTCTACACTCTCTTCAAAGAATTGTATGATCGATTTCATTATTCAGTGTATTTTATTAAGTAAACTACTAATTTGAACTGACTAATATACAAATTCCGGTCAATCATCTTACAAAAATTATATTTGGTTTATTTTCATAAATATGTATCTTTGATAATATACCCTTTATTTTAAATTATCGTATTAATAATTAAAACCTTTACAATGAGATTTTTGTCTGGTATAATCCTTGCACTTGTACTTTCTGTACTTCCTTCATGCAAGTTTTTAAACAATAAAGTTTTTGGAAAGAAGGCAAGAGCAATTGCTGAATTGCAGGCAAGACAAGATAGTTTAAGGATTGTTGATTCAATTCGACTGGCAAATGAACGCCTTGTTGCTCTTGAGAATGCAAGACTTGACTCCTTAAGAATGGTAGAAGAGGCGAAAGCTGCAGCAGGACCACGATATAATATAATTGTTGGAAGCTTCATTACTCCAGAATATGCCAGGCAGTTATCAGATGAATATTCAAAAATGGGTTATAGTGTAAGGCTCATTAAACCAGAGAAAAGCAAGTTTGAGTTTGTTGCTGCTGAAGGGCATGATAATATCAGAACTGCAGTTAAAAGGCTAGCACAGTTCAGGGACACTGTTCAGCTTGAATCGTGGATCTACGTTGATAGGTAGCTCAGGGCTCAGGTAAACAACTCTTATCACTCCAAGTCACTCTGGTGCACTACCTGAGAATGGTCTCATTCCTGTCTGGTCCAACAGAAACCATTGTAACTGGGACGGATGTTTCTTTTTCGATGAAGGAAATGAAATCCTTCAACTGAACAGGGAGATCATCATATTTTTTTACCGAGGAGATCTTATCTTTCCAACCTTCCATTTCGATGTATTCAGGGTCAATCTGTTCATCATTATTGAATGGGACCTCACGGGTTATTTTTCCATTAATTCTATAACCGGTACAAATCTTAACAGTATCAAATCCTGACATAACATCGGCCTTAGTCATCAGAAGCTTTGTAACGCCATTAATCATTATTGAATACTTCAAAGCAGGTATGTCGAGCCATCCGCATCTTCTTGGTCTTCCTGTTGTTGCGCCGAATTCATGGCCTAATTGGCGCAACGTCTCACCGGTGCTATCATTAAGTTCAGTAGGGAAGGGACCGGTTCCGACTCTTGTGCAATACGCTTTGAAAATGCCAAAGATTTCACCAATTGCTTTTGGTGATGCTCCTAATCCTGTACAGGCTCCTGCACTAATTGTATTAGATGAAGTAACGAAAGGATATGAACCAAAATCAAGATCGAGCATTGTCCCCTGGGCGCCTTCTGCAAGAACTTTTTTGCCATTCTTAAGGCTGTCGTTGATAAGGTATTCTGTATTTAAGATGCTGAATCTCCGCAACATTTCAATGCCTTCGAACCATCCATCTTCATATTTCGAGATATCAAAACTGAAATCATAGTTTTTCAGCAATGAGAGGTGGCGTTGTTTATGATTGTTATATATTTCCCTGAAGTTGCTTCTAAGGATATCACCTGCTCTCATACCATTCCTGCTTGCTTTATCTGTATATGCAGGACCGATACCCTTAAGTGTAGATCCAATCTTTGTCATACCTTTCTGACATTCGTAGGCAGCATCCAGAATTCGATGAGTTGGAAGTATCAGATTTGCTTTTGATGATATGAAAAGTCTCTTCGACAATTCCTCGACTGAAGGTCCCAACTCTTCGATTTCTTTCCTGAAAACTGATGGGTCAATTACAACGCCGTTCCCAATAAGATTTAGTTTATCAGCATGGAATATACCAGAGGGTATCAGGTGAAGAACATGTTTAACATTGTTAAATTCCAGGGAATGACCAGCATTGGGTCCGCCCTGAAATCTGGCAATTATATCATAATCAGGACTGATGGCATCAACAATCTTGCCTTTACCTTCATCGCCCCATTGTAAACCTAATAATATGTCAATTTTCATATAACTTAATGCTATTCATTTTTTTTCAAGATACGAAAATAAACTTCTTTTTAATACCGAACAATGTATGTTAATAAATGTGTAAAATCTGATCGGTTTAACATTAACTATTGCTATTCTAAAGAAAAAAGATACATTTGTTTTGGGGATTGATATTATTAATTTAAATTTTCTAAACTATGAAAAAAGTTTTACTCCTTTTAATTGTTGTAGCAATTGTTCTTCCGATGAAAGCACAGGAAGCTTCAACAGAAAAGAATGTTCTTAAAGTAAATACACTGTCATTGATCGTAGGAACCGGTTCGATTTTCTATGAAAGAAGTTTCACTGAGAATATTGGTGGTCAATTAGGCGTTGCCTACCTGGGTTTTAAAGCAGGTGACACTAAATTCAGTGGGCTTATACTAACCCCTGAGGTCAGGTATTATCCTAAAGCAAATGCAATTGATGGTTTTTATCTTGCTCCTTATCTTAGATACCAGAAATTCACGGTTTCAAATTCTGGTCAAAACGCTGAAGGGTCCCTAAATTCATTCGGTGGCGGTCTTCTTTTCGGCAGGCAATGGATAACCAATTCAGGGTTTACGATGGATCTTTTCTTCGGTGGCCATTATGGAGGCAGCAGCGTCAAGGTTGAGTCCGGCAGTGAAAATGACCTTGATACAGGCAAATTTGAAGGTTTCAAACCGAGAATAGGTTTTGCACTTGGTTTTGCTTTCTAGATTCTTCGGATTAAAAATAAAAGGCTGCCTCCCCAGGCAGCCTTTTTTATAAGTATTACCTTATTTTCTATTTTTCAGGACCTGTGTAATGCCCGTAAATATATAACGAATGAAACTGGGGATTGAAATTATGCAATTCACTTGCAGTGTTTATAATTTCATGAATACGCGGATCACAAAACTCAATAACTTTGCCGGTTTCAATATCAATAAGATGATCGTGCTGACCGCACTGGTAAGCTCTCTCAAATTGAGCTATATTTTTCCCAAACTGATGTTTGATAACAAGATTGCAATCGAGTAATATCTCAATAGTATTGTAAAGCGTTGCCCTGCTTACCCGATAATTCTTGTTCTTCATGAAGATATATAACGATTCAATATCGAAATGTCCGTTTCGTGAATAAATCTCATCAAGAATTGCGTATCTCTCCGGAGTCTTCCTGTGTCCCTTCTTCTCAAGGTATTCTGTAAAAATTTTCTTTACAGTCAACTTGGTATCATCGCTAATCATAATTGGTCTAATTAAATATAATACAAAAATACATCATTTTGAGAAATCCTCAACCCTCTTAACTGATTCAATTCCATTGATATTTGAAATTTTCAGAATAAGGTTGTTCAAGTCGCGTGTATGATGAATGTACAAATCTATTGTTCCGTCAAAGATGCTGTCTTTAACTGTTATGTTAATATTCGTCATATTGACTTTTAGCTCTGATGAGATTATATTTGTGATATCATTAACAAGGCCAATCCTGTCTATTCCTGTCATGTGGATTCTTGCAAGGAATGACACAAGTTTGTGAATTGCCCATTTAACAGCAATTATCCTGTTTCCTTCATTCGACATTATCCTTATAGCAACAGGACATTTTGGTTTATGAATTATTATTGTCCCATCGGGTGAATTATATCCTGTGACTTCATCTCCTGGAATTGGATTGCAACATTTTGCAATTTCATACGATTGCTCGGAATTATCGATGTTTTCCTTAAGCAGGAAAGGCGCACTTGTATCTATCCTGGTATTTTCCTGCAGGTTCTTCTTCTCCTTCCTTGAGCCTATTAGCTTTAACTCCCAATACTTAATAACATTTTTGGCAGGCCCTTTTTTTGTTATCCTCCTAAGGTTTTCAAGATTAACCCTACCGTTTCCTATTGCTGTATAGAAGTCCTCCCTGTTAGCAAAATTATATGAATCAAGCAGATTATTCAGTGTATTATCATCAAGATACTGGTCAATCTCATGCATTTTAGCCTCAAGGATCTCAATACCCTTTTGAATACTTTCTTTGGATTCGTTCTTTAACGCATTTTTAATTGCATCCCTTGCTTTTGATGTTTTGACAAAAGAAAGCCATTCAATTTCAGGCTTTGCAATCTCTGATGTGATAATCTCTACCTGGTCACCACTTTGTAATGTTGAGCTTATTGGACCAAGCTTATAATTAATCTTAGCGCCTATTGCCTTATTCCCGATTTCAGTATGTATCTCATAAGCAAAGTCAAGAGCAGATGCGCCTTTTGGAAGACTTACAAGAAGACCTTTTGGAGTAAATACCATTATTTCAGAGGCAAAAAGATTCATCTTAAAATCGTCAAGAAACTCAATAGGATCTTCCCTTGGGTTTTCAAGCATTACCCTTATCTTCTTAATCCATCTGTCTAGTTCTGTTTCCTGCGAATCATCTCCTTTATATTTCCAGTGTGATGCATAACCTCTTTCGGCTATGTCGTCCATTCTCTTACTTCTTATCTGAACCTCTACCCATTGACCTTCAGGGCCCATCACCGTTACGTGCAAAGCCTCGTACCCATTAGGTTTTGGGCGGCTTACCCAATCTCTTAACCTGTCAGGTTTGGGCATGTACACATCAGTAATAATAGAATATATGCTCCAGCACTGTGTCTTTTCAGGCAAGCCTTCTTTCGGGTCGAAAACAATTCTTACCGCAAGGACGTCATATATTTCTTCAAAAGGAACGTTCTTGGCCTGCATCTTTTTCCAGATCGAAAAAATAGATTTTGGTCTTCCGGAAATATCGAATTTGAAACCTGCTTCAGTAAGCCTTTCTATTATTGGCAAAGAAAATTTATTTATAAGAGATATGGTCTTCTTTTCCGAATGCTTTATTTTTGAAGATATCTCTTCATATATCTGCGGTTGCCTGAACTTGAAACTCAGATCTTCGAGCTCGCTTTTAATTGCATACAGACCTATTCTGTTTGCAAGAGGAGCATACAGAAATATTGTTTCTCCGGCAACTTTCATCTTCTTATGTTCAGGCATTGAATCAAGTGTTCTCATATTGTGAAGCCTGTCAGCAATCTTGATGAGAATTACTCTAAGATCGTCTGAAAGCGTGAGAAGCATTTTCCTGAAATTCTCTGCCTGGAGTGAAGAAGTATTTTCTTTATTATATGTGCCTGATATCTTTGTAAGACCATCAATAAGTGAAGCTATTTTAGGGCCGAACTCTCTCTCAACTGCTTCAAGCGAATATTCAGTGTCCTCGACAACGTCATGAAGAAGGGCAGCAGTAATTGATTTTGCTCCCAGTCCGATTTCCTGGTTAACAATTTTCGCTACAGATATGGGGTGAATAATATATGGCTCACCTGATTTTCTTCTCATATTCCAATGAGCTTCATTCGCAATTAGGAATGCTTTTTCAATCATCTCCCTGTCCCCGGGTTTATTACACCTTAGGAGATTATTTACCAGACTATCATATTCTGATTGAATAAGTTTCCTGTCTTCCTCGTCAAATATATCTCTACCCATAAAAACTGCCCTGGAAAATTACTGCAGAATACAAATATAGTGCTTTTCTATTTTATTTATAATGATTACAAATGGAGGGATTTCTTACGTTTTAATAAGTAATTGTGATCGTCCCGGTACGAAGAATATTTTTACCAGATGGCGATTTCACCTTCAGCTTCCAGAGGTAAACTCCTTCATTCAACTTTCTGCCAACAGAAGCGCCATCCCATTTTTCGAATGAATCACGCGATTCAAAGATTACTTTCCCTTGTCTGTCAGAAACAATCAGGAGGTATTCTGAAGGAGTGAATGAAAAAACGGGGCTGAATAAATCATTAAGCCCGTCATTATTAGGTGTGAAAAGGGTGGGAACAGTTATTACTTCATCAGGCGTATAACAAACAATTTCTGAATTTATCTGGCTGTTTATACCAAAAGGGTTACCTGATTCAGACGCCTTAATATAGAAGCAGACTTCATTACCAGTAACAAGATGAGTAATGCCTGACAAGTCCAGGGCATAAGATGTATCCCTCGTAGAAGATAGATTATAGAATCCGGTTCCGGGATTTAGATATAACTCATAAAACAGAACCGATTGAGTTAATCTTTCTGGCTGATTCCATCTCAAATTAAGGTTTTCATTTGTGGCATCAAGATTAAGCACAATATTTGAAGTCTGGTTTGAATAAATTGAAGGTAATTTACACCCGTTAATTGCAGCTACCCTGTAATAGTTTATAATTGTTTTATCAGATTCTTTATCAATAAAACCGACATTTCCATTCACTGAAGTGAGGTCTGCAGTTTTTATCCAGTCGCTATTATTTGTTCTCTTTTCAAGTATATACTTATTGATATCAGAAGAAGGATCGCTGGTAAAGGAAAGTGAAATGCCATCATCAATTATGGAAGCAAAGTCGGCATTAATCCACAGAGGTGGCTGTTTCATTCTTGTAAAAACTTTAACAATATTTGAAGTTGCGAATGTTCCACTTTTGGTTGAAGCCCTGATAAGAAAAGAGTACTTTAAGTTGGCATCAATGTTTGTTAATGCATAATTATTATTATCCGGTGGAAGAGTTATTGTTTCATATATAATGTTGTTCTTAGATACAACTATGCTATACCCTGTTACATCTTCTCTGTAAGGGTTCCATTTAAGTGATATTTTTGCATTACATGTATCGGTTTTAGCAGAAAGAAACATTGTGTTGAGAATATTTGACAGTTTGCTTGGACAACCTTGACCTCCTTCTACAATAGGTGATATGAATGCAGCAACCCTGAAGCTCATGCTATCGCGTTCAGTTCCACCATTTCTGAAAACATACCTTGTTATTTCAGGATTAATAGTATCGATAGCCCTCCATCCATATTGAATAGTATCATATTGATATATAATATTGGCCGAAATACCTGTCGAAGTACTTAGATTCCACCTTAGTTCGACAAATGCTGAATCAGGAACTGATACAAGAGTTAGTTCCGGAGGCAGGGGATCAACACAATCAACCTGCGAAAAAAGATTGATATTCAGAATAGAGAATAGAAGGGAAACTATATAGAGCCTTTTTCTGATCATCACTTACCTGCTATGACCTCGAATAATTCATCGGTATTATAATACGATTGTGCGAGTGCTTTTATTTCATCGGGTCCGATACTCCTTATTTTATCTGCAAACTTCCTGTAATAATCATTATTCAATCCAAATTCCCAGGCTGACCGGAAGCTTTCAGCTGCAGCAAATGGACCGTCAAACATCCTAACCATTTCGCCGAGCATGTAGTTTTTTACAATCTTAAGCTCGGAAGGAGCAATTATCTCATCCTGTAAGATATTAATTTCCTTATATATCTCATCTATTGTTCTGGTAACATACTCATTTCCAACTTCAGTTGAAATCGTTTTGTATCCCGACAAATCGAGGGATGTTATATTTGATCTTATTCCATAAGTATAGCCTTTCTCTTCACGGATATTTTTCATGAGACGCGAGCCAAAATACCCTCCAAGAATAGTATCAAGCACTTTAAGTCCGAAATAATCAGGATGTCGTTTATTAATTGTTGGTGATCCGATTCTTATGGCAGTTTGTACAACATTTTCTTTTTTAATATGACTTTTCTTTGTACTGCTTCTTTTGAGCGCTGGAACTGATTTCTTGACAGAGCTGTTCAATCGTTTATAACCTCCAAAATTTGCCTGTAACAGATCAACTGTTTCAAGCGGAATCCTACCTGAGACAATAACTGCCATTTCTCCGGGATCATAATATGTAGTATGGAACTCTCTCAAAAAAGAAGTGTCAATTTTATCAAAGTCATCCTCGACAATCTGGTATCCATAAGGATGGTCTGGTCCGAACATCAATTCGAAGATTTTATCATACGCCAGGTTCTGCACTTTTTCCCTGTTAATATGAAACCATTGTTTTCTCTTATTCATTAATGCTTCAAGTTCTTCCCGCGGGAAGGCTGGCCTGAAAATCATTTCATTGCAGAGCTCTATTATTTTTCCCTGGTATTTGTTAAGTGAAAAAACTGTAACACCTCCCATATCCTTGTCAGTCCATGGGTTCAGAAAAGCGCCATAAAAATCAAGCCGCCTGTTTAATTCTTCAGATGAATAATTCTGTGAGTCCTCGCGTAGCATCATATTTGTTGTCGATGCCAGTAATGGTATATTCTCTTTGATTTGACCAGCCCTGAAAATGAACTCGGTTCTTGTTACCTCTTCTGTGCCGGATTCAATAAGATAGACATTAATGCCATTAGTGAGCTTGATGTTTGAGACTTCAGGCAAATCTATTTTTCCGACAGGGAATACAGGAGGTTGTATTCTTTTTAAATCATTCATTAATCCCTTCTTGATTTATAGTATAATGTATTACAGTTTGAGTGGTTAAGATATTTTTCGGAAGCGCTACGTATCATATCTGAATTTATGTTCCTGTATATCTCAATCTCCGTATTTATAAGATCAGGATTGCCAATAAGTTCCATAAATGAAAGATTAACAGCTTTATTCAATGCATTAGAATTTCCAAATACTGTTGAAGATTCAAATTTGTTTTTAACCTTTTCAAGCTCAGCGTCCTTGATAGATCCTTCCTTTTTCAGATCTTCAATTGATTCGATAACAGCATCTTCAGCTTTCCTGATATCTACTCCTTTCATTATATTCCCATGTAGGATAATAAGGCCTGGGTCAATATCAGATGTTACATAAGCGTTTATCTCGCTGAAGAGCTTCTTTTCTTTTACAAGAGAAACATATAATCTCCCTGATTCACCTCCGGATAGAACATCAGTAAGAAGGTCCATAATTTGAAAATCATTACTTGTTCGTGCACATGAATGCCAAACTTTATAAAGTGCATCAGAGGGCACATCCTTTTCTATCGTTATTGTTCTTGGGTCTGTCTGTAAAGGTTCAACCGGCAATCGCCTTTGTGCAATATTTCTTTTTTCAATGGGACCGAACCATTTTGAAGCAAGATCAAATACCCTTGATGTTGTTATATTGCCTGAAAGGCAAAGAATAGCATTGTTTGGCGCATAGTGTGAATAGAAAAACTTCTTAATATCTTCAAGCTTTACTTTTTCAATATGAGATAGATCCATTCCAATTGTCGGCCACCTGTAAGGGTGAACTTTATATGCAAGAGGACGAAGGCTAAGAATAGCATCACCATAAGGCTGATTAAGATAACGTTGTTTAAACTCTTCCATGACAACATTTTGCTGAGTCTCAAGACTTTTTTGTGAGAAGCTCAACTCCAGCATTCTGTCCGATTCAACCCAAAAACCAGTCTCAATATTATCAGCTGGAACAGTCAGGTAAAAGTTTGTGATATCATTATTTGTGAAAGCATTATTTTCTGCGCCAATAAGCTGAAGAGGTTTGTCGTAGTCTGGAATATTTGCAGACCCACCAAACATGAGGTGTTCAAATAAATGCGCCATTCCGGTCATTTCAGGATCTTCATCCCTCGAACCTACATCATACAAAATGTTCATTGAAACTAGAGGAGTGGATCTGTCTTCATGAACAAGGATCCGTAAACCGTTTTCGAGAGTAAACCTGTTAAAACTGACCATAAAATAAACCTAAATTATCCTTAACCCGAAGAATATCAAGCGAAGGATTTTCAAACCTCACAAACTTAACTAAAAAACAACGAACCATTTGTATTGTTTCTATATTTGCACATTATGTGGCTTAATAATTACCTAAAAAAAATATTCCGGAATCCCGCAGAACTTGACCAGACAAAACTACTTTATTTTCTGAGTTTGATTATCGGATTGTTAAGTGCACTTGCTGCCGGCTTGCTTAAGAATGCAATACATTATACACATAGAATTCTGACCGAGGGAATTACAAGCGAATCAGGATCTTATTTATACATCGCATATCCCCTTGCTGGGATGCTGATTACTGTCATTTTCGTAAGGTATGTTGTAAGAGACCATATAAGTCACGGTATAAGCAGGGTACTTTATGCGATCTCAAAAAAGAAGAGCCGGTTAAAGAAGCATAATACATGGACTTCGCTTGTTGCGGCCACAGCAACAATTGGTTTTGGAGGATCAGTAGGAGCGGAAGCTCCTATTGTGCTGACAGGCTCATCTATAGGTTCCGCAATAGCACATTTTTTCAGGTTAAATTACCGAAATGTGACATTACTAGTCGGATGTGGGGCAGCAGGAGCTGTCTCAGGAATTTTCAAAGCACCAATAGCAGGAATACTATTTACTCTTGAAATATTAATGCTCGATCTTACGATATCATCTGTTGTGCCTTTACTTATTTCTTCTGTTACAGCAGCTATTGTTGCAACATTCCTGATGGGAGATACTGTTCTTTTCAGGTTTACAGTTGTTGAAAGCTTTAATGTTTACAATATACCATGGTATATTCTGCTTGGCGTACTTTCAGGTTTTATCTCATTATATTTTTCAAAAGTTTCTCTTTTGATGGAGAGAGGATTTGAAAGAGTAGGGAATATTTATATCAGACTTCTCATTGGCGGGATAGTTCTTGGCGGGCTTGTTTTTCTTTTTCCGCCTTTTTATGGGGAAGGTTACAATACAATTATGGCATTACTTGAAGGAGATATAGGAACTGTTCTGGCCGATTCTCTTTTTGCTGACTATACAGGCAGTTTCCTTGTTATAATGCTATTCATGACTGGTTTAATCCTATTAAAAGTTATAGCAACAAGCTCAACAAATGGCGCTGGCGGAGTAGGAGGGATATTCGCACCAACACTGTTCCTTGGAGGTATTACAGGTTTCTTTGTATCAGAGATGCTGAAAAGGTTTTTAAATGTTGATCTTCCCGATAACAGGTTCGTACTGGTAGGTATGGCCGGTATGATGGCAGGAGTTATGCATGCACCATTGACTGCAATATTCCTTATTGCTGAAATAACAGGTGGATATAATCTTCTCATTCCGCTGATAATTACTTCAACAACTGCATTTATTACAATTAGAAACTTTGAAAAACATTCAATATATCATGTTCAGCTTGCAGAAAAAGGTGAATTGATTACTCACGACAAGGATAAAGCTGTAATGATTGTAATGGATTGGAAGAAAGACATAGAAAAGGATCTTCTGACAGTTAAATCATCCGATACACTTGGTGATCTTATTAGTAAGATATCTGTCTCAAAACGAAATATTTTTCCTGTTGTTGATGATTATAATATCCTTGAGGGTATGGTTTCTCTTGATGATGTAAGAGAGATAATGTTTCAGAAGGAATTATATGATTCAATAACAATCAGCGATTTGATGACAATTCCTCCATCCTATGTTGACAAGGATGAAAAACTTGAAACTGTAATGGAAACTTTCAGGAAGACTGGAGCATGGAATCTTCCTGTGCTGGATAAAGGTTATTATGTAGGTTTTATATCAAAATCAAGGATATTTGCAACTTACCGGGAAATGTTATCAGAATTTTCAGAAGAGTGAGTATCTTTAGCAACAAAAAATATAACAGATGTACAGGGATATAGAAATCTTCGATCTTATCGAGAAAGAACAACAGAGACAAATTAATGGTATTGAGCTTATAGCTTCGGAAAATTTTGTAAGCCCCCAGGTTTTAGAGGCAATGGGGTCAGTAATGACAAATAAGTATGCAGAAGGATATCCGGGGAACCGTTATTATGGTGGTTGTGAGATCGTTGATCAATCTGAACTGATAGCAATCGATCGCCTGAAAAAATTATTCGATGCTGAGTTTGCTAATGTTCAGCCTCATTCCGGCGCCCAGGCAAACATGGCTGTTTTTCTTACCTGTATGAAACCTGGTGATAAGTTTATGGGTTTGAACCTTGCACACGGCGGGCATCTCTCACACGGTTCACCTGTTAATTCTTCTGGTTTGTTCTATACACCGGTTGCTTACAGTGTTAGGGAAGACGATGGTATTATCGATTATGATAAGATGGAAGAGATTGCACTTCTCGAAAAACCTAAGATGATTGTTGGAGGCGCTTCTGCTTATTCACGTGAATGGGACTATGAAAGAATGAGGAGCATTGCTGATAAAATAGGTGCAATACTGATGGTTGATATGGCACATCCGGCGGGACTTATAGCAGCAGGACTCCTGAAAAATCCTTTAAAGTATGCGCATATTGTTACATCAACCACACATAAAACACTCAGGGGACCGAGAGGTGGTATAATTCTGATGGGTAAAGATTTCGTAAATCCCTGGGGGATTAAATCGCCCAAAGGAGAAGAAAGAATGATGTCATCGCTTCTCAACTCAGCTGTTTTTCCTGGTGTTCAGGGTGGTCCTCTTGAGCACGTTATTGCTTCAAAAGCTGTATCATTCGGAGAAGCTCTTACACCAGAATTTAAAGAATACCAGGCTCGCGTTAAGAAGAATGCTGCTGCACTTGCAAATGCTTTTGTGAATATGGGTTATAAGATTGTATCAGGAGGAACTGACAATCATCTTATGCTTATCGATCTAAGAACCAAGTTCCCGGATATCTCTGGCAAAGTAGCTGAAAAAGCTCTTGTGCAGTCTCACATAACGGTCAACAAGAATATGGTACCGTTCGACACACGTTCTCCGTTTCTTACATCTGGCCTTCGAATAGGTTCACCGGCAATTACCACCAGGGGACTGAATGTAGAACAAATGCCATTTATCGTTGAAATGATCGATAAAGTTCTTCAAAATATAGATAATAAATCAATAATGAAGAAGGTAGGAGATGATGTTATAAACATGATGAAATCTTATCCTCTTTTTTCGATGTAGAAGTTTGTTTAGCTGCGGATAACTGTTTGAATAGGTTGTAATTTTGCTTCTTTATTTTTTTTATGTAAATTTACAGTACCCCTAAACTGTTACTTTAATGGATAAGAATAAGCTAATTTTTATTGTTGATGATGATCCATTCATCAATAAGCTTGTTGTTAAGAAATTTGCATCTGATGGTTATAGTCTTGAAGCTTATGAAAATGGCCGTGATTGTTTGAATGCTATTGCCAAGAACCCGGATCTTGTTATTCTTGATTATTTTTTCTTAAACAATAATGAAGATCATTTAAACGGGATGGAGATATTTGAGTTAATACGTAAGGAGAAACCTGAAATACCAGTGATAATATTATCTGGCCAGGAAAAGGGCGAAATTGTTCTTGAGTTGGCAAGGAAAGGTGTTAATGATTACATTATCAAGGATAATAACCTTGTTGATAATCTTGATTTGGCTATAACTGATATCTTCGAGAGGAGATAATCCCCTTGTTATTTTAATTTAAAGTTGTAAGTAATTGTTCCTTTCTGTGTGAAAGGTGCATTGGGACTGGCTTCGAACCTTGCTTCGAGAGCTGCTTCTTTAGCAACACGGAGAAGATATTCATCCAGTATTGTGGATCCCTTTACTCCGGGAATAGCCTGTGTTACTTTTCCTTCGCGGTCAACGCTTACTTCAACGACAACACGACCTTCTTCCTGGTAGTCGTATTTAGGAGTCGGCAGTTTCTGAAATCCGCGACCCTGCAGATCGTATGATATTCCGCTATCTCCCAGACCGCTCCCAGTCCCCCTGATTTTTGAATCGACAGAACCCGTTGGAACACCCTGGTTCCCTGTTCCACCAGCAATACCTTCGCTTGTTGATGATGTGCCTGCATTTTTAGAATTTGCAAGAGCATTTTTTGTTTTGTTCATAATATCAGCAAGCCTTTGTTCTTCAGCAGCAATTCTTTTCCTTTCGGCTTCTTCCTGTTCCTTCCGAATTCTTTCTGCTTCTTCCTGTTCTCGAATTCTCCTGTCAGCTTCAATTATCTCAAGTCTCTTTTTTTCAGCTTCAGGATCAACTTTTTTTACCTCGGGGGCTTCCTCATCATCCTGAGTAAGCAATGGCTCTTCATCTGTGGGCAAAGCTTCTGTTGCAGAAGGTAGCGTAGTTGATTCCTGTGATGTAGCAGGTGCTGATGGTTCAATCATACCAAAACCTGTCTCATCAGCTCCAAAATTTACGAGAATACCTGCTTCATTCTTGGGTGGCTCCGGAATCGAGAAAGCAACAAAAATGAGTAGCAGTAATGCAGCTATGTGTATCAATGCTGTACCTGCCAGACCTTTGCCTTTTTCAGAAGGCATGTCGCGTAATCTTCTATTTTGGAGTTGTTGCAATTATCAGTTTGTATTTATTCTGTTGTGCTATATTCAAAACCTGCACTACATTATCGAATGGAACAGTTTTGTCAGCGTGAAGTGCGATATAAGTCTCAGGATTCTCACCAAGTTTCTGTTTTAATACAGATTCGAGCTGGTCGATTGTGACCTGTTGTTGTTCAACAAAATACTTAAGATCGCTTGTTATTGAAACAGTTGTTTGTGGTTTTGCTGAAGTCTGAGAGCTTCCCTGTGGAAGCAAAAGCTTCAACGCTGTCGGATGTACAAGAGTTGATGTAAGCATGAAAAATATAAGCAGGTTGAATACAACATCTGTCATACCAACCGAACTGAAGTTAATGCTGATCTTATTTCTTTGAGAAATTGCCATCTTAATGTTCTTTTTTTATGGGTTCATTCAAAATATCCATAAACTCAGTAAGGGTAGCTTCAAGATTAAAAACAACTTTTTCAACTCTGACAACAAGAGTATTATAAGCAAAATAGCCCAGGATACCAACAATCAGCCCTGCCACAGTTGTAATAAGAGCAGTATAGATACCGCCCGACATCATTGACACATCAATGTTATTCCCTGCCTGTGACATTGCCATGAATGATTGTACCATCCCGATAACAGTTCCAAGAAAGCCAAGCATTGGTTCAGCTCCTGTTATTGTTGCAAGAGTTGGAAATCCTTTTTCGAGTTTTGATATTTCGAGTTTACCGACGCTCTCAATTGCAGTGCTTATATCCTGTAATGGACGTCCGAGTCTTGTAATCCCTTTCTCTATCATTCTTGCAGATGGACTGTCGGTTGATTTGCACAATGCAAGGGCAGCATCAATTTTCCCATCGTGGATATAATCTTTTATACGATTCATGAAATTAGCATCCTCACGTGTAGCGCTCCTAATAACATAGAACCTTTCAATAAAAATATAAGCAGCAACAAACGATAATAAAATTATCGGGATCATAACCCAACCCCCTTTTACTGTTAGATCGAGAAGGGTAAGCTTTGATTCCACTGCCTGAACAGGAACTGAACTTTCCTGCATAATGATTTGTATAAATGCCATTTTTCTTTTTTATTAATTATCAGTTTCTTGAAACTCACATTTTCTATGCGAAATTATCTAAAAAACGGGTTTATATGATTTCTATTATATCCGATTAATAACAATAGGAATAAATTATCAACAGTTTAATGAGAAATTTTCTTATTTATCCTTAATTGATACCTCTTCTTCTTTCTTAGCTTCTTTTTTTTGTCGTTTTTTGAAAAGATCGCTGATTTTTTCAAATTCACGTCCGAAGAATATACCAACGCCTTGAGTATAATAGCCTTTCCCCATTGAAATGTCGTTGAACCTGTTGAATACTTTAAATTTCATCTTTTTGACTTTGACTTCAGCTTCAAAGTCTCCGGTAAGTTTTTCAGTAGCTCCTCCGGTTGTAGAGCTATAATCGAAGTTCCCATTTATTATAACCCTGTCATCAAGAAACTTTTTTTCAAAAGCCAGCTGTACTTCATCAGGATTGAGGTTACTCTCATCCCCTGGCTTATAGTTTATGCCGAGATTAAGATTGTCATTTGAGATCCAGTTACTAAACTGGTTGAAAAACATCTCTAGTGTTGTAGATGCCATCATATTTGTGCCACTGCTACTAGATGATACTAAGGAAGACTGGTCTGAGTAGAATCTTCTCAACATCAGAAGAGACAAGAACTGCATAAAGAGTTCTTCATCCGTTGAGATCGCATTACTTAAATATGTTTTTGTTTCTTCATCTGCATCAGGCAGGTTTATATCGAGCTTAACATTTGGATTAAATAGTTTTCCTGTCAGTACAATCTGAGGTTCTACAGATACCCGTTCAGTTCTTTCTTCATCATGTAAAATTGGTGCAAGTGAAGCATTGAATTTCTGGTATATTGCTTTTAGTTCTATCTCTGCATTATCGAGATCCCCATTAAATGAGATCTTACCTCCATTTTCTACTTCGAATTTCTTGTTAATAATATTCGTCGGTGTAAATAGATAATCTCCTTTCTCGATTGTATAGTCGCCAGTTATCATGAAATCACCTGCAGGGTTCAGACTGATATTCAATATTCCAGATCCGGTGCCAGTTATTTTATTACCCGCCTTTTCATCAAAGATTAATTCTGTAACAGCATCGGGGGTTACGTTCAGATCAATATTTATATCAAAACCAACCTGCTTCTCAGGTTCTGCAGGAAGCATCAGGCTACTCGCTTTCTTTTCCTCATTGGGATTGATGAAGTTTATGAAAGGATATTCAGATACAGACTGTTCATCGCTTAATGGAATTGAAAACCTGGTATTCCTTCCTGTTGTTGCGGAAATATCAAATGACATCAATTCCGGTTCAATATTGATTGATACAACGCCCGATGCATAAGCTGTGCCATAAAATGAGGAATTGTCTTTCAATTGGGTATTCAGAACTTTGAAATTATTACCCATATTGATGATGAGGTCTGTTGAAAAATCGTTGAAACTCTTATGAAAAACTGTACCATCAAGCGTAGCCGAATGCCCTTCATTATCACTGAATTTCATGTTGTTGAATTTGATCCCCTGTTTGTCAAATTTTATTGAATCATTAATAGTATACAATGTATTTAGAAAATCGATCCTTATGTTTACATTTTCAGCTTTTACAGCGCCTTTAAGAACAAGATCACTGCTTTTTGCTGACAGGTTTAATTTACCTGTCACAGAACCGGTAATATCTGAAGCAAATGATCTAAGCAATGGATTAAGGGCTTCCACAGGAAGCTTTGATGCTATTACATCGACAGAAAGATTTTTTAAGTCAGGATCGTAATAGCCATCGAGGTCAAACACACGGATACCTCCAAGATTATTGCTCGCTGCAATATCAACAACCTTACTTGTATAATCATACCCTGACTTGATGTATATATCCCCATATTGTGATCCAAGAATTGAGAAATCGTTTATTGTTATATCACTTTCAAGCAATGGGCTTTCAAAGATGTTTGTAAGTGCCAGTGTCCCGTTTAACCTGCCTTTAATATTCATCATTAACTTTGATGTATCAGTCTCAACATCGGTTTCAACTTCTTTTTTCCCAAAATGATTCAAAGGTTCAATATCAATGCCTTTAAAAGCCAAATACATCGTGTCAGCTGAGTTGTGCGAAAGAGTGCCGTTTGCCTGATAGAATCTCCCTGTACTAGCAACTCTCACGTCATTAATAGAAACAGAACCCGACCCAAGTACAACTTCTGATTGGCTGATCTTCCAGAGACTATTATTCGCATATACTTCAGACGAATCGATGTCAATTTTCAAAACCTTATTGCCTGTTATTGAATCCCTGCTTAATATTCCCCTGGTTAATAATAAGCCTTTATTAAGAACAGGTTCCTTATTATCCCAATTAGTTGAAAGAATTAAAGTATCAGGTTCTGTATTCGCAACAAGTGAAAAATTTTTCAGAATTGTACTCCCCGGTAGTTCAAGAGATGATGTTTTAATTGCCGATAAAATTCCTGCTTTATAGTAATTAGTATTAATTGATAACTCATTTGCCCTTATATTTCTGAAAAGAACGAAATCAGCCAGTCCTTCAATGTTTAGTATCGTATCGAGGACAATAGAACCTTTAATATAGCTATCCTCCGCCAGTGTCAATCCTGTTTCAAAGAATTCATTTAATTCGTCTGTGTTTTTGAAATTGACGGCAAATTTAAAGTCGTTCTGAATGTTTAAATCTTTTTCAGGTGTTGCTTTTACAAGGGAAGGCATTGCAGATGAAATCGCTGTAGTAATAGTTTGTGTAAGTCCCTTGAAATTGTACCTGCCTTTGATCTCTGCATCTAAAAAGTCAGTTTTAAGGCTCAGAACCGGTATATTCTGTTCCTTGAATGTCTGAAGAGTGAAATCGTTAAGATCCAATGTTTTACCCTTCCTTGTAATTGTTGAGGTAAGTAGTTTAATTTCTCCATCAAGATTGTCAAAATTATTTCCCCTGAAATTTGATGTCATATTTAAAGACAGACTGGCTGTTGAGTCTTTCTTGTCGATATTCAGTTTATACATATCCATTTTTGCGAGATCGAGGGTAAAATCAAACTCCGGCAAGGTGTCGGTGAAATTAAAAAGCCCAAGCAGGTCAAGCTCTATATTATTGTCATTCACATTAATACTACCGTTCCAGGTGTCTTCCGTAAAATTCCCTTTAAGATTAATATTCCTGTAATTGTAATTGTTAAAATCTAAGCTGTCAATTCTCCCGGTTACACTGCCAGCAAAACTCTTGAGTGATGATGCCTTACCATCAATATTGGCATGCATTGAAACCTGTCCCAGTGTTTTGGAATCAAGAATTTCACCTAGATTTATATTAATTCCATTAACAAGGCCCTGAATAGTATATAGTTTTGTTTTATCGGGCCGTAATGATATGTCAGTACTAATATTCCCAACAGAGGTTCTGAAGTCACCATAGGTGACAAAATCGGTAATAAAACCCGAAAAGCTTCCGTTGAAAGAGATTGTTCCAAGCCTTGTCAGGGCAAGAGGAAGTGGAGATAATTTTTTCCCTATTTTCAGATTCTCAATGTCTTTGACATTCGTATTAAAATTGGTTACTCCAATATATATAAATGCATCCTGAATTGCCGGAAGTCCCGAGATATCGAAATCACAAAGCAACTTTGTATATTCTCCATATTCAAGCTCTATGTCCCTGCCCCTTAATTCTGAAAGTGTTCCTGTAAACTTCCCTGAAAGGGTAAGTCTTTCATTAACTTCATCGGGAACAGGAACAAAATATCTCAGGTCGTTTGAATTGATGAGAGTATTCTTTGAAATTATATTAAGCCTGACTTCTGATACAAAATTACTAAAGGAACTATCCGCATGAATTCCAAGTTTCTCAAAACTAAGTATACTGCTATCAGTCTTAATGAGTGTAGATTCAAGAAGTATGTTACTGCCATAAATTTCAAGACTACTGTTTAGCTCAGATATTTTGAACCCACTTCTTTCTCTCAATTCAAGGTTGAATATATCCAAAGAAATTGTGTCATCATTAATACTGAAATTTTCAACACTCCCGTTAATCGATTTTAGTTCAAGGTTTCCAAAATCAACTTTATTGACAGGTGTTAAGCCAGTATCAGTCTTATTCACCAAAGAAAAACAGGCATCTTCAAGATCTATTCTGTCGATTGACAGGAGAAAAGGCTTATTTGATGATGTGTAAGGTTCTGATCGGAGATTCTCAAGCACAGAATTAAGATTTGAAGCACCGGCTGAATCGGTAATAATATTGAATATCGGTTTTTCAAGGTTAATTCTTCCAAAGAGAAGTGTTCCATCCCTGAGTCCAAGTTTACGTATCCCTACTGTAACTTTTGAGGTGTAAAGCAGGGTGTCTCTATTATTATCAAGGAAAAGTATTTCAGTAAGGGCCAGCTTGTTGAAAAAACGGTAATTAACTTCACCGATTGATATTTCAGATTTCAGCTTTGAAGATAGATTATCGGTTAACCTATGTACAATTATTGTCTGTACAGCAGGTATTTGTACAATGAAAAATAACGAGGCAGGAATTGTTAAAACAATTCCTGCAACAATGAGGATAGTTTTGATCCATTTGCTGGTTTTCTTTGCCATCAAGCCTGCTTCTTCGAATGGTATAAAGATAATAACAATTCGCGTCCCCAAATAGTATACCAAAATCGATATAAACAAGAAAAGTCGTTATTTTTGAACAATCATTGATGTTAATATCTTAGATAAAAAAGTATTCAAATATGCCATTAACTATTCTTGCCATTGAATCTTCATGCGATGATACATCTGCAGCTGTAATAAGGGATGGTTATATGCTTTCAAATCTTATTGCTAACCAGGATATTCACATGTCTTACGGTGGTGTTGTTCCTGAACTTGCATCAAGGGCTCATCAGTCGAATATTGTACCTGTCACTCAGCAGGCAATATCAAGAGCAGGTATTAAATCAGGTGAGATTGATGCAATCGCCTTTACCCGCGGACCTGGTTTGTTGGGATCTCTACTTGTTGGTACATCTTTTGCAAAAGGTTACGCATTGGCTCTTGGTATTCCCCTTATAGAAGTAAACCATCTTCAGGCGCATGTGCTCGCCCACTTCATACTGACACCTGAAAAAGAAAAAAAGATGCCGTCATTTCCTTTTCTTTGCCTGATTGTTTCAGGCGGTCATACAAGAATTGTTGTTCTCAGGAGTCATCTTGAAATGGAAATAATAGGCAACACTATTGATGACGCAGCTGGTGAAGCATTTGATAAGTGCGGAAAGCTTATGGGATTCCCATATCCTTCAGGCCCCATTATAGATAAGCTCTCAGCTGAAGGTGATAAGAACGCATTCAAATTTGCAAAACCAGTTGTGAAAGGTCTCGATTTTAGCTTCAGTGGACTGAAAACCAGCTTCTTATACTTTCTGCGAGACAGAATAAATGGAGACCCTGATTTTGTAGAGAAAAGAAAAACAGATTTATGTGCATCACTGCAGAATGCTATTATTGAAATTCTTGTTTCAAAAATTGTCAAAGCTTCTGCAATGACGGGTATACGCGATATTGGAATTGCAGGTGGTGTTTCTGCTAATACGGGTTTGCGCAATGCCATGAATGCTGAAGCAGTTAAAAAGGGATGGAATATTTTTATCCCTGAGTTCCGCTATACTACTGATAATGCAGCTATGATAGGAATAACAGCTTACTACAAGTATCTTAAAGGTGAATTTACAGGTCAGGATGTTACTCCTCTTGCCCGGTATTGAGAGAAGACAATTCATAACGAATGTTAATTTTGGCCCTCTGTTTTTTTCAAAAAGAATTTTATTTGTTAATTTGGGGCAAAGATTATCAATGAAAGAACTCAGATACGCTGCGTCGAAGAATACGCCTGAGGTGGTTTTAAGCCCTGACGGAACAATCCGGGTAAAGGGAAGATCCATCCATGAAAATGTAGCTGAATTCTTTGCCCCAATAGAGAACTGGGTAATTGAGTACATAGAAAATCCAGCCGATATCACCCAGATTGATGTAAACCTTGAATATTTTAATAGCGCCAGCGCAAAGGTCTTTATTCATATATTCCAGAAAATTACTTATGTGGCGTTGAAGAACAAAAAATATGTTTTCAACTGGTTTTATGAAGAAGGGGATGAGGATATTTATGAAAGAGGCGAATATTTCTCTTCAATCCTTGATGTCCCTTTCAACTTCATAAAGATTTCCTGATTATTCATAGTATTATTTACGCCTTCTTCCTGTTGTTCTTTTGCGATGATTTGATCCAGGCAGCAAGGTAACCTATAGAGGTAAGAAGAAAGAGAAGGCCTATCAGAAGAAGTAGAATAAACGCAACTATTGATGGTTTTTCACCTCTCCAGGGATGATTAACCCTATATGAATAACCGAATACCGTATATCCTATTATTAGAATAGAAATCACAAAACTGTAAATTGTTCTTGTACCCTCAAAAATACGGGTAGTTTTATAGAACTGACTCTTTTTAAAGCTATTGTAAGAAGCCCTTGCATAAGAGTTGGCCCGTCTCCTTGATCTGTCCTGCCTGTATTTTCTCCAGTCTTCGAACGACTGTTGATAATCATCGTCATGTTTACTGTAATTAGCAATAAGGAATTCATACGCTTCAGTTGCAGATATGAATTTATCTTTTGCTTCAGGAGAAGGATTTAAGTCAGGATGATACTGGTAAGCTTTTTTCCTGTAGGCTCTTTTGATCTCATCAATACCTGCATTCACAGGTAAGTCAAGAACATCATAATAATCCTTTATTGTCATTTTTATACCTGATCAGGGTAAACAATACAATAAACGAAAATTATTTAAGTTACGGTAACCTTTTGTCAATTATTTCACAATGCCTGTAAAACCCATGAAGGCCATAGCGAGAATACTTGCTATAACTAATGAAATAGGTACCCCACGCATGCCTTTTGGTATATCAACAAGCTCAAGTTGTTCACGTATTCCTGCTAGTATTGTAAGAGCAAGACCGAACCCAATAGCTGTTGATGCCCCAAAAACGACACCCTGAATAAGATTATAGTCTTTCTGAATTACAAGTATTGCAACTCCTAATACAGCACAGTTTGTTGTAATAAGAGGAAGGAAAATACCAAGCGCCTGGTATAATGCCTTGCTCGTTTTTTTCAGGATTATCTCTACCATCTGAACGAGAAATGCAATAACAAGAATGAATGTTATTGTCTGCATGAATGCAATTCCAAGCTTCTCAAGTACATAAACCTGGATGAGGTATGTTACCATTGTGGCAAGTGTTATGACAAACACGACTGCACCAGCCATTCCCAGCGCAGTGTTTACTCTGTTTGAAACACCCAGGAAAGGGCAGATTCCAAGGAATTGTGCAAGTACAACATTATTGATGAGCACAGCTGATATAATCATTAAAACATATTCCATTTCTGTCTAATTTATTTTTTTCTTCACCTGGTTAACAATTGCAATAAGATAGCCCAGAGCCATGAATGCCCCAGGTGCAAGAATGAATATCAGTATACCGTCGCCAGGAATTATTTTATGTCCGAAAATTGAACCGCTTCCGATAATTTCCCTGAATGCTCCAAGCACACCAAGAGCCATTGTGAAGCCTAAACCCATGCCTGCACCATCGAGAAGGGAAGAAAAAACTGAATTCTTGCAGGCAAAAGCTTCGGCTCTTCCAAGCACAATGCAGTTGACAACGATCAATGGTATGAAGATACCAAGTGTCTTATACAGATCAGGCACATAAGCCTGCATTAAAAGGTCAACAACAGTTACAAATGAAGCGATTACAACTACGAATGCCGGTATCCTGACCTTGTCAGGTATAAGGTTCGCAAGTAATGAAATTACTACGTTTGAGCCTATTAACACAAATGTTGTTGCTATTCCCATTCCCATACCGTTCAGTGATGACGATGTTGTTGCAAGGGTAGGACAGGTGCCAAGTACGAGGACAAGTATGGGATTTTCCCTGATAAATCCTTTTGTCAGATTCTTAAACTGGTTCATTTCAAGCCTCCTTTCTGCAAGGTGTTATAACCACGCTGAACTGCATCACAAAAAGCCCTTGAACTGATTGTTGCAGCTGTGATGGCATCAACAGGGCCACCATCTTTTTTCACTTTTAACGCAAAAGCAGAAGGATTTTTATCTTTAAACTGATCCTTGAAAGCGGGTTCAACCATTTTTGTTCCTAAACCGGGTGTTTCTTTCTGACTCAGAACCGATATATCTATTATTGAGCCATCGGGTTTGAACCCGGCCATTATTGTTATATTGCCACTAAAACCGTTATTTGAGTACGTGTTTATTGCATATCCTACAATCTCATCATTCATTTTTGCGGGATAAACATCAAGACTGTCACCTTCACCCGTTGGGAGTCTGAACAGATCGGCATCAGGATTGTTGTTGAATTCCGGCACAACCTGCTTAATAGCATTAAGCTTTTTATTTAGATTTGATATTTCGATAGGTTTTTTCGTGACCTCATAAACAAATCCCAGGCTGGCTGAAGCCACAAGTGAAATCAATGTAAGTGATAACACCATATTCTTCAGTGTTGATTCAGTCTTAGCCATTTACAACCTCCTTTCCAAAACGTTTTGGTTTAATATATGCATTTATCAAAGGCACAAAAGCATTCATAATCAATATGGCAAAAGAAACACCTTCAGGGTAGGCGCCATACAGCCTGATTATTACTGTCAGTATTCCGATAAGACACCCGTATAAAACCATTCCTTTAGGGTTCATTGGTGATGTTACATAATCGGTTGCCATGAATATTGCACCAAGAAGCAATCCACCGCTAAGCACATGGAATAATGGTCCGGCACTTGTTTCAGGACTAACAAGCAACTGAATTGTTGTGAATATGACAACTGTACCAATTATTGAAACAGGGATATGCCAGGTAATTATTTTTTTATAAAGTAGATATGCGAATCCTATAAGTAGTGCAAGCGCTGATACTTCACCCATAGAACCTCCCATTTTACCGATAATCATATTAAACGTATCCGGTACATTGCCAAGGAGATCAGTAATTGATTCACCATTCTTAAGACCCTCCTTGATAACTGCGAGAGGCGTTGCTCCTGTTGTTGCATCTATATAGCCGGTGGCAAATCCCCTGGGTTCAGGCCATGTTGTCATCTGTACAGGAAATGATATAAGCATGAATACCCTTCCTGCAAGCGCCGGGTTAAATGGGTTGTTGCCCAATCCGCCAAAGGTCATTTTTGCAACTCCAATAGCTATAAGGCTCCCGATAATAACAAGGTGCACTGGTATGTTCGATGGGAGGTTAAATGCCAGCAATAGGCCTGTTACAACTGCCGAACCATCGCTAATTGATAATTGCTTTTGGAGTACGTATTTCTGGATCAGGAATTCGAAAAGGAGACACGATAAAACTGAAGTCAGAGTAACAATAAGCGCTCCTGCGCCGAAGTAAAAGATTGATGCAAGGAAAGCAGGCATTAGGGCCACGATTACACCATACATCATCTTCTTTGTTGAATCCTTCCCATGATAATGAGGCGAAGGAGATACATTAAGGACGTTATTCATAGTTTAAGATAGTTTCAAATTCCTTTCACGAGCCATTTTTATGACAGTCGATTTTCCTAGCCTTATGTAATCAAGAATAGGTCTTCCGGCCGGGCAGGTATAGCTACATGATCCGCATTCCATGCAATCTGTAATATGTTCTTTCTCAGCTCTTTCAAAGAAACCTTTTTCAGAAAGGGTCGCAAGCAGATATGGTTCAAGGCCGAGTGCACACACGAAAGTACATTTTGCACACCTTATGCATGTGGATATTTCTGGTCTTTCTGATTCAGTTTTTGGAAACAGTATAATACCTGAGGTTCCTTTCACAGCAGGAACCTCAATGTTATTTATTGATTTTCCCATCATAGGACCACCACTTACAATCTTCCCTGTATCATCCGGCATTCCACCAGCAGCTTCTATCAGACTGCTTACCGGGGTTCCTATTCTTACAATGAAATTGCCTGGGTTAGATAATGATTTTCCTGTTATAGTAACAACTCTTTCAAAAAGAGGTTTGTTTTTCTGTACTGCCTCATAAACAGCAAAAGCAGTCCCTACATTATGCACCACTGCGCCGATATCAATTGGCAGTTTCCCCGAAGGCACTTCGCGATCGACAAGTGACTTGATAAGTTGCTTTTCTGCTCCCTGAGGATATTTGACTTTAAGGGCATGAACAGTTATACCTTCAAACTTCCTTGCAAGAACTGACAGGTGATTGATTGCATCTGGTTTATTATTTTCAATACCGATCATTGCTTTTGATACTTTAAGGGCTTTCATCAATATTGAAATACCAATAAGTACCTGTTCGCCTTTTTCAAGCATCAACCTGTGATCAGATGTCAGGAAAGGTTCACATTCGACTCCGTTGATCAGTAATATATCACATTTTTTACCATTAGGTACGGATAGTTTAACATGGGACGGGAATGTAGCTCCCCCGAGTCCAACAATGCCAGATTCAAGACATTTTTTAATAATCTCTTCAGGTGAAATATTAATATTTCCGTTTATTTCCTGACTTCTGTCAATTGTGTCAATCCACTCATCGCCCTCAACATCAATAAAAACAGCTGTCTGCCTGTAACCTGTTGAATCAAGTATTGTATCTGTACGGTTTACTTTCCCTGAAACTGAGGAATGAATGTTTGCCGAAACGAACCCTTTACAGGTAGCAATTACCTGACCGGTTTTAACATAATCGCCTTTATTAACAATTACCGTAGCAGGAGCGCCAATATGCTGTGACACAGGTATTGCAACTGTTGCGGGAAGTGGAAGGCTGAGGATCTGTTTCCCTGTCGTTATCTTATTTTCTGGAGGATGAATGCCTCCAATCGGAAATGTTTTTAACACTATAATAAATATTTAAATGATCTGTTATAAACTATTTACTGATTCTGAAATGGCTTCTTCTTTTTCTTTTCTTGGTGGGAAATTGATTTCTCTTACTGAGCCTGTGGGGCATTCTGTAACGCACTTTCTGCACATCTTACATTTTGTTGCGTCAATATATGCAAGATTATTTGTGATAGTAATTGCATCATATTCACAAACTTTCACACATTTGTTGCATCCAATACAGGCAACTTTACAAGCACGCCTGGCTGGTCCGCCTTTATCGCAGTTGGAACATGCAACGTAAATTTTCCTGTCTTTTTTGGCTTTTTTCCTTAACTCGAGTAATTGTCTCGGACAAGCCTTTACGCAAGCTCCGCATGCAAGGCATTTATCATCATAAATGACAGGAAGGCCTGTTTTTAAATCAATTGTCATTGCATCAAACTGGCATGCCTTGACACAATCTCCATAACCCATGCAACCATAGCTACAGTCTGTTTCTCCAAGATAAAGGTTATGTGATATCCGGCAATCCAAAGCGCCTGTGTAGTTTGAAGTCCTTGGCCTGTATTCAGGAGCGCCGTTGCATTTCAAAACTGCAACAAGAGGATCTGTAATTGAAGCCTCTTTTCCCAGGATCTTTGCAGCCGCAGCCATCGTATCGGCTCCGCCAACAGGACAGTTAAGCCCTTCCATTGTATCTGCACTAACAAGCGCTTCAGCAAAATTCCTGCATCCTGCAAAACCACAACCGCCACAATTGGCCTGAGGTAAGATCTCCTGTACCTGGTCAATCCTGGGATCTTCGAAAATCTTGAATTTCTGCGCTACAATATATAAGATAACAGCCGAGATCAATGCAAGCAGACTAAGACTGATTATTGTAATTATTAAAGTAGAATTCATTTTTTTATTTATTCTTTAATTGTAAAGATGAACTTATCGTTGATTCGTTTTCTGAATACGTATATACAGGAATAATAGAGCAATAGGAAAGCAATTGAAATAAGTCCGGCTTTTAATTCGCTCATTCCTTCAGATAATGTAACTATAAGCGACGTAAGGAGGACAAAGAATGGTAATATATAGCCGAAAAACAGAGCTGCGAACCCCATTGATTCCTGCATCATCACTTTTACTGTATCACCGGTCTTCAGGTTGTACCTGCCTTTTACTTCGATTAGTTTGATCTCGGTGCCAAGCATATTGCATGATTCCTTTGCACTGCAACCTCCACAGGCAGATGTTGCCGATATACTTACAGTAACTGCTTTCCCGCTATTTTCGGTTACTATTCCCTCGTGACCAATAGTGTTTTCTGAACCCTTCATTTGCTCCGAAAAAAGAATCCGAAATTTCATATTTTGATTACAACTGGCGAAGGTTTTTTGTCAGTTTTTAACTGGATGGCTTCTATTTATAGAGATTCTAAATAAAAACAACAATTTTACAATAAGTTACGACTTTGTCAGGAAATTTTTGACCATGATTGTTTTCCGGAAATCTGTTTCTTCAGCTCATATCTGATGACAGCATTCTGGTCTGTTTCGAGAAGAGGGTCTCTTGAAAGTATCTCATCGGCTATATTTCGCACGTATTCGATTAGCTGACCATCTTTAGCAAGATCAGCGATTCTGAGATTAAAAGGTATTCCGCTCTGTTGGGTTCCCTCGATATCACCAGGTCCTCTTAGCTGAAGGTCGGTTTCTGCAATCTCAAAGCCATCGCTTGTTTTTACCATAACTTCAATTCTTCGTAATGCCTCCCTTGAAAGTTTATCAGGTGTCATAAGTATACAGTAGGACTGTTCAGCGCCTCTTCCAACTCTACCTCTTAACTGGTGAAGCTGGGAGAGACCAAACCTTTCGGCGCTTTCAATTACCATTGTTGTTGCATTTGGGATATCAACACCGACTTCAATAACAGTTGTAGCAACAAGGATTTGTGCTGTTCCATTTTTGAAGAGCTTCATTGAAATATCTTTTTCAGAGGAAGTCATTTTACCATGAACAATGCTGATGCAATATTGAGGAGAGGGAAAAGCTCTCGAGATCATGTCCCAGCCATCTTCAAGGTTTTTATAATCCATAGATTCAGATTCCCTTATAAGCGGATATACTATGTAAACCTGGCGTTTATCAGCTACCTGTTTACGGATAAAACCAAATACCTTATTTCTTTCAGAATCGTAAAAATGCATCGTTCTCACAGGAACACGCCCCGGAGGCATTTCATCAATTACCGAAACATCGAGGTCTCCATAAAGGGTCATTGCAAGGGTTCTTGGGATTGGAGTAGCAGTCATGACAAGAATATGGGGAGGATGCTGGTTTTTCCCCCATAGTCTGGCTCGCTGGGCAACACCAAACCGATGTTGTTCATCAATAATTACAAGCCCTAGATTGTTAAATACTACTTTGTCTTCAATTAGTGCATGGGTACCTATAAGTATATGCAGGCTTTTGTCAGCAAGTGAAGCTGTGATTTCCTTTCTTGATGCTTTTCCTGTAGAACCTGTTAAGAGGCGTACTTTTATTCCCAAACCATCAAGTAAATTGCTTATTGTGGCGTAGTGCTGGTTTGCAAGTATTTCAGTTGGAGCCATCAGGCACGACTGATAACCATTATCGAGAGCAATAAGCATACTCATAAGAGCAACAAGTGTTTTTCCACTGCCAACGTCACCCTGGAGCAACCTGTTCATTTGTTTCCCCGACCCCATATCCTTCCTGATTTCCTTAATTACTCTCTTCTGAGCTTCAGTAAGTGAAAAAGGAAGTTTTTTATTGTAAAAATTATTAAGGTTCTCACCAACAGTTGCAAAAAGAAATCCTTTAACTTTTAAATTCCTGTTAGTCTTTATTCTGAGGATGTTCAGCTGGATATAAAAAAGCTCTTCAAACTTGAGGCGATACCTAGCCCTTTCAAGAACTTCAGGATTTGGTGGAAAGTGAATAGCATGAAGGGCTTCATGCAGTTCCATCAGTTTGTATTTTGTAACGAAGTAGGGGGGGAGTGTCTCCGGAATTTTAAAGTTAATATTTTTGAGCAATGTGCCAACAAGCTTACCAATTGTTTTAGAGTTCAGAAACTGATCTTTAAGTTTTTCAGTTGTGCTATATTGCGATTGGAGACCTGAGTTAAGGCGAAGACCAGCTTTCTCAACAGCTTCAACTTCAGGGTGGATAATATTTATCATGCCGTTAAAAACTCCAGGTTTGCCGAAAACTATATACTCTATTCCAGGTGAAATGCTTCCTGTTATCCATTTAATTCCTCTGAACCAGATTAGCTTTATTGTACCAGTATTATCACTAAAATCAGCAACAAGCCTTTTGCCTTTTCCCTGTCCTTCTGTATAAAATCCTTTGATGAAACCTTTGAGTTGCACAAAAGGAAGATCAGGGTCGAGTTCCTCTACTTTGTAAAATCGTGTTCTGTCAATATATTTGAAGGGAAAATAGTAAAGAAGGTCGCGGAAATTGAAAATACCAAGTTCATTATTAAACAATTCTGCTCTTTTTGGACCAACGCCTTGAAGAAAAGTTATTTCCGTATCAAAAAAATCTTTTACCATGGTTCCCGAAAATAGCTAATTTTGAAAATCTGGCCTAATTTTAAAATAACAATGAAAATTTTTAAAATATTCAATTATCTGCAATATATCTTGTTTTCAGGACATAGGAAAGGTCATGGAATTCATAGTCCGTTCATCTTCCAGGTTGTTTCAGAATTATTCCGGAATAAAATCGACAGCGACATTGTCTGTATAATTGAAAATGCAAGAAAGAAATTGCTCAGTGACAAAAGAACAATCAAAGTTAATGATCTTGGAGCTGGTCAGTTCAGAAAAAAGAAATTGAGAAAAGTGTCAGACATAGTCAAAAACTCAGCAATTTCGCAGAAATATGGAATCCTGCTTTCCAATTTCGCGTCTTCATTCGGCGAAAATGGTGTAGTGGAACTGGGTACTTCATTAGGCATAAGCACTATGTATCTTGCTTTATCAAATAAGAAATCACAGGTTTATTCAATTGAAGGATGCCCACTATGTGCCAGTATTGCAGCTAATAGTTTTATGCAAGCCAACATTACCAATATTGAATTAATAACAGGCTCTTTTGATGACTCAGTTTCAAAAATTCTTGAAAGAGGAGTAAAGCCCGGATTAGTATTTATTGATGGTGACCATAGGAAAGAATCTGTTGAACGTTACTTTAATATTTTTCTAAAGTCGGCTGATAACGAAACAGTTTTCATATTTGATGACATTCATGATTCAGCAGAAATGAATGATGCCTGGCATACAATAATTAATAATGAACATGTTACGGCTACAATAGATTTGCATAGAATGGGTATTGTTTTTCTAAAGAAGGGGATTACTAAAAAAAGCTACATTGTAAGATTTTAACAAAAAATAAGAAATAATAAACAGTTTAATTAACTTATTTAATCTAATTTCGAAAACTTAAAAAAAACAACATGGACAAGGTAATTGAAATTCAGAATATTGTCAAGAACTATCAGATCGGATCAGTGATTGTGAGAGCTTTGAGATCAGTGTCTGTTGATATCAGGCAAAATGAATACGTTGCCATTATGGGACCATCAGGATCAGGAAAATCTACATTGATGAACCTTCTTGGATGTCTTGATACTCCAACAAGCGGTAAGTATATTCTTAACGGAACTGACGTAAGTAAGATGGAAGATGATTACCTTGCCGAAATCAGAAACAAAGAGATCGGATTTGTTTTTCAAACATTCAACCTTTTGCCAAGGTACACTGCCCTTGAGAATGTTACTCTTCCGTTAATCTATGCCGGGGTTCCAAAAGCTGAAAGAGAAGAACTCGCCATAGCTGTTCTTAAGCAAGTTGGTCTTGCAGACAGGATGAATCACAAGCCTAATGAATTATCCGGCGGACAACGTCAACGTGTTGCTATTGCACGAGCTCTTGTAAACAAACCATCTATAATCCTTGCTGATGAGCCAACAGGAAACCTTGACAGCAAAACATCTATTGATATTATGAATCTTCTTAATGCAATACACAAGAATGGTAACACAGTTATTCTTGTTACACATGAAGAGGATATCGCCAGGCACGCTGCAAGGATTGTCAGACTATTTGATGGTGAGATCGCTCAGGATTATCTTAATCAAGACTATGTAAAAGCCTGACCCTGACTAATGAAGATATACACACTGACAGGTGATGACGGTTCTACTTCATTGTCGGGAGGCAGGAGGGTTCCGAAACAATCTCTCAGGGTTGAAGCTTATGGGTCAGTTGAAGAATTAACCTCTTGGATGGGTTTATTACGGGATGTTATTCCAGAACCCCGAATAAAGGAATTGATCCTTTCAATTCAGGATAATCTTATGAAGTGTGAGGCTGTTCTGTCATCTGGTGATAAAGACAGATTTGTCATCATACCCCCTGAAGAAGATTGTTTGAAAATTCTTGAGACAACTATTGATGAGATGCAAAATGAACTTCCCTTGATGAAAAACTTCATAATACCAGGGGGTGATAAAACAGTATCATTTTGTCATATCGCAAGAACAGTTTGCAGAAGAGCAGAAAGATCAGTTCTGAGGTTAAAAAGCGAAGAATTTGTACCAGATATTATAAACAAATATTTAAACAGGCTATCTGATTATTTGTTTGTTTTAGCAAGGTTCGTAGCTTACAATGCAGATGTTCAAGAACATAGGTGGCCTTTAGAATAGTTTGAAATTAGTCGCAAAAGCCTATTGTTTTTTATATAAATAATTGTATATATTTGCGACTTTATTAAAACCTAAAATAATCAGTAAGATATGTACTGGACGCTTGAATTAGCATCGAAACTTGAAGATGCTCCCTGGCCTGCAACTAAGGATGAGCTTATTGACTTTGCCATAAGGTCTGGTGCGCCTATGGAGGTCATTGAAAACCTGCAGGAGATAGAAGATGAAGGCGATATCTATGAGAGCATTGAAGATATTTGGCCTGATTACCCAAGCAAGGATGATTTCTTTTTTAATGAAGATGAATATTAAAAAAAGCTGACCAGAGGTCAGCTTTTTTTTACCTGTCAATGAAAATATCTTTTTTCTTCTTTGGTCTTACACTGTCAAGCCATGAGAAACCTTCGAGTTTAACGCTACCGGGTTTTAAAGCATCAGGTGGGTCTAAAATGCCTTCAGGAGTTCCAAATTCTGTTAGATCAGTCACTTCACCATCTTTCAACAAAGCTTCAATTTTTGCACATTTAGAATGATTTACAGCTGCAACTTTATCATTGTCGATAAGAAAATATAGCGACTCTCCATTTCCTTCAATAATTACTTTATTTAGTTCATTATCTTTAAAGTAACCTGTTAATGACCTTCCTTTTATCTGGTTGAACCTGGCAGAATCGACCTGGCTTGTGATGAATGCTGAATTATAAAGCTCAAGTTTGTCTGCCTTGCTGTTTTTTGTAAAAAGAGCAAGCGAATCAGCTGAAGTAAGCTGACTTTCTTCATTCCAAAGTACAGGGGCTTTATAGAACCTGATTACGGAATCCTGAAAAGAGTATGCGATGGAATCACATTGAGCCTGCAGCTGTTTACTGTAGATCCTGCATTTGTGGTACGCCCGCATTAATCTGTAAGATATAGAATCCCTTTCTATTGTAACGGAATTGATAGTATCTGCATGCATGAATAAAGAATCATTTTCAGAGATCTGTATGAAGACAGCCTTATCAGTAACGTGGAATTTTTCAGGCTGTTTATAATACCATGCAAAATTACCTTCCAGAGCTATTTTATTAACTGTATCCTGTATCAGAACATTCCTGTAACCTTCTCCATATCCGGTGCTGTCGTTAAAAAAAAGTGAATCCGCGCTGACTATCTGTTTCCTGTTATCAATGAGGGCGTTTTTCCAGATTGATGTAACTTCATGTTTTGTATCATACCAGCCTCTTTCACAATAAAGATACAAGCTGTCTCCCTTAAGCTCCGTCGGACCTGTGAAGTAGGACGTTTCCGTAAGAGTGTTATAGTCCATAGTGTCAGCTGTCATAACATAATCGGGATTAACAATCTTGACCTCATCTTTGAAATGGAACAATTTCTCTGAAGCATAATACACTCCATGAATACTTGTAAGGATGTTTTCAGCATTCGTTATCCTTCCACCTGTGTCATAGCGCGCTATCCTTTTATTTACATCGTAATTGATTGTATTTGTGTAAAGGTGGGATTCTTTATCAATAAGCTCAACGCTGTCTCTGACAAGCGCATTTTCTGTTATTCCATCGTAAAAAAGATAATTGCCAAACAGGTCAAGAGTATCTCCCTGCTCAATATGAACATTATTATAAGCTGTAAATTGCTGTTTATCAGGAAGATAAAGAGCGCTGTCGCAAAACATCAGAACGTCATTGTGTTTCATCCTGATATTCCCGATAAGGTGATGGATCCTCTCTCCCGAAATATTCGTAATTATGCCGTCATCAGCGTTTAGTATCTCGATTTTTTTTCTTGTGGTCTTTTTCCCTTGCTGAATCTGAGCAACAATGGCAGGAACACAAAAGACCAATATGAGACAGAACAGATATCTGGTGCTGAATAAATTATTCTGCTTTACTTTAGCCATCCCTCTTTCAAAAAATCACAGGTTTTGTATTCATCACTTATCCTGATATAGGTCGACTTAATTTTTTCCTTTACCCATTCCTGCTCAACCTTATTCCTTTCGGTTTGTAGGGCAGAATTATAAAGCATCTGGTAATCGTCTTTAAGATTAGCGGTATGCGCGGGCATTGCTTTATCGAGCCTGACTATACGAAACACTTCCCTACCATCCTGCTCGTCAACTGTTTTGAAGGGATCTGATATCTCACCTACATTCATATCTCTTAGAATCATATATGTATCAGCATCCATCTCATCCATCGAAAGTGTACTTTTTCTTTGTGAAGGATCAGCGCTTAGGAGCACGAATTTTCCGCCATTGGTTCTGCTATCTTTATGGGTTGAGAACCTCATGGCTGCATTTTCGAATGTGATACTGTCATTTCTTATCTGATCTGCAATACTATCTAGTTTCGAGATTGCCTTCTCTGATTGTTCTTCTGATATTTTCGGTCTGATCAGGATGTGTCGAGTATTAACCATATCGTTCTTCCTGTCGATGAGCTGAATTATATGATAACCATATCTTGTTTCAACAATCCTTGAGACAGTATTCTTTGAAAGGCTAAATGCCACATCGGCATACTCCTTCTCCAGCATTCCTCTAGAAGAAAAACCTATTTCACCGCCACTTTTTGCAGATTCAATATCTTCTGAATAGAGCCTGGCAAGAACTGAAAAGCTTTTCCCTGCCAGAATCTCGCTCCTAAGATCAAGCAATCTTTGTCTTGCTACTGCTTTACTTTCATCCCTTGAAGGGGGATCGAGCTGTATAATACTGAATTCATACCTTGCCGGAATGACAGGTATACTATCTTTTGGTATAGATGAATAATACTTTTTCAGACCGGCTGGAGTAAGTGCCACGCCCTGGGTAATCGTATTCTGCACCTTTCTCATTAGCTGTTGATCCATCATCCTCTTTTCTGCGTCTTTCCTAATATCGAGAATGCTTCTATTGAAAGCCCTTTCAAGAGCTTCTTCACTTCCTGCAGAGACAACTGCCCGATTTATCTGCATATTAAGATCAGCCTGGACGTCTTCTTTGGTTACAGTTACACTATCTATTCTGGCCTGCTCTAGAAAAAGTTTTGAAATAAGAAATTCATTAAGCACCTGGCATCTTAGTTTACTGGCCGATTGCCTTGGATCGCTTCGTCTCATGTCGGCAATTGTGGATTCGAGTTCTGAAAGATAAATAACTTCGTTCCCAACAGTAGCCGCTACAGACTCAACCAAAACCTGTGACCGTAATATACCAGGTATAAAAAATATAATAAAAAGAAACAAATATCTCATGGATCTTATCCCTATCTTCTTTCTCATCTTTATTTCAATAAATTATAAATGTATTATCTTTCAATGCATCATTGTAAATCCCACTTTCAATGCCTTGTATAAGGTCTATTCTTCTTTGATTATAAATGATTCTTTTAATATCATTCCTGACGTATTCAAATGGCGCAAGAGAAGACCTGAGCCGGTAGTCTCTTATTGAAACAAGATACACTGATGTCGAATCAGTTGTTTCGTAAAAAGTATTTCTTTTCAGGAAATTTTCCTGGTTCTCAATATCTTCATGAAGCTCAACAATGAGACGATCCATCGTTATCCATTCTTCATTGAAGTCATCGAATTTCTCGGCGAACTGAAAACAATAACTCTCCAACTGGTGCATGTCAGCCGATTCATTAGAACGAGAAAGTCGCCTTATGTTATTCAATTCAGGAGTTTCAACAGGTAATTTTATGAAAAGGGCTTTTACAATATTTGAAGTTAGAATGAAAGCCTTTTCGTTTGAAGAATAATAATTTTCAAGTTCAGTCTCAGAAATCAATGTATCCATTTTCTCGATTATCATCTGCCTCTGATACTGATAGATTAGCAAATTTGAACGGGTTTCTTCCATTTGCCTGTCAACCTCCTTCATAAGATCTTCAGAAAGGTTCTCCTCTGCTTTCATTAAAAGCAGTTTCTTCTTTGTCCAGCTTTTAATGTAGTTTTGAACGAGTATTGAGCTGTCTTCAGTAGATGCCCCGTTATATAAATGCCTGGGAAGATCATCTATGTATAACACTGTTTTTCCTACTTCAGCTACAGGGACTCTGTTTGTTATCCCGTTGTGTTTTCCACAACCTGCTATAACGATTGTGAACATTGCCAGACAAAGCTTATTCATTTGCCGAGTTTCTTCTTAACTTCACTTAGTACTGAATTATCAACTTTAACGGTATATCTTTCTTTTAATTGTTTAAGCCAGGTGTTCTCAAGATATTCCTGAAAACTGTTAACAACATTCTCCTCAACTAATTCGAAAGCAATAGGTACCGAGTCAATCAATTTATTAATAACAACAATTGAAGGAAATCCGTTGAATATGCATGGTTGATTACCTGTTACCCACTCAAGATTATCAAGAGTCTTATCCTGTCCTTTAAACCATCTGCCTTCAGTTATAACAAGCAAGGAATCGTTTTTCCTGTTAAATTTCTTCAAAAGTAATGCATCATAATTTGATTTCCTGGAATATTTTTTAAAAAAAGAAGTTAGCGTTTGTTGCCCCCCGGCTTCACGTAACGTGTAGATCTTTGCTTCTATCCCCGGCTCTGAAAGGTATTTTGATTTGTTATCTTCATAATATTTTATGAGTCTTGAGGTATCTTCACTTACTGGGTTCCATATTTTATCAGCTGAAACCTCAAACATTAGAATACCATCATGAAATTCATTCATTAAATACCTGAATTCAGGGTTTTTCTTTTCGAGAAGGCTGTTCTCAAAACTAATAAGATGATCTGATGATCTGGTTTCGAGTGTAAGAGTTATGAATGCAGCTGAATCCCTTGTGTCGATAATGTTTCCTCTTTTTTCAATATAATTTGCAAAACCTGTGTTCGAAAGAGACTGATCCTTAAAATAGTAAATATTGCCTTCCGGAATTATTGCTCGGTCATATTTTTTTAAACCCTGTATTATTAGTGTGTCTGTATTATGAACGAACCAGTCAAAAGATGCCCGGTTAATATTAAAATTATATTCTTTCTTAAGCTTATCAATAAATGATTTCTTGCTAACAGAATTAAGGTAACTCTTATTTATCCTGCTTTCAAGGAAAGGTTTAATATCATCATAAGACTGAGGCGCTCTTTTCTCAAGGAGCTTAATAATATGATAACCATAAGGCGTAAGAACAGGTTTTGAATAAGTTCCGGTATCTTTTAAACTGAATGCTGCTTCAGAGAAATCTGATATGATTTCTCCAGTGCCAAACCATTCTAATTCACCACCTTTTGATGCAGTCTGTTTATGGTCGGAGTACTCGGAAGCAAGCTTGTTGAATGGAATACCACTCCTGAGTTTTTCATATATTAAATTAATATCTTCCTCTGCTTTTTTTCTAATAGATTCATCTGATCCGGGGGGAACATTTTTCATTATATGAGCAACCCTGACTTTACCTTTTGAAGGTCTGATATCAGCCAGCTTGATAATATGGTAACCGTATGGCGTTCTGACAGGTTTTGATATTTCATTTTTCTTAAGACTATAGGCTGCATTTTCAAAGGGAGTAATCATTTGGAATA
>DATALD010000114.1:0-13693 GCA_036261255.1 Bacteroidales bacterium
TCTATTTGAATTTAAAGAATTTATAATTTGTGGTTGTACGAAAATAGGTCTGCAATTAACGAAATAGAATTATCCTTGTTTGAACTACCATTTTTATTTCTTGAGATAGTGAGATAGGATGATCCCAAAACTTTACAGAAACACCATTTCGGCAACGATTATCAATCCGTTGGAAGGCTAAGGTTTTCATCTATTCAAAAAAAATGTCACTAGTCGCTTTTTGTGATTACTCCAATATTATAACCGGATTAAGTAATTTCTCCTATATTTACCACTTTAGCAGCTGTATTTAATGACAAACACCTTTGAATTGCAAATGCCTGAAAGAGTGATCTTTGCAGAAACACTTCTGCGATTCTTCGATTATAATCAACTTAATAATACAATAAGAAGAACAGAGAATGATATTATAAGGCTGATTGATGATCTGATGGAACAGATAGAGCTTAAATATGATATTTCCCCTGAAGACCTTAAAAACATTCCATCGGAAGGGCCTTTTATTATTATTTCTAATAATCCTTACAAGGGTATCGATTCGATGCTGCTCTATAAGATAATCTCTGAGAAAAGAAATGATTTTAAAATTATTGCAAACCATCTTTTGCATGATGTTGAGTCATTGAGAAATGTGATTATTCCTGTTAATACTATTGAGACCACAAGAACCAGATCTTCATATTATGGTATTAAAACTGCTCAGAACCATTTAAGGGAAGGGCATTGTCTTGGCATTTTCCCGGCCGGACTGGAATCTGACATGAATAGCGTTTCTAAAATTGTTATGGATCATGAGTGGCAATACTCTGCAATTAAGATGATAAGGAAAAGCGGAGTGCCTGTCATTCCTGTCTACTTTCATGGAACCAGGATACAGTCGAACCTGAAACGGATAATGAATCCCTTTGCTAACCCTGAGGAGCTACCATCAGAGCTTGTAAACCGAAAGAAAAGGATCATCAGCGTAAGGATCGGATCACAGATTTCTGTAAATGAACAAAACCAGTTTTCTGAAATATCCACTTTTGGGAAATATCTTAGAAGCAGGACCTACCTACTGGGATCAGCTTTTAAAATTAAAAAACCGGTAAAACCAGTTTCTTCGAAAAAAGCAGAGCCTCTTGTTAAACCAGTTGATCCTGTTGTTTTGAATGACGAAGTAGCCAGGATAAAGCCTGAATGTGAGCTTTTTAAGAATAATATTTATTCTGTGTTATGTGCTCCTGTCGATAAAATTCCATATGTCTTTGCAGAGATTGGCAGGCTGAGGGAAGAAACATTTAGAAATGTAGGAGAAGGTACTAACAAAAGTACTGACACTGACGAATATGACCTGTATTATCAGCATCTGTTTATCTGGGATAACCAGCGAAGCAGGATAGTTGGGGCATACAGGATTGGTAAAGGGAAAGAAATTCTATATAAATATGGTATAAAAGGATTCTATATTAACTCACTCTTTGGGATCGATGATGAATTTTCACATGTACTGGAATCATCACTAGAACTTGGAAGAAGTTTTATAGCAATTGATTACCAGAAAAAGGCGCTTTCGCTCTTCCTTTTATGGAAAGGGATTATGTGTTTTCTGCTGAAATATCCCGAATATCGTTACCTGATTGGTCCTGTTAGCATAAGCAATGATTTTTCCGAACTCTCAAAAACATTAATAGTATTATTCTCGCAGAAATATTTCAAGGATGAAATGTACTCTGCATTAATCAAACCAAAGAAAGAGTTCAAGATTGATCCTTGTTCTGAGGAGGATTGTCAGATTCTTACAACAATCACAAATGGAAGTTTAGGCAGGCTGGAAAAGCTGATTCTTGATATTGAAAAGGGTTGTACTTTACCTGTGCTTCTGAAAAGATACCTTGAAATAAACGGAAAGATCGTGGGCTTCAACATTGATCCGGATTTCAATAATTGCCTCGATGGACTTCTATTGCTCGATATATATAAAACACCGGCAGAATTAATTCGCGGACTATCAAGAGAATTAAACGATCCTTCAATACTTAAAAGGTTTGACCTTGATACAAATTAAAAAGGATGTCTCGTTTTTGAGACATCCTTTTTAATTATCGGATGGTATTCAATTCTAATAGAACTTATATCGTTGATCAGTTATATCAGCATTCTTCCTTAAAGCTTCATAAGCTTCATACATTCCCCTCATCTCGAAAGTTGATTGTAGTCTTTCTTTAGTTACTGATATTTCTTCATTTGCTGATGGAGTAATGTTATTAACAACGAACATGAAGACGCCATTTGTTCCTTCAACCGGACCTTCAGTCTCACCCTGTTTGGCAGCTGAAGCTGCAGCAATCAGAGAAGGCTCAGTGCCTAATCCCTGGACTGAATATGAATTAAAGTTAATGCCTGATGCTTCCTGAATCTGAAGACTCATTTGGCTGGCAAGGTTATCAAGACTTGTTTCCTTGCTGGTGAATTCTTTCGAAATAATGTCTGCTTTTTTCTCTTTTAAAACTGCAAACCGCACATCGTTTGTTACATCTTCGAGAGGAGCAATTCCTTCTTCCTGAACGTCTGTACAGAAGGCAACAACATATTTGTTCTCAAGATCGAATACTGCCTGTGAATTATTGTCAAGTATTATGCTACCTTTCTTAGCCTGGAAGAGTGACATTATCAGGAACCTGGAGTTCTCAAGCCCTGGGAGACTGTTCTGTTGTGGCGCTATATCATTTGCGACCCTTTTGTTAAGGTTACGTTCTGAAATTGCTTTATTGAATTCCTCGTATGTATCATTTGTTCCGGCAAACTCACTTGCTTCACTGTAAACATTCTGGAATGTAATGCTACTCGGGGTTATCTTCATGTCGATAATCCCGACGTTATATTTTTCAACAGTTTTTGAGCGATCGAGGATCTCAATGATATGAACTCCGTAATCTGTTTCAACAGTTTTGATCTCGCCTTTCTGACCAGTAAAGCAGGCATTATTAAAAGGTACTACCATTGTTCCTTCCTGGAACCATCCCAGGTCACCTCCAAGCTGGGCCGACCCCTGGTCATCGGAATTGGCAATTGCAAGGACTTCGAAAGAGATGCCTGATTTTATAAGTCTGATGAGACTATCTGCATGTTGCTTTGCAGCAGACAATGACATTGACTGATCAGGACTAATCAGGATATGACGAACATGTACTGAATCAGGTCTGTTTTCAACTTTTATAAGTCTGGCAAGTTTAAAGGAGCCATCCTCTTCATAAGGTCCAAAGACACTCTGTGTATCCTTTAATCTCATAAAGCCCTGCAAATTTTCAGGGACAGCATCAATTGTAACAAAAGTTTCAACATAACGGGTATCTGCGGTCAAATTAATAAACTCAACGGGGTTAGCAGCTGTTTCAAACTCTTCTTTTGTCTTCTTGATAAGGTCTTCGGCCAGTTTTCTGTCTTCTTCTGATGGATTTACTTCAAAAATCACATATTCAATATCCCTCATTGCTGTCCTTCTGAATGATTCCTGGTGGTTTTCATAATATGACGCAAGATCAGCCTGTGAGACAGTAACAGAAGAATCGCGTATTGAAGCAAAATTCTTCATTATATAACTAAAATCTACAGTGTTCTGAGTAAGTTGTTTCTCAAATTCTGCTTGTTTTGATGTAGTATAGAGACCTTTGGAAACAAAGGTATTGTATTTTGTATTAAGCCTGTCGTTAACAATTTCATCTTCGAAGAATAACCAATATCTCTTTGTTGACTCATCTACCTCAGTTTGTTTCAGGAAGTTTACAAGAAACGATTTATTGAATATTCCTGTTTCGGGGTCTGCAAAAAGTTGCTGTACAATTGCATGAGGATTGTTCCCAAGAACCAGCTCATCCACCTCTTCATTACTTACTCCTAAACCAAGATCTTCATATTGTGAATCCAGAATTTTCTCTCTGACCATTTGCTGCCATATCTGCTCACGCAGATTTTCATCCATAGCCGGGTCAATGTTATTCCTGCCAGACATCTTATAGATTTCTCTCAGGTTCTGTAATCTTGTTTCGAAATCCTGGTATGATACGGTTTCTCCCTTTATTTCCCCGATTTCATAGTACTTACGCATCTTACGGCTCTGAGCTTTGCTGCTTCCGAAAAAATCACTTATTACAAAAATAAAAAGTGCAAGTCCGATTAATCCCGCCACCAATACTCCGGCTTTCTCGCGTAAAAATTGAAGTGTTGACATTTATTATCGTTTTATAAAATTTAAACTGATATTTTTTGTACAGGCGACAAATATAGCAAAATTTAGTTTCGGGAAATACAAATTATTATGTAACAACTGAGTTGCAATTATCAGTAAGTAGAAAAATACTTTCTCAGGAATTAACTGAAATTTTAACAAGTAAATGAAAATAGTGGGGCAAAAATCAAGAAATATCCAAAAAAATAAAAAAATACCCCTAAAAAATGGGGGTACATATTGAAAAATGTATAAATTTGCCGAAAAAATATAGAAAAATGGCAGAACTTAGATTCAGTGCATTAAGAGAAGTATTTAACAGGGAGCCTGTTAAAGTGAAACCATCATGTAACATTGTCTCTGAATACTTTGCAGAGAACGTGTTTGATCTTCCAAAAATGGAGCATTATTTGTCGAAAGAGGCGTATAAGGCTATCAAGACAGCTATTAATGAAGGCAAGTCGTTAACAAGACAGGAAGCTGATCTTGTAGCAACAGGTCTTAAGTCATGGGCAATTTCAAAAGGAGCAACCCACTTTACTCACTGGTTTCATCCCCTTACAGATGGAACAGCTGAGAAGCATGATGCTTTTCTTGAAATAGGAGATAATGGCTCAACAGTTGAAAAATTTTCCGGAGAGGTTCTTGTGCAATCAGAACCTGATGCGTCAAGCTTTCCCAGCGGAGGAATAAGAAATACATTTGAGGCAAGAGGATATACAGCTTGGGATGTTTCATCACCTGTATTTATTATGGGTACAACCTTATGTATACCTACAATATTTGTATCGTATACAGGAGAGGCTTTGGATTATAAGGCACCTCTCCTGAAAGCTCTTTATGAGCTTGACAAGGCTGCTGTCGATGTTTGTCAGTATTTCGACAAGGATGTAAGGAAAGTAAACGCAACCCTGGGCATTGAGCAGGAGTATTTTCTAATAGATGAGGCATTGTATAATGCCAGACCTGACCTGATGCTTGCTGAACGCACACTTATGGGGCACCAGTCATCCAAAGATCAGCAATTGTCAGATCATTATTTTGGTTCAATACCTGAACGTGTAATGGCTTTCATGGAAGATTTTGAATGCGAAGCCTATAAAATGGGAATCCCTGTTAAAACACGCCACAATGAAGTAGCTCCTAATCAGTTTGAATGTGCTCCGATTCATGAGGAAGTTAACCTTGCAGTTGATCATAACCAGCTTCTTATGGATATCATGAAAAGGATAGCAAGGAAACATAAATTCAGAGTGCTGTTTCATGAAAAACCTTTTGCCGGAATCAACGGTTCAGGGAAACACAACAACTGGTCAATGGCAACAAATACTGGCGTTAACCTCCTCGCTCCCGGTAAGAATCCGAAGACAAATCTACAGTTCCTGACCTTCCTTGTGAATGTTATCAAAGCTGTTAATGACAGCAACGAAATACTGAGAGCCTCTGTAATGAGCGCTTCAAATTCCTGCAGACTTGGCGGCCATGAGGCTCCGCCTGCAATTATCTCTGTATTCGTCGGAACTTATCTTACAAGTATGCTTGAAAACCTGGCTACTAAGGTTACTGATCGAAAAATGACACCTGCCCAGAAAACAGAGCTTAAACTTGGAATTGGTAAGATCCCGGAAATCCTCCTTGATAATACTGACAGAAACAGAACTTCGCCATTTGCATTTACGGGAAACAGATTTGAATTCCGTGCAGTTGGTTCATCAGCTAACTGTGGGGCAGCAATGATCGTTCTGAACTCTGCTGTTGCTCACCAGCTAAAAATATTCAAAAAAGATGTCGATCAGATAATCGATAAAGGCAGGAATAAAGATGAAGCAATTTTCCAGGTACTTAAAAAATATATTATTGAATCTTCAAGAGTGCTCTTTGAAGGTGACGGATATAGCGCTGAATGGCATAAGGAAGCTGAAAAAAGAGGACTCATTGGTATTTCCAGCGTTCCTGAATCGCTGAAATATTATCTCACAAAAAAATCAAAAGATGTATTAATAGGTAATGGTATATTCTCTGAAAAAGAACTGGAGAGCCGTGTGGAGGTAGAATATGAAAAATTTACAAAGAAAGTCCAGATTGAAGCAAGAGTGCTGGGCGACCTTGCAATCAATCACATTGTACCGACCGCAATAAATTATATGACATCTCTTCTCGAAAATGTCCAGAGACTGAGAGAAGTCTTCCCTGAACAGGAATATCAAAAACTTGCGACCGCAAGAAAAGAAATGATTGTTACTATATCCGACCATATTTCATCAATAAAGAAGATGGTCAGCGATATGGTCGAAGAACGTAAAAAAGTCAACAAGATTGAAGATTCATTCAAGAAAGCACTGGCTTATGAGAATAAAATCATGCCATACCTTGATGATATCAGGTATCATATTGACAAGCTGGAACTAATAGTTGATAACGAAATATGGCCGCTTCCCAAATATAGGGAAATGCTATTCACCCATTAGAACCGTATATAGAGTATTAAGCCGGTATCAGCGTTGTTGTTTGATGCCGGCTTTTATATTTCCTGGCGTGATACTTTTTTAATCCTCATAGACGTTTAATAGTTCCTGATTACCTGTAAAATGACTATTTTTGTATTTTAATCCATCCGGGATACTATGAAAAAAGCTCTTATTTTTTCTATATTACTTCTGTTCATTGTTTCATTTGATACATTCGCCCAGAAAAGAAAAACTCAAAGAGCGTATGAAGCTTTTGAGGCAGGGGAGTATTATGAAGCAATTGACTTGTTTAAGGATGCATATTCCAAAGCAAACAAATCTGATAAACAAGCAAGAGCAGAGCTTGTTTTCATGGTGGCAGAAGCATATAGAAAGGTTAATGATCCAAAGAATTCGGAAACATGGTATAAGCTGGCAGTTAAATCTTCCTTTTCAAATACTGATGCTCAATTCTGGTATGCTGAATCGTTGAAAAAAAATGGAAAATACCCACAGGCAATAGACGAATTCAGGAAATATAAACAGATTGTTCCTGGCGATGCAAGGGCAGACCAGGAAATCAGAGCCTGTGAACTGGCGTCTGAATGGCTCAGGAATCCCGATGCCTACAAGGTTGAAGAGCTAAAGGAGCTTAATTCGAAAGAAACTGATTTTGGACCAGCTTATGGGAATGATGATTTTGGAATGATATATTTTACATCATCACGAGATGATGCTGCGGGAAATAAAACACATGGAGCCACAGGTCAGGGATTTACAGATATTTTTGAAACAAGGCTTGATAAAAAATCTAAATGGAGTACCCCTGTTCCTGTTGAGGTATTAAACAGTGAATCAGAAGAGGGGACCCCTTCTTTTTCAAAAGATTTTAAGGAGATATATTATACAAGGTGTGAAGCAGGTAAACGCGAGAAAAAAGGATGTGTAATAATGTATTCCAGGAAAAACGGCAGCTCATGGAGTGATCCGGTTAACCTTAATATACTTCCCGATTCGGTCGTTGCTGCTCATCCTGCAATAAGTCCGGATGGCTCTGTTTTATATTTTGTTTCAGACATAGCAGGCGGGTACGGGAAAAAAGATATCTGGATGGCCAGAAGGTCAGGCGAAGGCTGGTCAGCCCCCCTTAATATGGGACCGGAAATCAACACACCTGATGACGAACTTTTCCCCTTCATGCGATACGATGGTACCCTGTACTTCTCATCAGACGGGCATATCGGGATGGGAGGATTGGATATTTTTAAAGCTTCGCTGCAGCCCGACGGCGAATGGACCGTTCAGAATATGAAATCTCCTATAAACAGTAATGCGGATGATTTCAGCATTGTTTTTGAAGGTGAAAATGAAAAAGGAATATTCAGCTCAACTAGAAAAGGAAGGAGTAATGATGAACTTTACTCTTTCGAGATGCCCCCTTTAAGATTCAGTGTTACCGGGCTTGTGAAAGATGAGAGGACAGGTCAGGCAATACCCGCTTCTACTGTTCAGCTGATTGCAAGCGATGGATCAAACCTCCAGGCTGAAACAGGAAATGGAGGGGATTTCAAGTTTACACTTAAACCTGATGTTGACTATATCTTTCTTGCCTCAAAGAACGGATATCTTAACGGTAAAGAGAAAGAGACAACAAAGGGCCAGGAGAAAAGCCGTGAATTCATGGTTACAATTCTTCTCACAGCCTTCGACAAACCGATAGAGTTGCCTAACATTCTTTACGACTTCGGGAAATATGATCTAAGACCTGAATCAATGGTATCGCTCGATAAACTAGTTGAAACCCTCAATGATAACCCCAGGGTTACAATTGAACTTATGTCGCATACCGACTCAAGAGATACTGAGGAGTACAACCAGAGCCTTTCGCAGCAGAGAGCGCAGGTAGTAGTTGATTATCTTATTCAAAAAGGGATTGATCCGCAAAGGCTTACTGCTGTCGGTTATGGCGAATCGAGTCCGAAAGTTGTCGATCAGGTAATTATTAGCGAAATCCCATTCCTTAAAGAAGGAACTATGTTAACAGAAGGGTATATTAATACTCTTGTCAACGAAGAACAAAAAGAGATTGCACACCAGATAAACAGGAGAACAGAATTCAGGGTTCTTAGAACCGATTTCGAACCCGGTAAATAATTTGTGTAATGCCCATGGCATGGGCATTATGTTTTATAAACATATCAGTTCAATAAATTTTTTATCTTTGCAGTCAGAATTTCAAATCATGCCTTCAAATACAAAGTACAGCAGAAGAGGGGTGTCTTCGCAGAAAGAAGATGTTCATGAAGCAATAAAGAAGATTGATAAGGGTTTGTTTCCGAAATCATTCTGCAAGGTTGTCCCGGATTTTCTTGGTGGTGATCCGGATTATTGTATTATAATGCATGCTGATGGAGCAGGAACGAAATCATCGCTGGCTTATGTATATTGGAGAGAAACAGGAGATCTGTCGGTATGGAAGGGGATAGCCCAGGATGCTATTATTATGAATCTTGATGACCTGCTTTGTTCTGGGGCTTATGAAAATATACTTATTTCATCTACAATTGGGAGGAACAAGCATTTTATCACCGGAGAGGTTATCTCTACAATAATTAATGGCACTGAGGAAATTCTTGAAGAGCTACGTTGTCTTGGTATTAACATCTGCTCAACAGGTGGCGAAACTGCTGATATTGGAGACCTTGTTAGAACAATTGTTGTTGATTCGACAGTTGTAACAAGGATGAAAAGATCAGATATCATTACAAATGAAAAGATCAGTAAAGGTGATGTAATTGTCGGATTTGCTTCATTCGGTCAGACGACTTATGAGAGGGAATATAACAGCGGGATTGGAAGCAATGGGCTTACATCTGCAAGGCATGATGTTTTTTCTCATATACTTGCCTCAAAATATCCCGAAAGTCTTGATACGGGTCTGTCATATGATCTGATCTATTCAGGGAAGCTCAAGGTAACCGATGTTATAGATGAGCTCAAAATGACTGCAGGCAAGATGATACTTTCACCAACAAGAACCTACGCTCCTGTAGTTCGTGAGATTCTCAAAAAGCTGAGGCCAAAAATTCATGGTATGATACATTGCTCAGGCGGCGGTCAGACTAAAATTCTGCATTTCATTGATAATCTTCATGTTGTTAAAGATAATCTTTTCGAAATTCCGCCATTATTCCGAATTATCCATGAGCAATCAGGTAACAAATGGCAGGAGATGTACCAGGTTTTTAATATGGGACATCGCTTTGAGATTTACACTGACGAAGAAACTGCAGACGAAATAATAGCAATTGCAGATAAATACAATCTTCAAGCCAGGATAATAGGGCACTGCGAGTCTTCTGATCAGAAGAAACTCACTATCAAATCAGAGTTCGGAACATTCGAATATTAGCTGTTCTGTTCCGTGGATGAGCAATAGATTCTTATCTTTTGTTGCATATTTGCTTTTTACTAACTTTGCACGCTAAAATATAAAACATGGCTAACGACATGATTCTTGAGAAACTTGAAGGGGTTAAAAACCGCTTCATTGAGGTTGGTGAATTGCTAACACAGCCCGAGATTCTCACGGATATGAAGAGATATGTCAAATTGAACAAGGAATATAAAGACCTTGTCCCAATTGTTGAATCATACGACCGCTACAAACTTGCAATGAGCAATCTTTCGAGTGCGAGGGCGCTCCTCTCGAGTGAGAAAGACGAAGAACTTAAAGAAATGGCAAAGGCAGAAATCGATGAACTGAGCCTGAAACTGCCTGACATGGAAGATGAGATCAAGATGCTGCTTGTGCCAGCCGACCCTGAAGATGACAAAAACGCGGTAATGGAGATTCGTGCAGGAACGGGCGGTGATGAAGCGAGCATTTTTGCAGGTGATCTTTTCAGAATGTATAGCAAATTCTTTGAATCAAAGGGCTGGAAGGTTGATCTTACAAGCATGTCAGAAGGTACTGCAGGCGGGTTCAAGGAAATAGTATTCAACGTTCAGGGTGATGGCGTTTATGGTGTAATGAAATATGAATCGGGTGTACACAGAGTGCAACGTGTACCACAGACAGAAACCCAGGGGCGAATTCATACATCAGCTGCATCTGTTGTGGTATTGCCGGAAGCAGATGAGTTCGATATTGAACTTCGCAACGAAGATATCCGAAAAGATACATACTGCTCTTCAGGTCCCGGCGGACAATCTGTCAATACAACATATTCTGCAATCCGACTGACTCACATACCATCAGGAATTGTTGTTACATGTCAGGATGAAAAATCACAGCTGAAGAATTATGACAAGGCTCTGAAAGAATTGCGAACAAGGCTTTATAACCTTGAGTACCAGAAATATCTTGATGAAGTATCTCATCGCAGGAAGACAATGGTATCAACAGGTGACAGGTCGGCAAAAATCAGGACGTACAACTATCCACAGGGTCGCATGACCGATCACAGGATTAACCTGACTATATATAATCTTCCTTCAATAATGGATGGTAACATCCAGGAAGTTCTCGATAAGCTTCAGATGGCGGAAAATGCAGAAAGACTCAAAGAAAGCAATATTTAGAAAATATGAATCATCAGGATTTGTTTCAGAAGATCGTCGAAAAGAGATCATATCTCTGTGTTGGACTTGATTCCGAGATAGAAAAAATACCGGCCTCCGTAAAAGGTACCGAGCGGATTTTTGAATTCAATAAAAAAATTATAGATGCTACACAAAAGTTTACTGTGGCATACAAGCTTAATGTTGCATTTTATGAGAGCAATGGGTTAAGCGGATGGAAAGACCTTCGGTCAACAGCTGATTATATTAAAGAAAATTATCCTGATATCTTTATTATTGCAGATGCGAAAAGGGGAGACATTGGAAATACCTCAAGACTTTACGCAAAAACTTTCCTCCAGGACATGCCATTTGACGCAGTAACTGTTGCTCCATACATGGGTGAAGACTCAATTTCACCTTTTCTCTCTTACGACAATAAATGGGCAATAATACTTGCTCTTACATCAAATAAGGGAGCTGATGATTTCCAATATCACAGCGATGATGGTATAAGACTTTTTGAGAGAGTTCTCAACGTATCGAAGAAATGGGGAAACCTCGACAATATTATGTATGTCGTTGGAGCTACACATCCCGAAATGCTTGTTCAGATCCGAAAGCTTGTGCCAGATCATTTTCTTCTTGTGCCTGGTGTTGGCGCCCAGGGGGGTAGTCTGGAAGAAGTATCAAAATACGGTCTGAATAGCAAATGCGGTTTACTTGTTAATTCTTCCAGGGGAATAATCTTTGCTTCTGACAAAGAGAATTATGCCCGCATTGCAGGAGAAAAAGCTGAAGAAATGCAGGTCGAAATGGAGAAATACCTTAGAAACAGGATTCTTTTTTGATCTTAACTCTTTCACACCCTTTTTAAAGATCAAAAAATATTCTTAAATTGGTAATGCTGCTTTCTAATAACGTGCTTTATGAAAGAAGAATTTCTGCATTACCTGTGGAAGTACAAACTATATGACTCCACAAGTCTTAAGGATAATGAAGGTAATATAATTAATGTTATTCATCCGGGAGACTATAATCACGATTCAGGACCTGATTTCTTCAATGCCAGAATACTGATAGGTAAAACTGTCTGGGCAGGTAATGTTGAGATACACACCGATGCATCCCAGTTCATGCTTCATGGTCATCATGAGGATCCCGCATATAACAATGTCATTCTTCATGTTGTATTAAAGAATGACAAAAAGGTGTATAACAGCAGGGGAGATGAAGTACTGACTGTTGAAATTGATTATCCGCCTTCTATTTATGACAGTTATTTAACACTAGTGAATAACTCCTATATAATTGCCTGCCAGGATAATCTCTCAGATATTGACCAATTTCATATAAATCAATGGATACATTCTCTCTCTATTGAACGACTAGAGAATAAGACCACATCCGTAATTGATATTCTAAACGAAACTGGTAATGACTGGGATGAAGTCTTATATAGGATGATTTGCCGGTATTTTGGTTTCAGACTTAATTCTGAACCTTTTGAAATGTTGTCGCGATCATTGCCCTTCAGAATCATACGCAAGCACTCAGATTATATTCTGCAGATTGAAGCTCTTCTTTTTGGTTCGGCAGGGATGCTTGAGGAAGGATTGTTCAGGGAAGCTGTAAAGGACAAATACTACCTTGATCTGGCCCGCGAATTCAGAGCGCTTTCTTCAAAGTACAATATAAATAAGCTTCATGGCTATATCTGGAAGTTTTCACGGCTTAGACCTGTTAATTTTCCAACAATACGAATTTCTCAATTAGCTCATATACTCTCAGTTGCAGGTGGATTATTCAGTCATGTGATTGAAGCTGAAACTACCCAGCAACTAAGGCAATTACTGGAAGTTTCCGCATCTGAGTACTGGCACGATCATTATGTATTCGGGAAAAAGAGCAGAAAAATATCAGGGAAAACAGGTGTTCAGGCAACTGATCTCCTGATAATAAACTCAATAATACCAGTCCTTTTTGTATATGGACGATTACGGAACCGTCAGGATATTTGCGAAAGGGCTGTGATCTTACTTGAGAGTATTGCCACTGAAGAAAATAAGATCATCAGGGAATGGAAGACCGCCGGTATTAATGCACGTTCAGCTTTTGAATCCCAGGCTTTGATCCAGCTCAGAAATGAATATTGCCGTAGAAGACGGTGTATCGATTGCAGGATAGGTTGCATGATAATAAGCAGAGGCCAGAAGCTTAGGAATGACAAAGAACTCATCCTTGAGCCATGAAATACTACTCTCCATAATGAGTGTTTTTTAAACACATTATAGTTATCCTTGATGAAGGGTATAAGTTCTTTTACAGAATATATTATTTTTAGTAATGCACGCAACGGATGATCCTTTTTTTGCGTCTTAAGCTAATAAATAGAGACTGCTAACTGGCAGTTTTCTCATAATTATTTGCAGGAAATCATAAAAAAATATTCAATTGTTTGATTATTTACATAAAA
>DATALD010000116.1:0-14113 GCA_036261255.1 Bacteroidales bacterium
CAATCGAAGTGAACATTGATGTAACAACCATCCTGTCGATATAATCGAACATGTACAACAGGAAAAGGAGAACGAAGACATAATTGGAATATCTTCTTGAGAAAAGATAACCTTTTGAGGAATCCTGCTCTTTCATAGGAAAGTAAGTTTAAAAACCCATGCCAAGTAAGGAAAAAATACTTTCAGTTATTTTTTTTATCGTATTTTTAAGTCTTTATACTTATATCAAAATAATTACATTTATCGTTTTTAAAACCAATTATCTATGACAACCCTCAGACAGATCAATGAATTTATGGAAGCTCAACCAATTGCAATGGTTGGCGTTTCACGAAATCCCAAGAAGTTTGGATACACTGTTTTCAAAGAACTTAAGACAAAGGGAATGAATGTTATTCCCGTGAACCCAGAAGCAGATCAGATATTGGGAGAGAAATCTTACAGGGACGTTGCTTCACTCCCTTCAGAAGTTAAGAGCATCATTGTAATCACAAAGAAGTCAAAAACAGAATCTGTTATCCGTGAAGCTAAGGAAAAAGGCATTAAGAACATCTGGATCCAACAGATGTCTGACTCACCTGAAGCAACTTCTCTTCTGAAGGATAGTGATATTAATTATATCATGGGAGAATGCATTCTCATGCACTATAAGTCAAATGGAATACACAAGTTCCATGGCGGGCTGAAGAAACTTTTCGGCAAATTCCCAAAATGAAGTCTCAAACAGAAGACAAAACAGGTTTGATATTAATCTTGATTTAATGACAGATCCTAGACAAAATGCTAAGCGTTTCGAACTTGAGTTCCTTGTGAGAGATTATGAATGTGACCTGCAAGGAGTTGTCAACAATGCAAATTACCAGCATTACCTTGAACATGCAAGACATGAGTTTCTTATCTCAAAAGAAATATCTTTTGATGAGCTTCACAGGGAAGGTATCGACCTTGTTGTTACAAAAGCTGTCTTAGAGTATAAATTCCCATTAAAGAGCCGCGACAGATTTGTCATTCAAACTGATATAGAGAGAGAAGGCAATGCCAAACTGGTGTTTAACCAGGACATCTTTCGTTTACCAGATATGAAACCAGTTGTCAAGGCAAAGGTAACTGGCGTGGCAACAAGGAATGGAAGACCCATAGCCCCGGGGGACCTGGTTATCCGGCTTGGCTTAGCTTAACATATAACAAAACAAAAGCTATAAAATTAAATTTAACTAATAACATTTATGAAATTCAAAATGGTACTTCTGGCCATGCCAGCTATTTTCGCAGGACTGTCGTTTATTCAACAACCAGAACAAGTTCAGCTAGTTGCAGAAGGCGCAAAGCTTGAAAAGATTGTTGAAGGTTTAAAATTCGGCGAAGGCCCTGCTGTCGATAAAAAGGGGAATATATACTTCACCGACCAGCCCAATGACAGGATAATGATGTGGGATTCGGAAGAAAGCAAAGTCTCTACATTCATGCAGCCTTCAGGAAGAGCTAATGGGCTAACATTCGATAAGAAAGGTAATCTGTGGGCAGCATGTGATGATAAAGGTGAAATATGGAAAATCGGCCCTGATAAAAAAGTTGAAAAGGTTGTTACTGAATATGAAGGCAAACGTCTGAATGGTCCTAATGACGTGTTCGTTGATAAGAAGGGGGGTGTGTATTTCACAGATCCTTTCTGGGTGAGAGATTACTGGACAGATAAAACACAACCTCATAAGATAATGGGAGTATACTATCTTAAACCAGATCATAAAACAGTGAATCGTGTTATTGACGATTTCCAGTCTCCGAATGGTCTTCACATAACACCTGATGGAAAAAGGATTATTGTTGCCGACTACAGGGGAAGAAAAACATGGTCGTATGCAATAAACAAAGACGGAAGTCTTTCAGATAAGAAGCTTTTCTGTGAGCAGGGTTCTGATGGACTTACAATTGATGCAAATGGTAACGTATACTTGTGTTCAAGGGGAGTAACGATATACAATTCAAATGGAGAAAAGATCGGAAACATTGAGGTTCCGGAACAGATAACAAATTGTTGTTTTGGTGATAAGGATATGAAGACATTATATATTACCGGACAAACAAATCTATACAGGATAAGAATGAATGTCAAGGGGATTAGAGGATGAGATAAAGAATCAATTGGCTAAAGCCAACTGAAATTGAGGGTGAATATCAGGAAATAGAGTTGCAAAATTTTGCGACTCTATTTTTTTAAGAATAAAATTTTTGTTTTGATAAAAAATTATTCTTTATACTTGCACATTGGATAAAATCTTATGTGACAGATGGAAGAAGGAACAAGAAGAGCGGATATAAGACCAGGTATTGATGTTATGGTTGAACTTACTGAACATAAAAGAACAGGCATACTAACAGGTGGAAAAGTTAAAGAGATCTTAACATCATCTCCCACCCACCCACATGGTATAAAAGTGATGCTCGAAAACGGGATGGTAGGAAGAATTAAAAGGATTATCTGATTCATTATATCCTGATAACCAACTTTTTTCTAATTTTGGCCGTTGCCGGGAATAGTTCCCCGTGCTAGTATTTTATATTTTTCAAATCAGGTTAAGATGAAAAACAATGATTTTACCGTTCCTAATCTTGGAAGAAGGAATGTTATTTCACCGCTAAAAAAACATCTTAGGGATGATAATCCTGTTTATAAGTATGTTGATGACAAAGAAAGGATATTATATGACCCTTTTCTAAAAAGCTTCCTGGATTTCAAAGAAACAGGAGAATTGCCAATTTCATTCGAAAAAGCAGGTCCTAAAGAAAAAATTTATTTTGAACCTGCCAAGACCAAAGTTGGCATTGTTACATGCGGAGGGTTGTGCCCCGGACTTAACAACGTTATCAGGGCGCTTGTCAATGAGCTTTATTACAGGTATGAAATAAGCAGGATTGTTGGTTTCATGTATGGTTACGAGGGGTTGATCTCGAAATTTAATCATCCTGTTGTTGAATTGACTCCGGATTTTGTTAATACGATCCATCTTGTTGGAGGAACAGTATTAGGGTCATCAAGAGGCGATCAGGATATTGCAGAAATGGTTGATACTCTTGAAATAATGAACATTAATATTCTGTATTGTATTGGTGGTGATGGCACGCTTAAGGGAGCACACAGAATTTCCGAAGAAATAAAAAGACGAAATCTCAAAATCTGCGTTGCAGGCATACCAAAAACAATTGATAATGACATAGATCTTATTTCGAAATCATTCGGGTTTGAAACTGCTTTTTCAATTGCAAATGACATAATAAGCAATGCACATAATGAAGCTTCCGGAGCGTATAATGGAATAGCATTGGTTAAGCTGATGGGCCGTGATTCAGGCTTTATTGCTGCCAGCGCTGCCTTGTCCATCCAGGAAGTGAATTTTGTCCTGATCCCGGAAGTTGCTTTCGATCTGCATGGACCAAAAGGTTTTCTAAAGGTTCTCAGAAGAAGGCTTGAAGACAGGCATCATGCGGTTATTGTAGTTGCCGAGGGAGCCGGCCAGGATCTTTTTGAAAATCCTGAAAGGGAAGTTGATGCTTCCGGTAACGTTAAACATAATGATATCGGTCTGTTGATCAAGGAAAAAATCAAAGAGGAATTCACTGATAAAGGATTTCCACATAGCATTAAGTATATCGATCCGAGTTATATAATCCGTAGTGCAACTGCAAATGCAAATGATAGCAAGTTTTGCAGTCTTCTTGCACAGAATGCTGTGCATGCTGCAGTAGCAGGAAAGACTGACTTCGTTGTCGGTTACTGGAATGATAATTTCACAATCATGCCCATTACTGCTGTTATTGCCAAACGTAAAAAGATAGACATTGAGGGTGAATTATGGTGGAATGTACTTGAAGCAACAGGTCAGCCAATAAGCATGAAAAACCCGGTATGATAAAGAATATAATCTTTGACCTTGGAAATGTTCTTATTAGCTTCAAACCTGCAGAGTATCTTGAGGAAAGAAATTACCAGGAGCCATTAAAAAGAACTATACTATCAGACATTTTTGCAAGTGAAGAATGGATATTGCTCGACAATGCTGAAATATCAATCGATCAGGCAATAGAAAGAATCGCAAATAAGTCAGCCCTTAAAAAGGATTTAATAGCGTTTCTTTTAAACGAAAGGTCAGAGATCCTATATCCATTACACTTAAATACCAAACTCTTGCCAGAACTCAAAAAAAACGGTTTCCGGCTGTTTTACCTTTCAAACTTTCCTTTCGACATGTGGGAACATGTCAGGGCAGGCAACAATGGTTATGATTTCTTCAAATATTTTGATGGCGGAATAATATCTGCTGAAGTGCATTGTTCAAAACCTGATCCTATCATTTATGAACTTTTACTAGGTAAACACACCTTAAATGCTGAAGAGTGTTTGTTCATTGACGATCTTGAAACAAATATCAAGACAGCAGTCAGAGCCGGGATGAAAGGGTTTATGACATCAGGGTCGACAGATATCTATGAAGCTGTTTTAAAAGTTCTGGGAGGTTAGCGTTTAGCATTTCGGTCGGAGTGAGAGTTCAACTATCTGAACACCGAAGAGACAGGGTGAGGGTGCAAGGTTTAAATATTTACGTAAGGCAAGCAATGGTTACTGAAAAAAGCCGTGCAAAAAGAGTTAACAGATTATCTTGAATCTTCATATTGTTTTATTTTCAATTATTTAGCTAGAAAACCAAGACATTTGTTCCACGTGGAAACTAGAGAGAATTTTTAAAATATTCTGTTAAAACAGCGGTTTTGGCTGGTCCAATAATTTTTTCGAGGTTTTCAGTTGCAGCTTTTTTAATTGCTTCAACAGAACCAAAATGTCGGAGTAATGTTTCTTTTGTTTTTGGTCCAATACCTCTTATCTCATCGAGACCTGATTTGACCATTCCTGAAGATCTCTTATCCCTGTGAAAATTTATTCCGAAGCGATGAGCTTCGTTTCTTAACTGCTGGATAATCTTCAGACTAATCGAATTCTTATCGAGGTAAATTGGTACATTATCGCCAGGGAAATAGATTTCTTCGAGTTTTTTTGCTATTCCTATAATAGTGATCTTATCTCTTAATCCAAGCTTACCAAGACTTTTAATTGCTGAAGAGAGCTGACCTTTACCACCATCGATGATCACAAGCTGTGGAAGATCTTGCTGTTCATCAAGCATCCTTTTATATCGTCTGAATACAATTTCCTCCATTGAAGAGAAATCATTCGGGCCAGTTACTGTTTTGATATTAAAATGACGATAATCGCTCCTGCTTGGTTTGCCGTTCTTAAAAACTACACATGCTGCCACGGGATCATTACCCATTATGTTTGAATTATCAAAGCATTCAATATGTCGTGGAAGAAACGGCATATGCAGGTCATTTTTCAATTTTTCTAGATTTTTTCCCGTTCGCTCCAAAGGTGAATGCTCCATTCTTTTTTTCTTCTGCTCAAGCTTATAGTAAATTGCATTCCGCTCGGCGAGCTCAAGAAGCTTCAGCTTATCGCCTGCTTTAGGAGTTATATAACGAACATTATCTATCAGAATATCAGGATTAAAAGGCACAATAATCTCAGGTGAACTACTGCAAAGCTTTTGTCTTATCTCAGTAACTGCGATGCTTAAAACAGTTTCCTTGTCTTCATCAAGCCTGCTTTTAAGTTCAAGTGTAAACGCCTGTATTACAGCGCCTTCAGCCACCTTAAGATAGTTAACGTAGGCGCTTCCCTCCTCTTCTGTGTACCCAAAAACATCGACATTTCCTATTGTTCCGCTTACAACAGCTGATTTACTCCTGAATCTTGAAAGAATATTAATTTTATCTTTAATTACCTGAGCTTCTTCGAAACGTAATTCTCCTGAATATCTGTTCATCAGATGTTTAAGATGATCGATTACAGTTGATATATTCCCCCTGAGGATTTCCTTTATCTGCTTAATATTCTCCATGTAATCGCATTCAACCTGTAATGCCACACATGGTCCTTTGCAATTACCAATATGATATTCAAGGCAAACTTTAAATTTTCCTGCCATGATGTTTTCCTGTGTCAGGGCAAGAGAACAAGTACGTAGCTTATATAGTTGCCGTATAAGATTAAGAAGGGTTCTTACCATCATTGCTGAGGTGTATGGACCAAAATAAGCGGAACCGTCACGAGGGGTACTCCTTGTACTGAAAACCCTGGGAAATGGCTCATTCTTTATGCATATCCATGGAAATGTCTTATCGTCTTTCAGAAGTATGTTATATCTGGGCTGATGTTTTTTTATAAGGTTATTTTCAAGTAGAAGTGCATCAGATTCATTTTCAACGACAATATGTCTGATATCGGTAGTTCTTTTAATCATTACCGAGGTTTTGCCCGATTGATTTTTGGCAAAATAAGAAGAAACTCTTTTCTTCAGGTTCTTTGCTTTTCCGATATAAATTATATTACCATCAGCGTCAATAAATTGGTATATACCTGGTTTATCAGGTATCAGCGGAAGAACAGATTCATATTTTGCAGGGAGATTCATTGCTGCAAAGATAAGCATAAATCATGCCGCTCTAACTCACAAGTGAAACGTTAAAATGCTATTAATCAATAAAAAGAGAAATCGGTTTGAATTCTTTTACACTGAATAATCCCTTATCTCCAATTTTCAGATCAGGAATGACAAGTAACGCCATAAACGAAAGAGTCATAAAAGGAGCTTTCATTTGGCAGCCATTTAAAGCAGTTAATTGGTTAAGTTTCAGGTATTCAGAGGCGATCTGATTGCAACTTCTTGCAGTCATTATACCTGCAATATCAAGCATAAGATAATTAAGCATACCTCCTGAGCACACTGATAAACCACCTTTCATTCGAATTATCTGGTTCATGGCTTTAACAATGTCATCGTTACTAGCTCCGACTGCAATTATGTTATGGCTGTCGTGTGCCACAGAGCTGGCAATAGCGCCATTCTTCAAGCCAAATCCTTTAATGAAACCAGTTACAGGACTCGAATCTTTATACCTGTCTTTAACAACGATCTTAAGTATGTCTTTTTCAATATCTGGCTCAACGTATTCTCCGAGGGTATTCCACAAAATTTCATTGGTCATTAGTTCTCCTTCAATTGCTTCAATCACCCTAATTCTTTTCTTCTGATTTCTAATGAGTATATCATCAATGTTTATGGCGCTGCAATTAAAATTGTTCACTTCCTTTGCCGGTTCATAATTGAATTGAATAATCCCATTATCATATACTTTGCTTCCATCAATCCAGGTTTCCAGCACATTCATATCCTCAAGTTTTTCAACAATGATAAAATCAGCAGGATCACCAACTTTCAAAGTGCCGGTTTCAAGACCATAATGTAGCTTTGGGTTAATTGATGTACATTTTAATATATCGTAAATGTTGAATCCTTCATTAATAAGCTTCGCAACAACCTTGTTAATATGCCTTGATTCAAGCATCTCAGGGTGAAGGTCATCACTGCATAGCATTACCATTTCGGAGTTTGTCCTGATAAGATCTTTAAGAGCGTCAAGGTTTCTGGCTGCGCTTCCTTCACGAATCAGTATTTTCATTCCAAGCTTAATTTTTTCAAGAGCTTCATCTATTGTACTACATTCATGGTCCGTTGAAATACCCGCAGTTACATACTTTTTTAAGCTATCCCCTCTTAGTCCCGGTGCATGGCCGTCTATTGGTTTGTTCACCTTCTTAGCAGCAGCTATTTTTCTGCTAACTTCATCATCGCCATAAATTACTCCCGGGAAATTCATCATTTCAGCCAGGTATGAAATTCTACTATCATTCAGAAGATTCACAATGTCATTTGATGTTATCGTCCCACCACTTGTCTCGAATGTTGTAGCAGGCACGCAAGAGGGGGCTCCGAAGTAAAACTTAAAAGGTACTTTTCGGGCATCATCAAGCATAAATTCAACTCCGGCAATACCCATTACATTTGCGATTTCGTGAGGATCCGAAACAACTGCAACAGTACCATGCTTAACTGCTGCTGTTGCAAAAGCTCCGGGGGTAATCATTGAACTTTCAATATGCACATGTGAATCAGTGAACCCTGGTAATAGAAAAACATTGCGCGAAGAATCCACCCTATTAATCTTTGTGATCTTTGATCCTTCAATAATAACTTCTGCCGAAAAAATTTTCCTGTTATGGATGTCGACCAATTTCCCTGAAATAATTTTCATTTCAATTAAAATAATTTTTAAAAAATGTTCCACGTGGAACACTATCTTCCCAGGTACATTAAGAGTATATTAATATCTGAAGGTGAAACGCCACTAATTCTGCGTGCTTGCCCTATATTAATTGGCTTTATTCTTTTAAGCTTTTGTCTTGCTTCAGTAGAAATCGACATTAGCTCACTATAATCAATATCTTTCGGGATTTTCAGATTTTCAAGACGAATAATCTTATCAGCAACTGTTTTTTCTCTTTGAATGTAACCTTCATATTTAATCCTTATTTCTGCTGATTCAGATATTTCTTCAAACCTATCAGAGTTGATTGCTCCAAGACCATTTTCAAGGCATATCCTTCTCAATAGCTCCTTAATTTTTATCTGAGGCCTTGCTGCTATATTAATTGCCTTTATTTTCTGTGTAATCGGACTTGTTTCATTTTCTTCCAAAAAATCGTTAATTTGTGTCGGTTCGACACTACGTTCTTCCAAAAAATCTATTATTCCCTTTACCAGAGCTTCCTTTTCTTCAAGTCTTGATATTCTATCATGTTCAGCTAAACCCAATTCAAATCCCTTCCTCGTCAGCCTTTCATCAGCATTGTCCTGCCTTAACAAAATTCTGAATTCAGCCCTTGATGTAAACATCCTGTAAGGTTCATCTACACCTTTCGTTACAAGGTCATCTATAAGTACTCCTATATATGATTCTTCTCTTCCAAGAATAAAAGGATTCTTGTTTCTAGATTTAAGAACAGCATTTATCCCGGCAATTAAACCCTGGGCAGCAGCCTCTTCATATCCAGTTGTTCCATTAATCTGTCCCGCAAAAAAAAGATTTTCAATCGATTTTGTTTCGAGTGAATGCTTAAGCTGAGTGGGCTGAAAAAAATCGTATTCAATAGCATAACCCGGCCGAAACAATTTTACCTCTTCCAGTCCTTTTACCTTCCTCAGAGCTTTTAGCTGAATTTCAAGTGGAAGACTACTTGAAAATCCGTTAATATAATATTCTACCGTATCTACTCCTTCCGGTTCAACAAATAGTTGGTGTGAAGTTTTATCCTTGAACGTAACAATTTTATCTTCAATACTGGGGCAATAACGAGGACCCCTACCTTTAATTCTACCTGTAAAAAGAGGACTGTATTCTAATCCTTTTCTCAATTCTTCATGAACATCAGGATTAGTATGCGTAATAAAACAACTCTTTTCTGCATTGAGCCTTTTTGTAACAAGATAAGAAAAACCTCCGCTGTCACCATCACCCTTTTGTTCCGTCATAACATCGAAATTTATTGTTCTACCGTCAAGACGGGCGCTTGTCCCTGTTTTCATTCTTTCTACTATAAAACCTGTTGCTTCTAGCTGTTCACTTAATCCGGATGAAGCCTGGTCACCTGACCTTCCTCCTCTTATCTTCGAAAAGCCTACATGCATCAGTCCGTTCAAAAAGGTACCATTTGTTAGAATAACAGCTTTGGCCAAAAACCTGGTATCTAAAGATGTCTCTACACCAGTAACTTTATTTCCATCAATAAGAAGCTTTGTTGCCTGTTCCTGCCAGACCGAAAGTTTTGGAGTGTTTTCAATCAAATTTCTCCACTCCCATGTAAACCTCATTCTGTCGCACTGAGCTCTCGGGCTCCACATTGCCGGACCTTTAGATTTATTAAGCATCCTGAATTGGATCATACTCCTATCAGTAACGATACCACTCATTCCACCTAAGGCATCAATTTCGCGTACAATCTGTCCCTTTGCAATACCTCCCATAGCCGGGTTACATGACATTTGTGCAAGTTTTGTCATATCCATTGTAATGAGGATCGTATTCGCTCCCATTGCTGCAGCAGCATGAGCCGCTTCGCATCCGGCATGTCCTCCACCAACAACTATTACGTCATAAATAAATTCCATCTTCTCACTCTCCCAATATTCCCAACCAATAATCTTCTTTCTTTCTCATTAAATATTTTTCTTCCACTGTTTTGTCGTCATACCCTATTAAGTGTAGAATTCCATGAATCATTACTCGAGTAATTTCGGAATACAAACTGACATTATATAAATGTGCATTTTCTTTAACAGTGTCAATACTTAAGTATACTTCACCCGAAACCTTTTCATTAACGTTATAATTAAAAGTTATAACATCAGTGTAATAATCATGTTCGAGAAACTCAACATTAATGCTTCTAAGTTTCTCATCAGAGGTTATAATAAAATTAATCTCACCAGGAACCATTTTTCCCTCTTCAATAATTCTATTTATGAGAATCTGTAGTTTTTTCCAGCCATTATACTTATAGCCGGTAACATCATAGAATATTTTTATACTCAATCTATAATGTTTTTAAAGGTCATTATTACTGTGTTTCCTTTTTTATTATATTTAATCTGATCAGCAAGGCGCGACATAAGAAAAACACCTCGCCCGTTTATCTCCTCAATGTTTTCCGGGGTTGTAGGATCAGGGACATCCCCAGGCTTAAAACCACTACCCTGGTCGGAAATTTTTATTTTCAATTCATTATTTCTAAACCTGATTTCAATATCAACGATTTTTTCAGGTACCAGTTTGTTTCCGTGAGTAATTGCATTATTAACTCCTTCCATTGTTGATACAAGAATTTTCCCATAATAATCTTTTGAAATCCCAATCTCGTTAGTTACTTCGTCAATAACTTTTTCAACAAGACTTAGATTTGTTGTCTTTGAACCTATTGAAATCTTCTTATACATATCAAAAAATACCCGCTTATACAGATATTTCTACTAATATGTTACAATATATGCTATTTTTTTACAATCCATAACTCAGGATCCTGATATTTTGTTTCATAAATCATAAACTGCAATATACAATTGTTGTCATTTGCCGGGTCTGAGAAAACTTCTCCCAAAACTTGTTTAGTATCCACATTATCTCCAGGCTTGACTTTTACATTTATAACATTATTGTATACTGAGTAATAGTTGCCATGTTTTATAATTATTGTCATATTGCTCCCCTGAATAGAAGAAACTACTGTTACTTGACCTTTAAAAACACTTCTTGCGGTCATTTTATTGTCGCCTGTTATCTCAATTCCAATGTTCTCTTCTTCTACATACTTTAAAACGGGATTTTTCTGAATTCCAAAATGACTGGTAATAAGTCCTTTCTCGACAGGCCATGGTAACCTTCCTTTATTCTCAGCAAAGTTGTCTCCAATTAGTTTCTGCTCAGAAGTTTCCGCAATGCTCTTTGCCTTTTTTCTTTCCTCTTCAATCAGCTTTGTTATCTCAGCCTCCAACTTCTTCGCCCGTTTCTTTTTCTCCTCAAGCTGCTTCTTCAGCTGTTGCTCCTTATTGGTTAAAGATTTTACCATTTGCTGTTTCCTGACCTGTTCCTTTTCCAGCATATTTTTCTGTTGCTCTTCCTTCGATTTAAGATCTGAAACTTTGTTTAAATCATTTTCCAGCTTTTCTTTTGCATCCTCTATCTGATTTTTCAACTCAAGAATAATTTCTGATTCATTCCTTCTAATTTCGGTTATTTGCTGTAAGTATTTCAGTCGTTTGTAACCCTGGTTAAAATCCTTAGCAGATAAAACATAAAGCATCTCCCTGTTTCCCTTGCTCGTTTTATATGAGTTAACAACAGCCTGTGAATAATCAAATTTTAAGTCTTTCAAGTCTTCCTGCATCATTTCTATAGCCAGAGTATTCAAATCTATCCGCTCAGACAGGAGCGAAACCTCCATTCGCATTCCATTTATAACAGCCTCTCTCAGGTTAAGCTTTTTCCCAATTATTTTTATAGCATTTACACTCTCGTTCCTTTCTTTTGCAGTTGTCTTTAATAAATTGTCAACATAGCTTATTTCCTCTAGAGTTTTCTTTCTTTCCTCTTCAAGATCCTTTCGTGTTTGTGCAAACAAAGGCATCCAAAACAACAAAAACAAAATAGATATAATACTCTTGTTCATTTCAATTCCTTAAGCTCATAACCTTTTCCGGGTACAAATTCAATATTGCCAGACCATGGGCTTTCTATCTTCTCAATTCTTAATTTCATATTAAATACCGGTTCGATATTTCTTAAATATATTTCTCCGGGTATAAATATGTTACCTGCTTCAAAGAATCTATCATACCTGATTTGTGAATTAATATTATTCAAACTTCCCTGCTGAATTACTTCTTTAGCTTTACCATTCAAGCAATCAATTATATATTTGATATTTAGGCCCTTAACTGATGTAACATATTCCGCGGAATGCTCTTTACAATTTAAAATAGCATTATCTGTCTCTCCCTTAACGAAATCGCCAAATATCAGTGGGAAAAGGCCTGGTGAAAAGCCTAAACGTTTGTAAATAAAGTCTGGTTTACCATAATAAACAACCTTGTTTATTCTGTCATTAATCAGTAGAGTATCGGCATTAAAATACATTCGACCTGCCTCAATGCTGCCAAAACGAATACTTATAAGGTATTCTCCAGTTCTTTTGTGCTTTATATTTGCCAATAAACTTATTTTACTTCCATCGTTCTCAAGGTCAATCAAAGCCCTTTGGATAAAAAAATCTCTGTGCGTAATATTTGAATTACCAATCTTATTTGTTTCTAGTAAGTCAGGAGCATATTTCTCCTGCTTGTTCCTTGGAAGGCCTTTTCTACCAATCGAACATCCAATCAGTAAAAAGCATACAACAAATATTGATATTATCTTGTACAAGATTCGATTTCCTTTTTTAAATGCATTTTTGAAGGATCAATTTTTAGTGCATTTTCCCATAATTCAACTGCCTTTGAGCATTTCTTCTGTCTTTGAAGTATGTATCCATAATGTTCGTACCATTCTGCATCCGGCTCTTCATTACTGTTTATTATTGATTCAAAAACCTTTGCAGCCTCGCTGTACTTACCACGTTTATATAACACCCATCCATAAGTATCAAGGAAAGTAGTGTTATCTTTTTCAGTCTCTATTACTTTTTTTGCAAGCATTTCTGCCTCTTTAAGATTCAGGTTTTGTTCTGCGAGGTAGTATGCGTAGTTGTTAAGAAGAGTCATATCATCAGAATTAATCTTCATCGCATCCTCATAAGTTTCAAAAGCCTTAGAATACTCTTTATTTTTATAATAAACATCTGCCTTTATTGTATACACCTGCAAAAGTAGTTCAGAATCCTGGCCAGCTAATATTTCGGCCTTCTTCAGTTCATTCAGTGCAATATCATACTTTCCCGTTTCTGTGGCTCCTGTTGCATAAAGTAGCTTTGCAAAAAATGAGGTATTAAACTTAGTTGCGCATTCATTCCCTTTGATTGTTAGTCTCTCAAAATCCTTCAATTCAAAATACGCCAACAATAACTTTTCCCATGCAAAATAGTTTTCAGGCATCCCATTCACTATTTCCTCCAGTCTCAAGACTGCTTCTTCTTTCTTTCCCATCTTAATCATTAGCTCGGGTCTAAGCAGAGGAATAACATTGTCATTCGGAACAGCAGATTCAAGTACCATCAATGAGAGTATTAATTTGTTCAAATTTTCAGAATTCTTATCAATATCTTCAACAATATCCTTAGTGAGAAGCCTGGTGGCTTCTGAAAAGTTTTCTCAGGCGAAAGAAAAAATGAAAGCTCTTCTTGCTACAGATCCTGATAATATTCTGTATAATGGGATAATGGCTGAAATTTTAATAAATGAAGGACAAAAAGATAGAGCTCTTGATTTATACGAATTGATGCTGGAAAAACATCCAGGAGATGGTCAAATTCAATTGGCAATCGCTGAATTTCTTGCTGGAGAAAAGGACTACAAACGGCTTTTTAACATTCTGAATACTCTTGCAATTAATGAAAATATAACACGGGAAGAAAAGATTTCTTTCTTCGGGAGGCTTGTTGAAGATATTGATAAGA
>DATALD010000121.1:0-24048 GCA_036261255.1 Bacteroidales bacterium
TTGCCCCAACTATTGATACTACTTCCTTTTCTTTTATTTCAAGATCGATGCCTTTAAGAACCCGCAATGGCCCGTATGATTTCTCAATGCCCGATGTCTGTATCATTGTAAGTTGTCAGCTAAAATATACTTTCATTAAGAGGGTACTTCGGGTCCTTTTGTTCCTTTTGTTTTTTTCGGTCCTGTTGGCTCTTTTGCTTTTGGTTCTTTATTCTCTTTGGGTTTTCTTTGTTTTTCCGGCTTTACCGCTGATTCTTTATCAGCTTCGAGTCCATAAGGATCATTTGGATCGTAACTGTCTGCAGCATTTACTGATTTGTCTTTGAGATGATCAAGATTTTTTCTTTTTCTTCCTTTTTCCGGGTCATTTTTAATCTTCTGCCTGGCATCATCCATCTCCTTCCTGATCACATTATCAAGATCGTTTATCTCCTGCTTTGCAGATGAAGTAACCTCATCAAGATCCTTTTTTATCGCTTGATTCACTTCCTCAACATCGCTGGTTATTTTTTTCGTAAAGTCATTTACATCCGATTTAATTGATGATGTTACATCATTTATGTCCTTCCGGATGTCCTCCGTGCTTGATTCAAGTTCTCTCCTGATATCGTCAGTAGCCCGTCTGAAGTCCCTCATGCTTTTGCCAAATGTCCGGGCCATTTCCGGAAGCTTATCTGCCCCGAAAAGAAGAAGTATCACGACTATTATAACAATTATTTCCTGCCCACTCATTTCTATTCTGCTGTTTGTTCCTTAAACCGAATAATTGACAAAGTTAGAAAAGTTCCACTGATAGCAAGTTAAATAAAAACAAAAAAGAGCCTGTATCAGGGCGATACAGGCTCTTTTTGTTTTCATTAATTAATATTTTATTCCTTTTTTCTTCGTTGTATCATAAACAATTGATGATGCAACGAATATTGAGGAGTAAGTCCCAACAATGATACCAACGATCATTGCAAAGAGGAATCCCCTGATAGTTGCTCCTCCGAGGAAGAACATTGCAATAAGTACAAGTATTGAAGTTACCCCGGTATTTAATGTACGGCTAAGAGTGTCGTTCATAGCAAGGTTAATAACCTCATTAACCGGGCGTTTTCTGTGCAATGGAAGGAATTCCCTCAACCTGTCAAACACAACAACGGTGTCGTTTACAGAATAACCAATTACTGTAAGGATTGCCGCAATAAACGCCTGGTCAATTTCCATTGTGAATGGCAGTATCCCCCAGAGCAATGAGTATATTCCAATAACAATCATTGTATCATGAGCAACAGCAACCATAGCTCCAAGTCCATATTGCCAGTTGCGGAACCTGACAAAAATGTAGACAAACATTATCACTAAAGACAGCAATACTGCCCATACTGCTTTTCGTGTTATATCTGAAGCAATTGTCGGGCCAACGGTCTCAGAACTGACGCGGTAATCAGAAAGAAACACTTCTTTTGACACATCAGATCCTATTGTTCCCTTTAGTCCTTCGTACAAAGCATTTTCAACCTGATCATCAACACCATTCTGACCCATAAGGTACTTTGTTGTTATCCTTACCTGGTTAGTGCTTCCGAATGTTACAACCTGTGGCGTTTCACCGAAGGCTACGGCAAGATTCTTTGCCACGTCGTCAGTTCTTACAGGCTGGTCAAAACGAACAACATAAGTTCTTCCACCTGTAAAATCAATACCACGGTTGAGTCCTCTTACGAAAAGTGAAGCTACACCTATTATCGTTACAGCAATTGAAATTGCATAGAAAAGCTTCCTCTTTCCAATAAAATCAATATTTGTATTTTTAAGAATGTTGGCAGTAATCTTAATTGAAAAGCTAAGATTTGTATTGCGTTTCAGGAGCCATTCGTAGATAAGCCTTGTAACCCAAATTGCCGAGAACAATGATGTGAATATACCAATAACAAGTGTTGTGGCGAAACTTTTGATGGGACCGGTTCCGAATATGTAAAGTACGATACCCGTGAGGAGAGTTGTAATGTTAGAGTCAAGAATAGCAGAAAGGGCTCCTTTATATCCATCAGCGACAGCCAGCTTCACACCCTTGCCAGCTCTTAGTTCCTCACGTATTCTTTCATAGATAAGAACGTTGGCGTCGACCGACATACCCATCGTAAGCACAATACCTGCGATACCCGGAAGGGTAAGAACTGAACTTAGTGAAGCCAGCACACCAAAGATTAGGAACACGTTTGTAAACAAAGCTACGTCGGCGATTGAACCTGCACTGCGGCTATAGTAGAATACCATGTATAAAAGAACAATCACAAATGCAATAATGAACGAGTTCATACCTGCATTAATTGCTTCTTTACCAAGGGTTGGGCCTATAATTGTTTCGGATTGGATCTTTGCGGGAGCCGGAAGCTTACCTGATTTAAGAATGTTTGACAAGTCTTCAGCTTCTTCAAGTGTAAAATCACCTGTAATTACTGTACTTCCATTCTGTATCTCATTTTGAACTACAGGATATGAACGGACATAACCATCAAGAACAACGGCTATACTGCGGTCAATATTCTCCCTTGTCATTCTAGCCCATATTTTCGCACCTTCTGCATTCATGTTAAAGTTAACTTCAACTTCAGATCCTGTAATACCAGTTGAAGTTCTTGCGCCGGTAATTACATCTCCTCCCAATGGCGCTCTTCCATCTCTTGTTGTTACTTTTAACGCATGGAGTTCATATAAAGTTCCTGAAGGATCTTCTTTATAGGGGTTCTGACTCCAGACAAATCTGACATCGCGAGGGAAGATGGCTCTAATCTGGCTCAGGGTAAGCATATTATTTACTTTAGCTGTGTCTCTCGCAAGGGCAAGACCTACCATACTGCTTGTAAGAGGCTGACCATCAGAATTGACACGTGGATTAAGCACTCCAAAAAGGGGATTCTGAAGATTAAATGACTCTCTTGAATTATCAACGTTTGTCTTTGTAGTATCGGCGCCAATAAGATCAAGCAAATCATCTGATTTTTTTGTTGTATCAGCTACAGTTGAAGAAGTAGTAGTTTGTCCTTCTGAAACAGATTCCGTACTTTTTTTGATTTCGCGAAGCTGGTCATTAGCCCTTATCAGGTAATTGATAAGTTCAGTATTATCGTAAGTTTCCCAAAACTCAAGATTGGCAGTACCCTGGAGAAGTTCCCTTACACGTTCAGTATTTGTCTGCCCGGGTAGTTCAATAAGGATTCTTCCTTTTGTTGCCAGGTGTGTGATATTAGGCTGAACAACACCAAACCTGTCAATCCTTGTGCGAAGTATATTAAATGCATTCTCAAGAGCTGATGACACCTCATCGTCAAGCACTTTGAGAACTTCCTCGTTTGTCGATGTAAAATTTATCCTGTCTCTTAATTCAACAGTCCCGAAAACCGAAGCAAGCTTTGCATTAGGATCGATCTCCTGGAATGCCCTGCCGAATAAAGTCAGGTAATCGGCCTGACTTTGATCCTGCATCTGGTCGGCACGGACAAGAGCAGCATTAAATGTTTTGTCAGGGTTATAGTTCGAAAGCGCTTTAAGAATATCTTCGACAGAAACCTCAAGAATAACGTTCATACCACCTTTAAGGTCGAGACCGAGGTTGAGCTCTTTCTTTTGAACTTCTTTAAATGTATATCCGAGATAACTCCACTCCTCTTTTGGCAGGGTGGCAATCGAATCTAAATACTGGCTTTCCTTAACAAGATCTCCCTTGGCATATTCTTTGGCGTCTTTCCTTACCTTGTAAGCCGCTCCTGTGAACGAAAGCTGGTAAACACTTACCAGGGCCAGAGCTATAGCCAGAATGAGGACTGCTGTTTTATTCTGCATTGCTTGTACTTTTGAAAATTATATTTTAACAATTTCTCTTCTATTCCAATTTACGGAGGTCGCAAAGATATTAATTTTTTATAAAAACATTTAAATAATGAGAATATCAAATTAATCAGTAGTTATTTTAAAAGAAAGAGGGGCTAAAAGCCCCTCATAAAATCATATACCCTATTATTGATTAATTCATCAGTTCATCGTAGTCAGTTTCGATAGGCTTTTTATTTATAAAGTCATACAATGTTATTGATCGCATATTATAGAAATAGTTCCAGTAATTCTGCAGGGCCTGAACATAAGATCTCCTGTTTGTATCTTTCCTAGAATCAGCATCACTGAGACTAAGAATGTCTATTTTCCCGATCATAAACCTTTGTTTTGCAACTTCATATCTCTTCATCGCAATTGTATCAGACAATGCACTTGTCATAACCTGCTCATACTGAAGATTAAACTTTGCAACATCGAGGTAAAGGGTCTGGTCCAATTCCTGGATCGATTGGTCATATTGAACCTGTGCGAGTTCGAGACTCGATTTCGCCATCTTGTATTTACCCTGCCCTAAACCCCAGTCAAGTATAGGTATTGAGAAATTCAACCTCACCCCCTGATTTCCACTAAGCAAATCATATTTATAGGCTTCTTCTATTGTGGGTTTTCTTCCCTGCAAACCGTAGTTGGCACTAATACTTGCACTAAAACCGCGATTAGCTTTGGCTTGGGCCAATTGACTTTGAGCCTGGATAACTGATAGTTGCTCCGAGAAATAGTCCGGATTATTTTTCTTTGCAAGCTCTATAACATCTTCTGGGTTTATCTGCAATGCTGGAATCTCATCCGGCAATATGATCTCGATATTAATGTTATCATTGAAGCCAAGAAATGATCGCAGTCTTATTTCTGCATTTCGAAGATTCATTCTTGTTTGCTTAAGAGCTGTAGTTGCGTTAAGATATTGTAATTGCAGGTTAAGAAGCTCATCTTCAGAGATTGTTCCCAGCTTATATCTCCCATCGGCCATCTTGTATAGTGTATCAGAGTTTGCAAGGTTGTACTCATCAATTTGCAAAGCTATCTGTTGAGTTGCAAGTTGAAAAAAAGCCGAAACAGCGCTTGAATGTACCCCCTCCATGCTTTTCAAGTAGGTCTTTTTTGCAATCTCGTACTGCACAGGTTGGATTTTCTTTTCCCATTTCAGACTATTATATGCAAAAATTGGCTGATTTAATCTGATACTTACAGGTACCGTCACAAATTGCTCTGTATTAGCTACATTATCCTTTTCATAAGTCAGATCCGACTGCAAAGAGACTGAGCCTCCTGTCACTCCAATATTTTGTTTCAGGGCAAGTGACCCCTGAGCTTGTAAGTTGTCAGTCTGTACATATTGCCACTCATCATTTCTATAAACCCTGGAATATGAATTGGTATAGTTTGGAGCTGTCCCATCAAGCTTTAGCGATGGCAGGTAATTTGCCCTAAATGATCTGTACTGCCAGTAACTACTGCGGAATCTGTGCTTTGCAATTAATGCCTGGGGAGATTGCTCTTCTGAAAGTTTGATAACTTCTTCAAGAGTCAGACGCCTTATTTCCTGGGCGTTTACTGAACCTAAAGAAAGGAACAGGCCAGCGATAGCGGAGAAATAAAATACTTTCTTCATTATATAACTTTTATTCATACCTTAATGATTCGATTGGGTCTCTCTCGGATGCTCTTTTTGCCGGTGAGTATCCAAACACAACACCAACAGCTGCAGATACACCGAAAGCGATAAATACTGAGAAGAACGATACAATTGTCATGATACCGGCTATCTGCTCTATCAGCTTGGCCATTATTACTCCAAGGAAAATACCGATAAAACCACCTGTAACGCTTATTAGAACTGCTTCTGCAAGGAACTGAACAACGATATCCATTTTCTTGGCTCCGATTGCCATCCTTGTGCCAATTTCTTTAATCCTCTCCATAACCGAAGCGAACATAATGTTCATGATACCTATACCACCAACTACAAGTGATATGCTGGCGATAGCTCCAAGTACAATATTAAAAATATCTTTTGTTCTTTGCTGTTGTTTTAGCAATAGTTCGGGAACTGTAACTTCAAAATCCTGTACACCTGAATGTCTTCTAAGGATCATACGGCTGACTATCTCTGTTGTAGGAGTCAATTGCTCTGTTTCGTTGACCTGAACGACGATCCTGTCGAGCTGGTTATAGTTTGTTTCAACATCAGATGCAGCATCCGACCCGCTCATAACGACCATGCCTCTCATACCACCGCCGCCTCCAAAGAAGCTAATCGAACTTGCTTCAGTAGCGAGCTTTGTATTAACAAGCGCGCGGTTCTGGAATCTGAGAAGCATTGTCTGAACAGGGATATAAATATTGTCATTATAAACATTAACCCCCTTTTCTTCGAAACCGGTCAGGCTTACATTTGTCTTTTGCAGAACACCAATCACCTTAAGCCAGATACCATTAAATTTAACATACTGCCCAAGAGGTTCAACTTTACTGAAGAATTTAGCCCTTATATTAGCGCCGATAATACAAACCTGAATACCATTTTCTTCCTGGTATTCATTGAAGAAAGCGCCGCTCACAAGAGGAAGATTATATAACTGAAAATAGTCGTTTGATACACCAACCAGTTTGGCAGTGTATTTAACACCATTCATCATAGCAGTTGAGTTGAATGATATTTCAGGGCTTACTCTCTTTACTGAAGGAAGAGTCTCCCTTATAGCTTCAACATCGAGAAGGTTAAGCCCTCTTGAAAATTTCTTCTGCTGTTTCTCCCCTTCTTCTTCAGCAGAGGATGCTTCCTGAATAATTGGGTTGATAAGGATATTATTAACCCCAACCATCTTCATCTGTTCCATAATCTCCTGCTTGGCTCCTTTACCAATTGCAAGCATGGCGATCACAGCAGCAACACCGAAGATGATCCCTAGAGCAGTCAGCATTGATTTCAGCTTGTTGGATACGATCGATTCAACAGCTATTTCTATATCGTGGAAATACCTAAGTATAAACCTGAACATGTCTTTTAGGTTAAATGATTATTAATTCTGTCCTGCTGCCTGTGGCTGTTGAGCCGGAGCCTGTCCTGGCATTTGTCCTGGCCTCTGTCCTGTCCTCTGCTGACCCTGGAATTGTTGTCTCATCCTTCTCATGGCTGCAGTATCGTTTCTCATATTCTGAAACTGTTGTATCTGTTCAGGTGTTAAATTTGGCATTCCTGATCTGCCGCCACCAGCGCCCATCTGACCACCTGCTGGCATCTGACCACCTGCCGGGTTACCACCTTGACCGCCTGCCGGGAATCCACCCTGTCCGCCAAATCCGCCAAATCCACCCATCTGACCTCCGGGAAAGCCGCCTGTGCTACGACCCATCAGGTTTTTCTGAGCCTCAGCCCTGATTCGCTCCTCTTCTTCTCTTTTCTGTTTTTCACGTTCTTTGATTACAGATATAAGCTCTTCACCTATTAAAGTAAAGCTCTCGGGTTTCTCAGGCGTATTAAGATATAACATTGTTTCAGGTTCGATACCCTGCTCAACAACTACATTATTTTCATTTGATTCTCCAAGTACGACAATCTGTCTTTTACCGTTTTTGAGGTAAACAAATGGTATACTGTCGCGACCTGTCTGTACGCTTTCAAGAGGAATATAAGTTACATCATCAATTGTCTTTGTAAATATCTTATTACCTGTTGTCATAGATGGCTTCAGAATTGGATCTGATTCGTTCATTTCTATCACTACTTCAAACACCTTGGCATCTGTATTGGGCAGCTGTTCTCCAATGTTTGCCACACTTGTTACCGTACCAGTAAAAAGCTTTTCAGGAAAGGCATCAACCATTATCTCAACATGCTGGCCAGTTTTTACTTTACTCACATCAATCTCATTCACATAAGTTTTTGAGATCATTGATGACAAGTCTGGTAGTGTTGCAACGACATTGTCCCAGGTGCTGATTGACGAACCTATCTTGCGCTTTGTACTTGTTCCACGTTCACGCATGTAAATTATCATTCCGTCTGCAGGAGCAGTGATTTTGAACTTTTCGAGTATCGATTCCATATCTCTGACTCTCTGTCTTTGCTCTTCAAGAGTATTTCTCAGGTTGCGCACAGATGATTTATCCTGTTCAACAGACAATGCATATTGTCTAAGAGCCTGATCAAGGTTCCTTACAGCCTTTTCGCGTGAAATTTCAGCCTGACGCTGAACAGACTGTGTTTCAAAAGCTGATTGCTTAACTGTCAATTCAGCTTCTTCAACTGATGAACGGAGATTCTTAATGTTATCTCTTTTATTGCTTAAGTTAACTGCAGTATCAAGAATTTTAACGTCAAGGTTCGACTGTGCTGTCTCAAGCCTGTCATATTCATCTTTGAGGTTGTTGTCAAGTGTAGTTCTGTCAAGTGTAGCGACATAATCACCTTTTTTAACCTCTGTTCCTTCAGGCACCATATCGGTTATCTTAATTTCCATTGCCCTCAGGTTACGACTCTGTGTAAATTCCGGCCCATAGATATCGGTCGAATTCTTTGCCTGGAGTTCTCCTGTTGTTGTAACAACTATATCAAATTTGCCTTTTTTTGCCTCAGCAAATAAGTTGATATTATCGCCCTTCGATTTGATATTAACAACAATCAGGATTATAATTGCTACTGCTGCTATAGCTATTCCTGAAATGATTACAGTTCTTTTCATCTATTATTATTTATTAAAGTTCAAAATCAGGTGTACCTTTTGTTCGTCTGTACAATAAGACACCCATTACTGCCGGTTTATTCCGGCCTCATAAAAAAAAAGGATTTTATTATTCTTTTTTAACAATTGAAATGACTGTATCAGCGAGATGCTCGGCTTCTGAATTAGTCTTGCCTTCAGAATATATTCTCATGATAGGCTCAGTGTTCGATTTTCTAATCTGAACCCAGCCATTTTTTAAACCTATCCACAAACCATCCCTTTCGTCAATAATCCCTTCGCTGAAATTCTTTTTAACTTTCTCAATAATTCCTTTAAAATCAGAATCAGGAGAAAGAGTCATTTTTTTCTTAGCCATGAAATAATCTGGATAACTCTTCCTGAGAGCTGAACAAGACAATCCGCTTTTCGAAAGATGCGACAGGAATAATGCAATACCAACAAGGGCATCCCTGCCATAATGGATCTCAGGGTATATGACCCCGCCATTACCTTCACCACCAATAACTGCATTCCTCTGCTTCATTTCTTCAACAACATTCACTTCACCAACAGCAGAAGAAAAATGACTGGATCCATGTTTTTCAGTAACATCTTTCAGCGCCCGTGTGGATGACATGTTGGAAACTGTATTCCCGGGAGTGCTTTTCAATACATAGTCGGCAACAGATACGAGAGTATATTCTTCACCAAACATTGTCCCATCTTCACAAATAACGGCAAGACGGTCAACATCAGGATCAACAACGAAACCAAGATCTGATTGTGTTTTAACCACAAGGTCAGATATATCAGTGAGATTTTCCTTAAGAGGTTCGGGATTATGGGCAAAATTACCATCGGGAACAGTATTAAGCCCGTTGACAGTTTTTACCCCTAACGCTTCAAGCAATGCCGGAACTATAATACCTCCGACCGAGTTGATGCAGTCAATTGAAATCTTATAATCTGCTGATTTAATAGATTTAACATCTACATTCTTAAGAGCCAGGATCATTTCGATGTGCTTCTTTGTCCATGTTGAATCAACACTTACTTTACCCCTGTTTTCATCATTTACAAAAACAAAGTTTTCATTTTCCGCTATTTCAAGAATCTTTGCTCCTTCTGCTGCTGACAGGAACTCACCTGAACCATTCAGTAGTTTAAGAGCATTCCATTCTGCAGGATTATGACTGGCAGTTATTATTATTCCTCCATCAGCATTGAGGCCTGTTACCGCTATCTCGACTGTTGGTGTTGAAGCCAGACCAATGTCGGTTACTGAAATGCCCAGACATTGCAATGTTGAAATTACCATGCTGCTAACCATGCTTCCTGACCGCCGGGCATCCCTTCCAACAACAACTGTGGCGCTTTTCTTTCCTGACGAACCAATCAGCCAGGTACCATAAGCTGCTGAGAATTTTACAATATCAACAGGGGTAAGCCCTTCTCCTGGTTTTCCACCAATTGTTCCCCTGATCCCGGATATAGATTTTATGAGTGCCATGTAAATTTTTAAAGATTACAAAGGTGGGAAAAAATCTTCAAAAAATATTGTTAAATAATTGTACCTTTGCACCCTGTTAAATAATTATTATGGAGAATCGGAGACCTTCTTCGACAAAAAAAACACCAGCTGGCAAAACCGTAAAAACAGAAGCTGCTGTAATACGACTGAACAGGTTCATTGCCAATAGTGGTGTTTGCTCGAGAAGGGATGCCGATGAATTGATTAAAAACGGCTCAATTACAGTCAATGGTAAGGTCATAACCGACCTTGGAACAAAAGTAGGTCCCAGAGACGATGTAAGATTCAAAAACAAGAGGCTCGAGGCTGAAAAAAAGATCTACATCCTGATGAATAAGCCAAAAGATTGCGTAACAACTGTTGAAGATCCACATGCAGAACACACTGTTCTCGATCTTCTTGGCGATGACTTCAGGGAGAGGGTTTACCCGGTAGGACGCCTTGACAAGGCAACTACAGGGGTCCTTTTGCTTACAAACGATGGCGATCTCGCAGGAAAACTGACTCACCCGAAATTCAAGAGAAAAAAAGTTTACCATGTCTTCCTCGACAAGCCGGTTACTCAAAATGATCTTGTCAGGCTAACTGAAGGAATCGATCTTGAAGGGATCAACGTGGCTGCCGATGCAGTTTCATTTGCTGATCCGGACGACAGGTCGCAAGTAGGAATTGAACTGCATTCAGGGCAAAACCGCGTTATCAGGAGGATGTTCGAATCACTCGGATATCGTGTAAAAAAACTCGATAGGGTCTATTTTGCCGGGCTTACAAAAAAGAATGTCAGGAGAGGAACCTGGAGATATCTCACCGATAAAGAAATAAGCATGCTCAAAAGGGGTATTTTTTAGATCACAAAATGAGTCATAAATCAGGTTTTGTAAATATTCTTGGCAATCCTAATGTAGGTAAATCAACCCTTATGAATGCCTTTGTTGGCGAAAAGCTTTCTATAGTCAGTCCAAAAGCACAAACAACAAGACACAGGATACTTGGCATTGTTAATGGGGAAGACTTCCAGATTGTTTACTCTGATACTCCGGGAATACTGAAGCCTAAATACAAGCTTCAGGAGTCGATGATGGGTTTTGTGAATACAGCCCTCTCAGATGCTGACCTTTTATTGTACATAACCGATGTAACTGAAAAGAATTCTTTCGAAGGAGAATATATCGAAAAAATACGCGATTCTGGCATCCCTGTAATAATTGCTGTCAACAAAATAGATCTTTCCAACCAGGCCGATCTTGAAAAAATTGTTGAAAGCTGGCAAAAGATATTTCCTTCTTCTCCTGTTATACCTGTTTCAGCTATTAAGAATTTCAATCTTGATACTCTTCTTAATGCTATACTTAAGAAGCTCCCTGAAGGACCGGCATATTTTCCCAAAGACCAGCTTACTGATAAATATGAAAGATTTTTTGCAGCGGAGATAATACGCGAAAAGATATTATTCAATTACCAGAAAGAAATACCCTACTCGGTTGAGGTTGAAATTGAGAGTTTTAAGGATGAAGACAAAATGCTTCGAATAAGCGCACTTATTCACGTCGAGAGAGATAGTCAGAAAGGTATAATAATCGGACATAGGGGTTCGATGCTCAAAAAAGTGGGTACCGGGGCAAGGATCGATATGGAAGATTTTTTTAGAAAAAAAGTCTTTCTTGAATTACATGTCAGAGTAACAAAAGACTGGAGGGAAAAACCTTTAGTCCTGAAACGATTCGGATATTAATATTATATATATTCATGAGCCATATTGTTGCGATTGTAGGAAGACCGAATGTAGGAAAATCAACATTATTCAACAGGCTGACAAGCACACGTGAAGCCATAGTTGATGAAACCAGTGGTGTTACACGCGACCGTAATTATGGTACTGCAAACTGGAATGGTGTTGACTTCTCAGTAATCGATACCGGTGGTTACGTACAGAATTCCGATGATATTTTCGAGGAGGAAATCAACAAACAGGTTCTTCTCGCTATAGATGAAGCTGATATTATCCTCTTTATGGTTGATGTTACAACAGGCGTCCATCCGCTCGATGAAGCTGTTGCATCAATGCTAAGAAGAGTTAACAAGAAAATCGTTGTTGTTGTAAACAAAGTTGATAATAATGAGAGATTAGCAGATGCAACTGAATTCTATAATCTCGGTTTAGGAGAGTATTTTTCGCTTAGCTCAATAAATGGAAGTGGCACAGGTGAACTTCTCGATGAAGTAGTTAAGAATCTTCCTGCTGAAGTAGTATCTGAAATGCCAGAGCTGCCAAGGATAGCTATTGTTGGCAGGCCGAATGTAGGTAAATCATCACTCGTCAACTCATTGCTGGGTGAAGAAAGGAATATTGTAACACCTATTGCAGGCACAACACGAGATTCAATTTACACCCGTTATAATAAATTCCAGCAAGACTTCCTTCTCGTTGATACAGCGGGTCTTCGTAAAAAAGGAAAGGTAAGCGAGGACATAGAGTTCTATTCAGTAATGAGAGCAGTAAAAGCAATTGAGAACTGCGATATCTGCCTGCTTCTTCTTGATGCCACACGCGGTCTTGAAGCCCAGGACATGAATATATTTTCACTAATACAGAAAAACAACAAAGGGCTTATTATTCTTGTAAACAAATGGGATCTTGTTGAGAAGGAATCAAATACATCTAAAAGACTTGAACAAGAGATAAAAGAAAAGACTGCTCCTTTCACTGACTATCCTGTACTCTTTATCTCAGCCATAAACAAACAACGAATTCACAAGATTCTTGAACTTATTGCCGAGGTTAACGAGAACAGGAATCGTAAAATCAGTACCTCAGAGTTAAACGAGGTAATGCTTGAGGTAATAAACAATAACCCTCCGCCATCACTTAAAGGCAAGTATGTAAAGATTAAATATGTTACACAATTGCCATTATACACACCGGCATTTGCTTTTTTCTGTAACCTGCCACAGTATGTCAAGGACCCTTATAAAAGATTTATTGAAAACAGGATGAGAGAAAAGTTTAACTTTACCGGTGTTCCGATAAGGATTTTTTTTAGAAAAAAATGATCATTTTGGTGTGACTTTTGTTTGATATCAGGTAATCAGTCTATAATGAAAAACTTTCTGTTTCTGGTATTTTTTCTGGCGCTTATGCATACTTCGTGTACGAAGATTGAAAGCCTTTCAGATATTCCACATATTGAATACAGGAGCTTTCAAATTTATGACACAGTAGATGGTCTTGGAAATTTTTCAAAAGGGGGGAGACTGGAGTTCTACTTTGAAGACGGCGACGGGGATATCGGGTTTAATCCTCCCGACGATCCGACACGCGACACAAGTAACATTATTTTCTCTGTGTACAAAAAAAACAATGGAATAATGGAGCCCTACACTAACACTGGCACTGGCTCATATATCGCTCCCCCGGCAAGAATCCCTTATATTGAAAAAGAAGGCCAGAACAAAATACTGAAAGGCACAGTGCAACTTACTCTTTTATATCTTGATCATTCAGCTGGTGATACTATTATGTATGACTTTTACATAATTGACAGGGCAGCCAACCATAGCAATACAGTGTCAACAAACGAGATTGTTGTTTCCGAAAACGGGACTTATTAATTTTACATTTTGATTCCCATTATAAGAATGTCATCAACCTGATCGTAGCTACCCCTCCATTCTTCGAAAAACCTTAGGATTTCTTTTTCCTGTTCACACATTGGAAGTTTTGAGTATTGTTCTATGACTTTTTTGAGCCGTGCTATCTTCATCTTCTTGCCATCAACTCCTCCGAACTGGTCGGGAAAACCGTCTGAAAACAAGTAGATAGCATCCCCTTCATTGAGGTAATATTCCTGATCATCAAAATACTTGTCAATAACAGACTCACCTCCCACAGACGATCTGCTACCCTTGATATAAAAAGATTCTCCTCCTACAACAATTATTATAGGCCGCATTGCTGAGGATATCCTTATTTGTTTAGTTTTCAGGTTAACTTCGCAAACAACCATATCCATCCCATCATTTGCGACCCCAAGTTCAATATTCTGGTTAAGTGTTGAGAATATCTGTTTATCAAGAAGCTCAAGTATCTTCGATGGTCTTGTGATTTTTTTCCTTGCAACGATATCCTGTAAAAGGGTTGACCCGATCATCGACATTAATGCACCAGGTACGCCATGGCCGGTTGAATCAGCACAAACAATTATAAAAGTATTTTCATCAATTTTATCGAACCAGTAGAAATCCCCGCTTACTATATCGCGTGGATGAAAGATAACAAAGGCTTCCCTGAAATTTTCTTTTAGTTTTCCAACATCAGGAAGAATACTAGATTGTATTCTTTTTGCATAATTTATACTGTCAGTGATTTCAAGGTTTTGTATTTCAATTTCATTTTTTTGGTGGACAATAAGTTCTGTCCTCTTCCGTAATTCTTCTTCAAGGTAATCGCGGATTTTTTTCTGCGCTTTATCTCTTTCCCTTATAATTGTAATTATAGTTAAAACAACAAGGATTATGAGTAGAAGGATAAACCACCATTTTTTATAAAATGGTTTCGCGATTATAATGCTGAATGATGGTGATTTGTCACTCACAATTCCGTTTTCACCAGCTGAGAGAAGATGAAATTTGTATTTCCCGTCTGTTAATGTGTAAAGTACTTCGCGCTCGGTGGTATTATTATCAGGTTCAAGATCATAGTTTTCAAGGAAAGGCTGATAGAGTACCTTGTCTGGGTTGCTGAAGTTAATTCCTGAATACCTTATCCTGACCCTGTATTTACCATATTTTAATGAAATAACCGGTTGATAAGGATATTCAACATCGTTAATAACTATAGAATTAATATTGTTAAGAGGAGGAATTATCTTATTGTTTTCGCTTTCCAGATTATATACTATTACACCCCTGTTTGTGCCAATAAAAATCTTTTTGTCAGATGATTCAAAAATTGCCCCGGTATTGCACGTTCCGCCTTGTAAATAATCAGCGCCATAAGTAATTATTGTCTGTGTCTGCCGATTAAGCTTAGAAAGGGCGTTTGCATGACCAATCCAGAAATTGTTTTTCGTGTCTTGAAAGATGCTGTAACAATAATTTGAAAATAACCCATTGCTTTTATTAAAGCTGACCACCGAATCACCATAACATGCAAAAACACCATTGCCGTAGGTTGCAGCCCATATAGTCCCACTTTTGTCTCTGGCTAAGGCGTAAATCTTATTGAGTGTACTTCCTGTCATTTTACAATCATCATCACCTATGGTAAGATCACTCTCAATAACATACAACCTGTCACTTTCTGTACCAATATATGTTCTTTCATTATCGGGAAGAAGATAATTGATGCTTTTACCCGGCAAACCATCACTGCTGCTAAAAGTTGCGATCCCTTTGCCAGTCTGCTTGTCGAGAACTACAATGCCATTTGTTGTTGCCAGCCAGAGATACTTGTCATCAACAGCAATATTGTTAATCCTGTTAAAGCCGGTATCTTCTGATTTATAGAACGATCTGACAGAGCCGTCAGTTCCTCGTACATACAGACCTTTCCCGTCTGTACCAATCCATATTCTTCCCTGTTTGTCGAGAAAGTATGACAGTATGTTTTCTCCTCCAACAGAAGATGTCAGATTAATAAAAGCTTCCGATTTACCAATATTGATATCAAAAAGATGAAAACCTGATGGAGTTCCAAGAATATATTTCCCTTTTAATTGATCAATAAAAAGAATATTGTTTTCAGAAGCATTCTTTCCTGGGGTATAATAACCAAAAGCATAAGAAGAAAGCATTGATAAACCTTTCCCAAAGAGCCCAAACCAGTAGTTACCTTCCATATCTCTGAATACAAGCTTTACATCATCTGAAGCAAGGCCTGATGTGGAGTTATATACATGCAGATATTTAACATTGTTTGCCTCATCGAGATTGAATTGAATGACTCCTGAACCATAAGTTGATACCCATATTCTGTTTTCAAGATCTGTTGAGATTGATTGAACACTCATGTACTCCCAATCTTCCTGAACTTCAAGCTTTTCAGAAAAATGCGAGCCAGCTTGAGTTTCAACGATGTATAGTCCGCTGCTCTCTGTTCCTGCCAGAAGTTTTGAATTGCCAGGTAAGGGACATATACTTGTAACAGCTGAATAGTCAAAGCTTTCAAGGACTTCTTTTATAATTATTGTATCAGGAAGGTTTTCACAGAACAACATCACTCCCTGCGAACCCAGTAAAAGTGCCTTGTCATCATTAAAAGCACCCGAAAAAAGAACATAACTTTCAGGCACAGACAGCTTTCTGATATCTTCAGGATTATCAGGATTAACTCTGAAAATAAACCCACCCTGGGGAATAATATATACCAGGCTGTCTGGTCCCTCAATAATTTTGCTTATGCTCTTTGTGTTATCAATGTTTAGCCTGATAAGATTATTATCCTGTGTATAGAATACTGTTCCGTCATTACACCCATACCAGATAGCACCATTTTTATCCTTCAGGCTTGCGTTAGGATTTCTTAACTCAAGAGAATCAGGATAAATGACTTTAAAAAAGGAAAAACCATCAAATTTTACAATCCCGCTGCCTGTCCCAACCCAGAGATACCCATTTGAAGTCTGGTTAAGTGTATAAATAAAATCATTCGGGAGTCCAGCCTCATAATTATAACTACGAAAGCTGTAATTCTGTCCCTTTATAGATCCTGAGAAAAGCAGAATCGATATAGCCAGCGTAATGAATTTTAAGGGCAGAAAATTGAATCTCATTACAGCTTTATTTTTTTTTAGATGGCAGTTTTTGAATAGTTGTTTTTGGTATATAAACCGGAACACCACCTATTGGAGAACTGTAAAATGGCATAGTTTCATCAAATTGGTTTTTTGTCGTAATAACAACATTATTATTCTTCACAAGCTCTCCCTGCCTCTTGTGAAACTGAAAATCAAGTGATGAATTTATTTCTGCAGGTTCAACAGGAATATTAGATTCAATCCAGTTATCCTCATTTGAAATTGGGACACTGACTCCTTGTTTATACCTTGAAACAACAAGTACTTTCCCGTCGTTATCCCAATCAAAATTCCGCTGTTTAACAAAGATCACCCCTGTGTCAATGTATGGGAATATGTGAGCCACACTTTTAAAATCATTCCACATCCGGAATATATACTTGTAAGTCATTGCGTTTGCGCCATCAATAGGAACATTATTGTTTGGATCGTTGCTTAGGAAATACCTGTATAGATTACCGTCATCACCTTCAACCCCTTCACAGACAATCTTAAAAATATAGCTGTTCCATTTAACATTCAGATCGCCATCAGTGGGATTAAAAGGTCCAAATGAATGATATTTATTGTCTGTTCTTGCTTCTTTTGAAAAGACTCTTGATGCAAGCAGGTTTCCTTTTTTGTAATTAGCCCCTTTCTCTTCACCTCTAGATTCGACATTTTTATCAGGATCAACATTTGCCCCTCCATAAACAGAGAAAAGGGTCTTGGTATTGAACTCTCCCTGTATTTCGTCGTGCTCTCCACCACAATCAGGATCAAAAACACGTATGTAGAAGGGTTTATTATAATCTCTTGGTATCAGGAAAAACCAGACAGAAAAAAAGCTGTCATCACCCCATGATGTCTTTCCGCTTTTGCCAAAAGTTACAAGATAGGGGATATTCTCATCTGCCGAAGGCACAGGCTGACATTGCATATCCTGTAAAACAAGCAGACTGATAACAGTTAAAATAAGTATATATTTATATGAACCTTTTCCGAATATCATCAGTGTCAAATTTAGTTAAATTCATTTCAGGGTTCAGATTTTATTATGATATTTTTTGAAACGCAGGCTTCCATAATTCTGCCCTGGCCCGCAGTTTGCCCCTTAACAATGAGTTGAACATTATAGGTTCCTGGTCTTAGATATGATTTATTAACCTTTTCACCAGTTGCGACACTTTCATCATCAAAATTCCAATAGTATTCGCTGATGCTCCAGCCCGGAAGGTTAGTTGCCGAAGCATCAAATCTAATATCAACACCCTGATTTGTAGAGTCGGGACTATTTATATATGGTTGCACTGCATCCTCAACAAGTAATGTATCAGTTTTTTCGTTATATATAATCTCGCCTGAAACAAGGTTAACAACATCGAGTGTGACTGTATACTTGCCCGTTCTATCATAGCAATGTTCCACTACAGCGCCTTCTTCAATATGCCCGTCACCAAAATTCCATCTGTATTTAAATGGTATTGTATCAAATTTCACAGCATTCTCTTCAGTGAACCTGAAACAATAACTATTCTCCACAAGCTCATCACACGCAATTTTTCTTATGATAGTTGATTTGAAACTGAAGATATCATCAGTTGAAGTGCGGTTTGATGCAAAGTAGCCGGTCTGCAGGTTTTCAGAAGCAACAAATGAAAAATCGTCCGAAGAAGAATTTATTGGATAAGGAAGTAGCATTGGCTTCTCCCATTTCCCATCAAATACCGATGTGGAATATAAATCAAGCTTTCCTTGTCCGCCAGGTCTGTCAGAGGCAAAATATAGTTTTCCCGTAGAATGAATATACGGGAAACTATCATCAGATGATGAATTAATAACCGGACCCATGTTAACCGGTTCTGACCATTCTCCATTCTTATTCTCTGAATAATAGATGTCTGACCCTCCAAGACCCCCGGGTTTATCTGATGCAAAATATAGGAATTTACCGTCAGCATCTATTGATGGATGGGCTGTTTCAAAGTCTGGATTGTTAAACCTGAATTGTTGTAAGCCTGTTAACTGTGTACCAGATAGTTCTGCAATAAATATACCATTATGATTTCGAAAATTTCTCTTCCTGGCTAACTTTCCTCTTTCAACTTCGCTTGTAAAATAAACAGTTTTGCCGTCTGATGATATGCTTAACGGGCCATTGTTGAATAACATTTTCAGCTCGTTCTCAAGAAGAACCGGTGAATCCCAGCGTGTACTATCCTTTTGCTTTGTTATGTAAAAATTATAAAGTCTTCTCCCATCAAATGAAGTTCTGTCGACAATGTTACTAAATCGTCTGTCGGAGCAAAAAACGATCCCGTCTTTAATGATAACAGGAGAAATATCGCTGAATACATTTTCATTGAATGACATCCTCGAAACTTCATATAAGGCAGGACTTTGCATATAAACAGGTTGCAGAAGCAGTACAGTAAAGGCTAGTATGCAGTATAAACTTTTCATCATACTAAAAATACCTGGGGTTTGAAGCACTAATCTTGTAACCAAATTCATACCTCACAACAACTTCCGTTGACCCGCCGGTTTTGAAATTCTTCATGCGGCCTGCGGGATAATCATAGGATAACCCGAACATTAACTGGGGGTTTATCTGTACCTGCGCTATTGCAACTACTACCTGTTCAGTTGTTCTCCACGAACCACCTATCCATAAAAAATCCCCCAGGATAATGTTCACGTTAAGATCAAGCTGATTCATTTTCCCACCATTCTGCATTGAATAATCTGCCAATAATGAAGGTTTGAATTTTACAAAATCTGAAAAACTAATCAAGCCTCCGGCGGAAAAAACCAGATCGTAGTTGCTAAAATTATGAAAAAGACGGATATCACCGGATGATGTCTTTTTGTAACTCAAAAATGACGGTACCGATAATCCGGCAAAAAACTTATTGTTAAAGTAATATACACCTGAGCTTACATTTGGCAAAAAATATGGCTTCTCATTTGATTTGAAAACCGGATCATTAAGGTTAGTTAACAATATACCCGAGTAATCATTCTGAGCCCTGTCGAATCCACCCCTTAGACCAAAAGAGAGTTTTCCTTCACCAATCCTTATATGATATGCATAACTTGCATAAAGGCTGCTCGAACGTGTCCTTCCGTATTGCATAAACTGCGCTAACAAACCCAGGGCTACTTTATCATTCTTCAAAGGTGTATGTAAAGACACTGATTGAATAACAGGAGAGCCGGGCATGTTCATCCACTGCTTACGATAAGAAAGGAAAGCGCTAAGCGCACCTCTTGATCCGGTATAAGCCGGGTTAATCATCAGTCCATTTTGAAGGTACTGGCTGTAAACAGGGTAACCAAGATGAATGCTTCCTGTGTCTGCCGCCTGTCCTCTTGATGAAACAGCAACAAAAATTAACGCGGACAATATTAGGGTAAGTCTTCTCATGCTCTCATCTAAAACCTTTTGAGAATAATATATCCGCTCCTCTGATCAAGTTTACTTGTATTAAGGGATCTGATTTTCAGAAGATAATAGTACGTTCCCTCAGGAAGATCCTCACCTTTTGAATCCTTACCGTCCCAATCTGTCCATACCTTCCCATTATTGTTTGATGTTGAAAAAACCTTGGCGCCTGCACTATTCAAAATATCAAGCGAAACTACCTGGTCATCAAGATTAAGACCTGTAATTACGAAAGTATTATTGTAATCTTCGGGATCGTTATTAGGAGAAAATCCTTCAGGTATCAGCAGATCATTTACTTCAATATTAAGAATATCTTCAAGTGAACAAGTTCTAAGAACATTAAATATTTTCCATGTGAAAGAATTATGTTTGTTTGTTAGCCCTGTGATTGTTGATTGGTCTATGACTCCAGATCCTGCAGTTGTAATCCACTCACCTGTTTCCCATGCTAAAGGGGGATCGTTGTTTAGACGGAAAAAATTATCCATTGAGAACAGAGTAGTATCATTCCCGGCATTAATCTTATCAGGTCGTCTGTAGAAGGTTATTTCAATTGAATCTTTGTCAGTACATTGCCAGTTTGTTTCCTTCCAAACGAACAAGCCCTTTATTGAACCTGATGTATTATATTGGTTCTGCGATAAAGAATCAATTGCTACATGCATAGAAGCCATGTTCCCAGCGGGGGTTAGAGCAAATGAAGGCAGGGTCCATTGACCTGTCCCAACACTGGCTGTAGCATTCAGATCAACTTCAGGTCCACAGACCGATTGATCAGGGCCTGCCTGGGCATCAGGAACTTTATGGACAATAGCTTTCTTAGATCCTGCAGATGTAACTGCTCTACACCCATTTGCATCTGTGATATTCCCAATTGCATAATTAAAACTTTCAATTGTTCCGGTTGCCTGAGGGCTAATCTCAAATACGTACGAACCAGTTGAAGCTTTTGCTGCCTGGCTTTCACTCGTATTTTGCAGATATGTTATATCCCATGGGCCTGACCCTGTAAGAGCTACTTTTAAAAGAACCTTTGATCCGCTGCATATTGTAGTATCTGCAATGTTTTTGATTGTTCCTGTCGGAAGGGGCGGATGAAGCAATATATTGATCGGATCTGAAATATGGGAACAACAATTTCCCGAGAAAACAATCCTCCTGTACTGCACTGGATTTGTAAGCGCCGGTGGCGAATATGATATATTGTTGTTTATACCTGCAGCATCCTTCCATGGATTGACCCCTTCTTTCTGCTCCCATTTGTAAGTGTATGTTCCATTGCCACCTTGCGGGTTACTTCCTGTGAATGGGGACGGAACTGTGTTGTAACATATTGTTTGTCCGGAAGATATAACGTTGTTTGAAATTAGTGGAAGGACATTGACAGTAACCGGATTTGAAATGTTCTGGCATTCTCCGGAAGTTGCCATACGTTTGTAATATGTTGTTGTTGTCAGAGCCGGTGGTGAATAAACAAGATCATTCCCATCTGATGAAACATCTTCATAATTCTGTCCATCAACCGAGAATAACCATTGAACAGTATAATCGCCTGGTATCTCTGTCCCTCCCTGAGGAACCGGTCCTTTTAGCCTGTTTGGCAACTGATCTTTGCAGATTGTCGTATCAATATCACCCGAAAGAATAGTAATTGAATTATTAGTAACAGGTTTATGAACTTTAATTTTAACAAGGCTACTCGCATTGGTACATAAGGAGGATGTAACTACACGCCTGAACCATGTATCTTCAGTAAGAGCAGGAGAAGTGTAGTTTGGAATATCGCAATTTATGAAACCAGCAATTTGTTCGAAAGGTCCTGTAGCAGAACTACCCTTCTCCCATGTATATTTATATGTTCCATCACCGCCAAGGGGAATTGTAAAGTTAAGTACCGCTGGCGTAGAACCAGAGCAAATGGTCTGATCAGCTGGTACGGAATTATTTGTAATTACAGGAAAGTCTTTGAATGAGACAGGGACACTGATGTTTGAACAGACATCATCTTCTCCGGAATAAACGATCCTCCGATATAAATATTTATTAAAAGGTTGGTTTTGAGAAAGCTCAACAGGGTTGTAATCTGGTCCGTCATTGACGCCTGAAGCAGCAACCCAGCCTGCATCATTCAAATTGCTTTCCCATTTAAACCTGTAGATACCATCTCCCCCCGATAATACTTCTGTTGTTGAAGTTGAAGATCCCTTTATGTTCTCAAAGGTCATTCCATAGCAAATATCCTGGGGAATATTTAATATTTTGTTATCCTTAATTGTATCAAGTACTGTAATTTTTACACTATTTCCATTGTCGATGCAACTGCCTGAAGTAACAACCCGACGGAACCATGTAGATTTTTTAAGAGATTCAGGTGAATACGATATTTTATCATTTGTATTTGATGCATCAACGAAAGTTACTCCATTGTCAATGCTATATTCCCATCTGTATTTATACAACCCTGTACCTCCACCAATAATTGCATCTGGAACAAGAGCTTCAGGAACCTGAGAATAGCAAATGATCGTATCATCTGCTGTTATGTTCCCGCTTATCAGTGCATGTATCGCTATTTTCACCTGTTTACTTTCATCAGTCAGTACCGAACTATCAGTAACAATTCTTTTGAAAAAAACTGTATCAATAGCTTCATCAGTTTCTTTAACAGGTTGGTACTCCGGTGAAGTTGCTCCGTCTATATTTGCCCAGTCTTCGAGGTTTGTCTTTCTTTGCCATTGATAAGAATATGGGAAAGTACCTCCGACAGGATCTGTTCCCAAAAGAAGGGGCATATTTTCCCCAAAGCAAACTGAATCGATTTGAGTTCCTGAAACTGATGATCTTATAGAATTAAACAAGAAACCATTCAATTTCGGGGTAAAGTCAGATAATATACTCCCGGAACCTCCTCCTTGAGCAGCAGCAATACCATCATTTAGAAGGCCAGGGTTACCATATTTAAATTGTACCGTTACATTGGATGGATTAACTTTATTCAGATAAACAAGGCCTCCACCCCCACCACCTCCTTCTCCAAACGAAGAAGAATTACCACCATCACCACCTGAAGCGGATAAGGTAAGCGGGGTATTTCCAAATTCCGACAACAAAATTGCAACTGTGCCACCAGCGCCACCACCTCCAGCGCCACCATCAATACCTCCAATACCTCCGGCGCTTCCGTCTGCAACTATTTTTCTCCCATTAGAAATCAATGAGTCAGTTATTATAATTACTATACCTCCACCAGCTCCGCCGGCACCCAGATCGCCTGAAAAAGATGTTGATGCTCCACCACCTCCTCCCATAAAAATCCTGCCTGCAAGAGCAGAACCAATCTTCTTACTGGGTTCTCCAGTTGGATTAGGAGGCTCACAATTTTCATATCCACCACCTCCTCCTTCCCCTATATTACCAGCCCCTCCACCACCTGCGTACTTGCCATTACCCCCGCCTCCACCTGTAAAATTGGGCCCTTTGCCTTTAGCTAATGAAGGAAATAGTAAGTTTTCATGAAAATCGTGAATTGCAATTCCTTCTCCTTTCCAGCCAGCTAGTTCGTATGAAGAATCATAAGAAGATAATAATACTGAGGCGCATTCATCTTTCCCTATTGAGGCGGCACCCCCTCTTAATCCCTTCCCTGAGACATCAATGTCTGCATCAAGCGTAATCCTCTTACCTGCTATTATTGCCAGAACACCTCCCTTTGTTCCATCCCAGGGATCAACCGTTAATGGATCCGGACCT
>DATALD010000054.1:0-18032 GCA_036261255.1 Bacteroidales bacterium
GATCAATATTTTCACCTGCATCAGCAATGAAATCCCCATTTCCACTTTCTGTGTCGTTTGTTATTATTGCAGATATCTTAAGGATAGGTGAGTGAATTAATACATCTACCGGAATTACGTTAGTGTTTTCTGTTGAACATATAACAAGATTAACGGATGCTCTTTGCAGATCAGGTACTTTACCAGTTACGCGAAGACTTAGTTTATCAGCGACATTTATTTTTGAACCCGGAGAAATTGTTCCTATGTAAGTGGAATCAGTGATTACTGAAAGCCATTCAGATGTGCTGCTAACCTTTACATAAACACTATCGGCAGCTTTACTCCCAAGATTATTGAGCAGGAATGATAAATTAAAGTTTTCTTCATAATCAACTTTCCCGTCTTTATTCCCATTGGGATCACTCACTATGCATGTATCGAGATTCAAAAATTCAGTACTCAGATCGGAGAAGAATACGGTCTTAATAATGGGATATTTGTTTTGCCCAGTAATTACAACAAGACAGGAATCATCTGATGTTTGAGGAATATCGAGTATAACTGAACCGGAAGGGCTTGCAAAAGATGCATCCCAGAGAGTATCAAAATCTGAGATTGCAGCATAAGCGAAAGGAGTTGCATTCAATGTGAGTTTCCGAATACCAACAGGGAGTGTATCTGGAAGGATAATATCAAAATTGCCCGGTTTACCCAAAATAGGTATCATACTTGGATCGCCAACAATATTATAAGTTTCCCAGTAATACTTTTTTCTGAAACTTGTACTTGAACTCACTGAAAGATTACCTGCATAATTTATTTGGCCTATTGTGTAATACCATTCAGATGGTGACTCATCATGAGTATGAAAAAAACTATCGAAAAACCCTGGTCCTTTACCAGAATATGATGGATATTCTGTTATTTGTCCAAGACCAACTGAATAAAAGTAATCTTCATCCCAATAGGAGTCATTTGAGCAGCCGATTACACCAATTGCTCCTTTATTCTTTTCAAGAAGCATCCTATTGCTAAATGAATTTTCTATATGAAATTGGCCGGTTTCGCATGCATTACTAACAATAAAGGGATACATATTATTATTCTTCAGTGTTGTGATGTCGTCAACTAAAATGTTGAGGTTCTTCCAGCCTGTAGTTCCGCCGTGACCTGTATAATTTATGAATGATAAGCCTTTCTTGTTGAATAGAGAATCAATTATATAGGCTTTCTGGCTGGCCATTATAGGCGCCACCAGCTTCTCATCAATCTCATTTGTGTGATAGTAGTGGAATTCTTTTATTTTATTCTGATCCGTAAGATAGTTTGTAATTGAGTAACGGATCTGGCCATTCATGTGTGTCTTATGTGCAAAATCATAACCAGTTGTTGCCAGAGCATTGCTGTAGAATTTGTTTGTATCCGCAAATTCAAACTTCTCATATTGAATGATCTTATTTACAACATTCCGCAATTCGGCAGTATCTTTTACAGGTAATCTGCCTGTATATATCTCTGGGAGGAAATCTCCATTACCGTCATATTCGCCATAATATAGGTCTGTTGCATTGCCTGAACTAGTACTATACTTAGGAATCTTGTTTATGTCACCGACAATAAGAAGGTAATCAGGTGCGGGTTGTTCTTCTGTAGAGGATTCATAAATTGCCTTAAGAGTGTCGCGTAGCTCTGTGTATGTAGTGCCTGCATACTTATCACCTCGGTTTAATACCTTGATTCTGAATCCCTTTCTTGTTTTCCATTCGATAAATGGTTGAAGAGTTTTCGTGAACATCGTATCTGTAAGAATGACCATACCTACAGGTACTTCCGAATAGTCATTAATAAGGTTTGTTGCCGGGTTAATAACTCCTTTTGAAAGAGAAATGTCAAACAGGGGAGAACCAATCGACTTTGATCCGGTAAAATCACCTGAAAATGAAACTTCAATTTTCATTGAAGTAATTATCTCAAGAAGATTTCTCCCAGGATTGTATCTGGCAGGTTGTATATAAATGTTTACGAGATTGTTATTCCTTGATTTTCCGAGTATCTCAATATTTACTGTATCGCTGCTAATTAGTTTTCTTTTTTTATAGACGCCGTTGTTAATGGCAAAAGATCTTTGTCTTGCTTGAGGACTTTTAGCCTCTCCCTCCTGTGCAGGAAATAAAACTCCTTTTACCTTTCTTCCCGGAGGTCTTAGTCTAATACTCTTAACATCAGAAATCTTTACCTTAATTTCAGAACCCTCTGGTACAATCAGCAATTTGCTAAGAACAGGCAATTCAGGAAGACCGGTATCAATAGTCGCAATATGCTCCGGGATTGAAATCCTGTAAAACGAACCCTGAACGTTCTTCAGGTTTTGAAACAATATCTCAGGAATTGAGTAATTGATTAAGATTGCCCCATTCTCATCAATAGAAAATTCTGCTCCATTTTCATTCGTATTGATTTTGTGAACGTAAACACCTGGGTCCTGACCTTTTACAGAAAACAAAAAAAATAGAGAAAATGAAGAAAACAGCAATTGTTTTTTTATACCTAACAACATCAATGTTAATTAATTAACATTAAAACAGTTGAATCAATTATAAGTAATAAATTTAATTAAAATTTTAACTATGATTGCTGATTCTTGTAATTTAACATCAACGAGCATCTGTTTTTTGAGTTTTTTTTCGTAATATTGATATGAATGAACAATAAACATGGAAAGAGATGGACTTAATTAATGTAATCAAAAAAGTATTCACCTTAGCAACTATTATGGTTATGGCTGTTTCACTTAAAGCTCAGAATATACCGGAATCTGATCCTATCAAGACCTCTGTAGGAATAGTCGAAATGCACTTTATTGGCCATGGGTCGTTAATGTTTAAATATGATGGGAAAATAATTTATATGGATCCTGTAAAGAGTTCAGGAAACTATGATCAGCTTCCACAGGCTGATGTAATTCTTGTAACACATGAGCATGGAGATCATCTTGATGCTGCTCTTATTGAGAAATTGAAGAAGGCTGATACAAAGATATTTTGCAATAACAGCTCTGTAAGCAAAAGCAATGGAATCGCTATGACGCCTGGAAGCATCCAGGAAGTTGGAACCATCAAAATCGAAGCTGTTGATGCCTATAATATTGAGAAGTCTTTTCACCCAAAAGGAAATGGACTTGGTTTTATCCTGACCTTCGGAGACAAGAGAATATATGTTGCCGGTGATACAGAAAATACTCCGGAAATGAAAGCTCTGAAAAATATTGATATCGCATTTCTTCCAATGAACCTGCCATACACTATGAATCCTGAAATGGTTGCTGATGCCGCCAAAGCTTTTAAGCCTAAGATACTGTACCCATATCATTACGGAAATACAGACACGAATGAGCTTCTGAAACTTCTTGAAGGGACTGGTATCGAGGTGAGGGTCAGAAATCTTAAATAATACTCAACATGAAAAGAATTGACAGAAGAGGCTTCCTTAAGACGAGCGTTGCAGGAGCTGCAGGTATCACTGTATTTAATAGTCTGACAGGACAACCATCGGCATTGGAAGGCAAGACTATAACAAGAACACTCGGCAAGACTGGAATTGTTTTGCCTGTAATAAGCTTCGGTGTGATGAATGCTGACAATCCCAATCTTTGTAAAGCTGCTTATGAACAAGGAATAAAGCTGTTTGATACCGCTAACAGGTATCAGAATGGGAATAATGAAATAATGCTTGGCAATCTGTTCAGCAAATATCCTAGGGACTCATTTCATATTTCAACTAAAATCAAGCCGGATATGGATAATGAAGGAAGACCAACAAGGATGGCTTCTGAAGAAGATTTTATCCAAAGATTTGGTGTTAGTCTGACAAGGCTTAAAACGGATTATGTAGATATTCTTTATATTCATGATGTTAGACATGTTAGTATGCTTGAGCACAAACCTGTTATGAATGCACTCAAAAAGCTGAAGAGCCAGGGTAAGGTCAGGTTTGTTGGTTTTTCGACACATGTAAATGAACCAGTTGTTATCAATGCTGCTTCTGAAATGGATCTTTTTGATGTGATCCTTACTTCTTACAATTATATGCAAACGTACGCCGATAAGGTTACTGAAGCAATTCATAAGGCAGCCCGTTCCGGTATAGGTATAGTTGCAATGAAAACTATCGCCGGTGGAGGATTTCTTGACAGGGCAAAGACAAGGCCTGTTAATACTTCTGCCTCAATCAAATGGGTATTGTCAAACCAGGACGTTTGTACAACTATCCCAGGCATGACTGATTTCTCACACCTGGAACAAAACGTTAAACTTTTAACAGATATTACATTATCGGAATCGGAGAAAAAGGATCTAATTGCGACAGCAAACAAACCTGGTTTTTTTTGTACTGAATGCACAAATTGTCTTAAACAGTGCAGCAAAAAACTCCCTGTCAATGATCTTGTGAGAGCATACATGTATGCTTACGGTTATTCAGACATATCTATGGCAAGTTCGTTATTATCAGAACTTAATGTAGGCGTTGATCCTTGCCGGGATTGTGGTGAATGCAGGGTTCAATGTACAAAGCGATTCAATGTCAGGGAAAGAATATCAGATGTGACAAGCACATTTCCAATTGTCTGAAACTTATTTTAATTTATGTCTTACTTTCCATGCGCTAATGAATAAATAATGAAAAGATTATTGAATTTTTTGTTTTTAATTTCTATAGTTATACAATTATCAGGGCAAAGCATAAACATGCCTGAATTGAGTGGTTTTAAAAAATTAACTAATTACCCTGTTTTTACACCAGATAATCTTTGGGATTTCATCAACGGAGCTGCTGATATTTACCTCGCCTACGGTTTCATAGATCTTCATGTTTGTGAGTATAAGAAGAGCAAGGATGTTATAAAACTTGAGATTTACCAGCATAAGAACAGTACCCTGGCATTTGGGATTTATTCTACTGAGCGTTCTTCAGAATTCCGATTCATAAACCTTGGGACCCAGGGTTATTCGGCTGATGGTTCTCTGAATTTTTTCAAAGGGAACTACTATGTTAAGATACGAACATATTCAGAGAAGGAAAAAACTCTCCAGGCGCAGCTATCCTTGGCACAGAGCGTAGCAGAGATGCTCCCGGGAGAGACAATAATGCCACCGGTTCTTAATGAGTTTCCTTCAAATGGAAAGAGACAAAATGAAGATTTATTTATCCAGGAAAATGTATTGGGGCATAGTTTTCTCACAAATGCTTTCAGGGCAAATTATGAAGTTGGGTCTGATATCTTTCAGATCTATATTATTGAAAAAAATACTTCACCCGAGATACTCGAAGTTGTAAATACCTACCTGAAAACAGCTGGTCTTGACAATGTTACTGACGATAATGGCAAAATGGTTTTTAAAGACGGCTATAATGGTACTATATTCCTTGCCTGGACGGCAAATAGAATTGTGATTATTTCTGGGTTAGCCAAAGATCAATCAGAGCTTGCTGAACAGTATACTTCTGAGATATTCAGTTAGTTTCAGTACAAATAAGTATGACATTCGGCACAATTAGCATCATTCCATGCAGTACCTATGTCAATTGGATGTTCGAACTTAAGACTTTGTGTGATGCCAGTATAGCGCATTTCTCCGGGTTTCCCTTGCCCCAATATTGTATGACAAAGATCACAATCCTTTGAAATGATCCTGCCTCCGGGAGAATTGAAAGAATTGTTGTGACATCTGAAGCACCCATTGCTCTCAAGGTGTCCAATATGATCGGGATAAACATCATAAACAACTTTCATCCGGGGAAAATTATTCAGGCTGAAGGCTCTCTTTACGGCATTAATTGAACTGTTTATCTTATCAGCTTTATCCTGGTATAGTACCGGGTAATTTTCCTTGTAGAACTTAGCTACTGCTTCTTCAATCTTTGCCATGGCTGTATCCTTGCTTTTGAAATTTTCCCGAAGGATATCCATTGAAGCCTTTTTTATGAATGGAATGTCTCTATAAACTTCGCCAGTTAGCATTGCTTTATCAACGTAAACAGTTGGAGATGCATAGTTATGTGAAGGTCTGTTATGGCAGTCAATACAGTCCATTGTTCTTGTGGCAGCCGATTTAAGCAGGCTATCATCAATAGGATATTGATCATCAGTATAGATTATCGAGTCGCCTGTTACTTTATTCAGGTACTTAACGTAGGTGATAGTTTCTCTTTTGTCATTTTCTGAAATATATTCAATCTCAACAGAGGGGTTGATATGCCAATGTATTCCCTCTGTATGTCCAAGTCCACTAAACTCAGGGCCTGTCTTCATCTGCAAAACAACATCCCATTCGGTATTTAGCGAATCGGCAAGGAAGTATTTGTTAGTCCATATTGACCTTGCATAGAATTTCTCCGGCCAATGACATCGTTCACACGTTTCTCTTGCAGGACGGAGATCATGGAGTGGTGTCTCAATGGGTTTGCTGTAGTTATTTGTAATCACGGCATATATCTGGTGAAGACCCGAAAGTTTGGATTTTACATACCAAGATGTGCCCGCACCTACATGACATTCAACACAGAGAACATTTGCATGTGGAGAATTCTGGTATGCCGTATGTTCAGGCTCCATTACTTTATGACACAGGAGACCGCAAAACTCTACTGATTCAGTAATGTGGTAGGCTTTGAAACTGCCCATTGTTGAAAGCACCAATACAATTATTGTTATTATAGCAAAAAGGACGAAAGCATTCCGGTGTTCAGGCAAATTGAGGTCTATCCATGGAAGCCGTCTATTATCACCTTCACTTTTTTGTTTACGGCGTTCGATTATCATACCGACTGGTATCATAAAAAGGCCAAGAATCATAAAGCCCGGAAGGATTATATAAATAAAGAGCCCCATATTTGTATCATCATTGCCCAATATTTTCGAAATGATGAATAGAATGATTATGATAAAGAAATTAATAAGCGCTGTAACAGCACCTATAATTGTAAGCCAGTTCCTTGACGATCGGGGGAATTGCATTGTGACTGATTTTACAATAAAAGTAGTAAAAATCAGTGAGTTAAGCAAGACTGAACTTGAGAATCAGAAACTGTTATTGATTGTCAATTCAATTTCTTTTTTCAGCTCATCATAAGAGCTTACAACTTTAAGGTCTTTGTTCTCTGCTGCTATGCTGTCAGGTGGATTGAAAAGGACACCCTTGTTAGCCTGCCTTATCATTGAGAGATCATTGTATGAATCACCAACAGCAATTACACCGTAATTGAGACTTTGAAGAGCTGCAGCTACTTTTTTCTTTGAATCAGTCTGTCGTAATTTATACCCGGTAATTGATCCTGAACTATCAGTTATCAGATTATGGCAAAAGATCGATGGGTAACCAAGCTGTTTCATCAGGGGACCAGCAAACTCTGTAAATGTGTCTGATACAATAATCACCTGTAGTTCCGTCCTCAGCCAATTTAGAAATTCTAGGGCTCCGGGAAGTGGTCTTAGTTTTGAAATAACATTTTGGATATCTTTAAGTTTAAGGCCATTCTCCTTTAAGATCCCAATTCTTCTTTTCATCAGGACATCATAATCGCTGATATCCCTTGTTGTTAGTTTTAATTCGTCAATACCTGTTTCTCTTGAAACACCAATCCAGATTTCAGGAACGAAAACACCTTCAAGATCAGAACAAACTATGTGCATATTTAGCTTCTTGAGTTCTGAAGAATAATATCCTTCAGCAATGAATAATTGTTATTAATAATTTCAAATTTCTCGGGTTTTGAAAGAACAGAACTAAGAGATAATGGGAGGGAGGGTGTGAATTTTAATACATTGTTCAGTTCTTCCGGAAACTTTGCCGGGTGAGCAGTTTCAAGCGAAATGAAAGTATTATTCTTATCGCCTTCATGGCTAATATATTCCATTATTCCTTTCCAGGCAACTGCGCCATGAGGTTCAAGGATAATCCCGTTTTCTTTATATGCATGCAGGATTGCTCTTTTTGTTTCTTCATCAGACACGCTGACTCCGTAAAAGTCCCAACCCATCTTATTGCGATCAGGTTCCTTAAGGATCACTCCATTCTCATTCATTGTTCCACCATAAAGAGCTATCATTCGTGCAAAGTTACTCGGATGTCCTACATTCATGGCACTCGAAATGCAATTCCTCGAGGGTGAAATTGGTTTGTATTTTCCGGTACTAAGGAATAAAGGAACCTCATCATTTGAATTAGTAGAAATAATGAACTTTTCAGCCGGCATGCCCATCCTGTATGCCAGGAGCCCTGCTGTAAGGTTTCCAAAATTCCCTGAAGGAACGCTGAAAATTACTTTTCTATTTTCACCTGAAATCCTTGACCATGCATATAAATAGTAAACTGACTGGGGCAGGAGCCTTCCGATATTAATTGAATTGGCAGAAGATAATGGAAGATGAGCCAGAGCTGGATCACGAAATGCTTTCTTGACCATATCCTGGCAATCATCAAATTTGCCTTCTACAGCAATTACTGTAATATTCTTCTGCAAAGTGGTCATCTGTTTTCTTTGCATCTCCGATACTTCATTCTTTGGATAAAGAATTATTACATTGATGTTCTGAAGACCATAAAATGCACTAGCAACTGCACTGCCTGTATCACCTGATGTTGCTGTCAGTATTGTGAGTTTCCTGTTATCTTTTGCAATGAAATGCTGCATCAACCTGCTCATCATCCGGGCTGCAAAGTCTTTGAAAGAAGCAGTTGGCCCCTGGTCGAGACGAAGTATGTATTTGTTTTCACCTGCTTTTTCAAGAGGAACATCAAAGTTATAAGCATCATTGCATAGCCTCTCAATATCTGAAGTACTTACTTCATCACCAATAAATCTTGAGAGAATATCTGTTGCAACTGTCCTATAATCCATTTCATGCAGTTTTGCAAGATCGATGGAATTTATTGTTGGAATTCTTTCCGGAAGATATAAACCTCCATCAGGAGCAAGCCCCTTTAAGAGGGCCTCTCTGAAAGAAACCTCTGGAGCTTTGCCATTTGTAGAAAAATACTTCATAAAAAATCAGACATTAATAACTCTCATCATATCAGCAAAAATGCCACCAGCTGTCACATCAGCCCCGGCTCCATACCCCTTAATGACGAGAGGCAGTTCATTATATCGTTCTGTTGTCATCAACACAATGTTGTTTGATCCTTCAAGGTTGAATGAGGGATGCTTTGCATCTACCGCGACAAGGCCGACTGAGGCTTCCCCATTTTCAAGTTTTGCAAAGAACCTCCATTTTTTATTCTCCTTTACAAGTTCTTTCCTTTTTTCTTCAAACTTTGCATCAAGATCTTTTAACCTATCGAAAAACTCATTTATGTCACCCGCAAAACAATCATCGGGAAGGAATTTTTCAACCTTTACATCATTCTTCTCAAGATTATAGCCGGCCTCTCTTGCAAGTATAAGTATCTTTCTGACTACATCTGTACCGCTTAAGTCAATTCTTGGATCAGGTTCCGAATAGCCTTTTTCCCTGGCAAGTTTTACTGCCGAGCTAAGTGGAATGCTTGAGCTTAACTCATTGAAAATAAAATTCATTGTACCCGACAATACAGCTTCAATCTTCAGGATCTTGTCGCCGCTAAGTACAAGATCGTTAATGGTTTTGATTATTGGGAGACCAGCCCCAACGGTTGTTTCGTACATTAACCTGACTCCTTTTTCGGCTGCAATATGACGCAGTTTCTGATAATAACTCAAATCTGCTGAACATGCAATCTTATTAGCGGTGACAATTGAAACATATTTTGATAGTATATCTGGATACTTCATTGCTACTTTTTCATCTGCAGTACAATCTATAAAAACTGAGTTCCTAAGATTAAGGTTTGTTATCTTTTTTATGAAAAGGTCAAGATCTGCTTTTTCTCCCTCAATGCTAAGAGTGTCTTTGATATTTTCGAGCTTAATTCCTTTTGTATTGATAAGCATCTTCCTGGTATTCGTAACGCCAATCAGGTTTATCTTTACTTTATGTTCATCAAAAAGAATTAACTGTTGTTTTTTTATTTGTTTAAGGAAACTGTTTCCTACAAGGCCAATACCCACGATGAATAAGTTGCATTCCTTATAACTTGAGAGAAAAAATCCATCATGAATAACATTTAGAGCTTTTCTTAAGTCGGTGTTCCTTATAACTACTGAGATATTTAACTCTGAAGAACCCTGGGCAGTGGCAATTACATTGATCCCATTCCGTCCAAGTGATTTGAAGAGAGTGGCTGAAATGCCTGGTGTATTTCTCATTCTCTCACCTACAATTGCAATTATTGAAAGATTCTTTTCAACCTGAACCTTAATCTCTTTATTATATTCAATTTCATTCCTGAATTCTTCATAAATAGCTTTTTCAGCTATAAGAGAATCAGTGGGTCTGACAGCAAAAGTTATAGAGTATTCAGATGAAGCCTGCGTAATAAGAATGATGTTGACGCTTTTCCGGGCAAGAGCGCCGAATAAACGCATTGATGTTCCAGAAACACCAACCATTCCTGTACCCTGAAGCGTAATCAGGTCAATATTATCGATTGAAGAAATGCCTTTAATAGGGCTGACATCGCCATTTTGCCTGTTCTGGCTTATTATTGTTCCCTTCGAAGAAGGGTTGAATGAATTGAGAACCTTAATCGGGATGTTCTTCTTGTAAACAGGCCTTAATGTAGGAGTGTAGATAACCTTAGCTCCAAAATGAGATAGTTCTATGGCTTCAGAATATGTTAAATACTCAATTGCATAAGCTTTGTCAACATTTTTAGGATCTGCCGACATGAATCCATCTACATCAGTCCATATTTCAAGCAACTCGGAATCTATTGCAGCTGCAATTATTGCAGCTGTATAATCTGATCCTCCTCTGCCTAGGGTTGTTGTATCACCATCTGCATTGCTTGCTGTGAATCCCGGGACAACAATGAACTTTTCATTACCTGAAATTCTCTTCCTGATAATATCGTATGTAACAGTGAAATCTACATTTGCAAAGCCATAGTTACTGTCAGTTTTTATTATTTCCCTGGCATCAATGAAAATGCTTTCGTCAATAAGACTGCTAAGGATAGTTGATGATACCAGTTCACCGGTGCTCATTACCCTGTCGAGAGTATGATTACTTAGCTCCTTTACCATAAATATTCCTTCGAGTGTTGCTTTCAGCTCTGTGAATATCGACACAATCTTTTCTGATGTCTGAAAATACCCCCTCTTTGGAACAAGTTGGTTTGCAGCTGAGATATGTCTCGAAATGAGAGCTTCAAGCCTAGTGCGGTACTCTTTGTCTCTTGAAGCTGCCAGTTCGGCAATTTTCTTCAATTCGTCTGTTACACCCTGAAAAGCTGAGACAACAACGACACAGGGTACTTCCTGCGCCTTCACAATTTTAACGACCTCCTTTATTCTTTCAGGAGTGCCCACTGATGTGCCACCAAATTTCAGGACTTTCATATTAATTCTGTTTAAAAAAAATGCATCTTCATCAGATGCATTATTAAACACAAAATTAAAAAAATAAAATTATGCTGTTTCTTTATTTTTATTTTATTAATCAATATAGACTAATCACAATAAGAATATAACTATCAGCTCTGTGAAGCTTTTTCAAGTCTCTTTAATATTGAGAAGATGAAAGCAGCAGAGAGCAGACAGCAGATGATGAACACCAACCATAGCGTGCTAAGGTTGACTTTGTCCCAAAGGATGGTTCCAACAAAGAGGAGTTTATTACCGACTGCTGTTGCAAGCAGCCAGCCTCCCTGCATGAGTCCCTGGAATCTTGAAGGAGCTACTTTAGAAACGAATGATAATCCCATTGGACTTAAAAAAAGCTCGGCAACAGTTAGTACAAGATAGCTACTCATAAGCCAGTATGGAGAAACCCTGTCGGCATCATTGACAGGTATTCCATTAAGCGATGCCGGGGAAGGAACCCCAATTGATGCAACAAGGATTATTATGAATCCAAGGGCTGCAATTATCATCCCTATTCCGATTTTTTTCGGAGTTGATGGTTCAATACCTTTCTTGTTCATCCAGGCAAAAGCAGCCATTACCGGGAATGTGAGCGCTACTATGAATAATGGATTAAAAGATTGGAATACTTCAGGGGAAATTGCGTTTGTTGGCCTTGCGAAACTATAATAGAAATAGATAGCAAGCGCCATGCCAGCTGCAAACAGAATGCCACCTGTTATTTTTGTTTTTGTTTTCACTTCCTTATATAATAATATCACCATACCGGAAATAGCAGCAATCACGGCAAGCATTGAAGGCAGGGTAAAAAACAAGTTTGTAAAAGGTGTTACCTGTTTTACAGTATAATCACGGGCAAATAATGTGAGTGTGAGTCCATTCTGGTGAAATGACATCCAGAAGAATATTACAACAAAAAAGACAAGAACAAGAGCTGTTATCCGGCCTCTCTCTTCTTTTCTTGAGGTCATAATTATCCATGTTACAAAACCTGCAAACAGCCCGAAAGCAAAACCTGATGTCCATCCTACATTTTCTATGAAATGCAGCGCTGTTGCTGCTACTCCCATAGCTATCAGAGCGGCGATGAGAGGTAAAGCTTTGAATTCAATTTTTTCAGAGACTTCAGTTTCTGTTTTCTTTTCTTTATTTGGAAGGAGTTTGTTGAAGAAGACATAAACCAAAAGTGAAATCACCATTGCTCCTGCAGCAACCATAAAAGCATAATTATAACCTCTTGAGAATGTATCGAGATACTTTGTGGCAAATGCTGAAAGATCTGTAACAGGTCCATTAAGACTTACATTGTTTGCTAGATTTTGAAATACTGATATATCTGATAAATTGCCATTAATATATTGATGACATAACGAAGGTAGGCTTGCATCGTGTGCAAATCCATTGACCCTTAGCCACCAGTTACGCATTCCTTCTGCCGCAAATGGGGCGAAAAATGCACCAACATTTATACCCATATAGAAAATCATGAAGGCAGTATCCCTAAGTTTCGAATACTTTGGGTCGTCATACATCTGTCCGACAACAGCTTGGAGATTTCCTTTGAAGAGCCCATTCCCTAGTGCTATTGTCATGAGCCCGATGATTGTAATTGTCAAGGACATTCCCGGAACTGCCATTATAACATACCCGGCAAACATTATGATGATGCCTGCCAGAATCACCAGTTTGTATTTTTTTGTAGAGTCGGCCACGATACCTCCAACAAGCGCCAGGGCATAAATAGCAAAGTAAAACCAGCTGTAGATATTACCTGCCTCTTCAGCAGGAAGATTGAATTTTGCCTGTAGAAAAAGTACCAGAATGGCCATCATTGTGTAAAAGCCAAATCTTTCTCCCATGTTTGAAAAAAAGGCTACAAGCAGTCCCTTAGGATGGTTCTTAAGCATATTATTCGGTTTTAGTTTTTAATATTTAAGATTATTGGTTTAACAAATTTAAAGATTCTTTTGGTACTGTCGATACATGTAATCCTAAACTGCCCTATAAATGAGAAAAAGGACAATTAAAATGTTATATTTGTATAACAGAAGAGAAATGATGAAAATATTCAGCTCTGAGCAAATTCGTGATATAGACACCTACACCATAAAAAATGAGCCTGTGTCACCAACTGACCTGATGGAAAGAGCTGCGGGCGGAATTTTTTCATGGTGCTTAACTCATTTCTCGAAAAACGAACGATATATAATCTTTGTTGGGCCGGGAAATAATGGAGGTGATGGACTTGCCCTTGCAAGGATGTTGGCATGTAAGAAATACAATGTCGAAGTTTATTTCGTGAATTTCACTTCTAAGAGATCTGCTGAATGGGAGATAAACAGAAGACGGCTTGAAGAGTCAGGGCTAACATTGCGATTTATTAATAAAGCTGATGATTTCCCCGCGATTCCGAAGGATAACACAATTATTATTGATTCAATTTTCGGATCCGGACTTTCAAAGCCTTCAGATGGTTTGTCAAAAGAGATTATTGAACAAATAAACTCTAGAAAAAGTCCGGTTGTTGCTATTGATATTCCTTCTGGCTTATTCTGCGAGAACAATACAGAAAATGATGAATCAGGGATAATACATGCTGATTACACATTGACATTTCAATTCCCCAAATTATCATTTATGTTCGCCGAAAACTACAAGTACACAGGCGAATGGGAAGTTCTTGATATTGGTCTTCACCCTGATGCAATTAACAGCAATCAAACTGATTACATTTTCTTTACAGCGAATGAAGCAAAGCAACTTCTTAAAAACAGAAACAGGTTTGATCACAAAGGAATATTTGGTCATGCCCTATTAATTGCAGGTTCTTATGGAAAGATGGGAGCGGCGATTCTGTCAGGAAAAGCTGCTTTGAGATCTGGTGTCGGGCTTCTTACCTGTCATATCCCAGGGTGTGGTTATGAGGTCATTCAGAATTCAATTCCTGAAGCCATGGTAAAAGCAGATGGTGGAGCAAGAGAAATATCAGGGATTGATAATTTCGAAAAGTTTTCTGCAGTTGGAGTTGGACCAGGAATTGGAACTTCGAATGAGACGACGATGGCAATCATAAATCTTCTGAAAGGTTGTAACAAACCTTTAGTTATTGATGCTGATTGCATTAACATCATATCTCAGTATCCTGAACTTCTTTCGTCTTTACCGGAGAATACTATATTAACCCCTCATCCGGGTGAATTTGACAGACTTACAGGTAAGTCGGTTTCAGGAAATGAGAGGTTCAGGAAGCAGGTTGACATATCAAAGAGGTTCAAGATTATCGTTGTATTGAAAGGTGCCTATACATCGGTTTCAATGCCTGACGGGAAAGTCTATTTCAATAGTACAGGCAACCCGGGAATGGCAACTGCAGGTAGCGGAGATGTTCTTACAGGTGTGATTGTATCTTTACTGGCACAAGGTTATGCTGCTGCCGACGCTGCATTACTTGGTGTATTTGTTCATGGACATGCCGGTGATGTTGCGCTTAAAGCAACATCATATGAATCATTAATCGCCAGTGACATAATTTATCATATTGGTGATGCGTTTAACAATTTAAGATCGAACTATGATAAAAATTAATCTAATTAAGTCTGTCATGAAAACTCATTTCAAAATATTCACAATATTTGTTTTATCACTTATTCTTGCTTCATGTTATTCAGGAAGGAAAGCGAACGATGCAACAGTTTCTCCATTATCAGAGAAGACTTCTGTGAAAAATGGAAGCGTTATTTACGGACTTCCAAGGACTGTTTTCAATATTGTTGTTGAGACACAGAGGACTATTGAGATCCCCGGACCCTATGCTAAATATTCAGGTGTTTTACTGGGCCTTGATAATGTAATTGAGAACCAGAATGAATACTGGGAGATTACTGGTGTCAAGGTAGAATCTATTCAGGAAATTGACCCCTCAGAACTTTATGTTATTGAAGCAAGTTCAATCTTTGAAACAAATGTTCTTGATCTTCGTAGTGAAGGTCTTATTCTGGATATTAACCCTGACCATTATAATTCAATGGGGAACCAGGAAGGTATTGAATCAAGTGAGGGTGGCAGATTTATTTCTTCTGACCTGGGTTCTGATGAATACTTTGTGATTCAGAGGGATACCGCTTTCAGAAGAGTAAATGTAGATTCAACATTCATAAGGATTCCTTACATAGTCGAAAAACGTAAACAACTGCCTGATGAGCAGCTTGCAGAAAGAGCTGCTAAACGACTTATGGAGATGCGCGAAGGTGAACATTTTATCCTTACAGGAGAATCAAATGTATTTCCACAAAATGAATCTGTTATTAATGAGATGAACCGTCTTGAAAAAGAATATACAGAGCTGTTTGCCGGCAAAACAATACGCGAAAAAAGGACTTTTACATTCCAGGTAATACCTGAAGTCAATTCTGCAGGTAAACCTGTTAAATTATTCCAGTTTTCAGAGTTGACAGGACCCGTCGCAGAAAATCAGACAACCGGGGAGCCTGTGATGATAACGCTCACCCCTGAAAAGAAAACAAAGGAGTTGTCAATAATAAGAAGCGCTAAAACTGAAGATAAAGAAGTAAATACAGCTGATAAATTATTTTACAGGGTGCCTGATGTTGCCAATTTGAAAATCATTCTCGGAGATGAAGTTCTCTTTAATTCAAGAAGACTGGTATATCAATATGGCGAAATTATTCAGCTACCTTCAAATTTTGTAATTGGCAAATGATTAGAAAGCTGTAAAAGCCGTAAAGGCCGTAAAAGCCGTAAAAGCAGGAGACACTACTCCATACTGGCGATTGGTTGAACTTTTCCTTTGAAATTCTTTGCGAAATTGTCGAGTGTTTGAGTTGAATAGGCTTTATCTGCAAAGTAGCTCAGGAGTACCTCCATGTCAACTGCAGGTCTGAATCCGGGAATAGGGGATACTTTTACAGTACCACCGGTTTCAAAAGTCATAAATACAACGGTTGGGTATGAAAGCTTTCCATTCAGCAGTGTTACTGCAAGCTGGTGTGCTTTACCTGCCTTCCCATCATTAATGAATGTTTGTCCAAACACTGTGATTTTTTCAATTCCCTCAGCGTCGAACTTAACCGGATAGAATTTGGTGTTAAGGATATCTGAAATAACAGGATCTGTAAACGTCTCCTTGTCCATCTTTTTACACCATCCGCACCAGTCAGTATATGTATCAATAAACAATGGCCTTGGTGATTGCATCACTAGCTTTTCAGCTTCCTGAATGGAATACCACTTTACTGTAACCGGAGGTTCCTGGCCATAAGCATTGATTATCGAAATCGCAAAAATAATCACTATCAATAGTTTCTTCATGGCATCTCTGATTAGAATCTTAATACTGCAAAATAAAACAAATTTTCTGATCATTAAACCTCATATTTAGCATATTATGGTACCCAATACTTTAAAATTATTTAAGCACTTAAAAGATATGATTGTTATATACTTATAATACCTATTTTTACAATGCAAAAAATAGATATTATAGATTATTAAATAAATATGGAAACACTTAGGACTACTTTAAGAGACTCAAAAACAGCCAGATGGGTAGCATTGGCAGTTGTTTCATTTACAATGCTATGCGGGTATTATCTTACAGATGTTATGGCGCCGCTAAAGCCTATGCTTGAGAAAGAGCTTTTATGGAACAGCACTGAATATGGCTTTTTCACAAGTGCATACGGTTGGTTCAATGTGTTTCTTCTCATGCTGATATTTGGTGGCATAATCCTCGATAAAATGGGTGTCCGCTTTACCGGCAAGATGGCAACAATAATAATGGTAACAGGTACAGCGATCAAGTATTGGTCTATCTCAACAAACTCACTTGACGGAGTTCAGATATTGGGCATGAAAGGTCAGGCAGTGATTGCAGGTTTGGGTTTTGCAACATTTGGTGTTGGAGTTGAAGTTGCTGGTATTACTGTATCAAAGATAATTGTGAAATGGTTCAAAGGCAAAGAAATGGCTCTTGCCATGGGACTTGAAATGGCAACTGCCAGGATGGGTACTGCCCTTGCTCTTGCAACATCAGTTCCCATAGCAAAGGCATTTGGAAGTGTTTCTGCTCCGATTCTTGTTTGCCTGATAATGCTCTGTATTGGTATGATTGCTTTCTTTATATATACTTTTATGGATAAAAAGCTTGATGCCTCTCTCCAAAGTGTGTCATCAGAGACAGAAGAAGAAGAGTCATTCAAGCTTCGTGATATCCTGTTTATTATTAGCAACAGAGGATGGTGGTACATTGCAATCCTGTGTGTTCTTTTCTATTCATCTGTTTTCCCATTCCTGAAATATGCATCCGACCTTATGGTTAATAAATTTAGCATTGATCCAGAACTTGCAGGCACAATCCCTGCAATGTTGCCATTCGGTACAATGCTGCTTACTCCTCTTTTCGGAAGTGTATACGACAGAAAAGGGAAAGGCGCCAGCATTATGATTCTTGGTGCGATACTTCTGATTTTTGTCCATGCTATGTACTCTGTACCGGCTCTTAGACAAACGCCAGTTGCCATATTCCTGAT
>DATALD010000055.1:0-4721 GCA_036261255.1 Bacteroidales bacterium
ATCAGGAATAACAGGTGTTGATGCAAAAGATGGGGGTGCCGCGAGGCTTACTTCTGTGAAGGATTCGGTAAGGACGTTGGCCATCTGTCGTAAGATTAACAAAACTCTTACACAGAAGCAGAAGGCAGTTGTTCTTATCAGGCTTTTTGAAATGCTGATGTCAGAAAACCTTTTCACAGAACAGAGGATGGGTATAATAAATACTGTAGCAACAGTATTTAATATTTATCCTGAAGAGGTTGAGCTTATATATAAATTCATCACATGCAAATCTGTAGAAGAAATCAATACCGGGGAGATCCTTATCATTACAGCTGACGAAATAGCGGGAGATGAAAAAAGAAGGCAGATTATTTCACCGGGACTTGACGACCCTATCTTCATTTTAAGAATTAAAAGCACAGATCTTTATTTTGTCAAATACAGCGGGAGTAACGAAATATCAATTAACGGGTTACTTTTTAACACAAAAAAGATTTACCTGTTCCCACAGGGAAGTACTCTTAGGATAACTAGAGGAACAATATATTATAACGATATTGTATCAAGTTTTCTTAGCTCCGAAAAAACCGATAAACTTTCATTTAAAGCGGAGAATCTTTCTTATGTTTTTCCAAACGGTAAAATCGGACTTCATAAAATCAATATAGCGGAAGAATTTGGACTCATTGGCATAATGGGGGCCAGCGGCTCTGGAAAAACAACTCTTTTAAATGTCCTCTCAGGCATAGAAGTTCCTTCTGAAGGAACTGTTACGCTTAACGGGTTGAACATTCATAAAGATGTTGAATCAGCTAAAAGTCTCATTGGATATATTGCTCAGGATGACTTCCTTATGGAAGACCTTACTGTATATGAAAACCTTTTTTATAATGCGAGGCTTTGTTTCAAAGACCTCAATCTCGAACAGATAAAAGAGAAAGTAGAAAAAACCCTCCTTGATCTTGGTTTATTCGAAAGCAGGGATATCAAAGTAGGTACACCGCTTAATAAAAAGATAAGCGGTGGCCAGAGAAAAAGACTGAATATTGCCCTTGAGCTAATAAGAGAACCTTCAATTCTTTTTGTTGATGAGCCCACTTCGGGGTTGTCTTCAAGGGATTCTGAAAATGTGATGGATCTGCTGAAAGAGCTTTCTCTTCAGCGGAAGCTGATATTCGTTGTTATTCACCAGCCATCGTCAGAAATATACAAGATGTTCGATCGTCTTTATATTCTCGACACAGGTGGATTTCCAATATACTATGGCAATCCCATTGAAGCAGTAATGTACTTCAAAAAGGCAACACACCAGATTAACTCAGATATTGGTGAGTGTCATGCATGTGGCAATGTTAATCCTGAATTGTTGTTTAACATTATAGAATCGAAAGAAGTTGATGATTTCGGCAGGTTCACAAGACAGAGAATCAAAAACCCATCGGAATGGAACGATCTTTACACTCAAAATTTCAAGACTCATGAAATTGAAGAGGTAAAAACAATCCCTCCACGATCTTTCCAGATACCAGATAAATTGAGACAACTGGGGATATTTGTTAAAAGAGATGTCCTTTCAAAGATAAGCAACTTTCAATATATGCTTATCAGCCTTCTTGAAGCTCCCCTTATGGCAATTTTCCTGACCGCGATAATAAAGTATATACCTGACAATAAGGCTGGATATATCTTCAGGCAAAACGAGAATCTTCCCCCATACATTTTTATGAGTATTGTTATTGCCCTTTTTATCGGTCTCTCTGTTAGTGCGGAAGAGATATTCCGCGACAGGAAGATCCTTAAAAGGGAACAATTTCTCAATCTCTCAAGGTTCAGCTATTTGCAGTCAAAAGTTATCATCCTCTTCACACTATCAGCATTTCAAATGCTTGTTTATGTTCTACTCGGTAATACAATACTCGGCATAAAAGGAATGACATTCGAATACTGGATGGTTCTTTTCGCGGCAGCTTGTTTTGCTAATGTTCTGGGATTAAATATATCCTCCTCATTTAATTCTGCGGTTACAATTTATATTCTCATTCCATTGCTAATAATACCTCAGATGGCTCTGGGTGGGGCAATGTTCAACTTTGATAAGATCAACCAGGCTTTTGGAGGAGGTAAGGGCAATGCACCCGTAATTGCTGATGTTATGGCTTCGCGCTGGGCTTATGAAGCTCTTGCAGTTACACAGTTTAAAAATAACAACTACGAAAAAGAATTTTTCGAGTTAGACCAGATTGAAAGCCATGCCAATTACAGGCAGGTATTCTATCTGCCAGAGCTCAATAAAATTCTGAATGAAACAGAATCACTTCTAACAACAGATGATCCTGAAAGCAGAGTAGCATTATCTTCAAACATTAAATTGCTAAAAAATGAACTCAGTTCTGAAATGAGTCTTTTTCCTCAGATGCCTGGAATTGAAATCGAAAAATTCGATATAAATAATTTCAACCATAATGATATTGAAGAATGCAGAAGGTTTGTGAAGGTTTTAGAAGACAGGTATATCAGCATTTTCAATACAGTTAATACCAAGAAGGATCAACTAATATCACTTGCTGAAAAAAAGCTTGGGGGCAAAGATAAATACCAATCATATTATGACAGGTACTATAATGAGTTTCTTTCAGAAATAGTCAGAAAAGTATCAGAGAAAAATAAGATAATACGAGATTATGATCATCTGATCCAAAATTATGAGCCGGTATTTCAAAATCCTGTCAGGGATGGTACCTTCACGTTCCGGGTTCATTTCTTTGCACCAGAGAAATATATCCTTGGACAGCCAGTAGACACACTCTGGTTTAACATTATTGTTATTTGGCTTATGACTGTATTATTTTATATATTGTTGTATTTTGATGTTCTCAGAAGGATAATCGATTCAATAGGCAGATATTTTACCAATGCAGCCGGGAAAAACGACAAAAATCAATTGTAAAAATGAACCTTAAAATAATAAACATGAAAAACTTTTTATTAACTCTTTCATTATTGATGGTAACCGCAGTTCTTTCATACGGACAAGAATCTGATAAAGAGGTATCTGCTTGTCTCACAGCTAGCGGAAGTGATGTCAAGTACCTGAAAGATTTCCGGGTTCAGCTTGGAAAATCAGCTGAAGAAGAGCTTAGATTTAAAGCAAATATCTCACTTTGGAAGGATATGACATACAGGTTTACCATGTGCACAAGCGATGGTTCCAAAGGCACGCTCATTCTCTCTGTAAAGAACGATGCAAGTCAGCAGGTTGTTTCATCATTTGATCAAAAGACCGGTAAAACATACGCCTCTGTTGATTTTACATGCAAGAAAAGCGGGATATATCAATTAAGTTATGATTTTATAAATGAGAAGCAGGGTTCAGGTATTGGATTGATATCGGTTCTTAAGTGAGTAAACCCATTCATCCTAACTTTACAAACCATAATCATCATGACATGAAAGATAAAAAAGTTATAAAATCAAATATATTTCTCATACTGTTGTACTTCCTGTATCATCCGGTATGCGTATCTCAGAATGCCGATGAGATGAAGAATATCTTTACGCAAGCTGAGTCTTATTTTATCTATGAGGAATATGAGCTCGCAAACGGACTGTATTTGCTGATAGAAACTCCAGATAATATGAACCTCAAGCATAAAATCGGTACATGTTATCTGAATATCCCGGGGGAAAAAGAAAAATCAGTTCCATACCTTGAGGAAGCATCAAAAAGTGTTGATTTTAATGCAAAATCAGAGTCATATAAAGAAATGAAGGCTCCTCCTGATGTATATTTTTCACTCGCAAAAGCATATATGATAAACAATGAATTCGAAAAAGCGCTAACTGTCCTTGAAAACTTTAGTCGGATTACAAAACAAGCAGGCGATGCAGGCAAAATGGAAAATCTTGAATTCATTGATCAACAGATATTAGCCTGCAGGAATGCTTTGCAGTACCAGCAGGTACCAATACTTTTTGGGAAAGAGAGCCTGGGAACAGACTTCAACCTTGGCTCAATAAATGAAAACCCGGCTGTAAGTTTCGACGGCAGTACTATTGTTTACACTGAACGAAGAGGTATCGAAAATGCAATATTCTTTTCAAAGAAAAGCTCTGGCAGGTGGGAAATCCCTGTTGAAATAACAGCTGAGTTAAATGCCGGGACCGATTGTTCTTCAAGTTCACTCAACTACGATGGGACACAGCTCCTTCTGTATAAAACAGATGACTACGACGGTGCAATTTATATTTCTGATTTTGTTGACGGTAAATGGACTCAAATCAGGAAACTGAATAAAAATATAAATACAAAGTATTACGAATCTCACGCTGCATTCTCAGCTGATGGTAAGAAACTCTATTTTTCAAGTAACAGACCCGGTGGACCAGGAAATCTCGACATTTACGTTTCAGAGCTCTCTTCATCGGGAGACTGGGGACCTGCCATAGGTCTCGGCCCTGAAATCAATACCCCGTTTAATGAAGATACTCCTTTTATAACTAAGAATGATTCAGTATTGTATTTTTGCTCCGAGGGTCACAACTCTATGGGAGGCTATGACATTTTTAAGTGTATAAAATCAGATGCAGGATGGAAAACACCAAGCAACCTTGGCTACCCGGTTAACTCAGCAGATGATGATAAATTCTTAACAGCGCTTATCAGTGTATCGTTAACAGAAAACTTGCCTGTGATTGCATAAGGACGTTCGGATTCACCTTTTTTCATATCAAGGTAGAAT
>DATALD010000125.1:0-38736 GCA_036261255.1 Bacteroidales bacterium
CAATTAAGTTTACTTCAAGTGGTGGGATGGTTGAGATCAAAGCCTACTCAGATGAGTGGCAGACAGTTATACTTATCTCTGACGATGGTGTTGGAATGACAAGTGAGGTTAAAAAGAATATTTTCCTGCCAGGGGAAAACAGTTATCAGCAAGGTACAGCAGGGGAAACAGGTACGGGCCTTGGCCTGGCTCTTTGCAAGGAATTCGTTGAGAAGCATGGTGGCAGGATTTGGGTTGAGAGTGAACGCGGAAAAGGGAGCACATTCGGATTTTCGCTGCCATTATAATCCATCCTTGTAGATTAGCGGACAATACATTTTTAGTTATTAATGAATTTATCAGTTTGATTTTATAAATTTGAATTATTCTCATTACTAACTAAAGAAGCATGATATGATTTCACATGAAATTGATTATAAGATATTTGGCGACGACATTCAGTTTGTGGAAGTTGAGCTTGATCCAAATGAAACAGTTATAGCAGAAGCCGGAACCATGGTTTATATGGAAGATGGAATCTCATTTGAAACCAGGATGGGAGATGGATCACAGGCCGACCAGGGTGTTCTTGGTAAAATATTTCAGGCTGGTTCAAGGCTTCTGACAGGAGAATCTCTTTTTATAACCCACTTTACTAACAGGTCTGGCTATGGCAAGAAGAGGATAGCATTTGCAGCTCCATATCCTGGAACAATAATTCCGGTTGACCTCAGAGAAGTTAGAAACTCCTTGATAGTTCAGAAAGATGGATTTCTTTGTGCTGCTTTTGGGACAAGATTATCTTTAACACTCAATAAGAGGCTTGGTGCAGGCATCTTCGGAGGCGAAGGTTTCATACTTCAGAAACTTGAGGGTGACGGGAAAGCATTTATACATGCAGGAGGAACTGTAATCGAACGGCAATTGAATAATGAACTTCTTCGTATTGATACAGGATGCGTTGTTGCATTTGAACCATCTTTGGATTTTGATATTGAAGCCGCAGGAAGTCTTAAGTCAATGGTATTTGGCGGAGAAGGACTGTTTCTTGCAACAATGAGAGGTACAGGGAAGGTATGGCTTCAGTCAATGCCTATCAGGAAGCTAATAAGAGCACTCGCTCCTTATGGAAGGAACAGGGGGAAAGAATCAGGCGCCCTGTTAGGGGGGTTGTTTGAATAAGATTTCAGGTCATATCATAACCTGAGACATAAGCTGGTGCGTTATAAAAAGGTTCCTTTTCCGATTCGGTGAAATTGATGAACCTTGCATAGACCAACCCTGGTTTAGCATTAAGCATCCTGTTAAGCGCGCCCATTTTAACTCTTGTTCGCAGCTTATCATAAAAATCATGCCTGTCATCAAGCCAGGTCAGAGCTGTATTATAACTTTCTGAGGCGCACGCCGACTCAAATAATGGTCCTAGGAGCTCTTCTTTTCCTGGCACACAATAAATTGAGTCGAACACAAGGTACCTGAAATGGTCAGGAAGAAATAGCTTTTTAAATAAAGGCATCCTTGGCAGGACTTTCATTATAACCCATCCCCAGATACCAGGCATGCCATAGATCCTATACAGACCATGAATAGTATTGACACCAGCAACTATCTTACCTTTTTCTTTTAGAACATAATAAGTCCCAGACACTGAAATATCTGTATTATAAAATGAATGACCGCGGTAATGATCGAGAAGGATTGATTTCATCTTCTCTTTTTCTACTTGTTCAAGCTTTGTGACCCTGTTATCTTTTTTAGGCGAAAATCTGCTGAAAGCAACTGTCAGGAATGACCTTATATATTCGAAACCAGCCTGATGGACAATATTTTTTGATCGTTCATTCATACTCTCAACAAAGGCATACATAATGTGTTTATCGGATTCAGAAATATCAGGATAGTCAAGGAGATGAGGTTTACTAAACAGATCGAGGGTACGTTTCTTGAATGATTCCTCTGACTGATCTGATTTGGAAGTTTTTTCCTTTTTTCTGACTTTAGTTTCTGACTGGTAAACCGCATTGAAAGCAAAATACCTGATATAGGTAGTATGAAATCTCAGGTTATCCTGTCCTGTAATCCTGAAACATGCTCCAAGAGTTCCAGTAACTTTGTTTTTCCTGTATAAGGAAACAAACCTTATTTTGTTTTTGTACTCTTTAATTCTTTCTGAAGGATTCTGTAATGAAAACCTTAAGCCTCCTTCTGATCCTTGTACGGTATGATTCAGTATGTCTAATATTCCTTCATTCGCTTCATCAGACACTCTAACTTCCAGCCCATGAGAATTAAGGATTGTCTTTTCTGCCATAAAATTTAGTTTGTTGTGTTATCGAGGCTTCCGAATACCCGCTGCAAAAGAGGAGTGATCCTTGCTGAAACATTGCTTCTTATTTTAAGCTCTTCTGCTTCAACTTTTGTAAACATTCCTGACAGAGCCATATTTGTAAGATAGTCATCAAGGTCTGTATTAACAGTTTTCAGGTTAGCTAACTTTCCGGCCATGGATCCTGCAACTGCATTCCAGCGGGATGTAAGTGAATGCCAGGAATCTTTGGTTGAGATACCACCAACGATATCCTTTTCTGTGGAAGCCTGTATTTTAGGTTTATAAAGATTATACAAGTCAGTATAAGTTGTTTTTCTCAAATAATTTGTAGCAGCATTATTGTTTCCCTGCAGTATTCCAAAGGCATCGCTGATAGTCATTTTTGAAACACTGTTTACAAATATGGGAGCCGCTTCTTTTGCCGCATCTTCTGCAGCACGGTTGATTCTAAGAATCACATCTTCAACAAGTTTATCACCTCCTGGCAATTTCGAAAGGTTATCAACAATTATCTTTGCCTCGTCAGGCAGCATAATTTTAATTGCAGCGTCGCCAAAATAACCATTTTCTGCTGATAACTTCTGAGCAGCATTTTTTGCGCCTGTAGAAAGAGCTTCTTTAAGGCCAGCAGCAACATCAGCTTCTGTAAGCGACACCGGACCTGAAACTGTCTGCATAACATTAAGAAGTTCTGCACAACTGGCCAGGATGAAAATCATACCTGTAATTATGAATACCCGTGTTTTCATTCTGTGCAAAATTAAATATTTTGATTATTCCCTATTAATGAAGGCATTTGAAATCAACATATCTTCGGGGTTGGTGATCTTAATATTTTCTCGGTTGCCTTCAACAAGATTTATCCTTACCCCGGTTTTTTCAAGTACTATGGCATCATCTGTGAATTCAGGCATAAATTGCTGTTTATATGCTTCTTTGATGATGTCAATATTAAACACCTGAGGAGTTTGAACAAGCCGTACTTGTAACCTGTTAAGCGGAGAACTCATCCCGTCTGACATAATCCTGAGTGTATCTGATGGAGGTATTACCGGGATTGCATTTCCTAAGCGGGATGCTGTTTCGAAACATCTGCGAATCGTGTCAATGCTAACAAATGGCCTGACCCCATCGTGTATAGCAACGAGCCCGGGTGCATCAACAAATTCAAGACCATGTTTAACAGATTCGAACCGTGTTGATCCACCCTTTACCATCGTCTGCGATACTTTGAATGAATACTTTTCCTGTAGCTCTAGCCAATGTCGTATCTGATTTTCAGGAAGTACTGTAATTATTTCAATAGAACTGTCGAAGGTTTTAAATCTCTCAATGGTATGCATAAGTAAAGGCCGACCACCAAGTTCAAGGAATTGTTTTGGCACTTCTGCGCCCATTCTTTTCCCGCTACCTCCTGCAACAATAAGAGCAAATAAATTCATTCTTTCGTATAGAGAAATCTCTTAATACTCCTTTTTGGTGTCTTTGCAAATTCTTCACCATGTATTCTGAACTTGCTGACATTCATAAAGTCAGGAAGACGTTCATTAACTTCTTTCTTATAGGTATCGAGTATACTCTGGAGCTGATCTTCAGAAATATTATTTTGTTTCATAAGTTCGAAGTCAGGAAACACAAGCGCAACCAGTTTATCGTTTTCAGAAATAACAACTGATTCGACAACATAATCCTTGTTGTTTATTATAGCTTCAATTTCCTCGGGATAGATGTTTTTACCTGATGGACCCAGGATCATTGATTTACTGCGTCCTTTAATAAATATGTTTCCATCCTTGTCAATTATACCCAGGTCGCCTGTGTGCATCCATCCTTTATCGTCAATCATCTCGCGGGTGGCTTTTTCATTTTTGTAATATCCTGCCATCACATTTTCACCCCTGAGAATGATCTCCCCTACTATTTTCTTTGGATCAGGAGAATCTATAGTTACTTCAAGTGTATCGACAGAACGGCCTGATGCTCCAAGTTTATTTTTATCCCATTGAATATAACTGATTAACGGACCACATTCTGTCATTCCATAACCAACAGAAAACCTGAACCCGATTTTTTTGAAGAATTTCTCAGCATCGGCATTAAAAGCTGCTCCACCAATAACTATTTCGTGGAATCTTCCGCCGAATGTTTCCTCCAGTTTGGCTCTTATTTTCTTGCGTAGTATAAGATTTACACCCGGCACTTTTAGCAATGCTTTCATCGCCGGTTTGTTTATAACTGGCAGAAGTTGTTTCTTAAATATCTTTTCTATAACAAGAGGTACTGAAAGAATGAGGGTGGGACGTATCTCTTTAAATGCCTGTACTATTATCTGTGGAGAAGGTGTCTTTGACAGAATTGTAATATGACATCCTATTGAAAACGGGAAAAGGAATTCGAAAGCACAACCGTATGTATGGGCCAACGGAAGAAAAGACACAATAGGATCACCAGGCTGTATTGGCATATTGTTTCGTGCGAACCTGACGTTTGCAGCAAGGCTGTTATGAGTGATCATAACACCTTTGGAGAAACCAGTTGTCCCGGAAGTATAACTGATAACAGCTACCTTATCATTTGTTATTAAAGAAAACTGAACCTGCTCACGATCGAAAGAAGGGTATTTATCGGCGTAAAGCTTATCAAGTCCAGGGAAGAAATCCTTAATCTTAATGCTTATTGCTCTGATAAGCCTGAAATCATCGAGTGAAAAAACGGCAAGTATATCAGGCATCCTTGTAATATCGAGTGTTTCAAAGATCTTGTCATCAACAAACAGCAATCTCGAGTCACTGTGAATAATAATATTAGTAAGATCTTCGGATTTGAAGTCGGGCAGGATTGGCACAATAACAGCTCCATAGGTAACTGTGGCAAGGTAGATAACACACCAGTTAGCAGAGTTACGCCCGACAAGTGCAACCTTGTCTCCTTCGTTTATTCCTGCCTCCCTGTAGAGGATATGTATTTTAAGGATCTTCTCGGCGATTTCCTTATAGGTATAGCCCTTTTCGCGGTAATTCGAGAGCGCCTCGATTTCCCAGTTTTTCTTAATACTCTGTTCAACATATCCAATTAGTCTTTCCGGTATCATAAGGATAGTATTAGTTAGTAAATATGGGACTCCCTGTTATACCCAGCCCAAAATCAAACAATGTCATAGAAGGATTCCAGGAATAAAATTGGCCCATTTAAAATTCAAATATAGTACATTATTAAAATCGCCATGATCGACAAACTGTTCACAACCGTGAAGAAATAGTTATACCCTTCCCTCTTTTTACTGAATTGGCCCATTTTTCTGGCGAAAATGCCAATTGTTGGTATAAAAAGGACAAGAAGAAAGGCAAAGAACTCAACGCCGAAAAAAACAGTTTCAAGGCCTCCTTTTACAAGCGCCGAAAAGTAAATTATTATAAGAAGAACCAGGAGATAAGCCATGTAGCTTGACTTGAGGAGCAGGGTTGAGAGGAGCCTCTGTTTATGCAGCCTGTGTGGTTTAAGATATGCATAGGCAAGAGCAAAGACAATTATAGCAAATACTGCTCCAAGAATATGGTTAAGGATTTGGCTGAAAATGGGCATTTTAATATAGTTGAGTAATTAATTATATTTTTTATCCAACCACACCAGGGAGCTTGCACCCAATACTGCCGCGTTCTGTGTATTAAGTTCAGATGCCAGGAGCCTGACCTTTCCTTTATAAATGCTGAGCATATTTTCTTCCATGTACTCTTTTGCGGGATCAAAGATAAGCTCTTTTGCGTTTGTTAGTCCACCAAAAAGGAAAATTGCTTCAGGGTTTGTATATGCAACTACTTCCGCAAGCTTGATTCCCAGAATTTTACCAGTTATGTGAAAAGCCATCTTAGCAAGCTTATCGCCTCTTTTTGCAGCATCACAAATCATTTCTGAAATAAGCTCGTTAAAGCTGTAGTCTCTTAATCCACTTGGTTCATTGGTGTCACTGATTAGTTTCATGAGAGTTCTTTTAAGTCCCGGAGCTGAAACATAGGTTTCAAGACAGCCTTTTCTTCCACATCCGCATTCCCTGTCTGAATAGCCAGAGCTTAATGCAGTATGTCCAATCTCTCCTGCAAAACCATCATGTCCATAAACCAGCCTGCCGTTAGTCACAATACCACTACCAAAGCCAGTTCCCAGGGTTATTACAACAAAGTCCTTCATTTCTCTGGCTCCTCCGTATATCATCTCCCCAATTGCTGCAGCATTAGCATCATTAGTAACAATTACGGGTGATCTTGAATATTTTTGAAAAATTCCGGCAATAGGAACAATTCCTTTCCAAGGCAGGCCAGCAGCATGTTCGATCGTACCTTTATTGATATTCCCCATTGGAGCACCAATTCCATATCCTATAATTTTTAATTTATTGGACGTCTTGCAGCTTTCTGTCTGAATTTTATTGTACAAAGCTTCAATAAAAGCTTCTATTTCAATGTACTCAGTTGTTTTTATTCTTCCCTCTCCAAGGATATTGCCTTCAATATCAACAAAACCGAATACTGAATTTGTTCCTCCTATGTCTATTCCAACTGCTACTTCCTTTGCACACATGACCATTAAAAATAAACCAAACATCAAAGATATTAAAATCTTTTCTTAATGGTCTGAAACAAATCAGCCCTGGTTAAAGGGCTGATTATGTCTATTCTATGTTCATTCCGGAATGTATTCGTTCCCTACTTTCCGGGCACGGGTTGGTTTATCAAGATTAATCCCAAGAGAAATACCCGTTTCTACAAGTATATTCCACCCTGCCTGCAGCTGAACATATTCTGAGTATTCACCACCATCAGGGATAATTATTGTCGGGAACATTGTGGGTTCGGTGGATACAGCAATAATCTTCATCCCTACTCCCTTAATAAGGCATTCATTGAATTTCTCCACTTCCTGTTTAAAAGGATCCATCCAGATAAGCACCTCATTTTTGTCCATAACTTCTTCAATACCATGCACCGGGAAAGTACCTTCAAGATATGCTGATTTTTTTCTTGTTATCTCATTTGTTTTCAACGCAAGTTCTTCAGCTACACCATTATTCCTTCCAGCAAAATAAATTATGCCGGCTGACCTGATAATATTTGTTATGTCCTGAGGGATATTTACAGTAAGGGCTTGCAGTGACTGATCTGCAACTTTTTTCAGATCATTCATCTTCTCGCCCCTTAAAGCCCGCAGTAAAGCATCATAAAAAAGACCTTGCTCAATAACCGATTTTGTTGCTGCAACTGCATCTTCCTTGCCGCATGCAAGTATATGAGTCAGATAGGCAAGCTCACCAAGCTTTGTTCCGTTATTTGCTGTTAACCCATAAATAGCTCTATGCCCTTTGGTTTTCAGAACATTAGCAAGCCTGATGACTTCTTTTGTCTGTCCTGAGTTAGAAGCTGCAAACACAGCAATATCATCAAAGTTATAATCAAGAGACTGTGTTGCTCCGTCAGTAAGAACAGGTATAGTAAACTTTTTTTTCATAGAAGAGCTTATTGCTCTTTTTGCAGGAAATATCCTGCTGCTTCCTTCCCCGGTCAGAAACAAAGCTTTTGCCTTTTTTACTTCTTTGACAAATCCTGAAACTGCGTCAGGATTAAAAGATCTGATGATATCCGGAGTCTGCATCATTTCTTTAACCAGAGCATACTTGCTGTACTTTTCTTCTTTTAAGTTCATAAAATTCCTGATTAATGAAAATTATATAATATTTGCTTTGAATCCTTTGAGTTGGGTAAATCGAAGAAAATCAATTATTTATATTCTAGCCGAACAAAGTGTTAATTATTTGATTCCTTAGTGATTGAATCTTTGTTGTACGATATGAAATTAATAAACTTTTAATTCAGTTGTATTGCATCAGGTAAATTACATCAGACAAATTTGAAAACTCCAAAACATTCCGGCCTGTGAAAATCAGGAGAAGGGGTGTTTACAGGGTTCCATGAAAGATAATGTGGGGTTTCAAGCTTATCTCCGCATTTATACAGATTCGCGGGAAAACATTTTCCTTTAAAAACATCTATTTTATGAAGAAAGAATACATGCTTTGGGATTAGAATTGTAAGGTTCCAGCTTCTTGATTCCTTCTTTGTAACAGGCTTATTTCCAATTGAGGGTATTGTAATTATTTCATTGATAATAGTAGGATCAGTCCGTTTTCTGTCGTGTCTGCCTTGGCCTGTTCCCATGAGACATGTTCCTAATGCATTGAATTCGAAATTATAATAGATGCCATCATTCGCGGGTGAACAAAAAAACTCAACACAGGAATCCTCGAATACGTTTTCATTTGGTTTGGTTTTCTCAGCTTTGAACCATTTCTCGTCAACGAAAAAGCTGATAATGATCTCTTCTTCAGTATATGCTGCAGCAAAGGAGACAGAGGGTTTATAAAGGTGGCTTGCCCAGTTAACTGTATCAATTGCATTTCTTACCTGTTGAAACATTGTTTCAACAAGGGACTGTGAATTAAAAATTAAGTTGTGATCAACTTTCGAAATTTCGGCAATTCTCATAATCAGACTAGCTCCTTTCATTCCAGGCAAGAGCAGCAGCGCCTAGAACAGCGGCAGTGTTCTCAGGAATAGCTGATGGAATTATTTTGCAGGTTCCCCGGAAGATAGGCATAATATTCTTATCAACATAGTGTCTTACGGGCTCCAGGAGCATCTCCCCTGCCTGAGCGAGTCCCCCGAAAAGGAAAATTGCTTCAGGGCTTGAAAATGCAATCGAGTTGATGATACCCAAGCCAAGTAATTCAGCTGTATACTCTATAGCTCTTAGGGCAACCGGATCATTTTGTTGTGCATAATTTGCCACCATTTTTGATGATAGTTTTGCAGGAGCAATATCTCTAAGAGGTGTATCATTGCGCATTGTACCAAGTAGCTCGGAAACTGTTCTGACAAGACCTGTTGCTGATGCATAAGTTTCAAGATGACCTTGTTTCCCGCATCCGCATATCCTGCCGCCAGGAACAACTGTTAAATGGCCGATTTCACCAGCAAAACCTGTATAACCATATACAATTTGTCTGTTTACAACTATTCCGCTACCCAGTCCGGTACCAAGAGTAAGGACAATGAAGTCTTTCATGTTCTTAGCCCCTCCAAAAATCATTTCACCAACAGCTGCAGCATTTGCATCATTTGTTACTGTAACCGGAACCCGGGAAAGCTCACTGATTGCTGCTCCTAAAGGAATAATCCCTTTCCATGAAAGATTGGGTGCAAGTTCAATTGTCCCTTTATAATAATTGGCATTTGGTGCGCCTATTCCGATAGAGATAAGTTTCAGGCCGGAGTTAATTGCAAGTAAATCTTTTATTCCTTTTACCTGCGCCGCTACATATTCCGGGAATTCAGGATAATCAGAGGTTGTAAGAACACCATCAGCAAGAATTTCACCATCACGGTCAACAAGACCGAAAACAATATTTGTTCCACCTATATCAATTCCCGCAACTACTTCCTTCATTATTGGTTTGTCGCTTTAGTGCTGGCTTTCCTCAGGTTTTGTTCTTTTACGTTCCTTCTCCCCAGATCCCATGACTCCTTTGCCTCCCATGATTCAGGCAGAGACAGCTCTTTAGGGAAATATGATACAGGTTCAGGTTGCCTTCCTGTGAAATAATCGCCGGTTGTCCATCGGCCATCATTATTAAGGTCATAAATTACTTTTAGCCTGTAACTACCACTATCAAGAAGCTTAAACTCAACAATACCATCTGAACTAACAGACTTCTCTGCTTTCACCTTCTCTGAGTTATCAAGCAGAAGAATTATGCAGTTCGACTTACAATTTGATACTGTAAGTACAATACTACCATAAGCTTTTGCTTCTTTTACTGTAAATACTATTGAAGCAGAATCGATTGTGCTATTATATATATCAGAAATAGAAGCGGAATCGGTGATAAGCTGGTATTGAATGCCCTCTTCGAGCCTGGCATTAAGAGTCAATTTCCCTGGCCGTACGGTATCTTTTTCAAATGAGAACGGGATTTTATATTTTTCCTTGTCCTTCATTCTAAACAGATCAATAAGTGTTGTATCAGGTTCTTTCAGCGGTGTTTCAGAAGTAAAAACAACTTTTTGGCCAGGTTTGATCACACTACTTGCAATATTATTTCTAAGCATTAGTTTTGGTTTTGTCTTTGCAGCCCGGGTTTTAGGTGTAATAAATCTCATTGCAATAGTGTCAGTCCTGTAAGTGTCAGTCCCAAGCGAATCTGTATAGGGATATTCGACAATTGTATTTATGACATCCTTTGAGTACACAGTGCTATCGGTTAACCATACTATAGCAGTATCTCTTTGTGAACTTTCTTTAATAAGATAACTATTTTCAGGAGCATCAATTATTGAAACATTGAAGTCCATTGTATCTGGTGGTATTGAAAGAGCATAAGTAAGCTTATATTTTGTATCTCTTGAAGAATTTATGAGATACCTGTTTCGAGTAGGTGAGGTATAGAGATAAAGTTTGTAATTGCCTTCTCTTTGTTTAGGAAGTTTCTGTTCTTCAGAATTATTGACCCCAGTGTTCTGTGTTTTTTGTGCCACAACTGCCACTGGGACTCTTATTGAGTCCGGTACATTCTTGATATAGTTTTTTTCAGGTGTAACAGCAATAACTGAATCAAGAAAGGCAAAACTCTCCTCGATTCTGTTATAATTTTTACTGTTATCATCATCAGTCAATGCAAAAAGCCTGTAATTACCTTTTCTTGCATTATCAATCCTGAAATAACCATCTGAATTCACCTTTGAAATATAATCAGGGAGAGCTTTTACTACAGCAGAATCTGACAGATCGCTATATAACAGTACGGAGGTATTTTCAGGAATTTCAAGATCTTTAGCAACATAAACATTGCCAGTTACTGAAAGACTGTCGATTACCGAACCTGTAGAAAACACAAACTTATAATCCTCAAGAATATTTGATTCATTAAGGTCTCTTATTGCATCCTGAAAGTAGAACGAGTAAGTAGTACTATCTTTAAGCTGATCTTCATATTTAATAATAATACTTTTCCCCCGAAGGCTTACAGAAGGCTTTTTCTTCAAAGGAGGAGAAACCATAAGTTTCTCATTTATACTTGAAAGAGTAACATACTCGTTGAACTCTATTTTTATTTCTTTCCCCATAAAGTTTTTTGCCCCATTAACAGGGCTACTCTCCACTACTACCGGTGGTAAAATGTCTTTTTTCCCTCCCGATGGGGCTCCGATTTTTGCACAGGCAACTACCATCAGCAGGCCAATGAGGTATAGATAAATTCGACGGGACATTATAAACTTCATAACGAAAAAAGAAATACAAACTTACATCATTTTTTTGTTCTTAAGAACGATTGAAGTGTTACATGCTTATTGAAATCAGGATTTTGCTTTTTAGGCCAAAATTCTTTATATTTAAGAAATGATCGCAACCCGGAAATAGTTTTCCAATACCTGCATTTTTGATCTCATACTTTTATAATCTGAACTACTGAAATGAAAGCTTTTGTAACCGGTGCAAATGGGTTTATCGGCGCCCGCCTTGTAAAAAAACTGGTTAATGAGGGGTATGAAGTTAATGTTCTTCTAAGGAATACAGCAGTTTTCAGGGATTTTACTTATGGAGGCATCAGAATAATATATGGTGACCTTTTTGCCAGCAATGAATTAAAGACAGGAATGGAAGGGTGCGATTATGTATTTCATCTTGCAGCATACGCAAAGCCTTCTTCCAGGGATCCTTCATTACCATACAAAATAAATGTTGAAGGAACTGCTAATGTTCTGAATGCCGCCAGGCAAGCAGGTGTCTCGAAAATTATTGTTACTTCAACTGCAGGTACAATGAGTTATTCAAGGGATGGTTCACTGGTGAGTGAAACAACAAATATTAACCCTGCTTATCACACAGACTATGAAAAGACAAAGGCAGAGAGCGAGAAGCAGTGCTCAGAAATGGCCCGCGAGGGAATGGATATTGTAATTGTAAATCCTTCAAGGGTATTCGGACCGGGTAAGCTTACTAAAAGTAATTCAATAACAAGGATAATGATGTTGTACGGCAAAGGCCTGTGGAGAATTGTTCCAGGTAATGGGGAGGCTGTTGGGAATTATGCTTATATCAATGATGTAATTGATGGATATCTTAGGGCTGCAAAGCATGGCAGAAGTGGTGAACGTTATATTCTCGGTGGAGAGAATATTTCATTTAATAACCTTTTTGATGCCCTGGGACATTCGTTTGGGAAGAAAAGAATAATGTTGAAACTAAGTTCTTCAGGAATGAAAAGAATTGCACAAGGGACAGGATTTTTCCTGAAACTGGCAGGGCGCCCGTCGTTAATAACTCCAGACTGGATTGATAAGTATTTAATGAACTGGAGCCTTTCTTGCAACAAAGCTGTAGCCGAACTGTCTTATTCTATAACACCTTTTAACGAAGCCATTGATGAAACTGTAAGATGGCTAAAAACAGGGGAATATAATGAATGAATATTATACACTTATTACCGGTGCCAGTAGTGGTATAGGAAGAGCTATTGCAACAGAGATGGCAAAGAGAGGACATAATCTTGTATTGCATTCACTTCCGGGCGAAAACCTTAAGACAGTATCCGAAGATTTAAGTGAACACTTTGAAATTAAAATATTCTATTTTGAGACTGACCTTACTGAACAGGAAGGTCCAAAGAAGTTATATAATGCGGTAAAGAAAGAAGGGATCAACCTAAACATCCTTATTAACAATGCAGGAATAGGAATTGAAGGCCCTTTTGAAAACTGCTATGAAATGATCGATAGGATAGTATTTCTCAATATAAGAGCCCTTACCTTACTCACATTGTATTTTATGCCTGATTTGAAGGAATCAAATTCTTTTATATTGAATATGAGTAGTTTCGGGATTTATATTCCGACGCCATATAAGAGTATCTACCTTGCTTCGAAATCTTATATCTACTACTTCACCCGTTCACTTGAAGCTGAACTTAAAGGCACTTCCGTGAAAACATGCGTTTTTGTACCGGCAGCAGTAAGAACAAATATGAAGGTACTCATGAGAATTGGACGGGCAGGATGGCTTAGCAAATTTACCTCTCTAAGTCCTGAACAGGTTGCACGCAAAGGTATAGAAGCAATGTTTGAGGGGAAAAAGGTATATATGCCAGGAAAATTTACAAGGCTGATTTTCATTATTGGCAATTTTCTGCCACAAGGTATTATCCTTGCAGTAACAAGAAATATCTTTCGACGCGAATACTCAATTTGATTCTCGATATTTGTTTTAACTTTGGGGCTACTGAAAACATTATCCTATGCTTTTAAACATTATACCCTGGGATGTTAATCCTGAAATTTTCCGGATAGGATCAACTCTTGCCGTGAGGTGGTACGGCCTTTTGTTTGCTTCATCTTTCCTGTTTGGATATATTATTATGAACAGGATCTTTAAAAATGAAAACCTTGGCGAAGCAGTCCTCGACAGGCTGACAATCTATATGGCTCTGGGAACTATTATTGGTGCAAGACTTGGTCATTGTCTGTTCTATGAGCCGGGTTATTATCTTAGAAACCCTCTGGAGATTATCGCAATATGGAAAGGTGGACTTGCAAGTCATGGCGCAGGGATCGGTATATTGCTTGCTATGTGGCTTTTTGTCAGAAAAGAAAAACGCGATTTTGCATGGATAATGGACAGGATTGCTATTGTTGTTGCACTTTCAGGCTTTTTTATCAGGATGGGAAACCTGATGAACTCAGAGATATATGGCGTTGAAACAACTGTTCCCTGGGGCTTTGTTTTCTTAAGAAACAACGAAGTCGCCCCAAAACATCCCACACAGATATATGAAGGACTTGCTTACCTTCTGGTTTTCTTCCTTCTTTTCAGGATATACTGGGCTAAGAAGGGTGAGTATATACAGGGTTTATTAATCAGCCTGTTCCTTATTCTTGTTTTTACTACAAGATTCTTTGTTGAATTCATAAAAGAAGATCAGGTCGCTTTTGAAGCAACAATGAAACTAAATATGGGACAGCTTCTCAGTATACCATTTATACTAATGGGTATTATAGGTTTGATATGGAGTATGAAGGTTAATAAGAGACTTGTAATAAAACGGAAATAGTCTATTTCCTGACTATCCCATAAAAAAGAACGTCGAGGATAGTATTGAGTCTTGCTTCTATGTTTTCTTCTTTTTTCTTCCAGAATAACGGAACTTCAAGACCCTTGAGAGTTGTCTGCAATGCCATTGCAGTATATTCGCTGTTTTCAATATTGAATACTTTTTTTCTTGCACCATCATAAAGGATTAGTCTGAGTATTGCCAGTTCTTCACGGTCATATTTAACCCTGATTGTTTCAATGAAATCGAAATGATCAAGATTCTTATCAAAAATTGCATTATAATAATTCGACAACTTCTCGAACGATTTCATCCTGACAAACACGTAATCCTTCATCTTATCAATTGGTGATTCAACTGCTTTGATTGTAGTTGTCAGCTCACTTCTCAACAAGTTGGCTTCATGTAGAACAACAGCTTTAAAAATCGTTTCCTTGCTGTCAAAATAATAATAAATGGAACTTTTACCGATCTTCAAAGCCTTCGCTATATCATCCATCGATGTTTTACGATATCCATGCTGACTGAAAATACTGGCTGCCGTAACTACTATTCTCTTTTTAAAATCTTCCTTGTCTATCATGAAGAATATTTGAGCAAAGATAAACCATTTTCGAATTTCATTCGAGTAGTAAAAATGATAGTTGTAGTACATTCAAGAATTGAAATAAATTTCATTCTCATCCAAATTGCTGCATACGAGTATTTTGCATTTTCTGTTTTGTCTTTATATTTTTGTTCACTCAAATCAGGGAATGCTAGTAAATAAGAAAAGCTATAAGAGCATCTGGCTCGATGAGGCTGACGACACTGTTGTAAAAGTGATTGACCAGCAGAAGCTGCCTTTTTCATTCGAGATAGAAGACCTAAAGACAGTTGATGATGTTTGTTCTGTTATTCAGAATATGACAATCAGGGGCGCTCCTTTATTAGGAGCTGCTGCTGCTTTTGGAATGTATCTTTCAACACTTGAGTTATCTTCACATTCGAATGTAAAAGATCACCTTGCAAATGCGGCCAGGTACCTAGTATCAACGAGGCCAACTGCAGTAAATCTTTCCATGGCCGTGAAATATATGTTTGATAAAATCAGCAATGAGAATGATCTTGCAAAACTAACCGAAAAAGCCCGGAGTGCTGCTCTTTCATTTTGCGAAAACGAGATTGAGAACTGCAGGAATATCGGAGTAAACGGACTAAAGATAATTGAATCAATCAGGGAAAGAAAAGCCGGGAGTACTGTTAACATTCTCACACATTGCAATGCAGGATGGCTGGCTTGTGTCGATTATGGAACAGTAACGGCTCCCATCTATCTTGCCGCAGAAAAAGGATATGATATTCATGTATGGGTTGACGAAACAAGACCCAGGAACCAGGGGGCCCGGTTAACAACCTGGGAACTTGGTCAGAATAATATACCTCATACCCTTATCTCTGATAATACAGGCGGCCATCTCATGCAGCATGGCATGGTTGATATAGTACTTGTAGGCTGCGACAGGGCTACAATAAAAGGAGATGTGGCAAATAAGATCGGTACATACCTTAAAGCAGTTGCTGCTTTCGATAATAATATTCCTTTTTATTCCGTTCTACCATCTACCTCAATTGATTTTAAAATAAGTGATGGACTCAGAGAAATTGCAATTGAAGAAAGAGATGAAGAGGAGGTCTTATTTGTTAACGGATTAACGGATGAGGGTATAAAGAATGTCAGGATATGCCCTGAAGGTACAAAGGCTGCCAATTATGGATTCGACGTTACCCCTGCCCGATTAATAACTGGTCTCATTACAGAAGAAGGAATTTGTAGAGCAGATGAAGTTGAAATTAGAAGGATGTTTTCAGGAAAAATATAACCAATATGGAAGGATTTGTAAAGTTCAATTGTCACTGGAATCAATCTGGTCCCGTAATTTCAGATGAGCAGTTTGAGATGATAAATACATGGAGAGAAATACTTTATAATATGGATCTTATCGGATCGTATGAAAATGGAGTTGCCTTTGGAAATATAAGTATGAGAACTGGCTTACACCAGTTTATTATCACTGGTTCTGCTACAGGCGAGATACCGGAGCTTGAGCCAGGGCATTATGTTAAAGTTACATCATTCAATATCGACGATAATGCTGTTCAGTGTATTGGCCCTCTGAAAGCATCTTCCGAATCGCTTACTCATGCTGCTATATACCAGGCTGACCCGGACATTAATGCTGTAGTTCATGTGCATAGTATTGAGCTTTGGAATGATTTTATTCATAAGCTCCCAACAACTAATCCGGGAATGGACTATGGAACAACAGGTCTGGCAAAAGATATTTCAAGATTATTCACAGACTCCAATGTCATTGAAAAAAGAATAATTATTATGGCGGGCGATCGTGCAGGTATACTCACCTTCGGCCAGGATCTTGATGAAGCAGTTAACGTTCTGCTTGATTATCTGAAAAAATAAGCAGCTCTTGATCAGCTGAGATTTAATTTTCGAGCTATTAAGAATTAATAAGCAAGATGTTTTATTTTGAGTAAACATATTACCTATTATTTGGTTATAATGTTGTTACTTTTTGTTTAAAAAATTGTATTAAAAAACAAAATCTGTAAATTTGGTCTTGATAGGCGAATATTAATTTCAAAACTTAATTTATGAAGGGAATTGTACTAAAGAAATCTGCAGGAATCCTCATAATATCTGCTTTTTTCAGTTTCAGCCTCTACGGACAAACAAGAAATGAAGTTCTTGAGGCATACAACGAGGGGGCAAAAGCATCACAGACTGATACACCTGCTGCAATTGCTGCATTTGAAAAAGCAATAACTCTTGCTGACCAGGTTGGTGAAACTGCCGCTGATCTTAAGCAAAAAGCAACACAGGTTTTACCCCAGCTTTATTTGAAACAGGCCTCTGCAAAGATAAGTGAGAAAAAACCCGGGCAAGATGTTATAAAGGCTGCCAAAGATGCAGTTGAAGCGGCTGATAAGTATGGCGCCGCCCAGGCTCAGAAAGATAATGCTCAAAAAATTCTTGTACAGGCATATAATCAGTTAGCGACAAATTTCTTTACTCAAAAAGAATATGATAATGCAATAGCAGCTTTCGATACTGTTTTATCAATTAACCCTGATTATCTCACAGCAATCTATAATAAGGCTCTCATTTACAGAACCCAGAACAATGGGGATAAATATGGTGAAACAATTGACCTTTACCTGGGTAAACTTGGAGATGCAGAAAAAGGCAAGCAGGCCTCCCAAGCTGCTCTTGAATTTTTCAGGGCTGCCGGATCACAGGCTAACCAGAAAGAAAACCTTGACGAGGCGCTCACATTGCTGACTAAAGCCGAGAAATACGGTGAAGATAAAGATCTGTTTTATTATTTTGCTGATGTTTACAATAAGCAGAAGAACTTTGATAAAGGAATAGAATATGCCCAAAAAGGACTAAATATGGAGACAGGGTCTGCTGAAGCAAAAGCAAAATTTTACTACCAGCTGGCAGTTGGCCAGGCTGGCAAGGGTCAGATAGCAGAAGCCTGCGAATCATTTAAAAATGCAATGTACGGCGCATTCGCTGATGCCTCAAAAGCACAGCGAACTAACCTCAAATGCCAGTAGAAATATTTCACATTTCTTACAGAATGAGAGCAATTAATGCTCTCATTTTTTTTTCCTTACAGAAGATACCAGTTCGGCAGTAAAGTTTATTATTGAAACAACCTGAACCATCGACCGAGTTGAATTGTTTGACTTTAAATGTTTTCTGTTTAAATCTAAAAATTTCATTAGCATGGACATATCAGGACTAAACTACTTAATTGTAGGAAGTGGTTTTTTTGGCTCTGTTTTGGCCGAAAGAATCGCAAATGTGCTTCATGAAAAAGTCCTGGTAGTTGAAAAAAGAAACCACATAGGTGGTAATTGTTTCTCATTGGATGAACCTGAAACAGGCATTCATTATCACCTTTATGGAACTCATATATTCCATACTCCAAATGAACGTGTCTGGAGATATATAAATTTTTTTACGGAGTTCAACAGTTACTTTCATCAGGTTCTCACTATTCATAAGAACAAGGTTTATCAGATGCCAATTAACCTTGAGACTATAAATAGTTTCTATAATTTGAACCTGAAACCTTATGAAGTTGATGAATTCCTTAAGAGTGAAATAGAAAGAGAAAACATCAGTTTCCCCCGGAACTTTGAAGAGAAGGCTATAAGCATGATGGGGAGGCCCCTTTATGAGGCTTTTATAAAAGGATATTCTTTAAAACAGTGGCAGAAAGATCCACGAGAGATGCCTGAATCTATTCTTAAACGATTACCATTCAGGAAAAACTATAATGAGAGTTATTATAACAGCAGGTGGCAGGGAATTCCATTAAACGGATATGGCAACATTTTTCAGAAGTTACTCGACAATCCGCTGATTGAAGTTAAGCTTAATGTAGATTTTTTTGATATACGCGATATTATTCCCTCATATACAAAAGTCATATATAGCGGGCCAATAGACAGGTTCTTTAATTACAGGTTCGGAAAACTAGAGTACCGGACTTTAAGGTTCGAAAAAGAGATTGTTTCAGTAGAAGATTACCAGGGAACATCGGTAATGAACTATGCTGATATTGATGTTCCATATACAAGGATACATGAGCCCAGACATCTCCACCCGGAGAGAGCCGATTATCCAAAAGATAAAACCATGATTGTGAGGGAGTATTCGCTGCTTGATGATGGAAATAATCCATTTTATCCCATCAACGATGAGAAGAATCAAAAGCTGGTAATGAAATACCGGGGAGAGACCCAGAAGACAGGAAATGTTGTAATCAGCGGACGACTGGGTGATTACAAATACTACGACATGCATGATACAATTAACCATGCGTTGGAGATGTTCGACAGAATAAAATCAGGAACAACTTATGAAGCATTTAAGCTTGCAAGCCTTAATGTTATATGAATTAATTAAGAAGAGAGAATATGAGAAAAAGAACCAGAAATATTAAAGGAAATACTGATCATCGCGGTAATACAAAGGATCTCGCCAGGGATTTCAAATTGAAGATGAATGTTGTAAACAGGATACCTCCTGTATTTTATAGCAGTGACGGCGAGGTAAAACATGCTGGCAAGGAGTTAAAGAAATAATTAAAAACTTAAAACTCTGATTATGAGCGATAACAAAGATATTAAAGTTGAGATCCCTCGTCTTCATAAGGAAAAATCCCATAACGGGAAAGAGATACTGAATGGTTATAAAAACAGCCCAAAAATCAAAGACATAATCTGCTTTGCCCATCTTCGATGGAATTTTGTATTTCAGCGTCCTCAGCATCTTCTATCAAGATGGGCTAAAGATTCCAGAGTTTTTTATTTTGAAGAACCGGTAAGGGGTCATTTTGAATCAAATTTTCTTAAGACTGTATACAGCACATCAGAAAATCATCTTTCAGTAATTACACCATACGTGATTGAATCAATTAGTGAAGGTGAGATTAACCTGTTCCTCGAAGAATCGGTCGATAACATAATTGAATGGTACCAGCTAAAAGATTTTATGCTCTGGTATCTTACTCCAATGGCAGTTGAATTTTCATTTCATCTTCAACCAAAATTAATAGTTTATGATTGTATGGATGAGCTTTCCTGTTTTAAAGGAGCTCACCCTGACATGGTAAGTAATGAGAATATCCTGTTAAGCAGGGCTGATGTAGTTTTTACAGGAGGACATCATCTTTATGAATTTAAGAAGAACAGGCATACGAACATACATCCATTCCCAAGCAGCATCGATAAGCAGCACTTTGAAAGTGGTTTAAGGAGCAATGATCCACATGATCAGGCCTTGATACCTCACCCTCGTATAGGTTTTTTTGGTGTACTTGATGAAAGACTTGATATAGAATTGCTTGGAAGACTGGCAGAGTTACAACCTGATCTTCATTTTATAATGATAGGACCTGTGGTTAAAATTGATCCTTCCCAACTTCCGAGGCATAAGAACATCCATTACCTTGGACAAAAGAGCTATAATGAGCTTCCGGCTTACCTTTCACATTGGGAAGTAGCAATAATGCCGTTTGCTAAAAATGAGAGTACACGTTTTATTAGTCCAACAAAGACTCCTGAGTATCTGGCAGCTGGAAAGCCCGTTGTATCAACATCAATTCACGATGTTGTGATTCCTTATGGCAAATTGGGGTTAGTAGAGATAGCTGACAATGCTGATGAGTTCTCTTTTGCAATCACAAAGCTTTTAAACAGAAAAGATAAAAATGAATGGGAGAGACTTGTGAAGGAACAACTAAAAGATAATTCATGGGATAATACCTGGGCAAAGATGCGTGATGTAATTTATAGTACAATTGAAAAGAAAGAGGAAGCTGATGAGCTGGTATTTGTTGATGAATCATCAGGTCCCGGAACTCAATAGGCATCAAAAAAGTTTTTTAAGAAAAAACATGAATATTGGATGAGGAAATACATACCGACAGAATTCAGATATGGGGAGGGGCAGAATACTCTTATGTCAGGGTAAGAGACAATGTCTACGATCAGCTTGCTGTGAACGGCCATGAAGAAAGGACCTGTGACCCCGATCTGTTTGCCACCCTTGGGATCAGGCATGTGAGATACCCTTTGTTATGGGAAAAGTATTCAACCGATGAACACGCTTTTTTTGAATTTCATGACAAGAGACTTGAACGATTTCTAAACCTGGGTATTAAACCTGTTGCCGGATTCCTTCATCATGGCAGCGGACCTTTCTTCACAAGCTTATATGAGAATGATTTTCCGGAACTTCTTGCAGAATTTGCATTTAAGATTGCTTCAAGATATCCATGGATATTAGATTACACTCCTATTAATGAACCGCTAACAACGGCAAGGTTCTCAGGCCTATATGGGATCTGGTATCCTCATCGCAGCGATGACAGATCTTTTGTGAGAATACTTGTTAATGAGATTAAGGGAATTATTCTTTCTGTAAAGGCAGTAAGAAGTATTAATCCTCTTTTACGATTAATCCAGACTGAGGATATTACCAGAATACACAGCACTGAAGTACTAAACTACCAGGCAGCGTTTGAAAATAATAGAAGATGGCTGACATACGATTTGCTAATGGGGAAAGTAGATTCGGATCATCCCCTATTCAGGTACTTTATTGATAATGGGATTACGAACAGGGAGCTTGATTTTTTTCTTCAGAATCCGGTTATACCTGATATAGCAGGGTTTAATTATTATGTTACCAGCGAGAGATATCTCGATCACGAGGTATCCGTTTATCCTTCATGTTTCCATGGCACTAACGGTATTCACAATTATGCAGATGTTGAGGCTGTAAGAGCAAACATATCCGGCGATATAGGTTCATTGGAATTACTAAGGGAGGCATGGGAGAGGTATAACCTTCCAATGGCCCTCACTGAAGTTCATCTTGCATGCACACGCGAAGAACAACTACGTTGGTTTAATGAGGCATGGGAAAATGGTTTAAAACTGAGGAAAGAAGGTATTGATTTCCGTGCAATAACAGCCTGGTCATTTTTTGGGAGCCACGACTGGAGCTCACTGCTTTGTGAGAAGAGGAATGATTATGAGTCAGGAATCTATGACATTCGCTCGGGGAAACCAAGACCAACTGCACTTGCCGGCCTGATCAGATCATTAAACGAAACAGGGGTGAGTAATACGAGGCTGACTCTTACTCCCGGATGGTGGAGAAGAGGAGACCGGTTTATATTTAAAGATGAGAATGACAAGCTCAGAATAGGACCTTATCCTGAATCCACTCCCGATTCTCAGCCAATTCTTATTACTGGCGCAGGTTCTCTCGGGAAAGCTTTTGCATCGATTTGCAGCTCAAGAGGAATAAATTACGTACTTACATCAAGGAATGAGCTTGATATAGCATCAGAACAATCTGTAAGGCTCTTTCTCGAAAAAATCAAGCCCTGGGCAATAATCAATGCAGCCGGTTTCACCAGAATTGATGAGGCAGAGAATTCGCAATATTTATGCTTTAGAGAAAATACAGTTGGTGCAGGTATATTAGCTGAGTTATCAAATTCATTTGGAATAAAGCTTGTGACATTTTCAACCGACCAGGTTTTCAACGGGAAAAAGAAAAGTCCATATAACGTAAAAGATCTGACAAGTCCGCTTAATTTGTACGGGCTATCTAAAAAACTCGCAGAAGAAAAAGTTTTAAAGCTCAACAATAAAGCGTTGGTGATAAGGAGCAGCTATTTCTTTAATCCCTGGAACGAGAATGATAGTCTCGCAAAAATCCTGCATTCAGCAATTGTATATGGAACCAATTATTACCTGCCATCTGATATAATTATATCACCTTCTTATATTCCACACCTGGTGAATACAGTTTTAGATCTGCTTATTGACGGAGAATCCGGCATCTGGCATTTATCGGGTGAGTACGAAATATCATATTATGATCTTGCAAAAGCAGCGCTGGGAATGGCTAACCTTGATGAAAAAATTGTTTTCCCGGTACCTGCAGTGAAATTAAGTTATCCGGCTGCAAGGCCCTCTTATTCAGTTTTGAAAAGCTCTTCAGGTATTATACTCCCGTCACTGGAATCATCACTTGAAAATTTCCTTTTTGAATTCAACAAAAATCCACTTTCAAAGGTTATTGAAAAATCACCATTAAATATTGAAGCCTGATGATGAAGAAGTTCATGTTTGCCACAGGAATAGAAAACAGTTATCCCACAATTGAACTGCCCGGAGGCAAGATCAAGAGAGTTGATGAAATGGAGAAGTCTATGCATTATAAATATTGGCGGACAGATTTCGAACTTACAAAGGAACTGGGAATCAAATTTCTTAGATACGGACCGCCTTACTATGCCTCACATATAGCTCCGGGAAGATATAATTGGTGTTTTGCCGATGAAACTTTCGAAACCATGAGGGAGATGGATATTACACCAATTGTAGATCTGTGTCACTTTGGTGTACCCGATTGGATAGGAAACTTCCAGAATCCTGATTTTCCGGAGCTTTTCAAGGAATATTCGATTGCTTTTGCAAAAAGATTCCCATGGTGCAGGTTGTACACACCAATAAATGAAATATTTATAACTGCTATGTTTTCTGCTCAGTATGGTTGGTGGAATGAAAGGCTTTCAGATGATAAATATTTTGTTATCGCATTAAAAAATCTTTGCAAAGCAAATATAATGGCAATGCAGGGAATCCTTAGAGTACAGCCTAATGCGGTCTTTATACAAAGTGAGTCTGCGGAGTACTTTCATGCTGAAGATCCTTCATGTCAGCATCTTGCCTCCATCCTGAATGAGAAGAGGTTCCTATCACTCGATCTTGTATATGGATCACCTATCAGCGTTCCAATGTATGAGTACCTGCTGAGCAATGGTATGAGCAAGGATGAGTATAAATGGTTTATGAATAATGCCAGTAAAATCAGGTGCATTATGGGGAATGACTATTACATCACTAACGAACATCTTGTAAGATCTGATGGATCTACGATAGCATCTGGTGAAATATTTGGATATCATGTCATTACACATCAGTATTTTTTAAGATACAACCTTCCGGTTATGCATACTGAAACAAACCTGGCCGAACCACTTTCAGTTGACTGGCTTAAAAAACAATGGATCAATGCATACCAGCTTAGGCGTGACGGCGTTCCCCTGCTTGGTTTTACATGGTTCAGCCTTATTGATCAGGTTGACTGGGATACGGCACTAAGAGAAGACAATGGAAAAGTAAACTCACTTGGACTTTTTGACCTTGACAGAAAGATAAGGCCTGCCGGTAAAGCATACAAAAAAATAATAGAACAATGGATGCCTGTATTGGATAAGGAACCACTCGGATTGCAGTTTTGAGAATGCACTTATACTTAATAATATTTCTGTATCAATATTTCATTAATTTTATCAGGCTGATTGCGACAAGTTTGACATTAATTGCCTGATATATGAAAAGAATTACTAATACCTTATTCGTAAGCCTCATAGGCGCCTGCCTTTTGCTTGTTTCATGCACTAAGAAGCAGGAAAGTACAACACTCCCAAGAAGCATCCCTGAAGCTGAAGGTGTTTCGTCGAAGAACATTGTTACGTTTCTCGATTCTGTAGCTGCATCGGGCCGTCACGAACTACATAGTTTTATGTTCCTTCGCCATGGCAAGGTGATTGCCGAAGGGTGGTGGAATCCGTACAGACCTGATCTTAAACATACTCTCAACTCTTTAAGTAAAAGTTTTACAGGCACAGCAATAGGCCTGGCAGCCGGTGATAATAAGCTAAGTGTCGATGATAAGCTTGTTTCATTTTTTCCTGAATACCTTCCTGACACTGTAAGTGAAAATCTTTCAGAACTTAAGATAAAAAACCTCCTGAGCATGGCGGTAGGTTTAGCGCGCGAACCTTCGTCAGTTATGACAACTAAAAACGATCCCTGGGTTAAAACTTTTATGGCACAGCCTGTAGTGATCAAGCCAGGAACCAGATACATGTATAACTCTTCTGCAAGTTATATGCTGTCAGCTATTGTAACTAAAGTAACGGGACAACCTGTTCTCGAATATCTTACTCCAAGGTTATTTGAACCTCTTGGCATTGAAGGAGCTGATTGGGAGTCTGATCCGGAGGGTATTAGCACAGGAGGCTGGGGCTTAAGGCTTAAAACTGAAGATCTTGCAAAGTTCGGGCAATTATATCTTCAGAAAGGGAAATGGAATGGCAAACAACTGTTGCCTAAAGGTTGGGTAGACGAGGCTACTTCTGTGAAGATGCAGCAATTACCTGATATAACACAGGAAAAGAGAGATTCACTTAACGATTCATCACAGGGATATTGCTACCAGTTCTGGAGGGCAAAACATAATTCTTACCAGGCTAATGGAGCGTCAGGACAGTTTGTTGTTGTTATGCCTGAGAAAGATGTTGTTGTTGTTTTAACTGCAAATTCAACAGATATGTGGGGGGAGATCGGGATGATCTGGGATTATTTATATCCCGGAATTAAGGACGAAGCCCTTCCCGTTGATGAAGTTGCTTCATCAGAGCTGAAGGCAAAATTGTCTTCACTTGTATTGCCGGTACCGCCTGAAGTCAGCAACAATGAGATGATTTCAAAAATCTCCGGCAAGGAAATATCTCTTGCAGAGAATAGCCGGAAATACAAGGGACTCTCAATTCAATTTAATGATAAGAATTGTGATGTGGTTTTTAAAACCGACACGGTTGATTATAACTTTTCATTTGCAACCGGCAATTGGAGCTTTAGTACGACCCCCAAACCAGGGCCTTCAATTTTCTCTTATGCCAGAAATAATCAGCAAGGTTTGCCTCCCTTTAAGCTTGCATGTGCTTATACCTGGACAGACGATAAAACACTTGAGCTGACATTGGGATATATTGAAAATGTGCAGTGGGAGAAAATAATAATGCATTTCAACGAAAATGACAATAAGGTACTTGTTGAATTTGCAATCACTGGTACTCCACCAATGAGGAATTATAAGGTTGAGGGTACGTTAATGTAGTCTTGCTAACCAAGGCATTAAGTTTCTTTAACAATCAGTTATTTCAATATACTGCTTTGTTATCCATTTAACTTATACCTTTATCGTTATGATTTAACCTGATTAACCATGAAAAAAATTTTATTATCATCGCTTCTGCTATTACTTGCTGTAAGCCAGGGCCTCAACTCTCAAGACTTTTCAAAGGACCTTGCGCCGTCAACATCTCTTGTTTATCCCGGCGCCGACGGGAGGCTTGTTTACGTGAAGGATAGCCTTGGTAACTCAATACCTGATTTTTCAAATGCAGGCTATAAGGGAGGTGGTGTTCCAATCCCTCATGTGGTAACAAAAATTACAATATGGCCGGTGCTTGGCGATAATTCAGCATCAATACAGGCCGCTATTGATAGCGTTTCTGCACTCCCATTGGATGCCTCAGGTTTCAGGGGCGCTGTCCAGTTGAAAATAGGAACTTATGAACTTCATAAGGCAATCAGCATCAAAGCATCAGGTGTTGTTCTCAGGGGTGAAGGCATGAGCGATATTGGTACTGTTCTCATCGGCAAATTAACAAAAGACAGGCAGGCTTTCGGGCGGGGAGGAATGGTAAATATTAGTGGTGGAACCGGTATAACTGTGCAGGAAGAAACCAAACAGGCAATTACAGATAAATATGTGCCTGTTGGAGCAACTTCACTAAATGTTGTATCAGCAAAAGCTTTTAAGGCCGGAGATAAGATTCTTGTTCGCAGAATCGGGAACAAAGAATGGATTAAAGAAATTGGCCAGGACAGTGCGAGTGTAGGAAGAAACCGCTGGGCTCCTTTTACAATAACTTATGACAGGGTTATTAAAGAAGTGAAAGGCAACACAATCATCATCGATGCCCCAATCTTTACGGCAGTTGATGAACGCTGGGGCGGTGGAAATGTTGTAAAAATTATCGATGAAAGAATTGAACAGTCAGGAGTAGAAAACCTTAGAGGTATTTCAGAGTATAATCCAACAGTCAGGACAGTTGCATACGGTAATATGGATCGTCCTGATAACCTGACTTATGAAGGTGAGGAGTATTTCTCGGACGAGAACCATGTCAGTACATTTGTAAATATTTCAAATGCGAAAAACGTGTGGGTAAGAAATATTACCGCTCTCCATTTTGTATACAGCGCTGTGCAGTGTAATGCAGGAACAAAATGGATAACAATACAGGATTGTGAATCGAAAGAACCTGTTTCTCAAAGGAGAGGAGCAAGACGTTTTATCTACCATATTAATGGGCAGCTCACACTTGTTCAGAGATGTTTCTCACACAAGGGAAGACATTCTTTTGTTCTTCAGAATTCAGAATCGAGCGGAAACGTATTTCTGGATTGCGTTGCTGTTAATCCATATTCAACAAGTGAACCACATAATAAATGGGTGAATGGTGTCCTTTATGATAATATCAAAGCGCCATTGACAGCTCGCTTCTGGGACTATATGATAGGCTGGGGTGGAGCAAATATTGTTTTCTGGAACTGTGAAGGTGACTTCCTTGTTCAAAGACCCCCAACAGCTCAGAACTATTCTTTTGGTCATATTGGTATTAATGCTGTAATATTCAATGCTCCTCTGCAGGATCTAAGCAAGCCAAAAGGCCACATTGAATCAATGGATATGCATGTTGCCCCAAGAAGTTTGTATTTAACTCAGCTTAAAGAGAGAATGGGTGAGCAGGCTGTTAAAAATGTCATTAAGGCAGAACAGAACAAGGAAAATTAAGAAAAGCTAAATAATCAAAATCTCCATTCCGGAATCATGGAATGGAGATTTTTTATGTCTTTTAATGAATTACTAAATCAGGTATCAATCGTCAAGCTTGGTTTCCTTAAGGATAACGTCATGGGCTCCACCTTCAATTATACTTGTTGAAGAGACCATTGTTATCTTGGACAATTTTTTGAGTTCGGGAATTGTAAGCGCTCCACAGCTGCACATTGTTGATTTTATCTTTCCCAGTGTAACTTCAAGGTTATCTTTTAGTTTGCCGGCATAAGGAACATAGCTGTCGACACCTTCTTCAAATTTTAGAGCCGGGCTGTCGCCCATATCGTATCTCTGCCAGTTCCTTGCACGGTTTGAACCTTCTCCCCAGTACTCTTTTACATAGTTACCAGCAATAAGGAGTTTTCTTGTGGGACTCTCATCGAATCTTGCGAAATACCTTCCCATCATAAGGAAGTCGGCTCCCATAGCAAGAGCAAGCACCATGTGATAATCCTGTACAATACCTCCATCGGAGCAGATTGGTATATACTGGCCTTTCTGCTCAAAATATTCATCCCTGGCCTTTGAAACTTCTATGAGGGCCGTTGCTTGTCCACGGCCTATTCCTTTTTGTTCCCTGGTAATACAGATTGAACCACCGCCAATACCTACTTTAATGAAATCAGCGCCTGCATCAGCGAGATAATTGAAACCATCCCTATCAACTATATTCCCTGCACCAATTTTCACTTTGGCGCCGTAATTATCTCTTACAAATCTAATTGTATCGCTTTGCCATTCTGAAAATCCATCTGATGAGTCGATACACAGAACATCAACTCCGGCTTCTACAAGCATTGGGATCCTTTTTGCGTAGTCTCTGGTATTGATACCGGCTCCTACCAACAATCTTTTATGGGTATCAACAAGTTCGTCAGGATTGTTTTTGTGATTTTCATAATCCTTCCTGAATACGAAATACTTCATATATTGATTTTTGTCAATTATAGGAAGTGTGTTGATTTTATTATCCCAGATTATATCATTGGCTTCATCAAGACTTATTCCATAATCCCCTGTAACAAGCCTTGAGAAAGGAGTCATGAACTCTTTGACTTTCTTATCCTGCTTATCGCGCCCGGGTCTGTAGTCCCTGCTTGTTACCATGCCCAACAGTTTACCAGTTGACGTGCCATCGTGTGTAATTGCAACTGTTGAGAAACCGGTTGCTTCTTTTAAACTGAGAACATCCTGCAAAGTATGTTCAGGGGTAAGGTTAGCATCGCTTACAACGAAGCCGGCTTTAAATTTCTTTACTTTCCTTATCATTTCTGCCTGGCTCTCTGCCGACTGCGAACCGAAAATGAATGACAGACCTCCATTACGAGCAAGGGCTATAGCCATCTTTGAGTCAGATACTGACTGCATGATAGCTGAGACAAAGGGAACATTTAAAGTAATCTCCGGCGCATTGCCTTTTGCAAACTTAACAAGTGGGGTCCTAAGGTTTATCCGGTCTGGAGTGCATTGCTTTGTTGTAAGGCCCGGGATGAGCAGATATTCATTGAATGTCCTTGATATGTCGTTAAATATATGTGCCATAAGTATTCAATAAGTTGCACAAATGTATCAAATATCTGTCTAAGATATAACAATAGAATATCTTATTGCACCATTACAAAAAGATAATGCTGGATTTAATTTATAAATCAAACCCTTAGCAGGCCGCGGAATCCTCGCGTGCTGTAGAATGACTGGGCGCCGTTATGGTAAATAAAAACCTTACCATATCTTAAATCAGCAAAGATCGCGCCTCCAAGTTCCCTGATTGCCGGAGGGGTTTTAAGCCAGCTCGAAGTTCTTTTATCGAAATCCCCGAGTCCCTGCAACTCACGATATTGCTCTTCATCCATGAGCTCAATACCCATATCTGTTGCCATATCAACTGCATTACCCGAAGGATTTATGCCTTTTTTAATCCTTTCCTGTTCACCCTCATTATCGTAGCAAGTATTTCGACGACCTTCGGGTGTCTCGGGTGAGCAGTCACAGAATATATACTTACCTGATCTGCTATGAAAGCCGATAACATCGGGTTCTCCACCGGTTTGTTCCATCATGTACAATGATGATATTTTTTCAGGATTCATTTCAAGTCTTGATTGTATCACTTCCCAGTCAATACCCTTGTGCTTATACCTGTTTTTTTCAAAACGTTCCTTCAATGTATCGAGCAAAGCTTTCTCGTCCTCCTTCGATATCCTTACTTTAGTTTCAGTTAACATATCCTAAAATTTTAGTTTGGCATTATTACTTCGCTAATTAGTGTATAACCTTTTCTTAAAGAATTAGTTCAGCGCAGTTTCAAATTATCAGATTCCTAAATTTTGTTCCTGTTTGAAAACTTTTCTTTTTCCTTTTTGTTGGAAGTAATATTATTCATCAGAGATGCCAGGGAAGTCTGGACATGAATCTGCGATATAATTCTAGTTGAGTATGAGTCTGTATAAACGGTTTTCCCTTGTAACAATAATGGCTGTTTTATTAAACATTTCCGGTTATAGCCAGAATGAACAAGCCTTAAAATTGACAATAAAAGATGCAAGAGACTTTGCACTTGAAAACAACAGAACTATTCAATCATCAAGAATTGATCTTAACATAGCAAATCAGAAGATCAAGGAAAACCTTTCAACAGGCTTGCCTCAGTTAAGTGTTGATGCAAACTATTTGCACCAGTTCAAGATCCCTGAGTTAAGTTTCGGACCAAATTTCGATCCCGATCTTTTGCCGTCAGGGCCTGTAACAGGTGACGATATCAGGGATGCATTTAGCGAGGGGCCGGCAATACCACTTGGTGTGAAGGATAACACAGTGATAGACATTACATTGTCACAGCTGGTTTTTAATGGTCAGTATTTAGTAGCGCTTAAAACTGCAAAGATTGCACGGAATATGTCCGAGAAAAACATCGAAAAAACAGAGGAGCAGGTTAAAGAAGATGTTGAAATTTCATATTACCTGATCCTTGTTTTGCAGGAAAATATAAGGCTCTTGAAAGAGACCGAAGAAACATTGAACAAGATGTATGAAGAGCTCTCGGGGTTGAATAAGCAAGGCCTTAATGAGGAGACCGAAGTTGACCAGGTCGTAATAAACAGGTCAAACATCAGGGCTATGATTGCTTCAATGGAGGCACAGACAGCCGTTGCAAGTAAGCAATTTAAATACCTGCTTGGTATTGATTTTGAAAAGGATGTTGTATTAACCGATAGTCTCAATGGCATAATTGATGAAGGAAACCTGATGTATCTGAAAGAAAATGAATTTGATTTGCAGGGGAGTATTGATTTTCAAATGGTTGAAATCCAGGAAAAGATAAATAACCAGGTGCTTAAACTTGAAAAGTCAAAATTCCTTCCAACGATATCAGCGTTTTACAGACACGAAGAACAAACAAACCAGCCTACATTCAATTTTGCAGTAAAAGATGTAATAGGTGCAAATTTAAACCTTCCAATATATTCCGGTGGCATGCGATCATCAAGGGTTAAACAGGCTAAATATGATCTTGAGAAGATCAGGCTCACAAGGAAAGATACCGAACAGGGCCTGACAATGGCGTATGAAACAGCACAGAATAATTACCAGTCTGCTTATAACACTTTCACTATAAACCGTGAGAGCATGGATCTGAGTCAAAAAGTGTACGACAGAACCCTGATAAAGTATCGTGAAGGTGTTTCCTCAAGCTTTGAACTCACACAGATACATAATCAATTTCTTACAGCGGAATCAAACTATTATAACTCATTGCTTTCGTTATTAAGGTCGAAAGCGGAACTAGACAGGATACTAAGGATCAATAAGTAAACTAAAATCATATGAGGACTATTATATATTTTTTTGCAGTATTGCTTGTTTTCGGAATTTTCACAGAATGCTCTGAAAACAAAACTGCCCAGCTTGAAAAACTGAAAAAGAAACAGGCAACGCTTGTTGACAAGATCAAAGAACTTGAAGGTGAAATTACTGTTCAGAAGGACTCACTTGATCCTGCCAAATTCAAGCTTGTAGGTATAAAAGAAGTTGAACCTGAAGAATTCAATCATTACATTAAGGTACAAGGACGACTCGATGGTGATCAGAATGTTGCTGTTTATGCCGATGTTCCAGGTACTATAGTGGCCAAATATGCTGATGTTGGACAAAAAGTCAGCAAAGGACAGGTACTGGCACAGATTGATGATGAACAATACAGGCTTCAACTCGAGAACCTTAAAACACAATACAGGTTTGCCTCTGATATGTATGAAAAGCAGAAAAGGTTATGGGATCAGAAAATCGGTAGTGAAGTTCAGTTTCTTCAAACACAGACAAATAAGGAATCACTTGAACAACAGATATCAGCACTTGAACAACAGATCGATAAGCATAAGATAAAATCCCCAGTTTCAGGAACTGTTGAGGAAAGCAATATTAAAGATGGTTCAGTAGTATCACCTGATCCCAGGGCGGCAGCATTCAGGGTTGTTGCATTCAGGGAGCTCACAATAAATGCTGACGTATCAGAATCATATTCAGCAGTTGTGAAAAAAGGCGATAAGGTTGTTGTGCATTTCCCTGATCTTGATAAAAGCCTTGAATCGCAAATTGATTTTGTAAGTAGTTATATTGATCCGGTAAACCGGACATTTGAGATTGAGACAAATATTGACAACAGGTTGCAGGGCATGAAGGCGAACATGGTTGCTGTTGTTCATATTAACGATTATCACGCAGGTAATTCGATCACCGTACCGATGAATGTCATAATGAAAGACCTAAGCGGATCGTATGTTTTTGTAGCTAAAGAAAAAGATAAATACCAGGGGGCATTCAGGCAACCAGTAACAATAGGCAAGACTTATAATGGTATAGCTGAAATAACAGAAGGTCTTGAACCTTCGGCAAAGGTAATTACAACCGGATTCAGAGAGTTGATAGAAGGTGAGTATGTGAGGTACGATGATTCTACAGCCAGCCTTGCAGACAGGTAATAAATCTGAGTAGTATGGAAAAGAAACGTAAGGAGTTTTTTGCCACAAGCTGGGCAATTGACAATAAGATAAGCATATACGTCCTGATTTTTATGATCTCTTTATTCGGAGTACTTAGTTATTATACAATACCGAAAGAACAATTCCCGGAAATTGTGATACCCATGGTAGTTGTGAATTCGATTTACCCGGGCACATCGCCATCAGATATGGAAAATCTTGTCACACGGCCTCTTGAGAAGAACCTGAAATCAATAACAGGTGTAAGGACGATTACTTCAAGATCGGTTCAGGATTTTGCATCAATAATTGTTGAGTTCAATACCGGCATTGAAATACGCGATGCGAAACAACAGGTAAGCGATGCTGTTGATAAAACAAAAAGGGATCTTCCTAACGATCCTCTATTTGAAGAGCCTGATGTACAGGAGATAGACCTTTCAGAGATACCGATTCAATACATAAATCTTTCAGGAGAGATCCCGCTTGACAGGTTGAAATATTATGCTGACGAGATGCAGGACAAGCTTGAGGCGCTTACCGAAATAACGCGGGTTGAAATAGGAGGCGCTCTCGACAGGGAGATACAGGTAAATCTCGATATGTATAAAATGAGGGTTGCCGGCCTTACTTTTCGTGATGTTGAACAGGCAATTAGTCTCAACAATATGACTGTATCAGGGGGTAATATTGACCTCCAGGGTATGAGCAGGTCGATAAATGTACTTGGTGAAGTAAGGGATGTTGATGAGGTAAGGAATATAATTATGACAAGCGGGAGCGGAGCTATAGTTAAACTTATGGATATAGCTGACATTCGCGATGGGTACAAAGAGCCTGAAAACTTTGCTCGCTTCGACGGACAGAATGTAATTACGCTTAATGTAATAAAGAAAAGCGGTGAGAATCTTCTGTCCGCTTCTGATAAGATTGAGACACTCCTCGATGAGATGAAAGCAACAAGCCTTCCACCCAACTTGAAAATTGAGATTACAGGTGACCAGTCGCATTATACCCGTGATACTATCAGGGAACTAAACAATACCATAATCCTTGGATTCATATTTGTAACAATTGTCCTGATGTTTTTCATGGGTCTTGTGAATGCATTGTTTGTGGCTTTATCAATTCCTTTGTCGATTGCAATTGCGTATATATTTCTGCCAGTCATCGGGTTCACGATGAACATGCTTGTTATGTTTTCATTCATCTTTGCCCTTGGTATCGTTGTTGACGATGCGATAGTTGTTATTGAAAACACCCATCGTATTCACCGCACTACAAAGATGCCAATTGAACAATCGGCAAAGTATGCTGCAGGAGAGGTATTTGTCCCTATCTTCTCAGGTACTCTTACAACACTTGCACCTTTTGTTCCACTGGCTTTCTGGCCGGGGGTCGTTGGCAAATTCATGGTTTTCATACCTGTTACACTCATTGTTACACTGTTTGCATCTCTCATTGTCGCATATATTGTGAACCCGGTTTTTGCAATAGATTTTATGAAACATGACGACGATGACAGGCCACTTTCACGACGGCAAGTATTCAGAAGGACAGGAATAATAGTACTTATTGCATTGCCATTTTACCTTATGCAGGTATTTGCAATAGCTAACCTGATAGCCTTTGTTGCGCTTTCATACCTATTGCACAACCTGTGGGGATACAAAGTTTTCAGGAGGTTTCAGACAAAGCGGATACCTTCGATGATGAGTGGGTATGAAAGGCTTCTTAACTGGGCGCTCGCCGGTAAAAGACCAGGCCGGCTGCTCTGGGGGACAATAGCCATGTTCTTTATTACAATTGTCTTGTGGAACATTGCAGGGCCTCCTGTTGTGTTCTTCCCTGATGATGAACCAAATACTATTAACACCTATATTAAAATGCCTGTTGGAACAGACATTGCAGTAACTGATTCAGTAACCCGGCTTGTTGAAAAAAGAATAATGAGGGAGATAGGAGAAAACGATCCCATGGTAGAATCTGTTGTTACAAATGTGGCATACCTGGCATCGGACAACGATTTTGATAATTCATCCAAATCATCCCACCTGGCGAAGATTGCCATCAACTTCGTACAATTCAAATACAGGAATGGTAAAAACACGAATGAATATCTTAATCATATCCGTGAGGTAGTCAGAGATATTCCCGGCGCTGAGATAGTTGTTGCGAAAATTTCAAATGGCCCGCCTGTCGGTAAACCTGTCAACATTGAATTTACTGGTGATGATCTTGCAGAGCTTGTACAGACAAGCACCCGGTTCAAGAGGTATGTTGATTCTGTACAGGTTGAAGGAATTGAGGAGCTTAAATCAGATTTCGAAACAACAAAGCCGGAACTTCTTGTTAACCTCGACCGGGAAAGAGCAAACCGTGAAGGTATAACAGCTGCCGTTGTTGGAGATGCAATCAGAACAGGACAATTGGGCAAAGAAGTTGCAAAATACCGTGAAGGAGAAGAGCAATACCCGATAATGCTCCGATTTGACGATGACCAGCGTGATGATATCGAACAATTGATGAATCTTACAATTACTTATTTCGACCAGGCAACAGGTATTCTGCGTAAGATACCTTTATCGTCGGTGGCTGATATTGATTATATAAACAGTTACGGGCAGATTAACAGGCTCGACCTCAAAAGGGTTATAACATTATCATCTAACGTTCTAGATGGATATAATGCAAATGCAATAAACGCTCAACTGAGAAAACTCCTTCCGGAGTTTGGAAATACAGCAGGTGTTGATATAAGCCTTACCGGAGAACAGGAAGAACAGCAGGAATCAGTAACCTTTCTTTCGAAGGCAATGCTTATCTCAATATTCCTTGTAATGTTCATCCTAATCACTCAGTTTAATTCATTATCAAAAACAACAATAATAATCTCTGAAATATTTTTCAGCCTTATCGGTGTACTTCTCGGGTACATGATATTCGGTATGACATTCTCAATACTCATGACAGGAATGGGGATTGTTGCTCTGGCTGGTATTGTTGTACGAAACGGGATACTCCTTGTTGAATTTACAGATGTACTGAAAGAAGGAGGTATGAAGACGAGACAGGCGATAATCCAGGCCGGGAAGACACGTATAACCCCTGTTATTCTGACAGCAATGGCAACAATACTTGGTCTTATCCCTCTGGCAATAGGTATGAACATTGATTTCGGAACACTTCTGTCGGATTTTGATCCGAATATCTACTTCGGCGGAGAAAATGTGATGTTCTTCGGTCCTTTATCCTGGACGATTATCTTCGGTCTTAGTTTCGCAACGTTCCTTACACTTGTAATGATACCCGTGATGTATCTGGTAATTTATGAAAGGAAGCTCAGACGCGAAAGAAAAAAACTGAAGAAGATCAGGATGTTGAACAACCCGATTTGAAGACTCAGATGATAAAGACTATCATTTGATCGCACTCATTGTAATTTGATTATTTTTGCAGCGGGAATGAAAAAAAGCGCGGCAGTTTTCCTTGACAGGGATGGAACTATTATTGAAGATGTTGGACATGTTAAACGTCTGTCCGATGTAGTCTTCTATCCATATACAATAGAATCGCTTAAGAAGCTTTCAAGGGATCATCTTCTCTTTATTATTACTAACCAGTCGGGAATAGCAAAAGGGATTGTTACAGAGGATGAAGTCAGGGAAGTGAACACCTATATTCTTGATTATTTACAATCACAGGGAATTACTATTACAGGATTATATTATTGTCCTCACAAGACTGAAGATAATTGTCATTGCAAGAAACCTTCGCCGTATTTTGTTTTAGAAGCTTCGAAGCAGCATAATGTTGATCTCACAAATTCTTTCATTATAGGAGACCATCCTTCCGATGTTGAATGTGGTGTTAATGCCGGTATTAATCCGCTGTATGTTCTTACCGGTCATGGCACAAAACACAAAGATGAACTGAATGGTGATGTCCTGATTTTTGATGATCTGCATAGAGGGACTGAACATATACTATCCACTCTTAAACAAAACCAAGCTGATAATGTGGACCCATACCAAAGAAAGCCAGGATAAGATTACACCAGGCATGGCTCTTGAATACCTGAAGGAAGGGAATGAGAGATTCGTTCAGAACCTGAGGCTGCACAGGGATTATCTTCAGCAGGTAAATTCAACATCAGAAGGGCAGTTCCCATTTGCAACAATACTGAGTTGTATTGATTCAAGGACATCGGCAGAGCTAATCTTCGACCAGGGATTAGGGGATATATTCAGCATAAGGATAGCCGGAAACATTCTGAACGATGATATCCTGGGAAGTATGGAATATGCCTGCAATATTGTTAAGACAAAGATCATTGTGGTGCTTGGTCACACCAATTGCGGTGCAATAATCAGTGCATGCAACAAGATAGAAGTTGGTCATCTGACAACACTCCTTGACAAAATTAAGCCGGCTATTAAAGATGAGACTTCAGTTACTGATTGCAGGAACGGAGCGAATATGGCTTTTGTTGAAAAGGTAAGCATCAGGAATGTTCATCGCACATTGGGACAGGTGAGAGAAAAAAGTTCAATTCTCAGGTTGCTTGAAAGGAATGGGGATATAATAATTACAGGGGCGATGTACAATGTGGAGACGGGGAAGGTGGTGTTTTTTGAGGAGTAATGGCGCAGACTTTGCTCACCATAGCTTCAGCGAAGGTGAGGCGCAGAGCAGAGGTCAGGGAGCAGGGAGCAAAGGACAGATTGCGCAGGGCTCAGGGCATTTTGGGAAGGGGATGGATACTTAGAATGATCAAATTTTCTTTTGAGCAACTATTTGCATAATTTGCCGATAATAGCTAATATTGCAGTCCGAAAATCCTCCTTCGCCAAAGGCTACGGAGGATGAAAGGGCCCATAGCTCAGATGGTTAGCAGCACCTGACTCATAATCAGGGGGTCGCTGGTTCGATCCCAGCTGGGCCCACAATGAAAATCAGACACTTACAAAAAGTGTCTTTTTTTTTACGCCAGGTTTACGCCAGGTTTTAGAAAAATGGGGTATTTTTTGATCATGTAGACAGACTCATACTTCCGTTTAAATTTAAATGGACTCCCCTCCAGCCCCAAGAAAATTCCTTAGTAGAGAAGAGGTTTGAAATATCTCACCAAGAATTACCCAAAAGATGTGGACGCAATCATAAAGTTCAACAAATTGATTAAATCAACTAAGTAAGTTCTTAATAATTCCTTTGGAAGTTGTCGCGATTAATTTTAAATTTCTCTCCGTTATCTTGAAACGCAGTATATCGGCTGCAAGGAATCGAATATAGTTATTAACCTAATCTACATTCAAATGTCAGAACCAAAAAAACAGTACTACCAAGCTGAAGTCGGCTATGGAGGAGAATATGAACAGTTCTCTTTTTGGGTAAAAGGAATCTCCCCAGATATCAAGGGTGATGTAAAAAATCAGTACAAAAGATTGAGAGCCAGTAGAGAAGAGGATTGGGATGAAAAGAAATACAAATTCATCAATTGTACTCCTATGCCAGAATAATTAGGTGTTAATGGAACGCACAAATCCACCCAAACCTAGATTATCTGAGAACTTAAGCTCTGATTCTCTATTTACCTTTACACCTAAACTTGAGTATTTAATATCAATGTTAGAGAGAGGAATTTATCCAAGATATATCTGCGAACGGATACCTATTCCAAATCGATCATGGTATTATACTGTAGCTGCAAAGTGTTTTTGTGATATCCCGCTTGGTATGATAAAATCACATCTCAATTGGTTTGGGAATTATGGCCTTGGTATAAAGAAATCTTTCCTTAAAGAACAGGGTGCAAGTCCAATAATCTATATCCACAATAAATCCAGATGGATTGTTGATTCCTTAATCGAAGGTGGGTTAAAAAAAACTAGATCGTATCCAACGCTTCCGTTTTTAAAAAGGCTAAACGGACAAGACTATA